>NZ_JASLGR010000032.1 GCF_030150155.1 Nocardioides sp.
AACCTGATCCCGGCCGTGCTCGGCACCCGGGGCGAGGTCGTGGACCTGGGCCGGACCACACGGCTGTTCACCACCGGACAGGTCAAGGCACTCCGACTCCGACACCCCCACTGCCAGGGCCACGGCTGTGACAGACCAGCCTCACACTGCGAAGCCCACCACCATCACAGGTGGCTCGACGGCGGCCCGACCGACCTGACCAACGCCCTGTTGCTGTGCAGCAGGTGCCACCACCGCGCCCACGACCCCCGCCTCACCACCGAGGTCACCGACAACGGCGAGGTCCACTTCACCCCACGCGGCGGCCCGCCATGACGGGTGTGACCGGGCCACCGAGGAGGCGGCCCGGCCAGAGGATCGCCCGGCGGATCTGCCGATGGCTCGACCACTCGGTCGTCCGGTGGATCTGCCGACGGCCCGGCCAGCGGGTCGGCGTACGACGTCCGTCAGACGCCGAGGTCGAGGGCGCTGCTCAGCGTGCCCAGGACCGCGTCCAGGTCGGCGGACGTCGTGGTGGCGGCGACGTAGTAGTCGGGGCGCAGGATCAGGTGGTCGGCGCCGGTGTCGTCGAACCAGGCGGCGTAGGTGCCGTCCACGTCGATCACGTCGGCACCGGAGCCCGCGGCCCCGATCGTGACGGCGATCCCGTCGAGTCCCTTGAGCTGACGGCGGTGCTCCTCGGTGACGGCGGCACCGGCCTCGACCCGGGACAGCAACGCCCAGCCGCGGCCCACCACGTCGTCCCAGCGGCCGGTCGCGCCGTCGTGGGTGACGGTGCCCTGGCGACCGGGCAGCCCGCCGTTCTCCCCGACCCAGGCGCCCGGACCGAGCGGGTTGTCCTTCGGCCACAGCGGGCCGTCGGCCTTGATCGCGTCCCACTCCGCGGTCATCCGGGCATCGCGCTCGGCGGCGGCCTCGGGGTCGGTCACGCAGATCACCTCGCCCATCCCGACGGAGAACTCGATGAAGCCCTTCGCGTGCGGCTGCCGCTCGGAGCCGTAGCCCTCCAGCGCCGCCTCGCCGACCTTTCCGGTCAGGGCCAGGTCGAGGCGCCAGGTCAGGTTCATCACGTCACGCAGGCCCGCGCACATCCCCTCACCGGCGAACGGAGGCATCAGGTGGGCGGCGTCACCGGCGATGAACCAGCGGCCCGAGCGCCACCGCTCGGCGTACTTCGCCTGGAAGCGCCACACCACCGAGCGGTGGATCTCGGAGTTCTCCGGAGTGATGTCGAACGGAGCCAGCAGCGGCCACACCGAGTCGGGGTCGGCCCACTGCTCGGGGGTCTCCCCGGGCAGCAGCATGAACTCCCAGCGGCGGCGGTCCGGGCCGCCGCCGGGCACGACGGTGGTCGGCCGGGCGGGGTCGCAGATCTGGTAATGCACCGGGTCGTAGGCGCGCTCCTCGTGCAGGATCATGTCGGTGACGATCCAGTCGTAGTAGAACTCCAGGTCGGTCAGCTCCAGGCCGAGCGAGGTGCGCACGAAGCTGTTGGCGCCGTCGCTGCCCAGGCCGTAGCGGGCCGTGACGTGCAGGGCGTCGGCCGGGTCGAGGGCGCCGCCGGCGAAGCGGTGGAAGGTGGCCTCGACGCCGTTGTCGTCCTGGCTGATCGCGACAGCCTCGTAGCCGGCGACGAGGGTGACGCCGGGCGTGGCAGCGGCGATCTGGCGGAGACGGTCCTCCAGGAGCGGCTGGTAGAACCAGTACCGGTTGCGGAAGCCGTCGGGGTTGCGGCTGATCCAGTCGACCTCCTGGAGGGTCCGGCCGTCGGCGGTGATCATCGGGTAGCGGTCCTCGTACCAGACGATCGACGGGTCGGTTTCGGGGTCGATCCCGATGCCGTTGAGGATGCGCGCGATCTCGTGGTCGAAGGTGACGGCGCGCGGCAGCGGGAATGGCTGCGGGTGGCGCTCGACCCCGACGACGGTGTGGCCGGCCCGGCCGAGGTTGATCGCTGCGAGGAGGCCGACGGGGCCGAGCCCGACGATGACGACGTCGGCGTTGAGGTGGTCACTCATGGTGGTCTTCCCATCTGAAAAATGAACTAGTCGTCATCGGTGAATGATGATTCACTAGTGACGTGCACCACATAGTGAACGATGGTTCGGGTTTGTGCAACCATCAGGACATGGATCGCCGTACCCGCAAAGCAGAAGCCACTCGCGCCCGTCTGATCGACGCGGCGCGGCGGCTGGTGGCCGAGCACGGCCCTGATGCGGTGACGATCGCGCAGATCACGGCGGCGGCCGACCTGGGCACCGGCACGTTCTACAACTACTTCTCGACCCGCGAGGAGATCATCACCGGCGTCATCACCGACACCCTGGAGTCGATGGGTCAGCGCCTCGACGCGATGACGGCGCAGATGGCCGATCCTGCCGAGGTGTTCGCCTCCTCGTTGCGTCATCTGATGGGTACGGCGGCCTCCGACCCGGTCTGGGCCTGGTTCGTGGTCCGGATCGGTGCCGCCCACCCCGCCCTCATCGAGGTGCTCGGTCCGCGGTGCAGCCGCGACCTCCAGCGCGGCCTGGACGAGGGCCGCTTCCAGATCGACAACCTTGCGATGGCCGCCGACATGGTCTTCGGCTCCCTGCTGGCGGCGATCCACTCCTACCTCAACTCCGACCGCAGCGGTGATCAGCCCGCGCAGTACGCCGAGCTCAACCTGCGGATGGCGGGCCTCACCCCGGCCGACGCCGCCGAGGTCTGTGCCCGCCCGCTGCCGGACCTCCCGGTCCTGACGGACCTGACCGCCGCTGCCGGGACGGCACCGACCGAGACGGCGGTGGCGCCGACACCAGTGGGGGTGGGGACATGACCGACGTCCCGGAGAGCGCCAACGTCTTCTCCACCCGGGCCCTGCCCGAGGAGAACCGGGTCGCGCTGTGGGAGGACCACAACCTGCACGAGCTGATCACGCTGCGCTGTCGCACGCTCGGCGGGGGAGCGCTCGAGGCCACGATGGTCAACCGCCAGGTCGGCGAGTTCCACCTCGCCCGGGTGGAGGGCAACGCCCACGTGATCGAGCGGACCCCCGAGCTGGTCCGCACCCAGCCCTCGGACGCGATCGCGATCTACCTGACCCTCTTCGGGGAGGCGTTCTTCTATCACGAGGACGCGGTCCGCACCGTCCGTCCCGGCCAGCTCCTGATCTGCGACGTCGACCGCCCCTTCATGCGCGGCTTCTCCCAGGGCCTCGAGGAGCTGGCGATCAAGGTGCCCCGGGAGGCGTTCCGCTCCCTGACGGGGCAGGCCACCGTCGGCGTACCGCAGCTGATGGACTTCGCCCAGGGCAGCACCGAGGCCCGGACCCTGGCTCGGCTGGTCGGCCGCGCCGTCCGCTCGACCGATCCCCGCCCGATCGACGAGGGCGTGATCGGCAACCTGATCGCCGACGTCCTGACCGGCAAGCCCGCCGACACCGGCACGGTCCTGCTGGTCACCGCCCAGGCCTTCATCGACGAGCACGCCACCGAGGCCAACCTCACCGCGGCCCGGGTCGCCGACGCGGTGGGCATCTCCGAGCGCCACCTGTCACGGGTCTTCGCCACCTCGGGCGGCACGCTGCCGCAGTACATCCTCACCCGGCGCCTGGAGCGGGCCCGTTCGCTGCTGATGACCGAGCCCGAGATCACCGTCGCCGAGGTGGCGGTGCGGACCGGGTTCGGCTCGGCGACCTACTTCTCCCACGCCTTCCGTGACCGCTACGGCGAGCGGGCCACCGACGTACGTCGTCAGGCGCGGGCCCGACGGCGCTGAACCCTTGCGATCCTCCGCCAAAGGTTCGTGGATCGGCCATCTCCACCGCTGACCTCACCGCTGCGGGTGACCGCTGTCACATACTTTCGAGACAGGCAGCAACGGGGCTACCGCTACGGGAGGTGTGACGAGATGGCAGTGTTCAACGACGGGATCGTCGAGACGGAGATCCCTCAGGGCTCGATCGTCGAGACGGACGTCCTCATCGTCGGCTCCGGGCCCGCAGGATCGGCCGCCGCGCTGTTCCTCAGCGAGCTCGGCGTCGCCAACATCATGATCACGAAGTACCGCTGGACCGCGAACACGCCGCGGGCCCACATCACCAACCAGCGGGCGATGGAGATCTTCCGCGACATGGGGCTGGAGGACGAGGTTCTCGCCGACGCCACGCCGCACGAGCTGATCGGCGACACCGTCTTCTGCACCTCGATCGCGGGCGAGGAGATCGGCCGGATCCTGACCTGGGGGACCCGCCCGGACCGCGAGGCCGACTACCGGCTGGCCTCGCCGTGTCTCACGGTCGACATCCCGCAGACCTACCTGGAGCCGATCCTGGTCCGCGGTGCCACCGAGCGCGGCACCCAGACCCGGTTCTCCACCGAGTACCTCTCCCACACCCAGGACGCCGACGGGGTCACCGTCGAGTGCCGGGACCGGCTGACCGGCCACGAGTACCAGATCCGGGCCAAGTATCTGATCGGCGCCGACGGTGCCCGCTCCCAGGTCGCCGCCGACATCGACCTGCCCTACGAGGGCGCGATGGACATCGCCGGCTCGATGAACATCACCTTCAAGGCCGACATCTCCGCGCTCGTCGACAACCGCCCCTCGGTGCTCTACTGGGTGATCCAGCCCGGCTCCAACGTCGGCGGCATCGGCACCGGCCTGGTCCGGATGGTCAGGCCGTGGGACGAGTGGCTGATCGTGTGGGGCTACGACATCAACGGCCCCGAGCCGGTGCTCGACGACGAGATGGCGAAGGGGATCGTGCGGGACCTGCTCGGCATGCCCGACCTCGAGCCCGAGATCACCGGCCACTCGCTGTGGGGCGTCAACGAGATGTACGCGACCACCCTGCAGAAGGGCCGCGTCTTCTGTGCCGGCGACGCGATCCACCGGCACCCGCCGAGCAACGGCCTGGGCTCGAACACCTCGGTGCAGGACTCCTACAACCTGGCCTGGAAGCTCGCCGCGGTGTTGCGCGGCCAGGCCGGTCCGTCGCTGCTCGACACCTACACCGTCGAGCGCGCCCCGATCGCGAAGCAGATCGTCACCCGGGCCAACCGGTCGGCGCGCGAGTTCGGCGACATCTTCGAGGCGCTCGGCGTCGTCGGCCTGAGCGGTGACGAGATGGCTGCGGCGATCGAGGAGCGCAAGGCCAACACCCCCGCAGGGGAGGCCAAGCGGGCCGCACTGGTCACGGCGATGGAGACCAAGAACTACGAGTTCAACGCCCACGGCGTCGAGCTGGGCCAGTTCTACGAGTCCTCGGCCGTCGTCTCCGACGGCACCCGGCCGGTCCGTCCGGCGGGGCGTGAGGACGCCGACCTGTACTACGTCGCCTCGACCTCGCCCGGCGCGCACCTGCCGCACGCGTGGGTGGGCAACAACGTCGACCGGTTCGCCCTGATGGACCTGGCGCCCTACCGGCAGTGGACCCTGTTCACCGGGGTCGCGGGCGAGGCCTGGGCCGACGCCGCCGCGTCGGTCGCCGCCGAGCTCGGCGTACCCCTGGAGACGGTCGTGATCGGCCCCGGTCACGAGATCACCGACCTGTACTACGACTGGGCCAAGCAGCGTGAGGTCGCCGAGTCCGGCGCCGTCCTGGTCCGCCCGGACAAGTACGTCGCCTGGCGTTCTGACACGCTGGCCTCCGACCCCGTCGCGGCACTGCGCGACGCACTCACCACTGTGCTCGGGAGGGCATGACATGCAGTTCACGCACGAGACGCTGCCGCAGCGGCTCGTCTTCGCCACCGCTGACGCCGCGGCCGCGGTCAAGGCCGAGGTCGACGCCCTCGGTGGCACCCGGGTGATGCTGATCGCCTCGGACCGGGAGGCCTCGCTGGCCGACCCGATCGCATCGCAGGTGCCGGTCGTGCTGCGCTACGACGAGGTCGTCATGCACGTCCCGGTCGAGGTCGCCGAGCGCGCCCGCGCCGCTGCGGCCGAGGCCGAGGTCGACCTCCTGATCAGCGTCGGCGGCGGCTCGACCACCGGACTGGCCAAGGCGATCGCGCTGACCAGCGGGCTCCCCATCATCGCCGTGCCGACGACGTACGCCGGCTCCGAGGCGACCAACGTGTGGGGCCTGACCGAGGGCGAGACCAAGACCACCGGGGTCGACCCGAAGGTGCTGCCGGCCTCGATCGTCTACGACGCGTCGCTGCTGGTCAGCCTGCCCGCGGACCTGGTCGTGGCCAGCGGCCTCAACGCGATGGCGCACTGCATCGACGCGATGTGGGGCCCGCGGGTCGACCCGATCGACCAGGCGCTGGCCCAGGAGGGCATCCGCGGTCTGGCCGAGGGGCTGACCCGGATCTCGCAGACGACGGCCGGCGAGGCCAGCATCGAGGGCATCGAGCAGACCCTGTACGGCGCCTACCTGGCCGCCGGGGCGTTCTCCTCGGCCGGCTCGGGGATGCACCACAAGATCTGTCACGTGCTCGGCGGCATGTTCAACCTGCCGCACGCCCAGACCCACGCGGTGGTGCTGCCGTACGTGCTCGCCTTCAACGCGCCGAACGCCCCCGAGGCAGAGGCCCGGATCGCGACCGCGTTCGGCACCTCGACCGCGGTCGAGGGACTGGCGACGCTGCGCGAGCGCCTCGACGCGCCCCGGGCGCTGAAGGACTACGGCATGCCCGAGGACGGCATCGCCAAGGCCGTGCCCGCCATCCGGGCGGCGATCCCGGCCAACAACCCCACCCCGGTGACCGACGAGAATCTGACGGCGCTGCTGCGTGCCGCCTGGTCGGGCGCCCCCGCATCGGCCCCCACTGAGAACGAGAAGTCTGGAGAACTGGCATGAGCGCGAACGGTGTGCGGTCCTGGGAGGCCGTCAGCGAGGAGCAGACCGAGGTCGAGGCCAAGCTGGTCGAGACGGTGATCGCCTCGTTCGACCACTGCGAGGACGAGCGGCTGCACCAGATCATGGTGTCGCTGGTGCGCCACCTGCACTCCTTCATCCGCGACGTGCGGCTCACCGAGGAGGAGTGGGGTGCCGGGATCGAGTTCCTCACCCAGGCCGGTCACATCACCGACGACGTCCGCCAGGAGTTCATCCTGCTCTCGGACACCCTCGGTGCGTCGATGCAGACGATCAACGTCAACAACGCCGCCTACGAGGACGCCACCGAGGCCACCGTCTTCGGCCCGTTCTTCGTCGAGGACGCCCCCGAGATCGAGCTCGGCGGCGACATCGCCTTCGGTGCTCCCGGTGAGCCGTGCTGGGTCGAGGGCACCGTCACCGACACCGACGGGAACCCGCTGGCCGGGGCCCGGATCGAGGTCTGGGAGGCCGACGAGGACGGTCTCTACGACGTCCAGTACGACGCCGGCAAGCGTGCCGGTCGCGCGCACCTGTTCAGCGACGCCGAGGGACGCTACCGGTTCTGGGGCCTCACCCCGACGCCGTACCCGATCCCGAACGACGGCCCCGTCGGCAAGATGCTCGACGCCGTCGGCCGCTCGCCCCTGCGGGCCTCGCACCTGCACTTCATGGTCTCGGCCGAGGGCCGGCGCACGCTGGTGACGCACATCTTCCCGCAGGGCGACGCGATCTTGTGGAACGACTCCGTCTTCGGGGTCAAGGAGTCCCTGATCAAGGAGTTCGTGCCGCAGCCCGCCGGCACCGCCACCCCCGACGGCCGCGAGGTCGACGGCACCTGGAGCCAGGTCCGGTTCGACATCGTGCTCGCCCCGGCCGGGGCATGAGCCTGGTCGACTCCGTCCGCGACGCCGAGGTCGCCCGCAGTACGGCGATGGCCGCGGGCGACCTCGACGCGCTGGCCGACCTGCTCCACGAGGACCTGCGCTACGGCCACGCCAGCGGCCTGTGGGACACCAAGGCGGAGTACCTGGCCAAGCTCGCCGGCGGCACCCTGGTCTACCCGGCGATGACCTCGACCGAGACCGGGGTGCTGGAGGCCGACGGCCTGGTGCTGCTCTGGGTCGAGGTCGACGCCGAGGTGATCACCCCGGCCGGGCAGCGGCACATGCACAACGCCTCGCTGACGGTGTGGGACGTTCAGGGCGAGCGGCCACGGATGGTCGCCCATCAGCCGACGGTGCTGGCCTGAGCCACCTAGGCTGTGCGCATGGCGCGGGTGCTGCTGGTCGAGGACGACGACGCGATCCGCGGCACGCTGGCGCACAGCCTGAGTGAGCTCGGCCACGAGGTGACCCCGGTCGCCACCGGGGCCGACGCGATCGCGAGCTTCACCTCCGAGCCGCCCGAGGTGCTGGTGCTCGACCTCGGGCTGCCCGACACCGACGGTGCCAACGTGCTGGCGATGAGTCGGGTGATCGACGCCGTCCCGGTGATCGTGGCGACGGCGCGTGACGACGACCGCGACGTCGTACGACTGCTCGATGCCGGTGCCGACGACTACCTGATCAAGCCCTTCTCCGCGGCGCAGATGGACGCCCGGATCCGGGCCGTGCTGCGGCGTACCCACGGCAATGGCAACGGCGCCGGGGGCTCGGCCGCGGAGGTCGACGAGACCATCGCGGTCGGCGCGCTGCGGCTCGACCCGCTGCGCCACACCGTGCACCTGGACGGCGACGAGCTCGACCTGAGCCGCAAGGAGTTCGACCTGCTGCACGTCCTGATGCGTCACCCGGGCCAGGTGGTGACGAAGCAGGACCTGCTCTCCGAGGTCTGGCAGCTGCCCTGGGGCAGCGCCGACCGTACCGTCGACGTGCACCTGTCCTGGCTGCGCCGCAAGCTCGGCGAGACCGCCGCCGAGCCGCGCTTCCTGCTCACCGTGCGCGGTGTCGGGATCAAGCTCGTCGACCCGGACCGGTCATGAGCCTGCGCGCCCGGATCCTGCTGCTCGCGGTCGGCACTGCCACCCTGGTGATCGTGCTGGCCGGGGTCCCGATCGCGCTGATGCTGCGCTCGGCGGCCTACGACTCCGCCGAGCGCGACGCTCGATCGATCGCGCAGGGCACTGCCGACTACCTCTCCACCGGCACGTACGACGACGCCGTGCTGACCGAGTACCTGGAGCGCCTCAACGCCCGCGGCAGCGCCTGCGTCACCGTCGTGATGGGCGACGGCGACGTGCTCGGTGCCGCACTGCCGAAGGGCGTCCGCGCCCCGTCGAAGCCCCGCGGGGACGGCGACACCGACCACGACCAGGGCCATGCCGGGCTCGGCACCGTGACCGGGCCGACCACCGCCTCGGTCGCGGCCGGACGGGTGGTCCAGGTGCAGGCCACCAGCACCCAGGGGATCGCCACCGTCTTCGTGCTCTCACCCGACAGTGCCGTGGTCGGCACGGTGCGGTGGCGGGCGCTGGCGGTGATCGGCTCGGGGATCCTGCTGCTCGGCATCGCCACCGTCGCCGCCGAGGCGACCGCACGCAGGCTGACCCGTCCGCTGCGCCGGACGGCCGAGGCCGCGACCGCCCTGCGCTCGGGCGACCTGCTCGCCCGGGCTCCGGTCGAGGGTCCGCGCGAGGTCGCCGACGTCGCCGTCGAGCTCAACGCCCTGGCCGACCGGATCGACGAGCTGCTGGCCCACGAGCGCGAGCGCACCGCCGACCTCTCCCACCGGCTCCGCACCCCGCTGACCGCGGTCAGGCTCGGCGTCGAGGCACTGCCCGCCGGGGCGGCCCGGACGTCCCTGGAGGAGCAGATCACCGTCCTGGAGCGGGCGTTGACCCGCGGCATCCAGGACGCCCGGCGACCCCAGCGCGAAGGGCTGCACCCGCGCTGCGACGCCGTCGCGGTGGTCGCCGACCGGGTCGCGTTCTGGACCCCGCTGGCCCAGGACCAGGGCCGCGCGGTCGGGGCGCGGATGCCGTCGGGGCCGGTCGAGGTGCGGGCCGCGGCCGAGGATCTCGCGGCCGTCCTGGACGCCCTGATCGAGAACGTGATCGCCCACACCGACGAGGGCATCGGCCTGGAGGTCGCCGTCGTCGAGGTGGGCGGCGAGCCGGCCGTCGAGGTCTGGGACGAGGGGCCGGGGATCCCGCCCGAGGCGCTCTCGCGGGGCCGTAGCGACCGTGGCTCCACCGGTCTGGGCCTCGACATCGCCCGCTCGTTCGCCGTCGCCACGGGTGGGGCGCTCACCCTGGTCTCGTCCCCGGCGGCCCCGGGGCGGGCCGCTCGGCACGGCGTACGGCTGGTGCTGCGGGAGCCGTTCGAGGAGCCGTCACCGGGCTCGGCACGAGATTTGAAGAAGACTTGACGTTCCCTTGACGTAGATCTCGGGCTGCTCTCAGAGGGCCGCAGCACGATCGTCGTATGTCCAGTCGAACCCCGTCCCCCCAGTCCTCCTCGCCGATCCCGCGCAAGGCCCGGCGTTTCTTCGCTGCCTCCGTCGGTGTCGGCGCGGCGGCCTCGGTGGCCTTCGCCGTCGGAGCCGCCCAGGTCACCCCGTCGGCCGAGTCGGCCTCGGGCTCCAGTGGCTCGACGCGCTCCACGGGTACGTCGACCAGCTCGGGCACCACGAGCGGGACCGACTTCAGCCAGTACGAGGGGTACCAGGGCACTCAGGGCGGCTCGACCTCCTCGGGCTCCTCCTCGGGCTCGACGTCGGGGTCGACCTCGTCGGGCAGTGGCTCGTCCAGCACCAGCGGCTCCACCGACAGCAGCGGCTCGTCGGGCTCGTCCGGCTCGTCCGGCAGCGGCTCGTCCAGCAGCTCGGGAACGTCCCAGGGCCAGTCCGGCCAGGCGCACGGCTCGAGCCACTCCTCATGAGCACCGCCACCCGCGCCTGGCGTGACTGGTCGTGCTCGGTCTCGGTGACCGTCGCCGGCTCGGAGGCCCAGGCTGAGCGTGCCGCCGCGATCACCCGCGAGCTGATGGGCCGCGTCGACGCCGCCGTCAGCCGGTTCCGGCCCGACTCCGAGCTGGAGCGGGTCAACGACCGCCCCGGCGTGGTCGTCCCGGTCGGTGCGCTGACGCTGCACCTGGTCACGGTCGCCCTGGACGCCGCGCTCGACACCCGCGGCGCGGTCGACCCCACCCTCGGGTCGGCCCTGATCGCAGCGGGCTACGACGATCAGATCGAGACGGTCAGGGCGCGGGGCGGAGCCGCTCTCCCCGCGGAGGCAGCCGCACCGGCCGACACGTCGGCCGAAGCGCCCGGACCGTCATCACAGAACTGGCGCCGGGTCCGGGTCGACCCCACCTGGCGCCGGGTAGGAGTCCCCGAGGGCGTCCGCCTCGACCTCGGCGCGACCGCGAAGGCCTGGACCGCCGACGAGGCGGTCCGCCGGATCCAGCGACGCCTGGACGTCCCGGTCCTGGTCGCGATCGGTGGCGACCTGGCCGCCGCGGGCACGCCGGCCTCGGGGGACTGGCGGGTCGACGTCGCCGAGACCGAGGCGGCGCTCGGCACCGACCGCGCCGAGCGGATCGGCCTGAACCGCGGCGGCCTGGCGACCTCGTCGACCCTGGCCCGCCGGTGGGGCGCGCCGGGCGCCGAGGCGCACCACCTGATCGACCCGCGCACCGGTCGCCCCGCCGTCGGTGGCCTGCGGACCGCCAGCGTGTGGGCGCCGACCGCGCTGTCGGCGAACGTGATGAGCACCTGGCTGCTGGTCGACCCGGCCGGAGCCCTGGACCGTCTGCCGCGCTCGGGCTTCTCGGCCCGCCTGGTCGGCACCGACGGGGAGATCTCCCGGGTGGGCGCCTGGCCCCGTGCTGAACAGGAGGCTGCGTGATGACGATGTGGTACCTGATCCGGTCCCTGGGCTTCGTCTCCCTGATCGCCCTGACCGCGAGCACCGTGCTCGGGGCGCTGGCGACCAGCGGCGACCGCCGGATCGCCTCGATCGACGCCCGTGTCTTCCGTCAGATCCTGCACCGCTCGCTGGGCGTGCTCGGCCTGGTGGTGCTGGTCGGCCACATCGCGCTGGCGGTGGTCGACTCCTACGTCCCGCTCGGTGTGGCCGGTGCGCTGGTGCCGTTCGCCTCGGGCTACCGGCCGCTGCCGATCGCGCTCGGCGTGCTGGGGGTCTACGCCCTGATCGTGACCGCCGTCTCCGGTGCGGTGCGGCGCCAGGTGAGCGCGAGTCCCGGGGCGATCCGGTTCTGGAGGGGCGTGCACGTGGCGGCGTACGGCGGCTGGGTGCTGTCGATGGCCCACGGGATCTTCTCCGGCACCGACACCCGCGTGTGGTGGGCGATCGCGACCTACGTCGGCTGCGGCCTGGCGGTCGGTGCCGCCGTCGTCGTCCGCCTCTGCGTCCCCGCTCGCCGCACCCGCGACGTGAGCGGTCACCTCCGCCTGACAGGAGCCCTCCGATGACCACCACCCAGATCCCCGTCGCTGCTCCGGTACGCGACGACACCCCGCCGGTGCAGGGGCTCGGCGCCGCCCGGGTGCTCGCCGGGGTCCGCCCCGACCGGGCACTGCCCTACGCGCACCACCTCACCATGACCGGGGCGCTGACCCACCGCAGCCAGGAGTGGCTGGTCGAGGCCGCCCGGGAGGTCGGACTGCTCGGCCGTGGCGGTGGCGCCTTCCCGGTCGCGGTGAAGCTGGCCGCGACCCCGGCAGGGCGCTCGACCCAGGTACTGGTCAACGGCAGCGAGTCGGACCCGACCAGCTGGAAGGACCGGGTGCTGATGCGTCGCGCCCCGCACCGGGTGCTCGACGGAGCCCTGGTCGTCGCTGCCGCGCTCGGCACCCGGCACGTCACGATCGCCGCCCACGACCCCGCCTCGCTGGCCGCCCTGCAGGCGGCACGGGCCGAGCGCCGCGACGCCGCCGACGTGACGATCGTGCCGACCCCGGCCGGGTTCGTCGGCGGCGAGGCACGCTCGGTGATCCACGCCGTGGCCGGTGAGCACGCCGTCCCCGACGGCCGCCGGGTGCTGCCCACCGAGCGCGGGATCGACGGCCGACCCACCTTCGTCTCCAACGCGGAGACCTTCGCCCAGCTCGGGGTGCTGGCGCTGTCCGGCATCGCCGAGTACGCCGCTCTCGGCACGATCGGCGAGGCCGGGACCAGCCTGGTCACCCTGCTCGGCGTGCCGCACGCGGGCGTGGGGGAGGTGGTGCACGGTGCCTCGCTGGACCTGCTGACGGGGCCGCGGGCGGGGCGTCCGATGCTGCTCGGCGGGGTGCACGGTGCCTGGACGACCGCTGAGGGGCTGACCCTGGACCGGGCTTCGTTGCGCAGCCGGGGGCTCTCCTGGGGCGCGGGCGTGGTCGCCGTACTGCCCGAGAGCACGTGTGCGCTGGGTGAGGTCACCCGCGTCGCGCACTGGCTGGCAGCCTCCTCGGCGGGCCAGTGCGGGCCGTGCCTGTTCGGGCTGGCCTCGGTGGCGCGGGACCTGGTGGCGATCTACGAGGGCGGCCGGATCGACCTGGACGGGCTCCGTGCCCGGGCCGGGCTGGTCGTGGGCCGGGGTGCCTGCTCGAACCCCGACGGCACGGTGCGGTTCATCGCGACGGCCCTGGACGCCTTCGCCGACGAGGTGGAGCGGCACCGGACCGGGCACGGCTGCGGCCGTCCGATCCAGGGCTACCTGCCGGTGCCCTCGGTCTCCTCGGCGGCGTCGGGATCGCGGGTGGCGTCGTGAGCCGCCGTGCGGTGGCCGCGGAGCCGGTGCGGCTGGAGGTGGACTGGACCCGCTGCGACGGTCACGGGCTCTGCGCCCGGCTGTGGTCGGAGCGGATCGGCCTGGACCCGTGGGGCTACCCGATCCTGCCCGGTGCGGCCGGCAACCCGCCGCTCGCACTGGCCGGGGACGACCTGGAGCGTGCCAAGCAGGTGGTCAACATCTGTCCCCAGCTGGCGCTCCGTCTGACGCGGGGGTGAGGACCACCCGCTTCAGACCACGTGCCCCCGCCCTGATCGGGCGGGGGCACGTCGGTGTCGCGTGGGCGTCGGTTACTTGTCGACGCAGGTGTAGGAGCCGACCAGCGAGCCGTCGGAGTTGTGGAACTCGTACTTCACCTTCGGGTCGACGGTCACGCCGCCGGCCTTCATCGCCGGGTAGACGGCCGTCTCGCAGGAGGACTGGAGCGTCGGGTACTGCTGCTTGAGCGCCGACTCACCGGCCTTGCCGTCGATCGCCTTGGCGTAGGTGTAGCTGTAGATGATCGTGCCCGGGTCCTCGGTCTCGATCGAGATCTTGGAGTACATCCCGTCGAACGCCTTCATCAGGTTCGGGATGGACGCCTGGGCCTGCTTGGCCATCGACGTCAGCGCCTCGTGCTGCGAGCCGCTCGCGGTGGCGGTGTCGCTCGGCGTGTCGGTCGTGGTGTCGGTCGGCGTGCTGGTGGTGGAGCTGTCAGTGCTGAGCGTGCTCGACGGCGAGCTCGTGTCCGAGCTGAAGACGTCGCCCTTGGCGGAGCTGTCGCTGCTGCCGCAGCCGGTCAGCGCGACGCCGATCGCCAGCGCGGAGAAGATGGACGCGGTCGCGCGTCGTCCCGAGAAATTCACGTGATACCCCCGAAAAGTGTCCCGGAGCGCGGTCGCGCTCCGCAGGTGAACGGATTCAGGATAATCACAGGAATGTCACGGCCCCGAGCCGGCGTCCCGCTCCTCAGACCGTCGTCATCGTCCGGGCGATGCCTCGGGCCGCCATCGTCAGGGCGGTGATCAGGGTGGCGCGATGGCGGCGCAGGTCCGGGATCACCACGCCCACGGCGGCGATCACGGCGGTGTCGACGGTGACCGGGACGGCGATCGAGCAGGCGCCCAGCGTCATCTCCTCGCGGGTGGTGGCGTACCCCTCGGCGCGGACCCGGGCGAGCTGGCGGGTGAGCTGTCCCGGCGTCACGATCGTGTACGGCGTCACCGGGACCAGTCCGGCCGCGACGCGGTGCACGACGGCAGCCGGTGCGGCGGCGAGCAGCACCTTGCCGACACCGGTGGCGTACAGAGGCAGCCGCCCGCCGACCCGGCTGACCACCGGCACCGAGGCCTGCCCGGCGAGCCGGTCGAGGTAGAGCACCTCGTCGCCCTCACGGATCGCGAGGTGGACGGTGGCGCGGGTGGTGGCGTGCAGGTCGTGCAGGAACGGGGCGGCGGCGGTGCGCAGGTCGGTCTCGACGGGGGAGAGCAGCCCGAGGTGCCAGATCGTCCGCCCGATCCGGTAGCGCCGGTCGGTGCCACGGGTGAGCGCCCCACCGGCGACCAGCTCGCGCGCGATCCGCAGGGTGGTGGCCGAGGAGAGGCCCGTGCGGGCGGTCAGCTCGCTCAGGCTGAGCGTCGGGTGCTGGGCGTCGAAGGCACCCAGGACGGTCAGGGTGCGGGCTACCAGCGACGCTCCCGGCTCTGATCCGCCTGCCATCACGCTCCTCCCGCTTCTTCACTCAGTGACATTCCATCCTCGCGCCCCGGCACCGGCGGCGGCAAGGTTCGGGCCATGACGACGTACCAGAGCAGCACCCGCACCCAGGTCGCGATCGTGGGCGGGGGACCGGCCGGGCTGATGCTCTCGCGCCTGCTCCACCTGTCCGGGATCGAGTCGGTGGTGATCGACAACCGCGAGGTCGCCACCATCGAGACCACCCACCGGGCCGGGATCCTGGAGCGGGACTCGGTGCGGCTCCTGGTCGACGCCGGGATGGATCGGGTGCTGCGCGAGGGGCACCGGCACGAGGGCATCGACCTGCGCTTCGACGGGGTCAGCCACCGGATCGACTTCGAGGACCTGGTCGGCGCGAGCTGCTGGCTCTACCCGCAGACCGACGTCTTCATCGACCTGCACGCCCAGCGCAGCGCCGATCGCGCCGACCTGCGCTACGGCATCGGCGACACCGAGGTGGTCGACGTCGACACCACGACGCCCCGGGTGCGCTACACCGACGCCGACGGCGCCCGGCACGAGATCCTCGCCGACCTGGTCGTCGGCTCCGACGGCTCCCGCAGCGTCTGCCGCGCCCGGATCCCCGGTGCCACCCAGTACTTCCGCGAGTACCCGTTCGCCTGGTTCGGCATCCTGGCCGAGTCAGCGCCGAGCGCGCCGGAGCTGATCTACACCCGCTCCGAGCGCGGCTTCGCCCTGGTCAGCCAGCGCACCGACACGGTGCAGCGGCTCTACTTCCAGTGCGACCCGGCCGAGAGCACCGACGACTGGTCCGACGACCGGATCTGGGCCGAGCTGCAGGCCCGGCTCGCCGGCGAGGACGACTTCCGGCTCGTCGAGGGGCCGGTGATCGAGCGCACCGTGCTGCCCTTCCGCAGCTTCGTCCAGACCCCGATGCGGCACGGTCGGCTGCTGCTCGCCGGGGACGCCGCCCACACCGTGCCCCCGACCGGGGCCAAGGGGCTCAACCTCGCCCTGGCCGACGTCCGGGTGCTGGCCGAGGTGATCGAGCGGGCCCTGGGCCGGGGCGAGGAGGCGGCGCTGGCCGAGTACACCGACCGGGCGCTGGCGCGGGTGTGGAAGGCCCAGCACTTCTCCTACTGGATGACCACGATGCTGCACCGGATCGAGGGCGCCAGCGCGTTCGACGAGCGACGCCAGCTCGGCGAGCTGGCCGGTCTCGTCGGCTCCCGCGCCGGATCGGCGTACCTGGCCGAGGGCTACACCGGCTGGCCGCAGGGCTGAGCCGGCTCAGTCCCGCGGACCGCCGTGCATCAGACCGTCCAGACCGCCGGGCAGCGTCGCGGCCAGGGCCGGGTCGAACTCGCCGTCGACCAGCACGAAGACGACCTTCGCGGTGACGTCGCCGCGGTTGGCCCAGGCGTGGTCGGTGCCGCGCTGGACGACGATGTCGCCGGCGCCCAGGGTGACCTCGGAGTCGTCCAGGATCAGGGTGATCTCCCCCTCCAGCACGATGCCGTAGTCGATCGACGCGGTGCGGTGCACCGGCGACTGCAGGCCACGCTCGTCGAGGTGGCCGGGCTCGAACTCGTTGATCCGGATCTTGGTGCCCAGCGCCGGCGGCGGCACCGCCAGCGTGCGCTGGGTCGGCTCGTCGGCCTCCACCGCGACGATCCGCGCCGGTGCCCCCTCGGTGTTCCAGATCTCGTGGAACCGGACGCCGTCGTCGGGCAGGTGCCGGCTGACCGGGACCGGGCCGTCGGCGACGACGACGGAGACGCCCTCGGCGGTGTGGCCGGTGACGACGCGACGGGGAACGGAGGAGGAGGTGGTGTTCATGCCTGACTTTCGGGGGAGGCTTTCGGGGGAGGGAGTGCCTCCCCAGTCAGCCCGATCAGCGCCCTGGCGGCAAGGGTGTGCGGCATCGCCAGGAGCGATCACTGGCATCACCGATCAGCGCTGGTCCTCCACCGTCACGGCGACGTCGTACAGCAGCTGGCGCAGCCAGATCACGGCCGGGTCGCTCTCCCGACGCGGGTGCCAGTGCGCGGCCTCGGTGATCTCGACCGGGGCCAGCGGGGTGGTCGCCACGACCAGGTCGAGCACGTCGGCGCAGCGCCGCGCCAGCCGCGAGGGCACGAACGCGCACATGTTCGTCCCGGCCACCGCGAACGGCAGGGTGAGCAGGCTGCGCACCCGGACCAGGACGTTGCGGTCGGTCACCCCGGCCTGCTCCAGCGCCACCTCCAGCGGCCGCCGGGTGCTGCCCGCGGCGGTGAACTCGGCCACCGCGTGCGGCATCTCCTGGAGCGCCTCGGTGCTGAGCGCCCCGTCCTCCAGACGCGGGTGGTCACGTCGTACGACGCACACGAGATGGTCCGTCGAGATCGGCTGCGCGCGGCCGGGGAACTGGAACCCCAGGGGCGCGATCACCAGGTCGCGGCGCATCAGCTGGGCCTCGACCTGGTCGTGGTGCAGCTCCAACGGCTCCAGGTTGATCGAGCAGCCCGGGGCCTGCTCGGTGAGGATCCGGGTGAGCGGCTCGGCCAGGACCGTCATCGCGTACTCCGACATCGAGACGTTGAACAGCTTCGCGCTGGTCGCCGGGTCGAAGGTGCGCTGGTTGCCCAGCAGCGCCTCGGCCGCCTCGACCGCGGCGGTCACGATCGGGCGCAGTCGCTCGGCGGTCTCGGTCAGCTCGAAGCCGCGACCGGAACGCACCAGCAGCTCGTCGTCGAAGTGCTTGCGCAGCCGGGTCAGGGCGCCGCTCATCGCCGGCTGGCTGGTCAGCAGGCGCTCGCCGGCACGGGTCAGATTCCGCTCCTCCAACAGGGCGTGGAGGGAGAAGAGGAGGTTCGCGTCGACCTCGCGCAGCCGTTCGCGTGCCCCGTGCTCTCGTGTCACCATGATCATGCGATTCTAGTCGCCGCCGGTCCCGCTGACCGGACTGTGGAGGGAGGGGCGTGATGGCCCTCGGAGGAACCGATCTCAACCTGCTGCTGCCGCTCAAGGTGCTGCTGGAAGAGGGCAACGTGACCCGTGCCGGACAGCGGCTCCGGCTCAGTCAGCCGGCGATGAGCGCGGCCCTGGCGCGGCTGCGTCGCCGGTTCGACGACGAGCTGCTGGTCCGCTCGGGCCGGGAGTACGAGCTGACCCCGTTCGCCCGCGACCTGCTGCCGGAGGCACAGAACGCGGTCCGCCTGGTCGGCGTCGCGCTGGACCTGGAGGACGAGTTCGAGCCGAGCATCAGCCATCGCACGTTCCGGCTGGCGATGAGCGACTACGCGCTCTCGGCGATCCACGAGCCGCTGGTCAGGATGGTCGAGGCCGAGGCGCCCGGCGTCCGCCTCACGATCGACAACCTGGAGGCCGGGGCGCACCTGTCCGAGCGCGTCCTGGTCGACCACGACGTCGTGCTGGCGCCGATGCGGACCGGCTTCCCGGGCGTCTCCCGCCCGCTGTGGACCGACCGGATGGTGGTCCTGGTGGACCGGCGCAACCCGCGGCTGCGCGACGGCGCCCTGACCCTGGACGACCTGCGGTCGCTGCCGTACGCCGCCGGGTCCTTCGGCACCGGGATCCAGACGCCGGTCGACCGGGTCTTCGGCGAGGTCAACATCGAGCATCGTCCGGTCCTCCAGGTGTTCGGCTTCCTGCCGTTGCCGTTCGTGATCGAGGGCACCGACATGTACGCGGTCGTGCCTGAGAAGCTGGCCGCCCTGCACGCGCAGGGAGACGGCCCGCTGACGATGGTGGAGCCGCCCTTCGGGGAGGTGCTGCTCGCCGAGGGGTACTGGTTCTCCGAGCATCGCCTCGCCGATCCGGCGTACCGCTGGATCTTCGGCAGGCTCGAGGCGGCGGCCGCCGAGGTGCGCTGAGCACACCGGGTGCACCACGGCCCGGCCTGACGCTGTCAGGCCGGGCCGTGTGCTGGTGCTGTCTACTGCCAGTGGTTGGCGTTGGCGGCGCCGTCGGGTCCGGCGTGGTAGCCGACGAACATGCCGTCGGGGTCACGTTCGGCCCGGATCTGCTGCAGCCGCTCCCAGGCCTCGTCGGAGAGGAAGCGGACCTGGCGCCGGGACAGGTCGCCGTCGCCGAGGTACTGGCCGACGGTGACCGGCTGGAGGTCGGCCATCGCGCCCTCGAGCCAGGCCCGGTTCTGTTCGTCCTCGGCCGGGTCCTCCCAGACCACGTAGGCGGCCAGGTAGATCTCGGACTGCACCGAGAACGCCATCTCGGGCAGCGCCCGCAGCGGTGCCATCGAGAACCAGATGGTGAACGCCTTCGGCGTCGGAAGCGTCGTGTACGCCGCCTTCGCGGCGGGCACCACCTCGGCCGGCGTACCCGCCAGCCAGGCGTTGTCGACCACCCAGCGGTGGCCCTCCGGGTTGTCCTCGAGCTGGCGGGCACGCTGCTCGGTGATCGTGGTCGGCTGGGCGTCCTTGAACGCCAGCGCCCGCGGCAGCGCCGGGTTGTCCCGGAACGGCGCCAGCGCAGCGTCGGCCTGCTCGGCGTCGTCGACCAGTGCCAGACCGGTCACCATCAGCACCGGGTCGGGGCCGAAGGCGGGGTCGACCTTGGTCAGCGCGACGATCTCGACGGTGTCGGCGATCTCGGCGTGGATGCCCTGGAGCCAGGTCATCACCTCGTCGTACTCGTCGATGGTGAAGACCTGCGCGGTGTGTCCGAGGTACGCCGGCTCGGGCAGGGTCCGCAGGTGGAAACGGGTGACCACGCCGAAGAAGCCCGGCCCGGCACCGCGGGCGGCCCAGTACAGGTCGGAGTTCTGGGTGGCGTCGGCGCGGACCAGCTCACCGGCGGCGGTGACCACGTCGATCGCCTCGACGTACTCCGCGGCCCAGCCCCAGCCGCGGGCGTTCCAGCCCTGGCCGCCCTGGAGCAGGAAGCCGCCGATCCCGACGGTGGGGCAGTGCCCGCCGACGAAGAACCGGCCGCGCTCGGAGAGGTACGGCCCGAGCTCGGAGCCGCCCTGGACGGCGGGGGAGGCCGAGACGATCTCCGTCGCGGGGTCGTAGGAGATCTCCTTGAGCGCGCCGAGGTCGATCACCAGCGCGTCGGCGCGGACCGACCACTGTGCCCAGGAGTGACCGCCGGAGCGGACCGCGACCGTCCAGCCGCGCTGCCGGGCGAGCCTGACACCGGCGACGACGTCGGCCTCCGAGGCGACCTTGAGCACCGCCGCGGGACGGCGGTCGGCGGGCAGGCGGCGGTTGAAGACCCGGTCGACCACGGCGTCGGCGAAGCCGGGGTCGCCATCGATCAGGAGGGTGCCGTCGAAGTGCGGCAGGGCGGTGGTCGGCTGGTCGCTCATGCCGGCTCCACCAGTGCGTTGAGGGTGTCGCCCATCAGCTTGCCCGGGTTCTCGTCGGGGTCGGTGCCGGGGTTGATCTCCCAGTCGGCCAGCTTGAGGGAGTTGTCCAGGACCATCTTCACGCGGGGGTAGCGGCGCTCCATGAAGGCCGGCAGTGCGGCGTCGATCTCGTCACCCGAGGTCAGCATCTCGGCCAGGATGACGGCGTCCTCGGAGCACATCGCGGCGCCCTGGGCGATCAGCGGCGGGCAGGCGTGCGCGGCGTCGCCGATGATGATCGTGCGGCCCCGGAACCAGGGCTCGTCGACGCAGATCGCCTCGATCCACTGGTAGTTGACCATCGCGTCGTCGGCCAGGCTGTCGCGGACCTCGCCCCAGGTGCCGCCGTAGCCGGCGCCGTGCTCCTTGAACTCGCGGCCGCGCGGGCCCTCGCCGACCATCGACCGGTCGAGGTTCTCCTCGAGCAGGAAGGCGTAGCAGAGCTCGTCGGAGATCGGGGTGTAGCCGGCCTTGTACTTCGGGCCGCCGTAGTACATCTCCGAGCAGTCCATCCCGGGCGTGCGCCGGGCGACGGTGCGCCAGATGCCCATCCCGACCGGGTACGGCTCGGTGGTGATGCCCATCATCGAGCGCACCTTGGAGCGGATCCCGTCGGCGCCGACGAGCAGGTCGACGGTCTCGGTGGTGCCGTCGGAGAGGGTGACGGTGACCCCGTCGCCGTGGTCGTCGAAGGCGTCGATCGTCGTGCTCAGCCGTACGTCGACACCCGCCGCGACCACCGCGTCGGCGAGCACGTCGGCGATGTCGGAGCGGACCGCACCCATCGTCGCGGGCAGGTCGGCGCCACCCATCGGGGGCGTGGGGATCTCCACGATCAGGTCGCCGTCGGCCTGGCGCAGGCGCAGCTTGTTGAACGGGTAGGCCTTCTCCGCGAGCTGGTCGTAGACCCCCACCGAGGCGAACGCCTTGAGGGCGTTGCCCTGCACGGTGATCCCGTGACCGGCGCCGCGCAGGGTGTCGCGCTGCTCGACGAGCACGACCGCGACCCCGCGCTGGGCGAGAGCGAGTGAGAGAACGCCGCCGGTGATACCGCCGCCGACGATGAGGACCCGGCTGATGCGGGACTCGGACATAAGGCCTCCTTGTGTGTCTTGCCTCACAGGTAAGCGGTCGGGGCGCGATGGCGGAACCCATGCCGGTGTGATGCCAACCATCGCCGCCGTCGACCCCTGTGCAGACGAATGGCAGGCATCCATACAGGTTCTTTGCCCTCCCTTCAGCGGATGCGACAGCATCCCGGCGTGACGACAGTCACACGATCTCGGATGCGAAGCGGCTGCAAGGGCCGTCCGTTCACGAAGGAGCAGAAATGAGCCAGGATCTCAGCGCAGAGAGTCGCTCGGAGCAGTTCACCCGCCAGCACTCCGGCCGTCGGATCGGGAAGATCGCGGCGTTCGGTGCCGTCATCGCCCTGACCGGCTCGGCGCTCGTCGGGTGCGGCAGCTCGGACTCGTCCGGTGCCTCCGGCGGCAGCACGCCGTCGTCGGCCTCGACGATCAGCCCGGAGGCGCAGACCGCGCTGGACGCGGCGTACAAGGGCCTCGGCTCCGACCTCGCCTCCGTCCCGGCGGTGACGCCGAAGTCGGGCGTGAACTTCTACGTCATCTCCTGCGGTGAGTCGGTCTCCAGCTGCTCGGCCCCGACCGCGGCGATGATGGACGCGGCCAAGGCCGCCGGCTGGTCGGCCCACATGGCCGACGGCAAGCTCAGCCCCGACGGCTTCTCCGCCGCGATCCGCCAGGCCATCGCCGGCGGCGCCAACGTGATCGTCCCGGTCGGCTTCGACTGCATGGCCGCCCAGGCCGCCTTCAAGGAGGCCAAGGCCGCCGGCATCACCGTCGTCGGTGTGGGCGGTCCCGACGACTGCACCCCGAAGCTGTGGGCCTCGGAGCGTCTGTGGATGGACGGCTACGACTCGGAGAAGATGTGGGGCAGCTTCGGCACCCTGGGTGCCGACTGGGCCTACGGCCAGACCAACGGCTCGATGAAGGCGATCACCCTGACCGCCTCCACCAACTCCTGGGGTCCGTGGATCACCAACGGCTTCAACGCCGAGGCGAAGAAGCTCGGCGCCACGATCGTCAAGAACATCGACATCGCCGACCCCGAGACCGCTGACGGCTCCTTCACCCAGAAGGTCACCACCGCGCTGCTGGCCAACCCCGACGTCAACGTCCTCGAGGTCCCCGTCGGTGGCTGGCTCACCTCGGGTCTCTACCAGGCGATCGTGTCCTCGGGGGCAAAGAACCTGACCATCGTGGTCGCGGGCCAGACCGACAACTCGGTGATGGACCTGCTCCGCAGCGGCACCAAGAGCGGCCTCACGCTGGGCGCCGCCACCCAGGCCCAGACCTGGGGCGCGTGGGGCTCGATCGACACCGCGATCCGCGTCCTCGCGGGTCAGGACCCGATCGAGATCGGTGACCAGATCCAGGTCGTCGACGCCACCCACAACCTTCCGACCTCGGGGCCGTACGACGGCACCGTGGACTGGAAGAAGGCGCTGCTCACCTCGTGGGGCAAGGCCTGATCGTGTCCTCCGCATCACACCAGGCAGCGGCCGGGGAGACCTCCTCGGCCGCTGGCCGGCCTCACGGGGCTGACGACGTCGCACTGCGGCTGACCGGGCTCAACAAGAGCTTCGGCACCGTCCATGTGCTCAAGGACGCCTCACTGACCGTCCGCCGCGGCACCGTGCACGCCCTGCTGGGCGGCAACGGGTCGGGCAAGAGCACCACCATCAAGATCCTTGCCGGGGTCTACCCCTCCGACTCCGGCGACCTCGAGGTCCGCGGCGAGCGCTACGACCTCGACGGCTACCTGCCGGCCACCGCCGAGCGCGCCGGCCTCCGCTTCGTCCACCAGGACCTGGGGCTCTTCGACGACCTCAGCATCGAGGAGAACTTCGGCCTCGACGCCGGCTACCCGCGCACCCGCACCGGCGGCATCGACTGGCGCACCCTGCGGGCCAAGGTCGCCCGACTGCTGGAGGCCTACGGCATCGAGGGCACCCCGCAGACCCCGGTCAACCAGCTGCGTCCGGCCGACCGGACCCTGGTCGCGATCGCCCGGGCGCTCCAGGACGACGAGTCCGGTGAGTGCGTCGTCGTACTCGACGAGCCGACCGCATCGCTGGGCAAGAAGGAGTCCGAGGAGCTGCTCGGCCACGTCCGCCGTCGCGCCGACCTGGGCCAGACCTTCATCATCGTCAGCCACCGGATGGCCGAGGTGCTCTCGGTCGCCCAGGACTTCACCGTCTTCCGCGACGGGAAGGTCGTCGGCGAGTTGGTCGACGCCACCCCGACCGAGGACGAGATCATCTCGATCATGGCCGGCCGTGCCGTCGCCGCGCTGCGCCCGACCGGCTCGATCAGCCACGCCACCACCGAGCCGGTGCTGGAGATGCGCGGCATCGGTGCCGGCCCCGTCGACGCCGTCGACCTGACCGTGCACAAGGGCGAGATCGTCGGCATCGCCGGTCTGGCCGGATCGGGCCGTTCCACCCTGCTCTCGGTGGTGTTCGGCGACCGTCGTCCCGAGCGCGGCCAGATGCTGCTGGGCGGCGAGCCCTACGCCCCGCGCTCGATCGGCGCGGCGATGGAGGCCGGCGTCGCCCTGGTTCCCGAGGACCGTGGCCACGAGGCGGCCTTCGCCGACCTCACCACCGACGAGAACATCGCGATGAGCGTGCTCGACCGGCTCCGCCGCCGCGGCTGGATGCGGCGCAGCGAGTCGCGGGCCAACGCCGAGCGACTGATCGCGAAGTTCGGCGTCAAGGTCGCCGGACCCGACGCGCTCTTCTCCTCGATGTCGGGCGGCAACCAGCAGAAGGTCGTGCTGGCCCGCTGGATGCAGCGCGACCCGCGTCTGATCCTGCTCGACGAGCCCACCCAGGGCGTCGACGTGATGTCGCGCGCCGACATCTACGGGGTGATCCGGGAGGCGGCCGCCGACAACGGTGCCTGCGTCCTGATCGCCTCCAGCGACCTCAGCGAGCTGCACGCCCTGTGCGACCGGATCCTCGTCCTGGGCGAGGGCCGCCTCACGCACGAGGTCGCCGCGGCCGAGGTCAGTGTCGACGAGCTTTCCGCGTTCGTCCTGACCGCCACCACCCCCTCGATGACCACGGAAGGGTCTCCGTCATGACCGACACCTCGCTCGCCCCCGCGAGCTCCACCACGAAGCGCTTCGCCGCCGGCGACGTGCTCCGCTTCCTGGAGAGCTACGCCCTGGTCGTGATCACGCTCGCCGTGATCGTCTTCTTCTCGGTGGCCCCGTCCTCGCACGTCGCCTTCCCCACGGTGAACAACGCCAACGTGGTGCTGGGCAACAACTCGGTCGTGCTGCTGCTCGCCCTGGCCGCGCTCTTCCCGCTGGTCAGCGGCTTCTTCGACTTCTCGCTGGGGTCGACGGCGGTCTTCTCCTCGGTGCTGTGCGCCGGGCTCCAGATGAAGTCGAACATGCCGCTGTGGCTGGCGATCGTGATCCCGCTGCTGGTCTCGCTCGTGATCGGGCTGCTCAACGGCCTGTTCGTGACGAAGTTCAAGATGAGCCCGTTCGTCACCACCCTGGGCATGTCCACGCTGCTGTCGGGCATCACGATCTGGTACTGCGAGGGCCGCACCTTCGTGCTCAACGGCGACTCCGCCCTGATCTCGTTCGGCTCGGCCCGCTGGTTCAGCCTGCCGGCGGTCTTCTTCGTCGTGCTGATCGTCGCCGCCGGTGTCTGGTACTACTTCCGCCACACGCCGCACGGCCGCTCGCTCTACGCGATCGGCTCCAACGCCACCAGCGCCCGCCTGGTCGGCGTCCCGGTGGACCGCAACGTGTGGACGGCCTTCGTCACCTCGGCCCTGATCGCCGGTGCGGCCGGCATCATGCAGCTCGGTCGCCAGGGCAGCGCCACGGCCGTCGACGGGGGAGCGCTGCTCTTCCCGGCCCTGGCCGCCGTCTTCCTCGGCGCCACCGCGATCACGCCCGGCTTCTTCAACGTGATCGGCACCGTGATCAGCGCCATCTTCGTCTCCGTCGCGGTCAGCGGCCTGACCCTGATGGGCGCCTCCGGCTGGGCGACCAACGTCTTCAACGGCGCCGCCCTGCTGGTCGCGGTCGGCCTGTCGACGTACCTCGGTCGACGCAAGCTCGGCGGCAAGGACTAGCTCCGTACGCAGTGCCGTGCTGATGCCTGGCATCGCACCTGATGCGTTCCGCCGCCGCGGACTCTCGCCCTAGCGTGAAAGTCCACCCCCTCCCCCCTTTCCCCACCCTCAGGAGAACCTTCATGCCGTACGTCGTCACCGCCACCTGGACCGCTCAGCCCGGCCAGGAGGACGTCGTCCTCGACGCCATCACCAAGCTCGGCCCGCTCTCGCGTGCCGAGGAGGGCAACCAGTACTACCAGGCGTTCCAGGACCCGGCCGAGCCCAGCATCTTCCGCCTCTTCGAGGTCTACGACGACGAGGCCGCCGCGCAGGCGCACTGGGCCTCGGAGCACTTCGCGACCTACGGCGCGGGCCAGGCCATCCCCGCGCTCGCCACCCGCGAGCGTGCGTTCTACGAGACGATCGGCTGACCGTCCGATGAGGCTCGCAGCTTTCCGCCGTCCCGACGAGCCCGACGGCACCCGGCACGTCGGGCTGGTGGTCGGTGACCGCTCCCGGTGGTGGCTGCACCCGTTCGCCGAGGGCACCGACATGATCGCCCTGCTGGCCGCCCCGCTCGCCGAGCGCGAGGCGGCGGCCGACCTGGCGGCTCAGTCCGACGGCCTGCAGGCGTCCGACGTCGTGCTGCTCCCACCGGTGTACCCCACCGCGATGCGTGACTTCCTCACCTTCGAGGCCCATGTGGACGGCATGGAGCGCGGTCACGGTGGCCCGGGTGCACCGGCGGAGTGGTACGAGGCCCCGGTCTTTCTCTTCATGGCACCGCACGCCGTCACCGGTCCGTACGACGACATCGCGCTGCCCCCGGACACGCAGCGCTTCGACTTCGAGCTCGAGATCGCCGCGGTGATGTGCCGCGACGTGCGCAACGTGACCCCGGAGCAGGCCCGGGAGGCGATCGGCGGCTACTGCGTCATGAACGACTGGTCGGCGCGCGACGTCCAGGGCCGGGAGATGAAGCTCAAGCTCGGCCCCTCCAAGGGCAAGGACTTCGCCACCACGATCGGTCCGTGGATCGTCACCGCCGACGAGCTGGAGGCGTTCCGCGACCCCGAGGGCGTGCTCGACCTGGAGATGACCGTCAAGGTCAACGGCGTCGAAGTCGGCGCCGACCGCTCCGGTCACATGGGCTGGTCCTTCGAGCAGCTCGTCTCGCACGCCTCGCGGGCGTCGTGGGTCAAGGCCGGCGAGGTCTTCGGCTCGGGCACCTGCGCTTCGGGGTCCCTGGCGGAGTCCTGGGGCCGCACCGGCACGCTGCTGCCACCGCCGCTCCAGGTCGGCGACGTCGTCGAGATGTCCATCGCCCGGATCGGCACCATCACCAACACCGTCACCGCGCCCGGCGAGAGCGTCGCGCCGGTGGCACCAGCGCGTCGTCGTACGCGTGAGGAGGAATCTGCATGACCACCCCCGCCCCGGTGGTGACCCGCAACCCCGCCACCGGCGAGGTGCTGGCGACCTACCCGTCCCACGACGAGGCCGGCATCGAGGCCGCGATCGCGCAGACCCATGCGGCCTTCGCGCTCTGGTCCCGCACGCCCCTGGCCGACCGGCTGGCGCTGCTGCGCACCGTCGGTGGGCTGATCACCGAGCGTCGTACGGAGTTCGCTGCCCTGATCACCGCCGAGATGGGCAAGCCGATCTGCGAGGCGCTCGGCGAGGTCGACAAGTGCGCCTGGAACTGCGAGGTCGTCGCCGACCTCGCCCCGGGCTGGCTGGCCGACCACGAGATCGTCTCAGGCGCCTCGCGCTCGTGGCTGTCGTACGAGCCGCTCGGTGTCGTCTTCGCCGTGATGCCGTGGAACTTCCCGTTCTGGCAGGTGCTCCGGTTCGCCTCGGCCGCCCTGGCCGCCGGTGACACCGCCCTGCTCAAGCACAGTCCCGACGTGACCGGCTCCGCACTGGCGATCGAGCAGCTCTTCGCCGATGCCGCGGCCGCGCACGGCGCCCCCGCCGGGCTGTTCCGCAGCGTCGTGGTCGCCGCCGAGGACGTCGCGGAGGTCTCGCGCCGGATCGTCGAGGACGACCGGATCGCCGCGGTCACGCTCACCGGCTCCGAGCGGGCCGGTGCCGCGCTGGCGTCGACCGCCGCCGCCCAGATCAAGAAGTCGGTGCTCGAGCTCGGCGGCTCCGACCCGTTCGTGGTGCTGGCCGACGCCGACGTCGCCGCGGCCGCGACCACCGCGGTCAAGGCCCGGTTCAACAACACCGGCCAGAGCTGTGTCTGCGCCAAGCGGTTCATCGTGCACGAGTCGATCGCCGACGAGTTCGTCACCCGCTTCCTCGAAGGCGTCGCCCTGCTGCGGCTCGGCGACCCGACCGACCCCGCCACCACGATCGGCCCGATGGCGCGCGACGATCTCCGGGCTCAGATCCTGCGCCAGATCGAGGCCTCGGTCGCCGAGGGCGCCCAGCTCGTCACCGGCGGTGCCGCGATCGACGCCCCCGGCTCCTGGATCGAGCCGACCGTGCTCGACCACGTCACCCCGGGGATGACCGCCTTCGTCGAGGAGACCTTCGGCCCGGTCGCGGCGATCGCCCGCGCCCGCGACGACGCCCACGCCATCGAGCTCGCCAACGACACCACCTTCGGCCTCGGTGCCTCGGTCTGGGGCGCCACCGAGCACGCCCTGGAGGTGGGTCGCCAAATCCGCTCCGGTGCGCTCTTCGTCAACGCGATGGTCGCCTCCGACCCGCGGATCCCGTTCGGCGGGGTCGGCCGGTCCGGCTACGGCCGCGAGCTGTCGGCCGAGGGTGTGCGCGAGTTCACCAACGTCCGCACGATGGTGGTGGCCTGATGGCGACGCTGAGGTTCGACCACGTCGGCCTCACCGTCGCCGACCTGCCGGCCATGATCGAGTGGTACGCCGCCGCGTTCGACCTCCACGTCGAGTTCGAGTTCCGGCTCGACCACGTCGACTTCGCCGGCACCGTGCTGCGCTCGGCCGACGGCTGGGGGATCGAGCTGCTGCACCGCCCCGAGGGGGTGCGCGGTCTCCAGGCCGGCAACCCGGTCGAGGCGGCGCTCACCCACGGCTACGGGCACTTCGCCCTCGACGTGGTCGGCGTCGACGCCACCTACGAGCACCTGATCGGCCTCGGTGCCAGTGACCGGATGAGCCCGCGTCCCTCGCCCGAGCCCGGGGTCCGGATGGCCTACGTGGCCGACCCCGAGGGCAACCTGATCGAGCTGCTCGACCGCACCACCCCCGAACCCGCAGGAGCACACGCATGAGCACCACCACCGGTCGCCTGGCCGGCAAGATCGCCCTGATCACCGGCGTCGGCGGCGGGATGGGCGTGGCCGCGGCCCGCCGCTTCGCCGCCGAGGGCGCCCGCGTCGTCGGCTGCGACTTCAACGCCGAGGGCGCTGCGGCCACCGAAGCGCTGGTCCGCGCCGAGGGCGGCGAGATCACCGTCATGGGCGGGGTCGACCTGGGCGACGCCGAGGCGGCCCGGGCCTGGGTGGACGCTGCGGTGGCGACGTACGGCGGCATCGACGTGCTCTACAACAACGCCTCCACCCAGCGGTTCGCCCCGATCGAGAAGCTCTCGATCGAGGACTGGGACTTCACCATGCGCAACGAGCTCGACCTGGTCTTCTACACGGTCAAGGCCGCGTGGCCGCACCTCAAGGAGCACGGCGGCGGCTCGATCATCAACGTCGGCTCGATCGCCGCGATCCGCGGCGTCGAGTTCATGGCCCAGAACGCACACAGCACCGCCAAGGGCGGGGTCATCTCCCTCACCCTCCAGCTCGTCGTCGAGGGCGGCCCGCACGGCATCCGCGCCAACACGATCAGCCCCGGCATGACCGAGACCCCGAACACCGCACCGCTGCTGGCCGACCCGCCGCAGCGGATGAAGGACGTCGTCCTGGACCGCATCCCGCTGGGGCGCCACGGACAGCCCGACGACATCGTCAACGCCGCGATCTTCCTGGCCAGCGACGAGTCGTCGTGGATCAGCGGCACCAACATCATCATCGACGGCGGCGCGTCGGTCCTCGGCTGAGCACCGCCCCGCGACAGGAGAAACACCATGAGTCACCTCAACGAGCACGGCATCACCCACCTGCGCCACGTCGACCTGGCGGTGCCCGACTACGACACCCAGCGCGAGTTCTACCTCGACCTGTGGGGCCTCGACGAGATCGGCACCGACGGCGACCTGTCCTACCTGGGCACCGCCGGCTCCCCGGAGCAGTACTCGGTCCGGCTGCGCAAGGCCGCCGAGAAGCGCCTCGACCTGATCGCCTTCGGCGCGGCTTCGGCCGAGGCGGTCGACGCCCTCGCCGCCAAGCTCGGCACCGAGGGCGTCCAGCTGATCAGCGAGCCCGGCACGCTGCAGACCGCCGGTGGCGGCTACGGCTTCCGGTTCTTCGACATCGACGGCCGCACCGTCGAGATCAGCTCCGACGTGGAGACCAAGTCCTACCGCGAGATCGAGGAGGGCGAGGCCATCCCGGTCCGGATCTCGCACGCGGTGATCAACTCCGAGGACCCGGGCCGCACCCGCGACTTCTACGCCACGGCGCTCGGCTTCAAGCTCACCGACACCCTGGCCAGCGAGCACATGGGCGAGCTGATGCACTTCATGCGCTGCAATGACTGGCACCACTCCCTGGCGATCGCCCGCGGCCCGCACGCCTCGGTGCACCACGTCTCCTTCGAGATGCGTGGTCTGGACGAGTACATGCGCGGAACCGGTCGGGTGATGCGCGCCGGGATCCGCAAGATCTGGGGCCCGGGCCGGCACAACGCCGGCAACAACACCTTCACCTACTTCCTCGACCCGTCGGGGAACACGATGGAGATGACCACCGAGCTGCAGCGGCTCACCACCGACGAGTGGCACCCGAGCATCTACGACGTCGACGACCCGATGACGCAGGACGTGTGGGGCACCGCCGACCCGATGAGCGAGATCATCGCGCAGGCGTCGTTCAACGACGTCGACCGCGGTCTCTTCGTCGCTCCGCCGGTCTGAGCGCGGGCAGACGAGGGGGTACGCCGATGCGCGTGCAGGACAAGATCGTGGTCGTCACGGGCGCTGCCCGGGGCCAGGGTGCGGCCGAGGCCGTCGCCCTGGCGGCCGAGGGTGCCACCGTGATCGCCACCGACGTGCTCGAGTTCGAGGCGGTGCCCGCGGGGCTGGCCGGACGGATCGTCCAGCGTCACCTCGACGTCACCGACGCCGCGGGCTGGACCGAGCTGGCCGACTGGGTCCAGACCGAGTTCGGCCGGGTCGACGCGCTGGTGAACAACGCCGGCGTCGCGGCCCGGGAGCGGCTGCCGGAGATCTCGCTGGAGGCGTGGAACACGGTCTTCGCGATCAACGTCACCGGTCCGATGCTCGGCATCCAGGCACTGGTGCCGCTGATGCCGGCCGGATCCTCGATCGTGAACATCTGTTCCATCGCCGGCATCTCGGGCCATGCCGCGTCGGCGTACACGTCGAGCAAGTGGGCGCTGCGAGGCCTGACCCGCTCGGCCTCCCTGGAGCTGGGCACCACCCGCGGGATCAGGGTCAACGCCGTGATGCCAGGGCTGGTCGACACCCCGATGATGGCCAACGCCTCACCGGCGTTCAGCGAGGCGGCACTGGCGGAGATCCCGCTCGGCCGCCAGGGTGTGCCCGCCGACATCGCCCCGACCATCGTCTTCCTGGTCTCCGACGACTCGTCGTACTACAACGGCGCCGAGCTGGTGATCGACGGTGGCATGTCGGCCCACGTCACGCACAAGCGGATCGCCGACGCGACCCGCCCGGGCGCTCCGGGCGCCCCGGCCGCTCCGGTCACGCCGTAGCGGCCTCGCCACGCACCTGCACCCCCACCTCCCGCACCACGTCGAGCAGCCAGACCAGTCCGGCCTCGTCGGCGGTGTGGGGGTGCCAGTGGGCCGCCTCGACCAGCGGCGCCATCTGCAGGGGCGTGGTGACCGTACGCAGTCCCAGCTCGGGGCCCATCTGCTGGGCGATCCGGGCCGGGACGAAGGCGAACAGGTCGGTCCCGGACAGCAGGAACGGGATCGCCAGCAGGCCCGGTGCCTGCACCCGGCGCTGCGGCGTCACCCCCGCCATCGCCAGGGCGTCGTCGGCGGGGGTGAGCACGCCACTGCCGAACGACGCCGACAGGTAGGGCAGATCGCCCATCTCCTGCAGGGAGAGCTTCTCGGAGGTGACCGGACCGTGCTCGCTCACGACGCAGACGAACTCGTCGCGGAAGACCGTCATCCGCTGACCGGGGATGCCGCGGCGCGCCCCGCCGATGATCAGGTCGCGGCGCATCAGGTGATGGCCCAGGTCGTCGCTGGGGATGGTGTCGAAGTCGACCTCGACCCCCGGTGCCAGCGCCGTCAGCCGCTGCTCCAGGGCGGCACCGATCACGAACATCGCATAGTCCGACGTCGAGATCCGGAACCGTCGGGTGCTCGTGGCGGGGTCGAAGGCGCGCGAGGCCTCCAGGGTGCGGCGTACCTGCGCGACGGCCTCGTGCACCAGGGGCAGCAGCTCCTCGGCGACCGGCGAGAGCACGAAGCCGCGACCCACCCGGATCAGCAGCTCGTCCCCGGTGACCCGGCGCAACCGGGTCAGGGTGCTGCTCATCGCGGGCTGCGTGGTGCCGATCCGCTCGGCCGCCCGGGTGAGGTTCTGCTCGTCGAGGACCGCCTCCAGGGCCACCAGGAGGTTGAGGTCGATCCGGCGCAGGTCTACAGCCACAGCGCAGACCGTAGGCCGTCGTGGGGCCTGCGCGCTACGGGTTCTGCTGAGGAGTTCCGATGAGTCTGGCGGGCACCGACCTCAACCTGCTGGTGGCCCTCCAGGCCCTGCTGGAGGAGGGCAACGTGACCCGGGCGGGGGAGCGGATCGGGATGAGCCAGCCGGCGATGAGCGCCGCGCTGCGCAAGCTGCGCCGCCGGTTCGGCGACGAGCTGCTGATCAAGGTCGGGCGCGACCTGGAGCTCACCCCGTTGGCCCGCACCCTGCTGCCGCAGGTGCAGCACACCATGCCGATGATCGAGCAGGCCTTCGGCCTCGGGAAGCGTTTCCGGCCGACCCAGAGCCGGCGCCGGTTCGTGATCGGCGCCTCCGACTACGCGATGGTCGTGCTCGGCCCCGAGCTGCGCCGCCGGCTCCGCGACGAGGCCCCCGGGGTGGCGGTCGAGTGGCGTCCGCTGCCGCCCGACCTGATCGCCCGGCCGCAGGGGCTCCAGGACGCCGACGCCTTCATCGCCCCGCGCGGGCTCGGCCTGGAGGCCGAGTCGGTGGACCTCTTCGAGGACCACTTCGTGCTGGTGCTGGACCCCGGCCACCGGGCGCTGCGCCACGGCCGGCTCGAGGTCGACCAGCTCGCCCGGGTGACCTGGGCGCGGGCCGAGCTCGGCGTCGACCACCTCAACCCCGCCGACCGGCAGCTCTCCGAGCTCGGCCTGGAGCACGGTGCCGGGGTGACCACCCGCGGGTGGCTGCCGCTGCCGTTCCTGGTGCGCGGCACCGAGCTGGTCGCGATCATGCCCGGACGGCTGGCCCGCGCCACCGCGGGCCTGGCCGGGCTGGCGACGGTGGCGCCGCCGTTCGGCACCGTCCGGCTCCGCGAGGCGCTGTGGTGGCACGCCCGCCGCGACCACGACCCGGGGCATCGGTGGCTGCGCGCCCTGCTCGTCCAGATCGGGGCCGAGGTCGGCGTACCCATCGAATCGGAGCATGGGAGCCATGCCGATGAGTGACTTCCGTCACAGTTCGCCGGGCGTTTGGCTGTCGTTCGGTAGCAGCGGGTCAGCCCGCACCGATCGATAGGAGCCACACGCAATGCCTCTCTCCCCCCTCAGGTCCCCTCTCGGAGGGACCCGGACCTCGATCCGTTGGTCGACGACCGCCCGCGTGGCCGTCGCCGGCGCACTCGGCGGGCTCGCTCTGGGCGTTCTGCCCGTCGCCGGCGCCACCGCCGCGACGACGAGGGTCAGCTGCACCGGCAGTGGCACCGTCACGGCCGGTGTGCTCACCGTCGCCAGCGGCGAGACCTGCACGGTCTCGGCGCGGACCACCCTCGACAAGCTCGTGGTCGCCTCCGGCGGTGCGATCCAGGCCCCCGCGGGCTACGACGTCACCCTGACCGTCGACGGTGTCGAGCAGGGCCAGTCTTGGTCGAGCATCAACGACATCGCCGGGACGCTTCAGGCGGGCACGTACGTCGGCAGCGGCGACGGCGGGGTCGTGCTGAGCGTCACCACGCAGCACACCAAGGCCAGCTCGAAGATCAACTTCCCGATCCGGCAGGCCCTGTACGTCGACGCGAACGGTGTCGACGACTCGCGCTCGGTCGCCGCCAGCTGGCTGGGCGGCACCCCCGGAGCGACCAAGGCGAACAAGTTCGCCGTCACCTCCACCGGCTCGACGTTCAACGGCGTCTGGGTCGACGGTGCCACCTACGCCCTCAACCAGCCCACCATCAGTCTGACCGGCAACGGCCGCGACGACTTCGTCGGCGACGGTGCCGCCGTGGTCGGTGAGAACAAGGCCAACGTCACCCTCGACGGCGCCAAGATCACCAACAAGGGCGTGGTGCGCACCGGTGTCGTCTCCGACTCCGGCGCCAACGTCGTGGTGAAGAACTCCACGATCGACGTCGCCGGCGGCACGCTGCCCAGCGACTACGTCGCCAACGTCGACTTCGACACCATGATCGCCTCGCCCTGGATGCTCGGTCAGGCCGGAACCAACCGCGCCACCCTGCTGATGGGCGACGACTCCAAGGCGTCCTACGTCAACACCAGCATCACCGCCGCCGACTGGGGCGCGCTGTCGACCGACAAGGGCTCCGGCGTGGAGCTCAACGCGATCAACTCCCACGTCGCCACGACGAAGTCGGGCTACGGCACGTACGCCATCGGCAGCGCCACCGGCGAGTACCTCGGCACCGACTTCGACGTGGTCAGCTACCTGTCCATCTCGGCCAACGGCTCCAACGTGATCCACTTCGGCGACTCCACCGCCACCGACGTCGCCCGGGTCAACACCACCAGCAAGCTCGGCCTCACCGCCGCCGAGCTCTCCGCCCTCAAGGAGCGCAGCCCGAAGCTGACCTCCCAGCGGATCGGCTTCATGACCTGGGCCGGTGACAACACCGTCAACGTCGACGGCGGCACCGTGGTCCACACCGGCAACGCGATCTTCGAGGACAAGTCGGAGACCGGCACCACGACGTACAACGTCACCGGCACCGCCGCCGAGGCCCCGTCCCTGACGACCGACAACGGCGTCGTCGTCCAGGTGATGAACCAGGACGACCCGGGCCCGTTCCCGCCGGCCACCTACAACGACCCGACGTCGGTCACCCAGACCGCCTCGGACGCCTCCCTGGCCAACGCCTCGCTCACCGCCCGGACCAACGCCAACCTGACCGGAACCTCGGTCAAGGGTGACTTCTTCAACGGTGTCACCACCGCGAAGAACCTGGTCGTCACCCTGAACGACAGCACCGTCAAGGGCCGGATCAGCTCCACCAAGGCCGTCCACGCCGGCACCGTCAACGAGGCCAACTACGACCGCATCGGGATGGTCACCAACACCGTCCAGGCGCCGGTCAACGCCGGTGTGATCGCGTCCCTGACCAAGGGCTCGACCTGGACCGTCACCGGGACGTCGTACCTGACCAGCCTGTCGGTCGACGCCACCTCGACCCTGCGCGGCGTCGGCGGCAAGGCCGTCACCATCACTCAGGGCTCGATGACCTACACGCCGGCCCAGCTGGCCGGCCAGACCATCACCGGCACCGCCTCGGCCCCGATCGTGGTCAGCGTCGCCGACGGTGCGATCGCCTCGAAGGCCACCGTCTCGGTCGCCAACACCACCGCCGGCACCGCCGGCGTGGCGAAGGTCAAGGTCGTCGACGCCGACGGCGAGGCCGCTGTCGGCTCGGTCGCGGTCACGGTCGACGGTGCCTCCGCCGGCACCGCCACCCTGAACGCCTCAGGTGCGGCCACGGTCGCGCTGCCCGCCTCGATCGCCGCGGGTCGTCACACCGTGAAGGTCACCTACGCCGGCAGCAGCGCTGTCGCCGGCACCTCGGCCAGCACCACCTACACGGTCGCCAAGGCCGCCTCCGCCACCGCCCTCAAGGCTGCCGCGAAGGTCCGCAAGGGCACCCGGGCCAAGGTCACCGTGACCGTCTCGGCCAAGGTCAAGGCCACCGGCACGGTCCAGATCCTCAAGGGATCCAAGGTCATCGCCACCGGCACCCTGATCACCAGCTCGGCCGGCAAGGTCACCGTGACCCTGCCGCGGTTCACCAAGGCCGGCGCGGTCAAGCTCCGTGCCGTCTACACCGGCAACGGCTCCGTCGCCGGTTCGTCCAGCTCGACCGTCACGATCAAGGTCGTGAAGTGAGCCCCACCCCATGACCGTCCCCACGGTCTCCTGCCCGACCCCGGTCCGTCCCTGTGACGGGCCGGGGTCCGGCGCGTGAAAGGAACACCATGCGTCTCGCCACCCTCACCCACGCCGGCCGCACCGTCGCGGCGGTCCTTGACCCCGCCTCCGGCCTGGCCCACGAGATCCCTGACGTCGACCTCGACACCCTGATCCGCTCCGGGCTGCCTGCGGCCCTGGAGCGCGGGGCGGCGGCCCTGGCCGGTGGGACCGGGCAGACCGGGCGGGGCGTGCCGGTGGCCGACGTACGGCTGGAGCTGCCGTACCGTCCCGCCGCGATCCGTGACTTCGTCACCTTCGAGTCGCACGTGGAGGGCGTCCGGCGCTCGATCGAGGGGTCACCGGGAGTGCCCGAGGCCTGGTACGACGCTCCGACGTTCTACTTCACCAACCCGCACGCGCTCTACGGACCCGGGGTTGAGGTGCCGCGGCCGGCGTCCTCGCAGCGGCTCGACTTCGAGCTCGAGGTCGGTGTCGTGCTCGGTGCGGGCGGCTCCTCGCTCTCGGTGGCCGAGGCCGAGGCGGCGATCTTCGGCTACACGATCGTCAACGACTGGTCGGCCCGCGACCTCCAGTCCCGCGAGATGCAGGTCGGGCTGGGCCCGGCCAAGGGCAAGGACTTCGCCACCTCGATCGGGCCCTGGATCGTCACCGCCGACGAGGTCGCCGGGTACGTCGACGCCGACGGGTTCCTCTCGCTGGAGTGCTCGGTCTCCGTCAACGGCCACCGTGTCGGCGGCGACCTGCTCTCGAACATGGGCTGGACCTTCCCGCAGATGATCGCCTACGCCTCCCGCGACTCGCTGGTGGTGCCCGGCGACCTGCTCGCCTCGGGCACCACCGGGGGCGGCGGCTGCCTCGCCGAGCTCTGGGGCCGGGCGGGGGAGATGGTGCCGCCACCGCTGGAGCCCGGCGACGAGGTGACGATGGTGGTCGAGGGTCTGGGAACGCTCGCCGGGACGGTCCGGCGCGGCTAGGTCACCGTTCGTCGAAGGCAGGGGGAGTCTGGGTGATCACGCCGTACCACCCCAGTCCCTCGTAGGTCTCGTAGCCCGGGGTCAGGGAGAAGCCGACCATCGTGCCGTCCTCGAGCCGGTAGACGCCCGCCCTGTCCCCGGCACCGCGTGCCAGGTCGATCCGCTCCGTGAGCTGGCCGCGGTCGTCGGAGGCGGCCAGGACGGTGCCCCGCCGGTCCACCAGGAGGACCCGGGTGCGAGAGCGCTCCTCGGGGTCGAGGTGGGCGCCGGTGACGATGGCGTGCGCCTGGGGCGCGAAGTCGAAGAAGATCCCGAGCGCGCCGATCACCTCGCCGTTCGCGTCGGCACCGGCGCGGACGGCGGTCGAGTACGTCGCCACGGTGGCATCGCCCAGCGCCGGGACGCGGGCGACGTCCACGACGGCGAACTCCCCGCCGTTCCGGGTCTGGAGCGCCTGGGTGAACCACTCCTCGCCGGAGACGTCGCGACCGATCACGCCGCCGTAGCGGTCGGGGCGGCCGTGGGCGACCACCCGCCCGTCGGCGTCGGCGATCCACAGGTCCAGATAGACCGTGTACGACGACAGGATCACGCCCAGCCGGTCGCAGGCGTGTGCCACCCGCTCAGGGGAGGGATCGGCACAGGCCTCGACCACCGCCGCGTCGGTGGCCCACCAGCGGACGTCGCAGGAGCGCTCGTAGAGGTTGCGGTCGATCAGCTCGATCACGTGCAGGGCCAGGTCGGAGAGCCGGGTGCCGCGCACCTGCATCACCAGCAGGTCGCCGAGCTTCTTGAGTTCGTCGACGAGAGGCGCCATTTCGGTGTCGAGCTGCGCGGAGAGGGCGGCGACCTCGTCGGCGACGGCCCTGATCTCCTTGGCCACGACACCGAAGCCGGCCCCGCTGGGGCCGGCGTGGGCCGCCTCGATGGAGGCGTTGATGGCGAGCATCCGGGTGGCGGTGGCGACCCCGGCCACGCTGCCCAGCTTCTCCCGGGTCAGGCCCGAGATGTCGCTCGCGATCCGTACAACTCTTTCTGGCACAGTCTGCAAGATAGGACGAAGTCGGGGCTCGGGCCCTGACCAGCGGTGAGAATTAACGGCGCCGAAACCGCATCCCGGACCGTCCCGGGACGTGCGTCCCGCTCGACGCCGGGACCGGCCCGCTCGGGTGCCCGAGGCGGATACCACCCATCATCACGTGCCCCGTTCCCCGACCACGTGACCCACGGCACAGTGGCGGACATGTTCGAGTACTTCTCCGGTCCCAAGTACGTCTGGAACCTGGGCGTCAACGCGACGCTCAACAACGGTGGTCTGATCGACGAGGTCGATCGGGCTTGCCGGCCGGCCCAGGAGGCCGCCGACGTCGACTCGGGTTCCAAGCTCTTCATGGCCTCGTGGAAGGCCGTCGCCGACCAGCTCGCCGACCAGGCGCGTGCCTCCGAGGCCGCCGGCCACCTGCGCACCGCCGGTGCGGAGTGGTACCGCTCGGCGCTCTACGTCTGCCAGGCCGAGCGGATGCTGTCCAACTCCGACCCGGCCCGACGCGAGTTCTACCAGCAGGCGCTCGACGCCTTCGAGAAGGTCTTCGAGATCGCCGACCCGGCCACCAGCCGGGTCGCGATCCCCTACAAGGACACGACGCTGCCGGCGTACTTCTCCAACGCCTCGACCGACGGCGAGCCGGTGCCGTGCGTGATCATGTGGAACGGCCTGGACTCCACCAAGGAGCACATGTACACCTCGGGGTGGGCCCAGGAGATGCGCCAGCGCGGTGTCTCGGTGCTGATGATCGACAACCCCGGCTCCGGTGAGGCCCTGCGGTTCGGTGGCCTGACCTCCCAGATCGAGTCCGAGGAGTGGGCGAGCGCCCAGATCGACTGGCTCGAGACCCGCTCCGACGTCGACCACGCCAAGATCGGCCTGGCCGGATGGTCACTGGGCGGCTACTACGTGCCGCGCGCGGCGGCGTTCGAGAAGCGGATCGCCTTCATCGCGGTCTGGGGCGCGAACCACAACTGGGGCGAGGTGCAGAAGAAGCGGCAGCAGCGCGAGGGCGAGAACCCGGTGCCGCACTACTGGGAGCACGTCCTGTGGGTGTGGGGCTTCGACGACGTCGACTCCTTCATCGAGTACGCCGAGGGGGTCAACCTCAACGGCGTGGTCGAGAAGATCACGGTGCCGTTCCTGATCGCCCACGGCGCCAACGACCGGCAGATCTCCGTGGACTACGCCCACCAGTCCTACGACCAGGCGGTCAACAGCCCGAAGCGTGAGCTGCGGATCTTCACCGTGGAGGAGGGCGCGGCCGAGCACGTCGGCCTCGACCACATGCCGCACATCAACGCGTTCATCGCGGACTGGGTGAGCGACACCCTGGCCGAGCTCGACGCCTGAGCCGCCCTGGGCTCGGGCCGCGCACGAACGGCACCGAGCCCAGCGGCCGTCGCTCAGTCCTCGATGACCGCCTGGCCCCGCTCCCGCAGCCCGGCCAGCCCGCCGCGCATCGCGGCGATCTTCTCCGGGGCATGGCCGGTCCACCCGGTCAGCTCGCCGAGGACCCGCAGCGGCTGCCGGCTCCGATAGGACAGCGTCGGGTTGCCCTGAAACTTCTTGTCGGTGACGTTCGGGTCGTCCTCGTACTCCCCGGTCGGCTCCACCCGGTAGATCCGTCCGGGTCCCTCGCCGACGGCCAGCTCGGCGCCCCACGTCGCCGCGTCCAGGGTGGCGGTGAAGTAGATGTAGTTCATCCTCCGGCCCGCCTCGAAGTTCGACTCCCGGCCCGCGACCAGCTCGTCCCCCGGGGCCAGATCGGCCTTGGTGCCGTGCAGGAACACGCCGTCGGCGTACGGCTCGAACGGCACCGGCTCCGGCGAGGTCGCCATGACTACCGCGACACCGACGGCAGCTGGGCCGGACGGAAGGTCCAGTCGGTCGGCAGCGCGATCCCGTCCAGGCCGATCGCCTGGTAGATCAGCCGGTAGGCGTCGGGGTTCATCCGGCGCTGCTGGTCGAACATCCGGTGCAGGTTCGCCCACAGTGGGATGCTCCGCTCCGAGCCGAGGTACTCGCCTTCGCCGGTGCCGGGCAGCACGTTCGGCTGGAGCCCGGCCGCCGAGAGCAGGCGGCGCGGCCGCTCGTCCATGATCATCACGATGAAGTCGGCGCCGTTGGCCTGCGCCGCGGTGACGATGCCGTGGTACAGCGCTGCCGAGCACAACGCGGTGTTCCCCCGCGACCGCCGTACGGCGATGGTGCCGACGTCCCAGGTGCGCTCGGGATCGACCCCCGCCGCCCGGGCCGACCGCTCCCCGTCGACCTGCCACGGCTCCCGGCCGACGTCGTTGAGGGTCTTGAGCCCCGCCGGGCCGGGCGTGATGAAGCGGGTGGTGGCCAGGGCCTCGCCGGACTCGTCCAGCACCGTCATGAACCCGGTCTGGTCGGCGTACGGGCCGTATTCGGCCTCCAGCTCCTCGTCGGTGTTGCCGTAGAAGGTGAAGAAGACCTCGGCCTCGCACGCCAAGGCTGCCTCCAGCTCGGCTCCGACCGGGTTCAGCACGAACCTCAAGGGTGCAGTGGTCAACGTTCTCTCCTTCGCTCTGAGGGGGACTCCGAGGGGGACTCTGAGGGGGACTCCGGCGACGACTCGTGGCTGCGTCGGGGAGCGGGGGCCGAGACGGACCAGGCCCGCACCCACGACGCGAGCTCGGTGGCCGGCATCGGCCGGGCCAGGTGGTAGCCCTGGAGGCAGTCGATGCCGAGGTCGATCAGGACGTTCATGGTGTGGGCGTCCTCGACGCCCTCGGCGACGGTGCGCATGTCGAGGGCGTGGGCGAGCTGGATCGTCGAGGCGACGATCTTGCGGCTGCGTTCCTCGGTGGCGATGTCGCGCACCAGCGACCTGTCGATCTTGAGCTCCTGGACCGGCAGGTTCCGCAGGTGGGTCAGGGAGGAGAAGCCGGTGCCGTAGTCGTCGATCGAGATCTGCAGGCCCCGGCGGCGGGCGTCGAGCAGGATGTCGCGGGCGCGCTGCGGGTCGGCCAGGAACGAGTCCTCGGTGACCTCCAGGATGAGCCGGTCCGCGTCGACCTGCCACTCCTCCAGGGTCGCGTAGAGGCGGGGCAGGAACGCATGGCTGAGCAGCTCCGGCGGGGCGCAGTTGAGGGCGAGCCGCAGGTCGAGACCCTGCTCGGTGAGCCAGGTCAGGTCGCTGATCGCGTGCACCGCGATGACGTCGGAGAGCCGCCCCATCAGCCCCACCCGGCGGGCGGTGGGCAGGAACGCGATCGGGCTGAGCAGGCCGTGACTGGGGTGACGCCAGCGCACCAGCGCCTCGAACGCGTACGGCGTCATGGTGTGGACGTCGACCTGGGGCTGGTACCAGACCTCGATCTGGCCCTCGGTCAGCCCCTTGCGCAGGTCCTCGGCGAGCTCGAGCCGAGAGCGGGAGAACTCGTCCAGGTGGGCGTCGTACAGCGCCGCACCCGAGCGGGAGCTCTTCGCCTGGTACATCGCCACGTCGGCTCGACGCAGCACCTCGCCGCTGTCCAGCTCGGCGTCGTCGGCCTCGACGGCGGTGATCCCGATCGAGCCCGACACCGAGATCTCGATGCCGTCGACCACGATCGGGTCGGCGATCACCTTGAGCAGCTGGTGGGCGGTCTCGACCAGCTCGATCTTGTCCCGGCTCTCCACCAGGATCGCGAACTCGTCGCCGCCGAGCCGGGCGACCATCACGTCGTTCTCCAGGGTGAACTGCATCCGCTCGGAGACCAGGGTCAGCACGATGTCGCCGGCGTGGTGGCCCAGGGCGTCGTTGATCTCCTTGAAGCCGTCCAGGTCGAGCAGCATCAGGGCCAGCGGGCGGCCACCGTGCAGCGACTCCTGGAGTCGGGCCCGCACCGCGCGCCGGTTCGGCAGCTTGGTCAGGTCGTCGGTCTGGGACAGCGCCAGCGCCTCGGTGGCATGGTTCGCGTCGCGCAGCGCCAGCACCATCCGGTAGCCGACCGCGAGCATGGTCAGCACCGCCGGCGGCACCGTGTAGTAGGTCAGGGTCTCGTCGGTCGGCAGGGTGAGCACCGCCAGGGCGACCAGCCCGGCCCCGACCAGCGGCTGGCTGCCGGCACTGCGTGGCATCGTGCGCACCCGTGGATGGGTGGGCTGGCAGGCGGCGCTGACCAGCAGGGCCCAGGCACCGCCCCACAGCGCGATGCTGACAGTGCCGAAGTGGTACGTCGGCGCCGTCACGGTCAACGCGAACGTGGAGTCGGCGCACGCCAGCACGGCGAACCCGATCCCGAGCATCACGGTGGTGCGCAGGTCGGTGCGGATCCGCAGCAGCGCCTGGCCCAGCACGACCAGGGCCAGCAGGAGGTCGACCAGCGGGTACATCACCGCCAGCAGCAGCGGCAGCCCCTCCTCCCCGGAGGCGAGCCGGACCGGGAGCACCAGCAGCAGCGCCGCCAGGCAGAACGAGGCGCCGCAGATCACCGCAGCGTCGAGCCAGGAGCGCGAGGGCCGCAGCCGCTTCCAGCCGGCGTCGAAGATCAGGAACCCGACCAGGCCCAGATAGGAGCTGAGGAAGAACCACTCACCCGGCGCGGGGAAGTCACGCTGCTCGTCCAGGCTGGCGGCGTTGACCACCATCGACCCCATCGACCACAGCCCGACCGCACCGGCCAGCAGCAGCAGCGGCACCCGCCGGGAGCGGAACAGCCGCGCCGCCAGCAGCAGTCGACAGATCAGCAGCGGGAAGAAGGCAGCGAGCGTCACCAGCAGGATCGTCTGCCCGGTGCGGTACGACGCCCGCTCGGCGATCTGGTTGGTGACCAGGCCCCCGACCAGGACGATCCAGCTCAGCTTCGCCAGCAGTCGGTGGACGGTGGCGGTCCGGCCCCGCAACCCGGGCGGCGTGGGCGTCGTCGGCTGGCTCATCGGGCTCACAGGACTCGCGGGGCTCATCGGGCCGGCTCCGTCAGGCTCGCCAGCACCAGGTCGACGTCGGCCTCGGTGGTGGTGGGATTGACGAAGCACAGCCGAAGAACTGTCTCACCCGCATGCCGGGTCGGCGTCACCAGCCCCAGGCCGCTGAGCCGGGCCGCCTCCGACCAGCGGGCGTAGTCCTCGGCGCTCCAGCCCAGCCGCCGGAAGAGCACCACCGAGAGCTGCGGGTCGGTGACGATCTCCAGCACCGGGTGGGCCTCGATCTGCTTGGCCGCGTAGCCGGCACAGGCCAGGCAGCGCTCCACGGCGTCGACGTAGGCGTCGGTGCCGTAGGCCAGCAGCGAGACCCACAGCGGCAGCCCGCGGGCCCGCCGGGTGAGATGGATCGTGTAGTCCGACGGGTTGCTGGCCTCGTCGTCGTTGACCGCATCGAGGTAGTGCGCGTGCTGGCGGTGCGCGGCCCGCGCCCGAGCCGGCTCGCGGTAGAGCACCGCGGCGCAGTCGATCGGGGTGAAGAGCCACTTGTGCGGGTCGATCGTGACCGAGCTGGAGCGTTCGATGCCGGCGAAGAGGGGCCGGTGCGAGGCCGCGAGCAGTGCGGCGCCGCCGTACGCCGCGTCGACGTGGAGCCACAGGCCACGCTCGGCACAGAGGTCGGCGATCGCGTCGAGCTCGTCGACCGCACCGGTGTTGGTGGCGCCGGCACTGGTCACCACCGCGACCACGTTGGCCGGATCGAGCTGGTCCAGCACGGGGCGCAGGTCGGAGGCCTCCAGTGCGGTGTCGACGGTCCCGGCCAGCACGACCTGGCAGCCCATGATCTCCGCGGCGGCCCGCACCGAGGCGTGCGCGGAGGCGGCCGCGACCACGATCTCGGGGGCACGGCCGGCCGCGTTGGTGCGCCCGTGCCGGGCGGCGACCAGGGCGCTCAGGTTGGCCGTCGAGCCGCCACTGGTGAACGCGCCGTGGGCCTGTGCGGGGTAGCCGACCACGTCGCGGAGCCAGCCGATCGCCTCGTCCTCGGCGCCGACCACGGCACCGGCCTCCAGCTCGCTGCCGCCGTAGACGGCCGCGGCCGACAGCGCGGCGTCGGCGAGCACCGAGACCGGGGTCGGGGCACCGCCGACGAACGCGAGGTAGCGCGGATGGTCGGTCGGGAAGGCGGTGGGCAGGACGGTGTCACGCAGCGTCCGCCAGGCGTCGTGGGCTCCGATACCGCTCGATGTCAGGTGGGGGAGGACATCGCTGCGGCCGGAGCGGGGTCTGGGCACCGGGGGCGGTCCGGTGAGACGCGCCGCGATCCAGTCCGCGACCTCGGTCATCGCGTCGTGATCTTGGGCGACAAACTCGTGCACGTCGGCCTCGTGAGAATCGGGGGAAGTGGGATCGACCGTTGCCATTGTGGCAGTTCTGACACCAAGTAAACGAAGTTCGTCCGAACTGGAGGTCGCGGCGGCATCGTTTACGTGCTGTTCGCCTGCTGGGTGGCGGGGCGTTCTCATCGTCTTCTTAGGTTCGGGCAGAACGGCCCGGGAGCGGCCCGGGCTTCGGACGAGAGAAGTCACGATGTCTCGCATCTCAGCTCGGGCGCGCCTCACGCGCGTGTGTGCCGGCGTCGCTGCCCTGGCGGTGGCAGGAACCGGCGCGGTGTACGCCGCCGGCGGACTCAGCCAGCCCGGCGGGGCCACCCGCCACCACGGCGACCAGACCGCTGCGGTCGCCTCCCAGATCAAGTACGGCAAGGCGAAGAACGTCCTGCTCTTCATCGGCGACGGGATGGGTGACTCCGAGATCACCGTCGCGCGCAACTACCTGGTCGGGGCCTCGGGCACGCTGAACGGTCTGGACAGCCTCCCGCTGACCGGTCAGTACACGACGTACGCACTGCACAAGGGCGACGACCCACTGACCGACGCCGACGACACCGGCAAGCCGGACTACGTCACCGACTCCGCTGCCTCGGGCACCGGCTGGGGACCGGCACGAAGTCCTACAACGGGGCGATCAGCGTCGGCCTGGACGGCACCACCACCCACCAGACGATGCTGGAGTGGGCCAAGGCCCGCGGCCTCAAGACCGGCGACATCACCACCGCCGAGGTCCAGGACGCCACCCCGGCCGTCCAGCTCGCCCACGTCGCCGACCGTGGCTGCTACATGCCCGGCACCGACAAGACGAAGACCGTCACCGTCGACGGCAAGGCCCAGTTCAAGGGCATGGTGAACTGCCCGAAGCAGTCGCTCTCGATCGAGGAGCAGATCGTCAAGACCCGCGCCGACGTGGTGATGGGCGGCGGTCGCGGCTGGTTCAACGCCACCCAGGCCGACGGCAAGACGGTGTACGACGCGGCCAAGGCGGCGGGCTACCAGATCCCCGAGACCAAGGCCGACCTGGACAAGATCACCAGCGCCAACCAGACCAAGCCGGTCCTCGGCCTGTTCGCCTCGGGCAACTTCCAGACCCGGTTCAAGGCCACCCCGGCGACCGCTGACGGCTACAGCAAGAAGGCCGCCCGCTGCCAGACCAACGACGTCGCCCCCGACGGCTCGGCGACCACCTGGCCGGGCACCCAGCCGACCCTGGCCGAGATGACGAAGAAGTCCATCGACCTGTTGGACAACTCGAAGGGCTTCTTCCTCCAGGTCGAGGGCGCCTCGATCGACAAGCAGGACCACGCCGCCAACCCGTGCGGCCAGATCGGTGAGACCAAGGACCTCGACGAGGCCGTCAAGGTCGGCATGGACTTCGCCAAGAAGCACGGCGACACCCTCGTGATCGTCACCGCCGACCACGCCCACACCAGCCAGATCATCAACGCCGAGGACATCAACCCGGCCTCGCCGAGCACCATCCCGCTGGCCGGCACCTACAACCTGCTCACCGCCGACGACACCGTCGAGACGGTCGCCTACGGCACCGCCCAGCTCGGCGGCTCCCAGCAGCACACCGGCACCCAGCTCCGGGTGGCCGGCTACGGCCCCGGTGCCGCCAACGTGGTCGGCCTCTCCGACCAGACCGACCTCTTCGCGACCGTCGAGCGCACGCTCAGCGGTGTCGGCGTGGACAAGGCCCCGCCGGTGGCCGGCAAGCCGCAGGTCTGCACCCGGGCACCGCAGGTGCTGCGTGACCTGCAGGCGAAGCTGGCCAAGGCCAAGAAGAAGCACAACAAGTCCAAGATCGCCACGCTGAAGGGCCAGATCGCCGGGGTCAAGAGCCTCGCGAAGCTCTGCTGAGCCGGTCTCGACACCGTCGCGTCCGCCCGGTCTCGGAGGAGGCCGGGCGGACGTGCGTCTCGGGGTCGGGGCTCTGCCCAACGGGACCTACTTCGCAGTAATCGGCGCATTTCCCCTACTAATGACGCTGATTCTTGTCGTTTCCGCCAAGCGCATTGACGTGCTTGCGCGGCGGCGCGTTGAATCCGTTCCAATCGAACCCCAAGGACTCACCATGACTTCTGTCGAGCCCACGCTCACCCCCGGCGACAAGTACGCCGGCGACCCCGTCTTCGACCTGCATGTCGGCGGCAAGATGGCGATCACCGCGACCGCCTCCGTCGCTGACCGCGAGGCCCTCTCGATGGCGTACACCCCGGGTGTGGCCCGGGTCTGCACCGCGATCGCCGAGGAGCCCGAGCTCGTCGAGCGCTACACCTGGGTGTCGAACACCGTCGCCGTCGTCACCGACGGCACCGCCGTCCTCGGCCTGGGTGACATCGGCCCGTCGGCCGCGATGCCGGTGATGGAGGGCAAGGCGGTGCTGTTCAAGGAGTTCGGTGGCGTCGACGCCATCCCGATCTGCCTGGCCACGACCGACACCGAGGAGATCATCGAGACCGTCGTGCGGATGGCCCCGAGCTTCGGCGGCATCAACCTCGAGGACATCTCCGCGCCGCGCTGCTTCGAGATCGAGGACCGGCTCAAGGAGCTGCTCGACATCCCGGTCTTCCACGACGACCAGCACGGCACCGCCGTGGTCACCCTGGCCGCGCTGATGAACGCACTGAAGCTGACCGGGCGCACGCCGGGCACGACCCGCGTCGTGATCTCCGGCGCCGGTGCTGCCGGTGTCGCGGTGGCCAAGATCCTGGCCGAGTACGGCATCGGTGACATCTGCGTCCTGGACCGCTCCGGCATCGTCGCCTCCACCCGGGCCGACATCGCTGCGGGCGAGTCGCCCTCGAAGAAGGCGTTGGCCGAGATGACCGCCGACCGCAACGGTCGCTCCGGTGGCCTGGCCGAGGCCCTCGACGGCGCCGACGTCTACATCGGCGTCTCGGGCGGCACCGTCCCCGAGGAGCTGGTGGCCACGATGGCCGCCGACGCGATCATCTTCGCGATGGCCAACCCGAACCCGGAGATCCACCCCGACGTCGCGCACAAGTACGCCCGCGTCGTGGCCACCGGACGGTCGGACTTCCCGAACCAGATCAACAACGTGCTGGCCTTCCCGGGCATCTTCCGGGGCACCTTCGACGCCCGCGCCAAGGCGATCACCGAGGTGATGAAGCTCGCCGCCGCGACCGCCCTGGCCTCGCTGGTGGGCGAGGAGCTGGCCGAGGACTACATCATCCCGGCACCGTTCGACCCGCGCGTGGGCCCGGCGGTCGCGACCGCCGTCGCCGCTGCCGCCAAGGCCGGGGCCTGAGCCCTGGCTTTGGGCTGAGGGATCAAAAGAGTACGTCGGCGCGATCGGCCTCGAGGTCGAGCAGCACCTGCTTGCGGGCCATCCCGCCGGCGTACCCGGTCAGCGAGCCGTTCGACCCGATCACCCGGTGGCACGGGATCACCACCGGGATCGGGTTGCGGCCGTTGGCCAGACCGACGGCACGGGACGCGGCGTTGGTCCGCCCCAGCCGCCGCGCGACCTCGCCGTAGCTGGCGGTCTGGCCCCAGCCGATCCGCAGCAGCTCGGCCCAGACCTCCTGCTGGAAGGCGGTGCCGTGCGGGGCGAGCGGGAGGTCGAAATCCCGGCGTTCGCCGGCGAAGTACTCGCCCAGCTGGCGGGCAGCCGCGACCAGGACCGCGGCGGTGTCGTCGTGCTCGCCGAGGTCGATGTGTGCGGCATCGTCGGTGTGCGCCGGCTTGCGGAAGGGCGAGAACTCGATCGCCGTCAGGGCGCCGTCGGGATGCTCGGCGGTACGTGCCGCGACCAGGCGCAGCTCGCCGATCGGGGAGTCGATCACGGTCCACATGTCAGTGACCTCCACAGGTGGATGAGGGCGTAGGAACGCCAGGGCTTCCAGGTCTCGGGCTCGGGTGGTGCGGCGTCGGAGCCTATGTCGGCGTCGGGGGCGCTGAGCCGCTGCAGCGCGTGCCGCACCCCGACATCGGTCGGCAGGAACACGTCCGGGTCGCCGAGCGCCCGCATCGCGACGTAGTCGGCCGTCCACGGCCCGATCCCGGGCACGGCCAGCAGTGCCGACCGTACGTCGTCACGGGCCGCCCCACGCGACAGGTCGATCCGACCGTCGGCCAGGCGGGCCGCCAGCTCGCCGAGTGCTCGGGCCCGTGCCCGCGGCATCGCGAACTCCTCGGGTGCCAGCCCCGCGATCGTGGCGGCGTCGGGGAAGAGGTGGGTCAGGCCGGGGACGCCGGTCTCGATCGGGGTGCCGTGAGCGGCGACCAGCCGGCCGGCCAGGGTGCGGGCCGCGACCACGGTGACCTGCTGGCCCAGCACGCCTCGGATCGCGAGCTCGTCGCCGTCCACGTGGCCCGGCACCCGCAGCCCCGGTGCCTGGGCCAGGAGCGGGGCGAGCAGTGGATCGGAGCCCAGGGCCGACGCCACGGCGACCGGGTCGCAGTCGGCGTCCAGGAGACGACGTACGCGCTCGACGGCGGCTGCGGTGTCGCGCAGGTCGTCGAGGCGGAACCGGGCGGCGACGTAGCCGGTCCCGGCACCGGTCGGATCGCCCCGGTCGCCCCGGTCGGCCCGGTCGGCGAGATCCTTCAGGTCCAGCTCGACGGTGCCCCAGGAGTGCGGTAGCCGCAGGGTGCGGGCGTAGCCGGTCGCGGTGGCGACCTCGATCCCGGGCACGGCGCGCAGCCCCAGGAACGCGAGCAGGTCGGCGCCCGCGAACGGGGTTCGTACCGCCAGCCGCAGTGCCAGGGTGCCGGCCCGGGCGCCGTGGGGCGAGCGACGGCGGCCGCGCAGCTCGGTGGGGCTGGCGGCGTACACCTCCCGTACGGTGTCGTTGAACTGCCGGACGCTGGAGAAGCCGCTGGCGAAGGCGATCTCGGTGAAGGTCAGGTCGCTGGCCTCGATCAGGGTGCGGGCGGTCTGCGCTCGCCGTGCCCGGGCCAGGGCGAGCGGTCCGGCACCGAGCTCGGCGAGCAGGAGACGGTGCAGCTGCCGCTCGGAGTAGCCCAGCCGGGTGGCCAGCCCGACCACCCCGGACCGATCGACGACGCCGTCGGCGATCAGCCGCATCGCGCGGCCGGCCAGATCGGCCCGCAGGTCCCAGTCGGGGCTGCCCGGGGTGGCGTCGGGCAGGCACCGCTTGCAGGCGCGGTAGCCCGCCGCCTGCGCGCTGGCCGCACTCGGGTGGAACGTCACGTTCCGCGCTGCCGGGGTGCGGGCCGGACACGACGGCCGACAGTAGATCCCGGTGGTCGCCACGGCCGTCCAGAAGACCCCGTCGAAGCGCCGGTCGCGGCTGCTCACGGCCCGGTAGCAGGCGTCGGGGTCGAGGGGGACGGTGGAGCTCATGGCTCCATCCTGACGCGTGGGGTGGCGCCAGGCACGCGGGAATCGGACACGACGGTGGCCGGGGTGGCGCGAGTCCTCGGGAGGCAGGCGGCGGCGACGGGACAGGTGAAATGACAACTGGCCCGGATCCAGGGGATCCGGGCCAGTTGGCTTGTACCCCGGAAGAGATTTGAACTCTCGTTACCGCCGTGAGAGGGCGACGTCCTAGGCCGCTAGACGACCGGGGCATTTGTTTGCCGTGAGGCGAACAGGAGTAATCAAACACGGTTTTCGCCGATCACGCCAATCGGCGACGCATCACGCTCGGCAACACGCCCCCCAGTAGAGTCGGGACCGTGCTTCTGGAGACGTCGGTGTTCTCCGACCTCTCGCTCTGGTTCAGGCGCGAGGGGCTCGAGATCGTCATGCTGGTGACGGGCTCCGTGCTGCTCGCACGGTTCGTCACGTGGGGGGCCGAGTACCTCACCGCGCGGATCGACGCGGTCGAGGCGGGCGGCGACAACCTGGTGCGTTCCGAGGACGCCAAGCGCAAGCACGCGCTCACCCAGGTGCTGTCCTGGGTCGTCGTCGTGCTGATCTACGTCCTCGCCGGGATCAGTGTCATCCAGATCCTCGGCTTCGACCTGGCCACCATCGTCCCGGCCGCCACCGTGGCCGGTGTCGCGCTCGGCTTCGGTGCCCAGCGGATCGTGCAGGACCTGCTCGCAGGCTTCTTCCTCTTCGCCGAGCGGCAGTACGGCTACGGCGACCTGGTCCGGATCGCGGTGACCGGCATCGGCGCCCCGGTGATCGGCACCGTCGAGGAGGTCAGCCTGCGCACCACCACCGTCCGCACCCCGGCCGGTGAGGTCGTGATCACCCCGAACGGCCAGATCGTGCAGACCACGAACCTGTCGCGCGGCTGGGCACGTGCCGTGATCGACGTACCGGTGCCGGTGACCGTCGACGTCAACCGGGTCAACGAGATCCTCAAGGACGTCGGGGTGGCCGCCTTCCGTGACCCCGACCTGCGCCCGCTGCTGCTCGACAAGCCGTCGGTGATGGGCGTGGAGTCGATCGACCTCGACCAGTTCCAGGTCCGGATCGTGGCCCGCACCCTGCCCGGCAAGCAGTTCGACGTCGGTCGCATCCTGCGCGGCATGATCACCCGCGCCCTGCTCGACGAGGGCATCCGACTCTCGGCCCAGATCGCCACCGGCGAGCCGACGGGGAACGCATGAGCACGTTCCGCTGGCCCGAGCGTGGCCCCCGTCCCTCGACCGCGGCCCTCGGCGCGATCTTCCTGGTCGCGTTCGTGGTCTACCTGTTCGTCAAGCCCGCCGACGTCGCCACGACGCCGGTCAGCAACACCCCCGCACCGACCGCCTCGAAGTCCGCCGAGCCGACGCCGACCGAGGAGCCGACGCCCACCCGGACGCCGTCGTCCACGCCGAGCGCGACCACCGAGCCGACGTCGGGATCGAGCAGCACGCCGACCTCCTCGCCCTCGGCGAGCCGGACGCCGTCGTCCACGCCGACCAGCAGTGCGACACCGAGCACCACCCCGACGCCGAGCGCTACCCCGAGCGCGACACCGAGCGATCAGCCCTCCGAGACGCCGACCGACCAGATCCTGCCCTGAGCCACCACCCCAGGAGCAGGCTCGCGGCGGGGCGTCGTGGAGGCGGGCGAGCTCGCCCCTCGTCTGAGTGACCTCGGGCCGCTACGGTCGAGGCATGGGCGCGGGATGCGAGCACGACCGGGAGACGGCGTACACCGTCGACGCCTCGCGGGTCACCTTCGGTGAGGGGTCGCTGAGCGAGGTGGGGGAGCGGCTGCGGCGCTACCTGCCCACCGGTGGCACCGTCGCGGTGATGACCGACGCGCGGCTGCGCGAGACGGCGTGGGTCGCCGAGGTGACGGCCTCCCTGCGCGAGGCCGGGTTCGCGACCGTGGTGTTCGACGCCACCGCGGTGGAGCCGACCGACGTCTCGATCGCCGAGGCGGTCGCCTTCGCCCGGACCGAACGGCCCGACGCGTACGTCTCCGTCGGCGGCGGCTCGGTGATCGACACCGCGAAGCTCGCCAACCTGCTCGGCACCCACGACGGCGAGCTGATCGACTACGTCAACGCACCGCTCGGTGCCGCCCGGCCGGTGCCGGGCCCGCTGCGCCCGCACCTGGCCTGCCCGACCACGTCGGGGACCGGCTCCGAGGTGACCCCGATGGCGATCTTCGACCTGCTCGACGCGCACGCCAAGACGGGGGTCTCCTCGCCGCTGCTGCGCCCTACCGAGGCCGTCGTCGACCCGCGGGTGACGCAGACGCTGCCGCCGCAGGTGGTGGCGGCCTCCGGCCTCGACGTGCTCTGCCATGCCCTGGAGTCGCTGACCGCGCGGCCCTACACCGCCCGCTCGGCGGCGTCCCCGCGCAGCGCCCGCCCCGCCTCCCAGGGCGCCAACCCGTGGAGCGACCTGGGCTGCCGGGAGGCGCTCACCCTGATCGGCACCCACCTGCGCGACGCGGTCGCCGGTGACCCTGAGGCGCGGCACCGGATGATGTGGGCCGCGACCCTGGCCGGGATCGCCTTCGGCAACGCGGGGGTCCACGTCCCGCACGCGATGGCGTACGCCGTCGCCGGCCGGGTCCGCGACTACCGTCCCGACGGCTATCCGGGTCTCGAGCCGATGGTGCCGCACGGGTTCGCCGTCGCACTGACGGCCCCGGCGGCGTTCCGGGCGCTGGCTGCGACCAGCCCGGAGCGGCACCTGCTCGGCGCCCGCCTGCTGGCCCCGGCCTACACCGCCGACGCCGGCCAGGGTGAGGCTGGTGACGCGCTGGCTGAGGCGGTCGCGGTGCTGATGCGCGATGTCGGCGCCCCGAACGGGCTCGCCGGGGTGGGCTATGGCGTGGACGACGTACCGGATCTGGTGGCGGGGGCGGCGCCGCAGCGCCGCCTGCTCGACAATGCCCCTATGGCGATCCACGAACCCGAGCTGGCCGACATCTTCTCCGCGGCGGTGACGTGCTGGTGAGCGAGCGCGCCGTCCGGCCCCTGCGGGCCGATTACCCCCACCTGGTGCCGTTCGGGACCCGGTGGATGGACAACGACATCTACGGCCACGTGAACAACGTGACCTACTACAGCTACTTCGACACCGTGGCGAACGCTTTCATGATCGAGAACGGCCTGGAGATCCACGACGGTCCGGTGATCGGCGTGGTGGCCGAGTCCACCTGCCGCTACCACGCCGAGATCGCCTTCCCGGACCGGCTGGAGGTCGGGCTGCGGGTCGACCGGCTGGGCACCAGCGCCGTCACCTGGGGGATCGGGATCTTCAAGGTGGGCGTCGAGGAGGCGGTGGCGAACGGGCAGTTCGTGCACGTCATCGTGGATCGGGTGACGCGCCGCCCGGTGCCGATCGCCGAGGGCCTGCGGGCGGCGATGGCGAAGATCCTCAATCCTCGGGTTACCGATCAGTAACTTAACGGCGTATGCTCGCCGGTATGGCACTCAAGCGCGACATTTACGACGAGGACCACGAGGACTTCCGCGCCTCGGTCCGACAGTGGATCGAGCGTTCGGTCCTGCCGAACACCGAGCAGTACATCGCCGACAAGGCACTGCCGCGGGAGTTCTGGCTGGAGGCCGGCGCTAACGGTTTCCTCGGCCTGAGCATCCCCGAGGAGTACGGCGGCGCCGGTGCCGACGACTTCCGGTTCAACGCCGTCGTCGGCGAGGAGCTGGCCAAGGTCAACGCCGCGATGCCCACCTGCATGGGCATCCACACCGACATCACCCTGCCCTACCTGCTCACCCTCGGCACCGAGGAGCAGAAGAAGCGCTGGCTCCCCGGCGTCGCGTCGGGTGAGCTCCTGCTCGCCATCGGCATGACCGAGCCGTCGGGCGGCTCCGACCTCGCCGCCCTCAAGACCAACGCGGTCCGCGACGGCGACGAGTGGGTGATCAACGGCTCCAAGACGTTCATCACCAACGGCTACTCCGCCGACCTGGTGATCACCGCCGTGCGCACCGACCCGGAGAAGGGCGCCAAGGGCATCACCCTCTTCGGCATCGAGGCGACCAAGGAGGGCTTCAGCCGCGGCCGCAAGCTCGACAAGGTCGGCATGGAGGAGTCCGACACCGCCGAGCTGTTCTTCGAGAACGTGCGCGTCACCGACGCCGAGATCGTTGGCCAGCTCAACATGGGCTTCATCCACATGATGCAGAAGCTGCCGCAGGAGCGACTCTCCTGCGCGGTGGCCAACGTCGCCCACGCGAAGCAGATCCTGGTCGAGACGCTGCAGTACACCAAGGACCGCAAGGCCTTCGGCCAGTCCATCGGCAACTTCCAGCACAACAAGTTCCTGCTGGCCGAGCTGTTCACGCAGATCGAGGTCGCCGAGGCGTACATGGACAAGTGCGTCGCCGCGCACGCGGAGAAGGAGCTCACCGCCGTCGAGGCCGCCAAGGCCAAGTGGTACTCCTCGCAGGTCCAGTCCGAGGTCCTCGACCACTGCGTCCAGCTGCACGGTGGCTACGGCTTCATGAACGAGTACCGCGTGGCCCGCGCGTGGCGCGACGCCCGCGTCACGAAGATCTGGGCCGGCTCGAACGAGATCATGAAGGAGCTCATCGGCCGCGAGCTCGGCCTGTAGCCCCGAGTCGGCGCGAACGCACGGTTTGCGCAGGCTCACCTACGTTGCGACCCATCGTTCCGCGAGGAACGATGGGTCGCATGTCTTCCACCGCCGACGCCACTGAGATCGAGCACGAGCACGGTGAGACCGAGGGTCTCTCGAATCGGCTGAACTGGCTGCGCGCCGGGGTCCTGGGCGCCAACGACGGCATCGTCTCCGTCGCCGGCATCGTCATGGGTGTCGCGGGCGCGACCTCCGACCGCGGGTCGCTGGTGATCGCCGGCACGGCGGCCCTCGTGGCCGGTGCGCTCTCGATGGCCACCGGCGAGTACGTCTCCGTGTCGACGCAGCGCGATGCCGAGCTGGCCCTCATCGAGGCCGAGAAGCACGACCTCGCCCGCATGCCCGAGGAGGAGCTCGAGCACCTCACCTCGATCCTCGAGGGCAAGGGCCTGTCGAGCGCCGTCGCGCGGCAGGCGGCTGAGGAGCTGACCGCGAAGGACGTGCTTCGCGCTCACGCGGAGTTCGAGTTCGGCATCGACATCGACGACGTCACCAACCCGTGGAACGCGGCCCTGGCGTCGATGGTCTCCTTCACCATCGGCGGGCTGCTCCCGATGCTCACGATCCTGCTCCCCGCGGCCCTGCGCATCTGGGTGAC
>NZ_JASLGR010000033.1 GCF_030150155.1 Nocardioides sp.
AACCTGATCCCGGCCGTGCTCGGCACCCGGGGCGAGGTCGTGGACCTGGGCCGGACCACACGGCTGTTCACCACCGGACAGGTCAAGGCACTCCGACTCCGACACCCCCACTGCCAGGGCCACGGCTGTGACAGACCAGCCGCGCACTGCGAAGCCCACCACCATCACAGGTGGCTCGACGGCGGCCCGACCGACCTGGCCAACGCCCTGTTGCTGTGCAGCAGGTGCCACCACCGCGCCCACGACCCCCGCCTCACCACCGAGGTCACCGACGACGGCGAGGTCCACTTCACCCCACGCGGGGCCTCACCGCCCCCACCACCATGACGCGCTGTCAGGAACGCTTCCGGCTCGGCAGCGCCAGCCACAGCGCTCCGGCCAGCACCAGGGCCACGAACCCGACACACCCGATGATGGTCAGGGTCTGGCTTCCCTCCGTGGGGAGCCAGACCACCCGGCCCGTGATCGCACCTGCCTTGCCGTCGACGGTGACCGGGATCGACCACTCCTCGACGACGTGCTCGGTGCCGGGGTCGTCCATCACTGCCGCGGGCAGCTCGGAGCCGGTGAAGCTGATCCGGTGGTCGGTCCAGCGGAACCAGCCGCTCTGCCCGGTGCTCTCCCACCGCACCACGCCGGCCTGGCCCGCGTCGGTCGGGATCGTGTCCAGGAGCGGCTCGGTGGCGTCGTACGTCGTCAGGGAGGCGGCATTGGTCGCGACCGCACCGCCGCGGAAACGCAGGAAGGGCTCACCGTGGTAGCCCTCGATCACCGCACTCACGGCGTTCCCGGTGGTGCGGGCGGTCAGCTGGGAGCCGTCCGAGGTCACCTGGACCTCGAGGCCGGCCGGAGCCGAGACCAGCTCGGAGGCGAGATGGTCGTTGGCGTTGGTCGTGGAGTGTGCCGCAACGGGCGACGCGGCCGCCATCGAGACGATGACGGCCGCGCAGCCTGCGGCGAGAAGGCGCCGCACCGCTCAGACGGTGACGGACGTGGCGCGGCTCTTGCGCGCGGCCTCGGCCGCGGCCGGGTTGAGCACCCGCTGCGCCAGCGGCGCGAAGATCAGCGCGATACCGCCCCAGAGGATGATCTGAGCCGCGATCGTGTAGGTCCGGAACTCCGCCAGCACGTCGGCCGGGAAGCCGTCGAGGACGATGTTCCCGCTCGGGTCCTTGAGCGCCAGCGGCGTCTCGGAGCCCCGCACGCCGTTGAGGGCGACGTTGGCGTCGAGGTGGCCCAGCGGAGGCAGGATCAGGAAGCAGATCGTCATCACGGCGACGTACCCGACGGCTGCCAGTACCACTGCCCAGTAGAGGCTGACCCGCTTGTGCAGCCACTGCCCGGCCAGCACGGCCAGGTAGAGGAAGACACAGGCCAGGAAGACGGTCCCCAGATAGAGCGCTCCACGGGTGCGGATGGTGTCGTCGTTGCCCACGGCCGGCGGGTTGGACGGGTACTTCGCGAACGGCACCGCGAACATGCCGACGAAGAGGAAGAACGGCACCAGAAGGCCGAGCTTGAAGCTGCTCACCCGTCCGGTGCGGCCGACCGCGATCACGTACGCGACGGCCACGAGGGCACCCATCGCGGCACCGAAGAGGACCATGCCGGTCCCGATGCCGAGGGTGGACTGGACGGTCCGGCTGACCAGGTCGGGGCCACCGGCCTCGACGGCCAGACCGGCTGCCTTGTCGAGCGCGTCCTGAGCAGCACCACGGGCGTCTTCGTAGTCGATCGCCTGGTTGATCAGGGGCTCGGCGAAGATGCGCGCGAAAATGAATGCCAGGAACCCGGCGGCGGCGCCTGCGAGGACGCCACGGCCGATCAGTTGCTTCACCATGTTGAGTTGTTCACCGCTCCCTGTGCTCAGTGACAGGGGAAGCCGAGGAAGTGTCGGCCGTCGTGGAAGAACTCGTGCACCATCATCGACTTACCGAAGACGGAGCTCATGCCCTCGTCGACGCCGATGAAGTAGTAGGCGACCAGCGCGAGCAGGGCCGTGAGGGCCAGGGCACCGATGGTCTTGAGCTCGACGTCGACGATCGGGGTCGCGACGGCATCGGCAACGGGCTGAATGGACGCAGAAGACACGTAAGGCTCCTTCAGGAATGCAACGTTCCATGGTTTCTAGGGCAGCGTGTCGGCGGAAGATCTGACTTCGAGCACCGGGTGGTCCCCGGGCTCTCACAGTGGCGTGACCGTGCCAGATTCTCACTGGCTTCCTCAACATCCGACAAGCAGAGCCAGACTATCGTTCGAGCCGGTGGCTGTCGAACGGGACCCCGCCCACGAAGTGGGACTCGACGATCCCCCGGGCTGCCGCCTCGTCGACGTGGCCGTACCAGACGTCGTCGGGCTGGACGCTGATCACCGGCGCCTGGTTGCACGGGAACTGGCACCCGGTGTGCACCACCAGGACGTCGGAGTCGCCGAGCTGGTGCTCCATCATCGCCAGGATCATCGAGCGCATCGTGTCGACCCCGCCCTTGGCGGTGCAGCGCGGCCCCCGGCAGACCATCACCTGGTGCCGATGACCGGTGACGTCCTCCCACGCCTCCGACGTCAGTCCCGGCTCGGTCCCGCTGATCGGCTTGGTCTCGGCGAGCACGTCGTCGACCTCCTCGAGCCGTACGGCGAGCCGGGTCGCGACCACCACCTCGGGCTTGATCCCAGCCCGTTCGCGCCACCAGTGCGCCGCGATCCGACGCAGCCAGGAGTGCGCCGGTCCGATCGGGCCGGTGTTGATCCCGACCAGCGTGATCGTGGTGGCGCCGGCGTCGGCGAGGCGGGTGAGCTCAGCCGACAGCGACGGGTCCCCCATCTGGAGGAACCCGACGATGGCGCCGCGGCGCTCGGCCTCGGCCAGCAGCAGCTCGCGGCGGTCGACGTCGGTGACCGACATCCCGACCAGGAGCAGGGGCGTGGTGGAGCTCATCGGTGGTCCTTTCGCGACCGCAGCCGGCCGAGGGTGTACGCCGTTCCCGCAGCGATCAGGGCAGCGCCCAGATCGACGCGGCGGGCCAGGCCGATCGCCCGGCCGATGTGGACCGGGTCGGGTGCGGGTCCGCGGCCCATCACGGCGCGGTGCTCGACCCGGTGGCCGTAGTAGGTGTTGGTGCCGCCCAGGTGGATACCGAGCGAACCGGCGAAGGCGGCCTCGATGACGCCCGCGTTGGGGCTCGGGTGCGCGGCAGCGTCGCGACGCCAGGCCCGGACGGCCTCACGGGCTCGGGTCGGCGCGGCCAGCAGCGTGAGCGCTCCCGAGAGCCGGGAGCCGGGCAGGTTGAGCAGGTCGTCCAGGCGGGCCGAGGCCCAGCCGAAGTGCTCGAAGCGGGCGTTGTGGTGGCCCACCATCGCATCGAGGGTGTTGGCCGCCCGGTAGCCGAGCAGCCCCGGCACTCCTGCCACCGCGCCCCAGACCAGGGGCGCCACCACCGCGTCGGAGGTGTTCTCGGCCACCGACTCGATCACGGCGCGGGAGACGTCGGAGGCACTCAGGTGCGCGGTGTCGCGCCCGACCAGGTGGGTGAGGCGGCGCCGGGCGCCGGGCAGGTCGTCGCGGCCCAGGAAGGCATCGACGGCGGCGGCCTCGCGCTCCAGGGAGCGTCCCCCCAGCACCGCCCAGGTCGCGACGGCGGTCAGCGCTCCGCGGGCCAGGGGCGAGGTGGCGCGGCGCTCGGCGTACGCCCCGGCCAGGGCGGTCCCGCCGACGAGCACGGCCGTGTAGGCGGCGCCTCTGCCCCGCCGGTCGGCCCAGATCGTCTTCTCCAGACGCCCGGCGACGGTGCCGAACCCGGCGACGGGGTGGAACCGGCGCGGGTCGCCGAGGACCCGGTCGGCGGCGAACCCGGCCAGCAGGCCCAGGGCTCGAACGGTGCCCCGGTTCACGGGACCAGCTCGGCGAGCAGGGCGACGTCGCGCAGCACCGCGACCGCCGAGCGCAGGATCGGGACACCCGCCAGGGCCGCCAGCGCAGCGAGCTGGGGGGTGCCGGTGGCCTCCGCAGTCGTGGCACCGTCCCGCGCTGGCGCATCGCCTTCGGCCGCCGAGGAGAGCGCCGCCGCGTCCAGGAACCAGAGGTCGGCGCCGGGCAGTGCCGCCTGGGTCAGGGCGGCCGCGGTCTCGGCCAGGTCGCCGCTGAGCACGACCGGGACACCGGTGTGGGCGGCGTGCATCAAGACGCCCACGGCGGTCTGCACGAACGCGTCGCGCTGCGCCTCGGTGCGTGCCGCCCACGGGTCGGCGAGCAGGAACAGCTGGGTTCCGGCGCGAAGCTCGCGGTGGGCCAGGGCAGCGCCGGCCAGGCGCAGGTCGGTCTCGGCCTGCGTGTCGGTCGTCTGGGTGTCGGTCGGCAGCGCCACCACCGTGACGCCGTGCGCGGCGGCCAGGCTGCTCAGGTCAGGGCCGGGACCGGCCAGCAGCCGGACCTCACGCAGCGGAGTCGGAGGGACCCGGCCCTGCGTGGCGCTCAGCCAGACGGCGTACTCGCCCAGGCGGCCCAGCGCGCCGGGCGGGGTGGCCAGCGCGGCCAGCCGCTTCGCGGCATGGGCCTGGGCGATCTCCGAGAGCGGCGCGGCCTCACGCGGCAGGCTGGTCGGGGCCAGGGAGCGCTTGCCCGAGCCGATGCTCCGGTCACTCATCGCGGCACCTCCAGGTCCCGCAGGGCGCGGCACAGTCGGTCACTCCCCGCTGGTTCACGTACGGCGATCCGCACCCAGGACCCGTCCAGGCCCGGGAACGTGTCGGCACGGCGTACGGCGATGCCGGCATCGCGCAACGCGGCATGGACCCCCACCCCGACCTGGACCAGGACGAACGACGCCGCCGACGCCACCGGGGCGAGCCCGAGGCCGCGCAGTCCGGCCACCAGGTGGTCGCGCCACCGGCCGATCTCCTCGGCCCGGCGGGCTGCCTCGACGGCGGCGGTCTCCCCCGTGCACGCCACCGCGGCGGCGATCGCGGGCGCCGAGACCGACCAGGGTGACTGGATCGCTGCCAGGGCGGCGATCGTGTCCGCCTCCCCCAGCACGTAGCCGGCCCGGATGCCGGGGATCGACCAGTGCTTGGTCAGGCTACGGATCACCAGCATGCCCTCCACCCCCGCCATGGCCTTGCCGGCGAGCGACTCGGGCTCGCCGGGGACCGCGTCCATGAACGCCTCGTCGACGACGACCAGGCGTCCGGGGCGGGCCAGGGCGCGGACCACGCTGGCCGGGTGCAGCACGCCGGTGGGGTTGGTCGGGTTGCCCAGCACGACCAGGTCAGCGTCGTCGGGCACCTGGGTCGGGTCGAGGGCGAAGCCGTCCTCGGCCCGGCACAGCACCGTCGTGACCCGGTGACCGGCCGCCTCCAGGGCGGCGTGTGGCTCGGTGAACTGCGGGTGCACGACCACGGCGCGGTGCCAGGGGCGAAGCCGAGCCACCAACGTGAACGCCTCGGCGGCACCGGCGGTGAGGAGCACCTCGGCGTCGCTGCGCCGGTGATGGGCGGCGACGCCGGCGCGGGCCGGACTCACGTCGGGGTACGCCGCCGACGCGTCGATCGAGGCATGCAGGGCCTCGTCGAGCCAGGCGGGCCGAGGCCCCGGATAGACGTTGACCGCAAGATCGAGCAGACCGGGGGTGGCCTCGACGTCGCCGTGATGACGAAGCGGGTCAGCGGTGGCCCGATCCACGTCAGTACCGCCGGAGGCGTCGGCCCGCGCGGCGTAGGCATGGGCAGCATCGGCGAACCGCTGCGCCACCTGCGGTTGCCCGGCCCAGTGCAGGTGCAGGTAGGACGCATGCACCGTGTCACTGGCGAAGCCGACCCGCTCGGTGGCCGCGACGTTGGCGTCATTGACCTCCCAGGCCGGACTCCAACGCGGGTCAGCAGGCTCGGGCGCGGCCGGGACGGTCGCGGTGCGGTGGAACTCGTGGGCGGTGACCTGCTCCCCTGCCTTCGTCAGCAGGGTGTCACCGACGGCGGTCGCGACCGGGTAGCGCAGCGTCAGGCGGGGTGCCATCGCCGCGTCGGCGGGCACGATCCCGGCCATCGGCGTCGCGTCCAGGGTGGCGGCGAGGTAGAGCAGTCCGGCGCACTCGGCGACGGTGGGCAGCCCGGCCTCGATCCGGGTGCGGAGGTCGTCGAGCAGGGACGTGTTGGCAGCGAGCTCGGCGGCGTACACCTCGGGGAATCCGCCGCCAAGGTAGAGCGCGCTGATGTTCTCGGGCAGCACCGGGTCGGTGAGGGGGTCGAGGGTGACGACCTCGCAGCCGGCCGAGCGCAGCAGCTCCTCGGTCTCGGCGTAGCGGAACGTGAACGACCGCCCGCCGGCCATCGCCACCACCGGGCGGCGCTGCGAGGCGGCACTGAGGGCAGGGCGCCACGGCTCGGCGTCGAGATCGGGGGCCGAGGCGGCCAGGGCCGCGATCGCGTCGAGGTCGAGGTGCTCGGCTACCTGGGCGCCGAGGCGTTCGACCATCGCGACTGACGCGTCGCGCTCGGCGACCGGGACCAGGCCCAGGTGCCGCGACGGCGTGGCCAACTCCTCGTCGTGCGGCAGCCGCCCCAGCACCGGCAGCCCGACGGAGTCCAGCGCCCGGGTGATCTCGGCGGTGTTGCGGTCTGAGCCGGCGCGGTTGAGCACGACACCGCCGACCCGTACCTGTGGGTCGAAGGTCGCCATTCCGGCCGCGATCGCGGCGGCCGAGCGGGACATCCGGGCGACGTCGAGGACGAGCAGGACGGGGGTCGAGGTGAGCGCGGCGACGTGCGCGCTGGAGGCGAAGCCGTCGGTGCCCAGCCGTCCGTCGTGCAGCCCCATCACGCCCTCGATCACGGCGATGTCGGCGGGCGCCGGGGTGTGGGCGCCGTGCAGCAGCAGCGGGACGACCTGCTCCTCCCCGACCAGGTGCGGGTCGAGGTTGCGGCCGGGGCGGCCGGTGGCGAGCGCGTGGTAGCCGGGGTCGATGTAGTCGGGGCCGACCTTGTGCCCGCTGACCTGGTGGCCCGCGGCTCGCAGCGCGGCCATCAGGCCGGTCGCGATCGTGGTCTTGCCCGAACCGGTGGACGGGGCGGCGACCAGGAGACGCGCCAGCCTCACCATTCGATGCCCTTCTGGCCCTTCTGGCCGGCATCCATCGGGTGCTTGATCTTCGTCATCTCCGTGACCAGGTCGCTGGCCTCGATCAGCCGCGGCTCGGCGCGGCGACCGGTGATCACGACGTGCTGGAAGCCAGGGCGGCCGGTCAGCGTCTCGACGACGTCGTCGACGTCGACCCAGCCCCACGCCATCGGGTAGGTGAACTCGTCGAGGACGTAGAGGTCGTGACGCTCCTCGGCCAGGGCACGCTTGATCTCGGCCCAGCCCTCGGCGGCCGCCTCGGCGTGATCCTCCGCCGTGCCCTCACGACGACTCCAGGACCAGCCCGCACCCATCTTGTGCCACGACACCGGGCCGCCTTCGCCGGTCTCCTCGTGCAGCCGCCCGAGGCGCTCGAGGACGGTCTGCTCCCCGATCCGCCACTTGGCCGACTTCACGAACTGGAAGACGCCGATGTCCCAGCCCTGGTTCCAGCCGCGCAGCGCCAGCCCGAAGGCCGCTGTCGACTTCCCCTTGCCGTCGCCGGTGTGGACGGCCAGCAGCGGCCGGTTGCGGCGCTGCCGGGTGGTGAGACCGTCGTCGGGGATCGAGGTGGGCTGTCCCTGCGGCATCAGGCGGCGCTCCAGGTGGTCGGCGCGACGTGCGCGCGGGCGGTATCGGTCAGGACGGCGGCGTCGACCTGGTCGACGCTGAGGTACTCAGCGCCCAGGTGGACCGCCAGGGTCTTGGCCAGCCCGAGCCGCATCGGCCCGGACTCGCCGTCGATCACGACGGTGGTGACGCCGAGGCCGGCGAGGTGGGCCGCGGCGGCCCGAGAGCGTTCCACGGCACGGGCCGGGTCGGCACCGCCGGTGGCGCGTCCGTCGGTGACGACGATCAGGACGGGGCGCAGCTTCGGGTCACGCCGACGCTCGCGGGCCAGGACCCGAGCGGCTTCGAGGAGGCCTTCGGCCAGCGGCGTACGACCGCCGGCAGCGAGGTCGTCGAGCCGGGCCGCGGCGACGTCAGTCGAGGTCGTCGGGGGCAGCACCAGCTCGGAGCTCGCCCCGGCGAAGGTGACCAGCCCGACCTTGTCGCGACGCCGGTAGGCGTCCAGGAGCAGCGAGAGCACGGCCGTCTTGACCTGCCGCATCCGCTTACGAGCGGCCATCGACCCCGAGGCGTCGACGCAGAACAGGATCAGGTTCGACTCGCGGCCCTCGCGCTCGGCGATACGCAGGTCCTCGGCGGCGAGGGTGAGCCGGTCCCCCGGACGACGCTCACCGGGACGGCCCGCGGCGGCCTTGATCGTCTCGACCAGGTGCAGCGCCCCGGGGCCGTCTGCGGCCGGGCGAGCACCGATCCGGCGGCCGGTGGAGGACGTGGCGCGACTGCGGCGTCCCGCTGCCCCCTCGCCGACGCCCTCGGCGCGCAGCATGCGGGCGCGGTACGGCGTCGACGCACCGACCTGGGAGGTCGGGGCGTTGCCCGCCGGGGCCGGCGGGGTCACGGAGTCCTCGGGGCCGGGGGCGGCAGGGGCCTCGGCCGGCTCCTCGCTCGGCCCGTCGCTCGGCTCGTCGTTCGAGTCCCCGTCAGACCCGTCGGTGCCGTCGGAGCTCGGCGGCGTCGGAGGGCTCGGCGGTTCAGGATCGGTCTCGGGATCGGGCTCCGGGTCAGGCAGGTCCTCGGCGTCCAGGAGCGCGTCGAGGAGTGCCTCGTCCAGGCCCGGCTCGTCGAACGGGTTACGTCGACGTCGGTGCGGCAGGGTCAGCAGCGCGGCGGCCCGCAGGTCGGCGCGGGTGACCTCGGTACGGCCGTGCCAGGCGGCGTGGGCCAGCGCGGTGCGGGCGGTGACGATGTCGGCGCGCAGCCCCTCGACCTCGAACCCGGCACAGATCCGGGCGATCGCGAGCAGCGCGGCGTCGCTCAGCTCCAGGACCGCGACAGCGGCACGGGCGGCGACGATCCGGGCGGCGATGGCGGCATCGGCGGCGGCGTACCGCTCACAGAAGGCGGTGGGGTCGGCGTCGTACGCCATCCGCCGGCGGACCACCTCGACCCGGGCGGCGGGGTCGAGCGGCGCGGCGACCTCGACGGTGAGGCCGAACCGGTCGAGCAGCTGCGGGCGGAGCTCGCCCTCCTCAGGGTTCATCGTGCCGATCAGGACGAAGCGTGCGGCGTGCTCCACGGAGATGCCGTCACGTTCGACGGTGACGCGTCCGGTGGCGGCGGCGTCGAGGAGGAGGTCGACCAGGTGGTCGTGCAGCAGGTTGACCTCGTCGACGTAGAGCAGTCCACCGTCGGCGCGGGCCAGCAGACCCTTCTCGACCTCGACCTTGCCGTGCGCGAGCGCCTGCTCCAGCTGGATCGAGCCCAGCACCCGGTCCTCGGTGGCTCCGATCGGCAGCTCGACCAGCGGCGGCACCAGCGCGCCCAGGGCGCGGACGGCGGTCGACTTCGCGGTGCCCTTCTGGCCACGGATCAGGACCCCACCGATCTCGGGCGAGACGGTGGTGAGCATCAGTGCCAGGCCCATCGGGTCCAGCGCGTCAGGCGCGCAGCCGACGACGGCGGACAAAGGAAAATGCACCTGTGGCATGGGTGAGGCTCCCGCTCGGTTCGACCGGCGGGCCGTGTGCCCGTCGGGTCTGGCGGGAGGCCGGTCTTCGGACTTGTGCGAGTCCCCCGGAGGGGCTCGGTTCACCGCAGCGGGCCTGTGTCGGAATCTCACCGACTTCCCAGATTCTCCCCGTCCACCGACGCCACCGTTTCCGATGGCGAGGTCGTTGGGGCACCTCTCGCCACTGCCACGATAGCGTGGTCGGTCGTGTCGTCCCCGATGCCCCTCTCCCCTGCCCACCGCCGCCTGCTCGTCGTCGGAATGGGCGACGACGGCTGGGCGGGCCTGGCCGAAGGGGTGCGGGAACGGATCCTCGCTGCCGACGTGCTGCTCGGTGGCGCCCGCCACCTCGCCCTGATCCCAGCGCGTCCCTCCGGCACGGAGCAACGTCGTCAGGCCTGGCCCTCACCGCTACGGTCGGGGCTCCCCGGCCTGCTCGACCAGCTCGGCGACACCGACGTGGTGGCGCTCGCCTCAGGGGACCCACTGGTCTCGGGCATCGGATCGACCCTGATCGATCTCCTCGGCCCTGACCGGGTCGAGATCGTCCCGGCGGTCTCCTCGGTGGCCCTGGCCCGCGCCGCGATGCGCTGGCCGGCCGAGTCGTGCGAGACGGTCTCGGTGGTGGGGCGTGCCGTGGACGTCGTACGCCGTCAGCTGGCGCCCGGGCGACGGCTGCTGCTGCTCTCCTCGGACGAGACGACGCCCCTGGCGGTGGCCGGGCTGCTGGTCGAGAGCGGCTACGGGCACAGCGCCGTGACGGTCCTAGCCCACCTCGGCGGCGCCGCGGAGCAGGTCTTCCCGACGCTGAGCGCCACCGACCTGGTCTCGGCCACGACGCCGTACCCCCGGCTCACCGTGATCGCGGTGGACTGTGTCGGCCCGCACCGGGGCGGCTGGACCGCGGGGCTGCCCGACGACGCGTTCGAGCACGACGGCCAGCTCACCAAGCGCGACCTGCGCGCCTCGGCCCTGGCCCGGCTCGCGCCGACCCCCGGGGAGCACCTGTGGGACGTCGGCGCCGGTGCCGGCTCGATCGGCATCGAGTGGATGCGCGCCCACCCGACCTGCACCACGACCGCCTTCGAGGGCCACCCCGACCGGGCCGCCCGGATCGCCCGCAACGCCGCGCGCCTGGGCGTGCCCGGCCTCGCCGTGGTCGAAGGGCGCGCCCCGGCCGTGCTGACCGAGGGCACCGTGGCGGCCCCCGACGCGATCTTCATCGGCGGCGGCGCCACCCGCGACGGGGTGATCGACGCCTGCCTGGCAGCCCTGCGCCCCGGCGGGCGCCTCGTCGTCCACGGCGTCACTCTGGAGACCGAGCGGGTCCTGGCCGAGCGCTACCTCGCCCACGGCGGCGAGCTGACCCGGCTCGCGGTGGAGACCACCGCCCCGGTCGGAACGTTCACCGGTTGGAGCCCCGCCCGGACGGTGACGCAGTGGGCCCTCACCGTCTGACCGGTCCCACGGGTCCACATCCCATCCGCCTTTCGTCCCCCATTTCGGGGACAAGGTCCCGGGTGCGTTCGTACGCTCGTGCTGACCTACGCCCGGTCTCGGAACCGGGTTCGAGGAGGCACCATGCACAAGCGTCTCTCCGTCATCGCAGCGCTGGTAGCGCCTGCGATCGCGATCACGTCGGGGCTGGCCCCGATCTCTGCCGCGCACGCCGTCGACCCTGCCACCGGCACGGTCGTCGTCACGGTCGTCGATGACCACGATCGCCCCGTTCCGTTCACCGTCGGGCTGATCAGCACTGCCGGTGATCGAGCGGGCAACCCTGCTCAGGCCTCAGGACCCAGCGTCGTGACCGACGTGGTGCCGGGAAGCTACGGCGTCGTCGCCCTGACCCCCTGGGCCGGGCTGTCGTGTGCCGGGGTCGCCCCGTGCACCAGCGTCATCGTCGGCGGGAGCAGCCCGCCGACCGGCATCACACCGGTGCTCACCGTGCACGCCGGCGCCACCGCGGCGTACACGCTGAAGGTGCCCAGCCCGAAGGTCGTCGCCCACGGCAGCGCACCCGGGTCACGACTCAGCCTCGTGCTGCCGTCGGGCTACCAGGAGCTGGCCACGGTCTTCGCTGCGCAGAGCAGCGGCACCCAGACCGTCGCCAGCCTCCAGCCCAGCGTGACCTGGCTCCGCAACGGGGTCGACACCGGCGTCACGGCGACGTCGTACACGTCGAAGGCCAGCGACGGCAGTGGCACCATCGCCGCCCGGCTGACCTACAACGCGTACGCGAACCAGCAGTGGGTGGACGCCACCTCCGTCGGCATCAGCGCGTTCACCACCGACGCGGTGCGGCTGGCGCGCGGCACGTCGCGACTGGTGCTGAGCCTGCCCGCCAGCATCAAGGCCGGTCGGCGGCCCACCGGCAAGGTCAGGCTGATCACCCCGGGCACGACGGTGAGCGCCTGGCTGAGCATCAAGGTCGGGAGGAAGAAGGTCACCGTCCCCGTGATCGACGGGGTCGGCAGGTTCAAGCTCCCGAAGCTGTCGAAGGGTCGCTACCGGGTCTCGACGTCCTGGGGTGGCAACGCCGCCCTGCTGCCGGCGAGCGCCTCGGTGAGGCTGCGGGTGAGGTAGCGCCACCCTGGCTCCCGGGCGTCGCGAGCTCAGTGCTCGTCGGCCGCCCGGGAGTCGGTCAGCGTCAGGGCCCCACCGATCGACACGATCCCGACCACGAGCGCGAGCACCGCGTAGGTGATCCGCTCGCCGTGGAAGAACGACGCCACCAGGCCCGCATCCCAGACCCCGGCGGGCAGCGTGGTCGTCACCAGGGCCGCGATCAGGGTCCCGACCAGGGCGGTGCCGATGCTGGAGCCGACCTCCTGCGCGGTGTCGTTGAGCGCCGCCCCAATCGAGGTCCGGTTGCTCGGCATCGCGTCGATCACCGCGACCGCCCCGATCGTCATCACGGTCCGCAGTCCGACCGTCATCACGACCATCGAGATCGCGATGGCGACGTACCCGTGCGAGACACCCCAGGCGAGGCCGGCCAGCGCACCGGTGAGCAGGGTGGAGCCGATCAGGCAGGCGATCCGGTGCCCGTAGCGCTTGATCAGGGTCTCCGACAGCGGCGTGGCCAGCAACATCGTCGCGATCATCGGCAGGTTGGCCAGGCCGGCGCGGACCGGCGACCAGCCGTAGGCGTACTGGAAGTGCAGGATCAGGCCAAACATCACACTCGCCATCGCGATCGAGGTACCGGCCTGGGCGATGGTCGCGCCGCGGATGGTGGCGTTGTCGAAGAAACTCAGGTCGAGCATCGGCGCTGCGGTGGTGCGCTCGCGGCGGACGAAGGCCAGAGCAGCGAGTACGGCGCCCAGGGCGGCGCCCAGTGTCGGCAGCGAGAGCCAGCCGTGGTCGACCCCGGAGGTGGCGGCGTAGCAGGCCAGACCGATGGTGAGCACGCTGTACGCCGCGCCCGGCAGGTCCAGCCGGTCGGCGGTGAGGTCCTCGGGCCGGTCGGCGGCGACGCCGCGCCAGACCCCGACGACGGCCAGCAGCGCGATCGGGGCGTTGACGATCAGCAGCCACTCCCAGCCGATGTGGGCCAGCGCGGTGCCGCCGAGCAGCGGGCCGAGGATGAAGCCCGACATCCCGACCACGATCATCACCGTCATCGCCCGCATCCGCAGGGCCTGGTCGTCGAAGAGCCGGAAGACCAGGGAGTTCGTGATCGGTGCCATCATCGCTGCGGCGATGCCGAGGCAGGCGCGCAGCGCGATCAGCTCGCCGGTGCTGTGTACGGCCACCACCGCGAGGCTGAGCAGGCCGAAGACGGCCAGGCCGACCAGCAGCACCCGCTTGCGGCCGAACCGGTCGGCGATCGACCCCGCCGTCAGCAGCAGGCCGCCGAAGGTGAGCGAGTAGGCACCCGTCACCCACTGCAACGCGGTGGTGCCGCCGCCGAGGTCGCGTCCGATCGTGGGCAGCGCGATCGAGAGAAGGGTGTTGTCGACCATCTCGACGAAGAACGCCAGACACAGCGCCGCCATCGGGATCCAGGCGGCGCGCAGGGACGGGTACGTGCGTGCGGCAGGGGCCAGTGTGCTCATGACGGCGACGCTAGGGTCGGCCGGTTTCAGAGCGGCTTCAGAGCGCCTTCACTGCGCTTTCACGAGGCGGTCAGGGGGCTGTCAGGGGGCGACGCGGTGCGCGACGGAGTCGAGGATCTCCCGGACCTCGTCGGCGTCGGTGGCCTCAGCCGTCACGGCGATCCGTCCGACGACCTGGTAGCCCGCGTGGTGGCCGTTGCCGTCGGGATCGGTGACCACACCGGGGCCACCGATCGGGTCGAACGAGGCGGTGTCACCGACGAAGGTGATCGACGTGGTCAGGTCGCAGGCCGGCGTGTCCTTCGGCGCCCACGCGTCCGGCTTCGACTCACACCCGTCGATGTCGAGGCGCTTCCAGTCCCCCGGGATGCTCACCTGGACGTCGCCGTACCCGACCGTCTGCCACCCCGCGTGCCCGGCCGTGTCGCCGATCCGGATCGAGCGCGGCTGCGCCTCGACGTGCTGGATCATCAGCACCGCCGAGACCACGGCGGCGACGAGGGCCACGAAGAGCACGGTCAGGCCGAGGACGCGGGCCTGCGAGACGGAGGTGGAGGAGCTCATGAGGACATCGTCTCAGGTCCGCGGCGCTCCCGGTCCGCGCTGTACAGGAACGACTCGCCGCGGCCCTCGGTGTCATTGGGCGTCAGCGCCCGTCCGACCAGGATCACCGCTGCCTGCCGTAGCCCTGCGGCCTCGACCGCGTCGGCGATGGTGGCGACGGTGCCGCGCAGCACCTGCTGGTCGGGCTGGGAGGCGCGGTAGACCACGGCGACCGGGCAGTCGGCGCCGTACTCGCCGGTGATCTCCTCCATCAGCGTCCGGATCCGGGTGATCCCCAGGTGCAGCACGAGGGTGGCGCGGGTGGCGGCGAAGGCGGCCAGCGACTCGGTGGCCGGCATCGCCGAGGAGCGGGCCTGGGTGCGGGTCAGCACGACGGACTGCGCGACGTGCGGGACGGTGAGCTCGTGGCCGAGGACGGCCGCGGCGGCGGCGTACGCCGGCACGCCCGGTGTCACCGCCCAGGTCACCCCCGCTCGATCGAGTCGGGCAGTCTGCTCGGCCAGCGCCGAGTAGACCGACAGGTCCCCCGAGGCCAGCCTGACCACCCGGCGGCCGGCCCGGTCGGCGGCGACCAGGTGGGCGGTGATCTGGTCGAGGTCGAGCCCCTGGGTGTCGATCAGCTCCGCCTCGGGCGAGCAGTGCGCCAGCACCTCGGGGTCCAGGTAGGTGCCCGGGTAGAGCACCACCTCGGCCTCGGCCAGCAGCCGGGTGGCACGCACGGTGAGGAGGTCGGCCGCCCCCGGACCAGCACCGACGAACTGGACACTCATCGGACGTACCTCGGCGTCCACACCCCGGCCGCGGAGACCCGCGTGCCGGTGGCGCCGATGATCAGCAGGCACTTCATGTCGATCGTGCCGGGGTCGAGCTCGCCCAGCGTGGTGACGCTCAGCGACTCCTCGGAGCGGCCCACGTCGCGACCGACGATCACCACCGTGGCCGGGTCGCGGTGCTCCAGCAGCACCGTCACCGCCCGGGCGATCTGCTCGGTGCGCGAGCGCGACGCGGGGTTGTACAGGCCGAGCACCAGGTCGGCCTCGGCGATGTGGCGCAGCCGCTTCTCCACGACCTCCCACGGCTTGAGCCGGTCCGAGAGCGAGACCACCGCGAAGTCGGCACCGATGGGAGCACCTCCCCGGGCCGCGACGGCCTGGATCGCGCTCACGCCGGGCAGCACCCGTACCGCCACCTCCCGGTAGCGCGGGTCCTCGGCGGCCTCGAAGACGGCCGAGGCCATCCCGAAGACCCCGGCGTCGCCACCGGAGACGACGGCGACCTTCTCGCCGCTCAGCGCCAGGTCCAGGGCGAACCGGGCCCGGTCCACCTCGACCGTGTTGCCGCTGGCGTGGCGGGTCAGGCCGGCGCGCTGCGGCACCCGGTCGACGTACGGGCCGTAGCCGACGACGTGGTCGACCTCGGCGAGCACCGCGGCGGCCTCGGGGGTGAGCCAGCGGTCCGGGCCGGGGCCGAGCCCCAGCACGACCACCTCGGCATCGGTCGCGGTCGACTCGGCGACCTGCGGCGCGCTCTCCCCCAGCACCCGCGAGCGGCGCCCGTTGCGGGAGTCACCGGTGACCACGATCACGGAGAAGTACGGCACCGAGTCGGGGTCGACCTCGGCGACCGGGAGCCAGCGCTGGGCCGGCATCGAGGCCCGCTCCACGTAGAGCGCGTCGTCGAGGCGACCGGCGGCCTCCAGCGCACGGCGTACGGCGGGGAACGTGCGGCCCAGCTTCATGATCACCGCCCCGTCGGTGTCGGCCAGGCGTCGGGCCAGCTCGGGTTCGGGCAGGGTGCCGGGCAGCACCGTGAGGATGTCGGTCTGGCGCACCAGCGGCTCGGCGACCGCGGCGGTGGCGGCGAGGAAGGCCGGGACGCCGGGCACGATCTCGGTCGCGAAGCGGGCCGAGAGGCGGTCGTGCATGTACATGTAGGACCCGTAGAAGAGCGGGTCGCCCTCCGAGAGCAGCACCACGGTGCGCCCTGCCTCCAGGTGAGCGGCGAGGCGAGCGGCCGAGGCCTCGTAGAACTCCGCCAGGGCACCGGTGTAGCCGCCGGGGTGGTCGGTGGTGCCGGTCGTGACCGGGTAGGTCAGCTCCTCCTCGATCACGCCTGCGGGGAAGAGCCCGGCCGCGATCCGGCGGGCGTTGGACTCCTTGCCGGCCGCCGCGTGGAAGGCGATCACGTCGGCCGCGCCGATCAGGCGGGCCGCCCGCAGGGTGATCAGCTCGGGGTCGCCGGGGCCGACCCCGACGCCGTAGAAGCTGCCTGCCGACGACAACGACGAGGTCATCACTCCACCTCCTGGGCCAGGGCGTTGAGGGCCGAGGACGTCATCGCCGAGCCGCCGCGGCGACCGCGGACGGTGACGAACGGGATCTCGATGCCGTGGTCGGTGGCGAGGTCGGCCAGGGCCTGCTTGGACTCGGCGGCGCCGATGAAGCCGACCGGGCAGCCGACGATGGCGGCCGGACGCGGGGCGCCGTCGATCAGCATCTCCAGCAGGTGGAAGAGCGCGGTCGGAGCGTTGCCGATCGCGACGACCGCACCCTCGAGGCTCGGCTCCCACAGCGAGACCGCCGCAGCGGTGCGGGTGGTCCCCCACTCCCGGGCCAGGTCGGGCACCTGCGGGTCGTTGAGCAGGCAGACCACGTCGTTGTCGCGCGGCAGCCGGGAGCGGGTCACCCCGGTGGCGACCATCGTGGCGTCGCACAGGATCGGGGCTCCGGCCTCCAGGGCGGTGCGGGCCGCGTCGACCAGGGCGGGGTGGATCACCAGGTCCTCGACCAGGTCGACCTGACCCGAGCCGTGGATCATCCGCACCGCGAGCTTCTCGGCCGAGGCCGGGACCGTGCTCAGGTCGGCCTCGCGCCGGATGGTAGCGAAGGAGTCGACGTAGATCCCGGCACCGGTGTCGATGTAGTCGTAGTGCCGACGGGGTGGACGCAGCTCGCTCACAGTGAGCCTTCCTGGGTCGTGATGGGGTCGGGCGTGGGCAGCAGCACCCCACGCCAGGGGGTCAGGACGAGGTGGTCGCCCTCGAGCGCGTCGAGGAACTCCCGCGACATCAGGGCCTCGGGCACCTCGCGGTGCTCTCCGGCGGGCCCGGGGCCGAACGGGAGCGGTGCGCTCGGGGCGGGCAGGCGCGGATCGGCTGCGGTCACCGGCGCCAGGTCGGCGGTGGCGTCGAGCTCGTGCACGTGCCAGGGCGCGCTCGTGCCCGCACCGCGCACGGTGAGGAACCGCCGCGCGAGTTCGGCCAGCGCGGTCGAAGCGTCGGCCAGGGCCACGACCGGCCCGTAGCCCTGCCCCACTCGCAGCTGGGCAGTGGCGTCGTCGAGAGCGACCAGACCGAGGTCGCACTGCCGCTCGACCAGGTCACCGCGACCGTCGTCGAGCACGAACAGGAACCGGCCCGGCAGGTCGGCCAGCACCGGGTCCGCACACAGCGCGACGTCGAGCGCCCGGGTCAGCGGCCGCAGGTCTGCCATGCCCCCGGCCAGCCCCGTTGCGGGGCTGGTCAGGATGTTGCGCACCAGCTCATGCCGCGGTGCGGGCAGCAGACCGGTCGCGGCCAGCGCCCGGCGTACGTCGTCACGCAGCGCCCCGTCGGCGGACGGCAGCGCGCGGACCTGGAGGTTGGCCCGCGAGGTGAGGTGCACCAGCCCGTCGCCGTACTCCTCGGCGACGGCGGCCACGGCCCGCAGCGTGCGGATCGGGATCTGCCCGCCGGGGACGCGCAGCCGGACCAGCAGGCCGTCGGCGGCCGGCCAGGGTCGGTCGGCACCGGGGCAACGATCGCGACGATCACGCACGGGGCACTTCTCTCGGGTCCCGGGCCCGTCCGCGAAGCCCGCTGTGACCTGGCGACGGCTGCCGCTAGGGCCAGCAGGTCTTCGGACTCAGGATCACCCGGGTCAGGACGCCTTCCCGAGGCTCGCGCCCCAGTGGCTGCCATCACTGGCGTGCCCTGCCCGTCACCTTCACCGCTGCGCGTCAGTCCCGGGTTCTCACCGGGTTCCCTGACTCCCGGAGGAGTTCGACTGGCAGGGGCGATGCTACGCGACCACGGGTCCGTGGCGTGTCAGGCCCCTGCCGAGAGCCCCACCAGCACCGCCGCCAGGGCGAGCTCGACGCCGGCACCGAAGACGTCGCCGGTCACACCCCCGAAGCGCACCCGCGCCCGGGCGATCACGATCACGACCACCCCGAGGCCCAGCAGCGCGGCGACCGGACCCCGCCACCACGGCAGCCCGGCGGCAGCCCCGAGGGCGCCGAGCACCGCAGCGCCGAGGAGCCAGAGGCCGACGACGTACGGCCGCGGCACCGTCTGGGTGTAGAGCCGGCCGAGGCCGTCGGGGCGGGCCGGGACGTTCCCCCGGGCGCAGCAGGTCGCCAGCGCGATCCGCGAGACGCACAGCGCGACCCCGGCCAGCAGCGCCGCCTGCCACCAGTGCGGCGAGGCGGCCAGCGCGGCCAGGGCGGCGACCTGGAGACCGACCACCAGGATCATCGCGATCACCCCGGCCGGACCCGAGGTGCCCGACTTCATCACCGCCAGGGAGCGCTCCCGGTCGAAGGAGGCCGACATCCCGTCGACCACGTCGGAGAGCCCGTCGAGGTGGAACGCCCGGTTGCCGAGCACCGCCGCCCCGACCGCCAGCAGTGCGCTCACCAGCGGCGGCAGGGTGAGCCAGTGCCCGAGCAGCAGCGCGACGCTCACGCCCACGCCGAGCGGCACCGCGGCCAGCGGGGCGAGCAGCATCGCCCGCCCCGCGTTGCGCCGGTCGACCACCTCGGGTGGGCGCACCGGCACCGCCGTCAGGGTGCCGACGGAGAGTCGCCAGGCGTCACGCACGGCTCAGACCCCGAGGTCGCTGAGCAGGGCGACGTCACGCATCAGGGCCACCGCGCTGCGCACGATCGGCACCGCCGCGACGGCGCCGGAACCCTCGCCCAGACGCATGCCGAGGTCGAGCAGCGGCTCGAGGCCGAGCTTCTCCAGGGCCAGGGACTGGGCAGGCTCGGTGGAGCGGTGGCCGGCCAGGAACCAGGACGAGGCACCGGGCGCGATCCGCTCGGCGGTGTAGGCGCAGGCGACGCTCATCAGGCCGTCCAGCAGCACCGGCACACCACTGACGGCGGCCTCGATCATGAAGCCGGTGGTGGCGGCGAGGTCGGCACTGCTCAGTGCCTGCAGCGTCTCGAACGGGTCCGCGGCACGCTCCCCGACCCGGGTCAGCGCCTGCTCGACGACGGCGATCTTGCGACGCAGGCCCTCGTCGTCGACCCCGGTGCCACGGCCGACCACGTCGGCGGCGGGCAGCCCCAGACCGGCAGCGAGCATGGCGGCCGCCGGGGTGGTGTTGCCGATCCCCATGTCGCCGCTGATCAAGAGCTGAGCACCGTTGTCGATCTCCTCGCGGGCCGCGGCGGCACCGGCCAGGAGGGCGTCCTCGGTCTCGGCCTCGGTGAGGGCGTCCTCGAGGTGGATCGCGCCGCTGGAGCTGCGCACCTTGCGGCTGATCAGCGCGCGGCGTACCTCGCACGGCAGCTCCTCGAAGTCCTCGGCCACACCGAGGTCGAGCACCCGGACCTTGACGCCGTGCGCCCCGGCGATCGCCGTCGCACCGGACTTGCCGGCCAGGAAGGTGCGCACCATCGCACCGGTGATGGCCGGCGGGAAGGCCGAGACGCCGTGCTCGGCGACACCGTGGTCTCCGGCGAAGATCACCAGGCTGACGTGGTCCAGTGGCGGCGGCGGGACCTGGCCCATCGCCGTCGAGATCCACACCCCGAGCTCGCCGAGGCGACCGAGCGCTCCGGGCGGGGTGGCCAGGCCCTGGAGGCGGGCCTGGGCCTGGGCGTGCACCGGCTCGGAAAGCATCGACGCCACGGTCGAGAACGGGAAGTCGCGGGGCAGAGTGGCCTGGTGGTTCATCGAAGTCCTTCGTCAGATCGGTTCGTGGATCCGCACGGGGGCCGGCGCAGGCGGACGTACGACGTCCACGTGCTGGTCAAGGGAGGCTCCCGCTCGGTTCGTCCGCAGGATCGGCCTTCCCCGCAGGACAGGCGGGAGGCCGGTCTTCGGACTTGCCGGGTCCCCCGGAGGGGCTCGGTTCACCGCAGCGGGCCTGTGCCGGAATCTCACCGACTTCCCAGATTCTCCCCGGTCGCCGTCCTCACCGCCGTGCGATGACTGGACTCCCGGGGCACCTCTCGCCTTTGGCCTGCCACCCTAGCGCGCCGTTGGCGCTCACCTATGGCAGGGTGAGGGAATGACCGTGCTCACGACCGCGACCGAGCTGGCCCAGGCCCTCGAGTCCCCCCATCCGCCGGTGGTGCTCGATGTGCGATGGCTGCTGGGCGGTCCTCCCGGACACCCGGAGTATCTGAGCGGTCACATCCCCGGCGCGGTCTACGTGTCCCTCGACGACGAGCTGGCCAGGCACGGGGAGCCGACCGACGGCCGCCACCCGCTGCCCGGCATCGAGGACCTCCAGGCCAGCGCCCGCCGGTGGGGCATCGACGACGGCACCGCGGTGGTGGCCTACGACGCCAACGCCTCCCTGGCCGCGGCCCGCGCCTGGTGGCTGCTGCGCTGGGCGGGGCTGGGCGACGTCACGCTGCTCGACGGCGGCCTGCAGGCCTGGACCACGGAGGGCTACGCGCTGGCCACCGACGACGTGACGCCCCGCCCCGGTGGGGTCACGCTCAGTGCCGGTCACCAGCCGGTGCTGGAGTTCGATGCGGTGACGTCGTACGACGGCGTGCTGCTCGATGCCCGGGCCGCCGAGCGCTACCGGGGCGAGACCGAGCCGATCGACCCCAAGGCGGGTCACATCCCCGGCGCGCTCAACGCCCCGACCACCCTGAACCTCACCTCCGACGGCCACTTCCTGCCCGCCGGAGTGCTGCGCGCCCAGTTCCACGCCCTGGGCATCGAGTCGCACAGCGACGTCGCGGTCTACTGCGGCTCCGGGGTCACCGCCGCGCACGAGATCGCCGCGCTGGCGATCGCGGGCGTCGAGGCGAGGCTGTACCCGGGGTCGTGGAGCCAGTGGAGCAACCACGACCTCGGCGTCGAGACCGACTAGCGGATCGGCACCGTGACGGTGCCGGTCGCCTCGTCGAAGTCGGAGACCCGGACCGTCACGGCGAGCTTCCAGTCCCCTGCCACCGGGACCGAGACGACCGCGGAGCGGTGCCCGGTCCAGATGTCGACCAGGTCGACCGGGAGCGGGCCGATCGCGGCGGAGCCTGCCGAGGCGGGCAGGGTGAGCTCGGCGCGGATCTCGTCGGGATCGGTGGACTCCCCCGCCTTGTCGAAGACGTAGAGGTGCACCTCCACCTCGCGGGTCCCCTTCGGCACCGCCGAGACCTGGACGGTGTCGCCCTGCAGGGTGAGGTTGGCCGAGACCGTCGGACGGTACGCCGTCTCGGCCGGCTCCGTGGCGACCAGCCCCGCGGTCAGCGCCAGCACCACCGCACCACCGCCGACCTCCATCAGGACGGTGCGGCCCAGCGCCGCCGGGGATCCGGCGGTGCGCAGCAGTCGCCGCGACCCGTAGCCGATCACCACGACGACGGCGACCAGCAGCACCTTGATCGAGAGCAGGTGACCGTAGTGGGTCTCCTTGAGCGCGCCCCAGGACCGGACCTGGCGCCAGCTCTGGAAGACCCCGGAGACCAGCAGGGCGCCGACGCAGCACAGCGCGACCAGTGAGAACCGCGGCAGCACCACCGAGGCGTCGGTGGCCCGCCAGACCCGGTCGACCACGAGGTGGACGAGACCGCCCACCCACACCGCCATCGCCAGCGCATGGATGGTCCAGCTCGGCACCGACATCGCCGGTGCGGTCCCGGCCGCCGCATGGCCGGCCAACGCGAACGTGAGGGCGATCAGGACGGCGAAGAGGCTGAAGACGACGGCGAACTCGCGCCGCCCGATCCGGTGCCGGGCGACCACCAGCACGCCGGCCAGCACGGCCAGCACGACCCGGGTCAGCTCGGCTCGCCCGTAGGTGGTGCCGAGCACCTCGCCGAGCAGCGAGCCGTCGCCGATCGAGCCCCAGCCCAGCGCTGCGTCCAGCGGTCCCTTGATCAGCAGGTCGGCGACCCCGGCGACGGCCAGCGCCGCGGCACCACCCAGCGCCACCCGCTGGCCGGTACGCGACGGGCTCCAGCCGAGCATCCAGAGCGCGACGCCACCGATCAGCAGCGCAGCGCCGGCGTACCCGACGAAGCGACCCACGCCCAGCGCGGTCGTGAGGCTGGTGTCGTCGGCGACCTTCGGGGCCGCCGGTGCGGTGCTGGCGTGGCCCACGGAGTAGGTGAACGCACCGGAGACGGGGTGGGAGTCGGCCGAGACGACCCGCCACGAGACCAGGTAGGTGCCCTGAGCGGTCGCCTTCAGGGGCACGCTCAGCCGGGAGCCGTCGGCGCTGGCGCCCCCGGCGTCGGCGCGGGTGCCGTCGGGGGCGAAGACCTGGAGACCGCCGGTGGGCAGCGTGACGGACTCGCTGAACCGCAGGTCGATCCGGGTCGGCGCGGTGGTCACCACGGAGTTGGGGGCCGGGTCGCTGGAGTCCAGCACGGCATGGGCCGAGGCCACCCCCGGGGTGAGCACGATCCCCGAGGCGATCGCGGTGCCGAGAGCGATCTTGCCGATCCGGGCCATCCGGCCGCCCGACGGCACGATCCGGAGTCGGGCGTACGCCGAGGGGCGCAGCGGCCGCCAGCGTCGGCCCTCCGTGCCGGGGCCGGGGCCGTGCTCGCGGGCCAGGAACCACATCAGCACGCAGCCGATCAGCAGGTCGACGTGCGGCAGCTCGTCGACGGCGGAGATCCGCCCGCTGGCGACGTCGAACCCGGCGGTGAGCAGCAGCAGCCCCACCGCGGTGCCGACGATGGGCAGGTAGCCCGCAGCCAGGGCGGGCCTGACGCTGGCGTAGACCAGGGCGAGCGAGATCGCCACGGCGAAGGAGAGCGACTCGTGGGTGGAGTGCGCCTCGCTGGTGCCGTGCATCACCAGCTGCAGCAGGGCGTTGGCCAGCTCGGCGCCGCCCATCAGGCCGACGGCCCAGCGCAGGATGTACATCCGTGACTCCCGGCGGCGCTGCCACCGGGCGGTGGCGATCCCGGCCAGGTCGATCGGCGCCGGCTCCTCGGCGGCCCGCACCGTCACAGCGCTCAGCGCCGCCAGCCGGGCCTCGAACGCCCGGCACTCCTCACACCCGTCGAGGTGGACGGCCAGGGCGTCGCCCGTCACCGTCACCTCCTCGCCGTCGGCCTGTGCCGACAGCGCCTCGCGTACCTCAGAACACTCCACGTGAAGAAGGTCCCACTCCGGGTGGCCAAAGTTCCCGTCGGGGCCGGGTTCGCGAAAAAAGTAGGGACTCGATGGAACCAGCACCGAGGGCGGCCCGACTTGGAGGGCATGACACTGATCCGCCCGCTGGCTGCGGCCAGCCTCACCGGCGCCCTCGTCCTGCTCGGTGCGCCCGCCTTCGCGCACGTCACCGTCAACCCGAACACCGCCCAGCAGGGCGGCTACACGAAGCTGACGTTCCGGGTGCCCGACGAGTCCGACACTGCCTCGACCACGAAGGTCCAGGTGGCGTTCCCCAGCGACCACCCGATCGCCTCGGTGATGACCAAGGCCGTGCCCGGCTGGACCGCGAAGGTCGAGACCACGAAGCCCTCGACCCCGCTGAGCAACGACGACGGCCCGGTCACCGAGGTCGTCTCGCAGATCACCTGGACCGCCGACTCGGCCGCCTCGGCGATCAAGCCCGGCCAGTTCGGCGAGTTCGACGTCTCGGTCGGCCCACTGCCCGAGGTTTCCACGGTCACGTTCAAGGCGCTGCAGACCTACTCCGACGGCACCGTGGTCCGCTGGATCGACACTGCCACGGGCAGCACCGAGCCCGACCACCCGGCGCCGGTGCTGACCCTGACCCCGGCCGGCAGCACTGCCAGCCCGAGCGCGAGTGCCGGCACGTCCGGCACCACGTCGGCCACCGACACTGCCGCGTCCTCGTCCGACTCCGAGTCCGACGACGACTCCAAGGCGCCGCTGATCGTCTCGATCGTCGCCCTGGTGGTCGCCGTCCTGGGTGCGGGGATCGCGCTCAGCAAGCGCCGTCGCGCCTAGGCCTCGCGCCGCTCCTCGGCACGATCCGCCTCACCGTCGGTCATGGTCCGCACCAGGTCCTCGCGGGCCCGGGCCACACGGGAGCGGATCGTGCCGATCGGGCAGCCGACCACGTCGGCGGCGTCGGCGTAGGAGAATCCCAGCAGCTGGGTGAGCACGAACGCCTCGCGCCGGTCGGGGTCGAGGCCGTCAAGCAGCAGCTCCAGCGCCACCTCGCCCTGATGGTCGGGGACGACGCGCGGAGCCGGAGCCACCGGCTCGCGGCGGCGGCGCTGGCGCGCAGCGATGTCGTCGGCCACCACCCGGCGGACGATGGTGAAGATCCAGGGACGCACCGGGGCGTCACCACGGAAGGTACGGAGAGAATGCAGCACCCGAACGAAACAGTCCTGGGCCAGGTCATCGGCCCGATCCCGGTCGCCGAGATGGGCGCACAGGCGCCACACGTCACCCTGGACGGCACGGACGAAGTCCTCCACCGCCCACGGGTCGCGGGTGTCCCGCGCGGCCAACGCCAGGCGCGTCAGCTCATCGGGGACGTCCACGCCCACGACCGTAACAGGACCCCGGCACTGCTCCTGGCATCGGCGGCGCTGCTCGCGGCGATGCTCACCACCCTGCTCGGGGGCGCCGGCTCGGCGGCGTACGCGGGGACGTTCAGCAGCTACCGGTCCACGCTGACCGGGATCACCCCGTCGGTCGCCGGGGTGAGTGTCACCGTCGCCACCGACGGTGAGGGGATCACGCTGACCAACACCAGTGACCAGCCGGTGATCATCAAGGGCTACCAGGGCGAGCCGTACGTGAAGGTCACCTCGGCCGGGGTCTGGCAGAACGACCTCTCCCCCGCGGTCTACCTCAACAAGGAGCAGTCGATCGGCTCGATCCCGAACGACGCCAACGCCACCAAGGCGCCGCGCTGGACCCAGATCTCGACCAACCACCGGTTCACCTGGCACGACCACCGGATCCACTGGATGGGGGCCGCCGAGCCGCCGGCGGTCGCGAAGGATCCGGGCTCCAAGCACCTGATCAACGACTGGAAGGTGCCGATCACGATCGGGTCGCAGGAGGGCACCATCACCGGCACCCTGACCTACGTCCCGGGCAGCAAGTGGGGCACGTACCTCCCCTATGTCGCGATCGGGGCGGGCGTGATCGTCGTGGTGGGCGTGCAGCTGCTCGTCGTACGCCGTCGCCGGACCGTCACCCCAGCCTGAACGCGACCTTCCGGGTCGCGATGTCGGCCTCGGTGAGGGTGGCGGTCACCGGGTCACCCAGGGGCAGCGCCGTGGTCGAGGTCAGTCCGGCCTCGACCGCGGGGTCGTGCAGGGAGAGGTTGCCGCGGGTCTGGTCCTTCTCGCTGACCTCGACCACGACCCCCTCGAACGTGGAGCCGATCTGCGGGGCGAGGATGCCGGCCTCGACCAGGTCGAGGATGCCGCGCTCGTAGGCACCGGCCTTGCGGCCCGAGGCCTGCATGGTCTCGGGCAGGGTCTCGAACTTCTCCAGCACCCAGGCCGGCACCTGCTCACCGGCGCACAGGGCGACACAGACCTCGCCGGCGTACCGGTCGATCAGGCGCCGCAGGGGTGCGGTGACGTGGGCGTACGGCGAGGCCAGGGCAGCGTGCTCGGTGAGCTCGGGCAGGGTCCCGTTGAAGGCGGTGTAGCCGCTGCCGCGCAGCAGCCGGGTGGAGGCGACCACCATCGCGGCGTGCCGCGAGTGGGACGGGTCCAGGCTGCGGATGAAGTCGGGCACCGCCTGGTCGGCGGGCCAGTCGATGCCGAGCGCCTGCGCGGTGCGGCGCAGCCGGGCCACGTCGCGGGGGTCCGAGGGCGGCAGCGTGCGCAGTAGGCCGACCTTGTGCTGCAGCATGATCGCGGCCGCACCGAAGCCGGTCAGCAGGGAGAGCTGGGCGTTCCAGCGCTCGACCGGCAGCTGGGAGCGGTAGGCCAGCCGCCACTGCTCCCCCGCCACCTCGATCTCCTGGTCGGGCAGCGGCAGGTCGATCCCGCCGCGGGCGATCTCGGCGTCGATGCGCAGCTTCCCGATCTCGGGCAGGAGCCCGACGGAGTCGGCGTACGGGCCTGAGAGCGTGCCGCCGTCGAGGGCGGCCTGGAGTCCGACGTAGTCGAGCTTGGCGACCGACCTGATCGTGGCCCGCCGCACTCGGGTGTCGAGGATCTGGCCGGCGGCGTCGAGGGTGGAGGTCCACAGCAGCACCGGGCGGACCTCGTCGGGCAGCAGCGACGCGGCGCCCTCGGAGAGCTCGACGGGGTGGAGCGGGATCTTGGAGTCGGCACCGTAGAGCGACTCGCCGCGGCGGTGGGCCTCGGTGTCGATCGGGCCACCGGGGGCGACGAAGGCGTGCACGTCGGCGATGGCGTAGTCCACCACGTAGCCGTCGGTGGTCCGGGCCAGGTGCAGCGCCTGGTCCAGGTCCATCGACCCGGCGGGGTCGAGGGTGATGAACGGGAGGTCGGTGCGGTCCTCCCGGGTGGCCTCGCGCCCCGGAGTGCCGGCGACGGCCGCTGCCTCCGCGCTCACCTCCGGTGGGAACTGGGGCGTGACCTCGAGCTCGTTCTGGAGCTGTTGGATCCCGGCGCGCAGACTCGCTGCTGCGACGGCGTCGTCGGCTTGGGTGACCCGGATGACCTGTCCGCTCGGCATGAACGGCACCATATCCCTGTGCTGATTCTTCTGCCGCCCAGCGAAGGCAAGGCCTCCCCTACGCGGGGTAAGCCGCTCGACCTGTCAACGCTCTCGGTCCCCGTGCTGAACCCAGCCCGGGAGGCGGTGATCGAGGCGCTGGTGGAGCTGTGCGAGTCGGCGCCTGAGAAGGCGATGGAGGCGCTGGCGATCCCGAAGACCCAGCCGGAGCTGGTCGGCCTCAACGCTCGGCTCCGGTCTGCGCCGACCGCTGTCGCCTCGACGATCTACACCGGCGTGGTCTACGACGCGCTCTCGTTCGAGACCCTGTCGTCGGCTGCGAAGCGCCGCGCCAACGGACGCGTGATGGTGGCCTCCTCGGTCTTCGGTCTGGTCGGCCTGGCCGACCGGATCCCGGCGTACCGGTTGAGCGGTGACGCCACCGTGCCCGGGCTGGGCGGCGTGCAGGCGCACTGGCGTGCCCACCTGGAGCCGGCCGCCTTGGAGGCGCTGGGATCGGGCCTCTTGATCGACCTGCGCTCGGGCACGTACGCAGCCTTCTGGAAGCCGACCGCTGTCGCCGCCCGTACGGCGACGGTGCGCGTGCTCCACGAACGCGACGGCGTCCGCAAGGTGGTCAGCCACTTCAACAAGGCCACCAAGGGCCGGATCGTGCGCGCCCTCCTGGAGGAGGGTGCCGCACCCCGCACCCCGGCCGCCCTCGCCGACGCCCTGCGGGACCTGGGCTGGACCGTCGAGGTCGGCGCGCCGAGCAAGGCCGGGACGCAGCTCGACGTGGTGGTCAGCGAGCTCTAGGCCGCACGGGGCTGCGCGCTGAGGGCCGTGGTCCCGGTCGGGGTGCGGAGGTACTGCCGTCCGGCCGGCGTGGTCCACAGAAACACGCCCGGCTCGAGGTGCTGGTACTGCCACCCGCTGTGGGTCTTGAGGCGGTGGTGGTGGCGACACAGGGGTGCGAGGTTCGTGCTGCTGGTCTGGCCGGGCGGGCCGCTGGGGTTGTACGGGGTGATGTGGTCGAGGTCACAGGCTCTGGCGGGGTGTTCGCACCAGGGGTGGACGCAGGTCCGGTTGATCAGGATCGCCTGCTCCCGCATGGTCTCGGACGGGACGTAGCCGTCGCGCGTGTGAGGTGCGGCAAGGTCGAGGACGGGACGGATGATCACCTTCGTGCCAGCGGTCCGGCACCACTCCGCGACCCGCTCCACCGGGGCGAGAGTGTTCCCGGCCTCGACCTGGGCGATGGATGAGTCGCGGGTGAGATGGACGTAGGTGTGCACCACCCGCGTCACGGCATCGGGAGTCTCCTCGGCTGATCCAGCCAACTGGCGTCGTGCGATCACCCCGACCGCCTTCGCGCGCCGGACGTCGAGGGACTCGGGCTCGCGGCCACCACCGCAACCGTCGCGGCCGTCACCGTCCGACTCGGCGAGTTGGGCGGCGACCTCCTGGATCGCGGCTTCGAAGTCCGCCGCGTCAGCGGCATCCAAGCGTCCGAACACATCAGCCAGCCCGTCAGGCTGCCCAGTCCCGGACACACTGATCGACCGACCCTCCGCTGCCGCCCTCGCACGGGCCACAGCCGCATCAGGGTCACTCAGGATCTCCGCCACCACAACCATCCGGCGGAGCCGGGCCATCCCGACCCGGTGCGCGATCGGGGCGATCACCTCGTCGACGTACCGCGCCCCCTCAGCGGGGACGCTGCGGAGCGTCGCGGCGACCTGACGGGCACGCCACACCTCCACCCTGCCGTCACGGACGGCAGCCAGGGTCTCGGGGAACCGCCAGGCCAGATCCCACACATCCGCCAGATACGACAGTGCAGCGCGGGGGCTCATCTGAGCGAACGCAGCGAACTCCGCGACTGCTTCCTCCCCGATGCGAGGACAGCCGTCACCACCGACGGGCATCTCCAGGCCATACCGCTTCTCAGCAGGCTCCGTGTCGGCCACCAGCCTCAGCCAGCCGATCGCCTTGTCCAAGGCCTTCACCTCACGACGACGAGCCTTGACCTGGTCCACACGCCAGCCCTCCAACAGCGCCTCAGCACTGCTGGTCGCGACGTCCGAACCACTCGACTTCATACCCATCACGGTAGGGGAAGCCACCGACAAAAGCTGACCACCACCCTGGCGGCCACCAGGCCTCACCACCCGGCCGCTACGGTGCCCCCGTGACCCCGGGGCGACACAGGCAGCCGCGCCGCACGCGGCCCGTCAAGCGACGCTTCAGCGGGTTCGTCGGCGAGCTCGTCGGCGAGCTGCTGTTCGCACTGCTTGTCTTCCTGCTGCTCGCCGGTGCCACGATCGCTGTCAGCTTCGGGTGGCACCACGCCCGTTCCGCCACCATCGTCGTTCTCAGCGTCCTCGCCGCGTTCCTGATCTACGGAGCGGTGTACCTCCTCGCCGCAGCCCTCAACATCCCGATGAAGCCCCGGTGGCCCCGGGTCGGCGCAGCCGCCGGCTTCTCGGTCCTGATCGCCCTCCTCATCGGCTCCTACGGCCTGCTGCTCCTCTGAGCCACGCCTGGCAGGATCGGACCATGCTCCGCTTCCCCGCTCCCCTGACCCCGGGCGCGACCATCGCCGTCACCTCGCCGTCGTCGGGGGCCAGCGGGGCCGCTGCGGAGCGGATCGAGTTCAGCATCGCCTGGCTGCGGCGCCGCGGCTATGAGGTCGTGGTGGGCGCGTGCATGGACGGGACCGGGATCACCTCGGCTCCTGCCCGGCAGCGGGCCGAGGAGCTGACCGCGATGCTGTGCGACCCGAGCGTCGCCGCCGTGGTGCCGCCGTGGGGAGGGGAGACGGCGATCGACCTGGTCGACCTGCTCGACTGGGATGCGCTCGCGGCCGCGGAGCCGACCTGGCTGGTCGGCTACTCCGACCTGTCCACGCTGCTGGTGCCGCTGACCACCCGGCTGGGCTGGGCGAACCTGCACGGCGACAACCTCGCCGACACGCCGTACCGCACTCCCCCGGGTCTGCTCCCGTGGCTCGACCTGGCCTCAGGCCCGGGACCGCACGTCCAGCACGACTCCGGCCTGATCGCCGACTGGCAGCGCCTGGCGGAGAATCCGCAGGCCGAGGAGTGGACCACCCTGGGCAGCGGCAAGTGGCGGCTCCACGGCGCCACCTCCCTGCACACCTCCGGGCGGCTGATCGGCGGCTGCATCGAGACCCTGGTCAACCTCGCTGGGACGCCGTACGGCGATGTCGCGAGGTTCGGCGCCGAGCATGCCGAGGACGGGCTGATCGTGTACCTGGAGGCCGCCGAGGACGGTGCCGCGACGATCTGCCGGTCCCTGCACGGCCTCCGGCTGGCCGGCTGGTTCGACCACGCGAGCGCGATCCTGATCGGCCGCACCGACGCCCCCGACCATCCGCACCTGACTCAGGACGAGGCGGTCCTGGACGCGTTGGGCCGACTCGACCTGCCGATCGTCTTCGACGTCGAGATCGGGCACGTCCCGCCGCACCTGCCGCTGGTCAACGGTGCGCTGTCCACGGTGACGGTGGACGGCGGCACCCGGCAGATCAGTCAGGAGCTGCGCTAGCGCGCTACCAGCGCGCTGCGCCGCCAGCCGCCCCGGACCGCTCCGGCGGCAGCCCGTTGAACAGGCGCATCGAGCCGCGCGTGGTGCCGTCGTCGCCGTCCTCGTAGTACGAGATCACCGAGACCGACGCCGGTGCCAGCTCCATCTGGTAGACGGCGCTGAGCGGCGCGCCCAGCGCGGCAGCGACGAGCGTCTTGATCGGCGTCACATGGCTGACCACGAGCACGGTCTGGCCCTGGTGGGCCTCGACCAGCCGCGTCAGACCGGCCAGCACGCGCTCCTCGACCTCGCGGAAGGACTCACCGCCGCCAGGGGCGACGTCGAGCGAGCCCAGCCACGACGACAGCTCGTCGGGGTAGCGCTCGGACACCTCGGCAAAGGAGAGCCCGTCCCAGCGGCCGAACTCCATCTCGGCGAACCCCGGCTCGAAGGTGACCGGCAGGCCGAGCACGTCCCCGGCGATCGCCGCAGACTCCGCCGTACGCCGCACCGGCGAGGCCACGATCGCATCGACCGTCATCGCGAGCTGCTGCACCCAGGTCGCACTCGCCCGGATCTGGGCACGCCCCTCGTCCGACAGCGGCGGGTTGTCCCCGCCCAGCCCACCGGAGAAGCGCTTGGCGGCGGTGTGCACGGTGACGCCGTGGCGCAGCAGGATGACGGTGGTGGGCGGTGCGATGGTGGCGTCCCAGCCACGCGAGGGCACCGTTGCAGCGACCGACTCGACCTCGGCCACCAGTGAGGCATCGGGCTCGGCGAGGGCGGTGACTCCGGAGCGGCGACCGTCCATCGCCTCGTTCGCGAGCCGGTCGGCGTACCCGTTCTCGGCCCGCGGCACCCAGACGAACACGGTCCCGGCCGGCGTGAGCTCGCGCGCCCGGGCGGCCAGCGGCACCATCGCGGGGTGCTTGACCTTCCAGGTGCCGTTCATCTGCTCCACGACGAGGCGGGAGTCCATCCGGACCTCGATCGCGGCACCGGGAGCGAACTCGGCAGCGAGCTCCAGCCCGGCGATCAAGCCGCGGTACTCGGCAACGTTGTTGGACGCGACCCCGATCGGCTCAGCGGCCTCGGCGAGCACGGCGCCGGTGCTGGCATCGCGCAGCACGGCACCGAATCCGGCCGGCCCCGGATTCCCCCGGGAGCCGCCGTCGGCCTCGATCTGGACCCGCGCCGTCACGCTCAGAGCCCGGACTCGGCGGTCCTGACCATGATCCGGCCGCACTCCTCGCAGCGCGCGACCTCGTTGCTCTGCAGCGAACGCACCCGGGACAGCTCGGCGGCGTCCAGGGTCAGCCCGCAGCCACCGCATTTGCGGGCGCGCAGCTCGGCGGCACCGACGCCGCCCTTGGACTCACGGATCTTGTCGTAGAGCGCCAGCAGGTCCGCCGGCATCCCCTCGACGGTCTCGGGACGGGCACCCTCGACCTCGGCCAGCTCGGCCTCCAGCGCGGCGACCTTCTCGGCGTGCTGTGTCCGCAGCGCCTCGATCTTCTGGTCGTACGTCGCCAGGTGGGCCTCATGCTCGTCGAGCACCTTCTGCGCCGCCTCCAGCGCCTCCATCACCTCGAGCTCCTCGTCCTCGAGCACAGCGATCCGGCGGTCGAGGTTCTCGATCTCCGCGGTCATCGCGGCGAGGTCCTTGGGGTTGGAGATCGCGCCGGAGTCGACCCGCTCCTGGTCACGACGACGGCGCGCCCGGACGGTCTCAACGTCGGTCTCGGCCTTGGACTGGGCCGAGGACAGGTCGAGCACCACCACGCGGGCGTCGCGGGTCTCGTTCTCGACACCGACCCGCTCCACGGCGATGGCACGTGCCTGGGCGACCTCGGGCAGGTTCGCCTTGGCATGGCGAAGCTGGAGTGCCTTGGAGTCCAGCTCCTGGATTTCGAGCAGTTTGAGCTGGGCGAAGGGGTCGCTCTTCACGAGAGGTCGGGCTCCTGGGTCGGGGTGGTGATCGTGGTCTGGGGGACGTGGAACGTCCAGGGGTCGGTCACGAGCGTGCTGACCCGAGTCTCCACCTTAGTGCCGCGCGCGGCCAAGGCCTGCTCCAGCCTCGCGGCCGTCGCCGGCAGCCAGAGCCATTCGGCGGCCCAGTGCGCCACGTCGATCAGGGCGGGGCCGTCCTTCTCCAGGAACTCCGAGGCCGGATGGTGGCGCAGGTCCGAGGTCAGGTACACATCCACGCCGCTGGTGGCGACCCGGTCGAGGGCGAAGTCACCGGCGCCGCCGCACAGCGCGACACTGCGGATCTCGCGGTCGGGGTCCCCCGCGACGCGAACACCGTGCGCCGTGGCCGGCAGCACCTGGGCCACCCGGTCGGCGAACGCGGCCAGGGTCGTCGGCTCGACGGTGCCGATCCGTCCGATCCCGATCGTGGGGTCGGCGGCGTACGGCGACAGCGGCCGCTGTTCGCGGAGGCCGAGGGCGTCGGCCATCGCGGCCGAGACCCCGTCGACGGCCTGGTCGGCGTTGGTGTGCGCGGTCAGCAGCGCGCAGCCCGCGCGGGTCAGGGTGGTGACGGTGCGGCCCTTGGGCGTCGTCGCCGCGAAGCCGTGCACGCCCTTGAGGAAGAGCGGGTGGTGCACGACCAGCAGGTCCGCGCCCCAGGCAGCCGCCTCGGCGGCGACCTCGGGGGTCGGGTCGACGGCGAAGAGCACCTTCTCGACGGTGTCGTCGGGTGCCCCGGCGACCAGGCCGACGGCGTCCCATCCCTCGGCTGTCTCCGGCGGGAACCAGGTGTGGATCAGGTCGGTGACATCGGCGAGGGTGGGCACCGTGCCAGCCTAGTCGGCGCCCTCAGTTGACCTGCCGGTCGCGGCCCTCCCAGTAGGGCGCCCGGAGCTTGAACTTCTGCAGCTTGCCGGTCGCGGTCCGGGCCAGCTCGTCACGGAACACGATCGACGTCGGCGCCTTGTAGCCGGCCAGCCGCTCCTTGCACCAGCCGATCAGCTCGGCCTCGGTGACCTCGGCGCCGGGAGCCAGCACCACCATCGCGAGGATGGTCTCGCCCCACTTCTCGTGCGGCACCCCGATCACGGCGGCCTCGGCGACACCGGGGTGGGAGAAGAGCGCATCCTCGACCTCGATCGAGGAGACGTTCTCCCCGCCGGTGATGATGACGTCCTTCTTCCGGTCGCTGATGGTGAGGTAGCCGTCGTCGCTGATCACGCCGCCGTCACCGGTGTGGAACCAGCCGTCGACGAGGGCCTTGTCGGTCTCCTCGGGCTTGTTCCAGTACGACTTGAGGATCTGGTTGCCCTGCGCCAGCACCTCGCCGTCCTCGGCCAGGGTGAGCCGGACGCCGAGCGCCGGGACCCCGGCGCGGGTGAGCTTGGCGGCGCGCTCCAACGGGGTCAGGTCGTCGTACTCGGCGCGGCTGCGGTTGACGGTGAGCAGCGGCGAGGTCTCGGTGAGGCCGTAGATCTGGATGAACTCCCAGCCCAACTCGTCGAGCACGCGCTCGATCGTGCGTGTCGGCGGGGGAGCACCTGCGGCGACGATGCGCACGATCGAGCGCGTGCTCGACGAATTGGGTTGGGAGTTCATCCAGATCTACGGCCTCACCGAGACCTCGCCGCTGGTCACCGTGAACCGGCAGCGCGCCGAGTGGGACGACCTGTCAACGCACGACCGTGCACGCAACCTCGGCCGCGCAGGTGCCCCGGCGCTCGGCGTCAAGATCATGGTGGACGAGGACGGCGAGGTGCTGACGGCGTCCAACCACAACCTCGACGGCTACTGGGAGCAGCCCGATGCCACCGAGGAGTCTCAGAAGGGCAACTGGTTCCACACCGGCGACGGCGGCCGCATCGACGACGACGGTTATCTGGTCATCCAGGACCGCAAGAAGGACGTGATCATCTCCGGTGGCGAGAACGTGTCGTCCATCGAGGTCGAGGATGCGCTGGTGTCGCACGACGCGGTCAAAGAGGTGGCCGTCATCGGGGTGCCCGACGAGAAGTGGGGCGAACTCGTCACCGCGCTGGTGGTCACCGACGGGGCCGACGTCG
>NZ_JASLGR010000027.1 GCF_030150155.1 Nocardioides sp.
CTGCAGAAGAGCGACCTGATCATCTCCCTGGGCGCCCGCTTCGACGACCGCGTCACCGGTGACCTGTCGACGTTCGCGCCGCACGCGCTGATCATCCACGCCGACATCGACCCGGCCGAGATCGGGAAGAACCGGCACACCGACGTCCCGATCGTGGGCGACATCAAGGAGGTCATCACCGACCTCGTCGCCGTGCTCGAGGCCGAGGACAAGCCGGGCGACTACGAGTCGTGGGTCGCCTACCTGACCGGCATCCGCAGCCGCTACCCGCTCGGCTACGACAAGCCGACGGAGGGTCTGGCACCGCAGTACGTCATCGAGCGGCTCGGCAAGATCGCCGGGCCGGATGCCCTCTACGTCGCGGGCGTGGGTCAGCACCAGATGTGGGCGGCACAGTTCGTGGGCTACGAGAACCCGCGCACCTGGCTGAACTCGGGTGGCGCCGGCACCATGGGCTACTCCGTGCCGGCCGCCATGGGCGCGAAGGTCGGTCGCCCCGACGCGACGGTGTGGGCGATCGACGGCGACGGCTGCTTCCAGATGACCAACCAGGAGCTGGCCACGTGCGCGATCGAGGGCATCCCGATCAAGGTCGCCATCATCAACAACGACAACCTCGGCATGGTCCGGCAGTGGCAGACGCTCTTCTACCAGGAGCGCTACTCCAACACGAACCTGCAGAAGCACGACAAGGCCGTGCGCATCCCCGACTTCCCGAAGCTCGCCGAGGCCTACGGCTGCGTCGGCCTCTCGTGCGACACCGAGGAGGACGTCGACGCCACGATCGAGAAGGCGATGGAGATCAACGACGTGCCCGTCGTCGTCGACTTCCGCGTCAACAAGGACGCCATGGTGTGGCCGATGATCGCGGGCGGCGCCAGCAACGACGAGATCCAGTACGCGCGCGACCTCGCGCCCAAGTTCGACGAGGATGACCTGTAGCCATGGCCCAGCCCGATATCGCCACGTCCACCGGTCGGCACACCCTGTCGGTCCTGGTGGAGGACCGTCCCGGTGTCCTGACCCGGGTCGCGGCGCTCTTCAGCCGCCGCGGCTTCAACATCGAGTCCCTCGCCGTGGGCCCGACCGAGCATGTCGGGCTGTCCCGCATGACGATCGTGGTCAACGTCAACGACACCCCGCTGGAGCAGGTGACCAAGCAGCTCAACAAGCTGATCGAGGTCATCAAGATCGTCGAGCTGGAGCCCGGACAGGCAGTCAACCGACAGCTGGTCCTGGTCAAGGTCAGCGCCACCGCGGAGACCCGCGGCCAGGTGCTCGACACGGTCCAGCTCTTCCGTGCGAAGGTCATCGACATCGCTCCTGATGCCGTCACCATCCAGATCGCCGGCAACTCCGGCAAGCTGGCTGACTTCCTTCGTGTGATCGAGCCCTTCGGCATCCGCGAGCTGGTCCAGTCCGGCGTGATCGCCATCGGTCGCGGCTCCCGTTCCATCTCCGAGCGACCGGCCCGTCCGGTCGCCGTGCCGGCCCCGCCGGCAGCATCGTGAATTTTCCAACCCACCCAAAGGAGAGCCCCCGTGGCTGAGATTTACTACGACGACGACGCCGACCTGACCCTGATCCAGGGCAAGAAGGTCGCGGTCATCGGTTACGGCAGCCAGGGTCACGCCCACAGCCTCAACCTGCGTGACTCCGGCGTCGACGTGCGCGTCGGTCTGAAGGAGGGCTCGAAGAGCCGCGCCAAGGCTGAGGACGCCGGCTTCACCGTCGGTACGCCGGCCGAGGTCGCCGAGTGGGCCGACGTCATCGTCATCCTGGCCCCCGACCAGCACCAGCGTGGCCTGTTCAACGACGAGCTCAAGCCGTTCGTCACCCCGGGCAAGACCCTGGTCTTCGGCCACGGCTTCAACATCCGCTTCGGCTACATCACGCCGCCCGAGGGCGTCGACGTGATCATGGTCGCCCCGAAGGCCCCGGGTCACACCGTCCGTCGCGAGTACGTCGCCGGCCGCGGCATCCCGGACATCATCGCGGTCGAGCAGGACGCCTCCGGTTCGGCCTGGGACCTCGCGAAGTCCTACGCCAAGGGCATCGGCGGCACCCGCGCCGGCGTCATCAAGACCACCTTCACCGAGGAGACCGAGACCGACCTGTTCGGTGAGCAGGCCGTCCTCTGCGGTGGCGTCTCGCACCTGGTCCAGGCCGGCTTCGAGACCCTGACCGAGGCTGGCTACCAGCCCGAGATCGCCTACTTCGAGGTCCTGCACGAGCTCAAGCTCATCGTCGACCTGATGTGGGAGGGCGGCATCGCCAAGCAGCGCTGGTCGGTCTCCGACACCGCTGAGTACGGCGACTACGTCTCCGGCCCGCGCGTGGTCACCCCGGCTGTCAAGGAGGCCATGCAGGGCATCCTCTCCGACATCCAGGACGGCACCTTCGCCAAGCGCTTCATCGAGGACCAGGACAACGGCGGCAAGGAGTTCCTGACCGCTCGCGAGACCGAGGCCCAGCACCCGATCGAGGCCACCGGCAAGCTGCTGCGCTCGCACTTCTCGTGGTCGCAGACGGACGCTGATTACACGGAGGGTTCCGCAGCTCGCTGATCTCCAGCGCGCAGCGGAGCGTCCGCGGCGTTGCGCACTGGAAACTGATCCACCTAGAAGCCCGGTTCCTCGGAGCCGGGCTTCTGGCATCCCTACTCGTCGAGGCGGATGAGCACCACCGCGTCGCCGTACGTCAGGCCCTTGCGCTTCATCGGGATGCTCCCCATCAGTCGGGACAGGGTGACCTGGAAGCCGTACTTCTCCCGGCCCTTGCGCTTGACCTCGTCGAAGAGCGGCCCCGAGGCGACCATCTCGGGGGTGCCGGAGAGCACCGGGGAGCCGTCCTTGACCTTGCCGCTCATCGAGCAGGCCTGGAGGGTGACGCGGGGGTTGTTCCGCAGCCGCTTGGCCTTGCCGGACCCGCTGGAGGTCCAGAACCCGACCCGGCCGTCGCTGAGCTGGTTGATCCAGACGGGGGAGGGGACGCCGTCGCCACTGCGGCGGAAGGTGACGAGAGAGACGCACTTCTCATCGGCGATCGACATGTGCTCAGCGTAGGTCCGGCGTCGACCGGGGAGAAGGGCCTCGCGACGCCGGCCGGAACCCGGGGGGCTAGTCGGTTAGGCTTGCCTAATGTAGGCTCCGCTTAGTAAGCCAATGCTTCGGAGATCGTCGTGCGCGCCGTCTCCCCGGACTGAATCGTAGATCGACGTGCTTCCCACTTTCGTGATCGGCCTCCGTGAGGGGCTCGAAGCGGTCCTCATCGTCACGATCATCGCGACGTTCCTGCGGCAGAACAACGCCAGCATGCGCGGCATGTGGTTCGGGGTCGGCGCCGGAGTCGCCCTGGCGACCGCCGTCGGCATCGCCCTCAACGCCGTCGAGCAGGCTCTCCCGCAGGACAAGCAGGAGATGATGGAGACCGTCATCGGCGGGATCGCGGTCTTCTTCGTCACCGGGATGATCCTGTGGATGCGCACCCACGCCCGCACGATGAAGCGCGAGCTCGAGTCCCAGGCCGCCGACGCGCTCGCCTCGGGCACGCTCACCGCGCTGACCGTGATGGCCTTCCTCGCCGTCCTGCGCGAGGGCTTCGAGACCTCGGTCTTCCTGGTCGCCACCTTCCAGCACGCCTCCAGCGCCCCCTCGGCGGTCTCGGGTGCGGTGCTCGGCATCGTCTCCTCGGTCATCCTGGGCTGGGCGATGTTCGTCGGTGGCGTGCGGATCAACCTGCAGAAGTTCTTCAAGATCACCGGGGTCTTCCTGGTCTTCGTCGCCGCGGGCCTGGTGATGTTCGCCTTCCGCACCGCGCACGAGGCCGGCTGGGTCAACGTCGGCCAGGGTCGCACCGTCGACCTGGCCTGGCTCGCCCCGAACGGCTCGATCCGCTCCGCGCTGCTCACCGGCGTGCTCGGCATCCCCTCGGACCCCCGCGTGATCGAGGTGCTGGCCTGGTTCGCCTACCTGCTCCCGATGCTCGCCCTGATGTTCTGGCCGGCGAAGTGGGCGCTCAGCGCCACCACCGCCCAGCGCGCCCGCCTGGGTGGTGCCGGTGCCGCCGTCGTCCTGGCCGCGATCCTCTTCGCCGCCGTCCCGATGCCGACCGTCTCGCTGCCCACCGAGGCACCCGACAGCACCGGCGCGACGGTGCAGGTCTCCGTGACCGGCACCAGTGCCGCACTGGAGCGCGCGAACCACACCTATGCCCTCGGCAACCCGACGCCGACCACCGACCACGGTGCCGACACCCGCTGGACCGCCTCGAAGGTGATGGGCACGCAGCCCACCACGCTCTCGCTCCAGGACCTGATCGACCTCAACGGCGGACGGATCCCCAGCGGCCTCGGTGCTGCAGCGGGCCCGTTCACCGCCAGCTGGACCGACCAGACCCAGCTGATCGTGCTGACCCGCAACGGCGGCCTGGTCGACGGTGAGCTCGGCGGCGCCCTCGTGCTGCGCTACAGCGGCGGGGGCCTGACCACGCCGCGGATCCTCACCGTCGAGGGCTGGCACGTCGCTCCGACGTACGCCGACACGGCCCGCGCCACCATCACCGACACCCAGAGCGCCCGCAACGCCCGCGCCCTGTGGAAGTCCTGGGTCCCCGTGGCCCTCCTCATCCTGGCCGCCGGTCTCGGCCTCCAGGCACTGCGGCGCCGCTCCCAGGCCGCCGCCTCCGGGCCGATCGAGCCCGCCGCGAGCGAGCGCTCGCACACCGGCTCCACCTCCACGCTCTCCTGAGCGACTCCACCCTCCCGAGAAGGAAACTCATGTCGTACAACGCCCTGCCGTCCGCCCTGCGCCGGATCAGCCTCGTGGCTGTCACCTCCGTGCTCTCCGTCTCCGCGCTCGCCGCGTGCGGCAGCAGCGACGGCACCAAGGCCAAGGACTCCGGCTCCAAGGGTGGCGCCGCCCAGATCTCGGTGAAGATGGTCAGCGGCACCAACGGCGACGAGTGCCAGGTCAGCGAGACCACCGCGCCCGCCGGCCCGGTCACCTTCGAGGTCACCAACGAGTCCGCCTCCGGCCTCACCGAGTTCGAGATCCTCTCGGGCGAGAAGATCATCGGCGAGAAGGAGTCGCTGGCTCCGGGGCTGCCGAAGGCCACCATCACGCTCACGATGGGTGGCGGCGACTACACCATCTACTGCCCCGGTGCGACCACCGAGAAGACCACGTTCAAGGTCACCGGCAAGGCTGCCGCCGCGCCGACCGGCACCGCCGCCGAGCTGCTCCAGCAGGGCGCCACCGAGTACGCCACCTACGTCACGACCCAGTTGGGCGGGATGGTGACCGGCGTACAGAAGCTCAAGGAGGCCGTCGACGCCGGTGACGTCGCCGCCGCTCAGAAGGCGTACGTCGAGGCCCGTCCGTTCTACGAGAAGATCGAGTCCGACGTGGCCGGCTTCGTGCTGCCGGGCTTCGACCCGACCGACAACAAGGGCAACCTCGACTACCTGGTCGACATGCGTGCCTCCAACAAGGACGACGCTGTCGGCTGGAGCGGCTTCCACGCCGTCGAGCGCGATGTCTTCGGCGCCAAGAAGATCACCGCCCAGACCAAGAAGTACGCCGCCGACCTGGTCACCAACGTGACCAAGCTGGCCGAGCTGTCGAAGTCCCTGACCTACAAGCCCGAGGACCTCGCCAACGGTGCGGCCGGTCTGCTCGAGGAGGTGCAGGCCAACAAGATCTCCGGTGAGGAGGAGGCGTTCAGCCACACCGACCTGGTCGACTTCGCCAGCAACGTCGAGGGCGCGCAGCAGGCCTTCGAGGCGCTGCGCAACGGCCTCAACGAGATCGACAAGACGCTGACCGAGACCATCGCCAAGCGGTTCTCCGACGTCACCACGCTGCTGGAGACTTACAAGGACCCGTCCGCGCTCGGCGGCTACAAGCTCTACACCCCGGAGCTGAAGAAGACCGACGCCAGCAAGCTGAGCCAGAGCGTCCAGGCGCTCCAGGACTCGCTGTCGCGTCTGGCTGAGAAGGTCGCGACGGCCTGATGACGCTGGAGGGGGAATCGGCCGAGGTCGTCGGCCAGGGCGTCTCGCGGCGCAGGCTGGTCGCGGGCACGGGTGTCGGTGTCGTCGCCGGTGCCGCGGCCGGGTTCGCGCTGGGGCACGCGACGGCGGCGGAGTCGACGCCGGCCCACGGTGGCGACGCCATCGACCTGGGTCGCAGCTACGACTTCTACACCGGTTCGCACCAGGTCGGGATCGAGACGGCGCCGCAGCGGCACACCGTCTTCATGACCTTCGACCTGGTCGACGGCACCACCACGCAGGACCTCCAGGTCCTGCTGGCACGGTGGTCGGCCGCAATCTCCCAGCTGATGGCCGGGCGCAGCGTGGGCTCGGTGGAGCCCACCCGCGCCGACGGCGTCCCCCAGGACACGGGCGAGGCCTACGACCTGGCCCCAGCGTCACTCACCGTGACGCTGGGGCTCGGCTCGGAGTTCTTCGCCGAGCGCTTCGGCCTGGCCGACAAGAAGCCGAAGCTGCTGGCCGACCTGCCGGCGCTGCCCTCGGACCAGCTCCGGCCCGAGCTCACCGGGGGAGCGCTCTCGCTCCAGGCCTGCTCCGACGACCCGCAGGTCGCCTACCACGCGATCCGTGACCTGGCCCGGATGGCGCGGGGGACGACCACCACCCGCTGGACGGTGCTCGGCTTCGGTCGCGCCTCGGCGGGCAAGGGTCAGACCACGCCGCGCAACCTGATGGGCTACAAGGACGGCACCCGCAACGTCTCCACGCCGCAGGACTACACCGACCACGTCTGGATCGGTGCCGAGGACGGCGAGGTCGACTGGATGGTCGGCGGCTCCTACCAGGTCGTGCGGAAGATCCGGATGGACATCGAGATCTGGGACTCCGCCACCGTCACGGTGCAGCACCGCACCTTCGGCCGGAACAAGGTCGAGGGCGCGCCGCTGACCGGGACGAAGGAGTTCGACACCCCGAACTTCACCGAGACCAAGGACGGCAAGAAGGTCATCGACCCGGCCTCGCACATCGCGTTGGCCTCGCACGAGAACAACAACGGCACCAAGATCCTGCGCCGGGGCTACAACTTCACCGACGGGATCAACGACCTCGGTCAGCTCGACGCGGGGCTGCTCTTCCTGAGCTACCAGAAGAACCCGGACCAGTTCGTGCAGCTGCAGAAGCGGCTGGGCAGCTCGGACCTGCTCAACGAGTACATCGCCCACATCGGCTCGGGCCTGTTCGCGGTCCCGCCGGCGCCCCAGCGCGGGCACTACATCGGCGAGTCCCTCTTCGCCTGAGGCACTGCCTCGGGGTGGTCAGCGACGCGTGGCGACGAGCACGCTCGCGTCGCTGGCCACCATCAGGTCGACGGTGGTGAAGTCGGCGTCGGTGAGCCACAGCTCGCGCAGCCAGTCCACCCGGCCGTAGGCCACCGGCGGCCAGGTCTCGCTCGGCCAGAAGTCGTCGAGTACGACGATCCCGCCCGGCTCGACCAGGTCGATCACCTTCTCCGGCGTGACCTCGTCGGGCTGACCGGAGTCGAGGAACAGCAGCGAGAACGGGCCCTTGTCGGCCAGCGTCGCCCAGTCGGCGGCCAGCACCTCGACCTGCGGGTCCCCGGCGAACATCGCCGAGGCCGCGTTGGCCAGGGTGGCGTCCACCTCGGCGGTGAGGATCCGGGTGTCCTCACGACGTACCCCCGAACGGAGCCAGGCCGTGCCGACGCCGGTGCCGGTGCCGAACTCGGCCATCGTGCCCTCGCGGGTCGCGGCCAGGGTCGCCAGCAGGCGACCTGTCTCGTTGCGGCAGAACGAGACGAAACCCGCTCTGCGGGCCACGTCGAAGGCCCTGGTGACGAGCTCGGGCAACTCCGGGGGCGCGCTCATGGCGTCATTCTTCCATGCCCTGTCCGGCAGCGGGGATCCGTGGTACCCTCGGTTCACTATGCGAGCGCACCTCACCTTTATTCAGGTAGTAGGACGCCGCGACGGGGTCCAGACTTTCTGATCTGAGAAGCCACCACCGTCGCGGCGGATGGTGTGCTCCCCATCGTCGATGCTCCTGAGGAAATGCCAGGACCGTCGGCCCCGAGCACCGGCTCGGCTTCTCGTTCCAGCACTGGTCCGTTCCCGCGGACCGGCGATCCCAGGAGAAGCGCCATGCCGATGACCACCCTGTCCCGCATCCTCGAGTGGGGCCCCGCGAGCCACGACCCGGACAACCCGTTCAGCGTCGAGAACGCCGCCGACGCCGCGCTGTCTCGATTCGAGACGGCCCCCGACGACGAGCGCCCCGACGACAACTAGAGTTGCCTCCCGTGACTACTGCTCCTGACTCCGTGAAGCTCGCCGTCATCCCTGGCGACGGCATCGGACCCGAGGTGACCACCGAGGCCCTGAAGGTCCTCACGGCAGCCGCACCGGTCCAGTTCGACCAGACCACCTACGAGCTCGGCGCGGAGCACTACCTGCGCACCGGCGAGGTGCTCCCGGACGAGGTGCTCGCGGAGCTCAAGCAGGCCGACGTGATCCTGCTCGGCGCGATCGGCGGCAAGCCCAACGACCCGAACATCCCTCCGGGGCTGCTCGAGCGCGGCCTGCTGCTGCGCACCCGCTTCGAGCTCGACCACCACGTCAACCTGCGTCCCAGCCAGCTTTACCCGGGTGCCGTCAGCCCGCTGGCCGACTCGGTGCTGGCCAAGGGCCCGATCGACTTCGTCGTCGTGCGTGAGGGCACCGAGGGTCCCTACACCGGCAACGGTGGCGCCCTGCGCGTGGGCACCCCGCACGAGATCGCCACCGAGGTCAGCGTCAACACCGCCTTCGGTGCCGAGCGCGTGATCCGGGCCGCGTTCGCCCGCGCCCAGGGCCGTCCGCGCAAGAAGCTCACCCTGGTCCACAAGACCAACGTGCTGGTCAACGCCGGCTCGCTGTGGTGGCGCCTGGTCCAGGAGGTCGCGCAGGAGTTCCCCGACGTCGCCGTGGACTACTGCCACATCGACGCCGTGATGATCTTCCTGACCACCGACCCCCAGCGCTTCGACGTGATCGTCACCGACAACCTGTTCGGCGACATCATCACCGACCTGGCCGGCGCCATCACCGGTGGCATCGGTCTGGCTGCCAGCGGCAACATCAACGCCGCCGGCACCTACCCGTCGATGTTCGAGCCGGTGCACGGCTCCGCCCCGGACATCGCCGGTCAGCAGAAGGCCGACCCGACGGCCGCGATCCTCTCGGCCTCGCTCCTGCTCGACCACCTCGGTTACTCCGACGCCGCCAAGGCCATTGACGACGCCGTTCTGGCGGACCTCGCCGCACGGGGCACGCAGCCCCGCCGTACCTCCGAGGTCGGCGACGCGATCGCCGCTCGCCTCGCCTGATCTGCGATAGGAGGGGCCTGATGGCCCTCGACATCACCACCACCCTCAACCCCACCCCGAAGTCCGACGCCGAGGTGGCCGAGATCCTGGCCGACCCCGGCTTCGGCAACTACTTCACCGACCACATGTTCGCGATGGAGTGGACGCCTGAAGCGGGGTGGCACAACGCCCGGATCGAGCCCTACGGCCCGCTCTCGATGGACCCGGCCTGCTCGGTGCTGCACTACGCCCAGGAGACGTTCGAGGGGCTCAAGGCCTACCGTCACCCCGACGGCACGGTGTGGGGCTTCCGGCCCGAGGCGAACGCGGCTCGGATGGCGCGCTCCTCGCAGCGGCTGGCGTTCCCGGTCGTGGAGACCGAGGACTTCGTCCAGGCCGTCGCCGAGCTGGTCAAGGTCGACGAGCGCTGGGTGCCGCAGGTGGGCGAGGGGGAGGAGAAGTCGCTCTACATCCGGCCCTTCATGTTCGCCTCGGAGAACTTCCTCGGCGTTCGCTCGGCGCACCACGTCACCTTCATGGTGATCGCCTCGCCGGCCGGTGCCTACTTCAAGGGCGGCGTGAAGCCGGTCAAGCTCTGGCTCTCCTCGGAGTACACCCGGTCGGGTCGCGGTGGGATGGGGGCGGCCAAGACGGGCGGCAACTACGCCTCCTCGCTGGCCGCGCAGGACCAGGCCTACGCCCAGGGCTGCGACCAGGTGATGTTCCTCGACGCCTCGGAGGGCAAGTACCTCGAGGAGCTCGGTGGGATGAACCTGTTCCTGGTCTACGGCGACGAGGGACGTCTGGTCACCCCGGAGACCTCGGGCACGATCCTCGAGGGGATCACCCGGGCCTCGCTGATCGAGCTGGCGCGGGCCCAGGGCCTGACCGTCGAGGAGCGCCAGATCGAGCTCTCGGAGTGGCGCGACGGCGTGGCCTCGGGTGCGATCACCGAGGTCTTCGCCTGCGGCACCGCCGCCGTGATCACCCCCGTCGGGGAGCTGCTGTCCGAGGACGGCTCGATCGTGACCCCGCAGCCGGGTGGCACGATCACCACCGCGCTGCGCGAGACCCTGGTCGATCTGCAGTTCGGTCGCGGTGCCGACACGCAGGGCTGGACGCGTCAGTTCGTCTGAGCGTTGTGAACTGTCGCTAGCCTCATCGGTGTGACTCGTCTTGGCCGCTACCGCGTTGAGCGGATCATCGGCGAGGGCGGCATGGGCGTGGTCCACCTGGGAGTGGCACCCGACGGCACCCAGGTAGCGATCAAGGTCCTGCGCCAGCAGATCGTCGGAGACGAGGAGGCCCGCGAGCGACTCGCTCGCGAGGTCTCCTCGCTCCAGCTCGTGCACTCGCGCTGGGTCGCCGAGATCCTCGACGCCGACCCGTGGGGGCCGACGCCGTACGTCGTCACCCGCTACGTCCCGGGGCGGTCGCTGTACCAGACCGTGGCCGAGGACGGTCCGATCCGGGGCGACGACCTGGTCTGGCTGGCCCGGGGGCTCCTGGAGGGGATCGGGTCGGTGCACGACGCCGGGGTGCTGCACCGTGACGTCAAGCCCTCCAACGTGCTGATGGAGGGCCGCACGCCGGTGCTGATCGACTTCGGCCTGGCCCGGGTCGCCGACGACCCGCGACTGACCCAGACCGGCTGGCTGCTCGGCACCCCGGGCTACCTGGCCCCCGAGGTGCTCTACGGCGACGACCCCACCGAGGCCGTCGACGTGCACGCCTGGGCCGGCACGATCGTGTACGCCGCCACGGGCCGACCGCCGTTCGGCAAGGGCCCCGCGATGGCGATCATGGATCGCACCCGCCGCGGCGAGCACGACCTGCGCGGCATCGAGGAGCCGATGCGCTCGGTGCTGGAGTGGGCGCTCGCCCCCGAGCCCGAGGATCGGCCCACCCTCGCTCAGCTGCAGGAGCGGCTGCGCCACCACAGCACCGATCCGACGGTCGTCCACCGCCGGATGGGTCGTGACCTGGTCCCGGCCCCCGCGCCGACGGCGGTGCTCCCGGAGTGGGAGCCGTCGGTCGAGGACGCCGACGAGCACGAGGGGTTCACGGCCCTGGAGCCGTACCCGCTCGTCGAGCCGGCGCCTGCCCCGGCACCGCTCGCGCCCCGGCTCGGGATCGGCGAGCGTAGCCGCCGGGCGGTGCTGTGGGTGCTGGTGATGGCCTCGTGTGCGATGGCGCTGGCGGCGTACCCCTGGGTAGGCAGCGTCGTGGTGCTGGTCGTGGTCTGGGTGGTGCGCAGCAGCTCGCTGGCCGCGACCCGGGTCGAGCAGCGCCGCGCCGAACGCGGAGCACGCTGGCACGACCGGCCGCGGCTGGTGCTGGGTGCGCCGGTCGACCTGGTCCGGGCGCTGCCCAGCACGGTCGTGCTCGGGTTGTGGGCCTGCGGCATGGTGGTCGCCACCGTGCTGCTCTGCTACGCGGTCGCCTCCCCGGTGACGCTGGCCCTGCTCTGTGCCGGCGCCGTCTGCGTGCTGGCCCTCCTGCTCGGCTCCGGCGGCGCCCAGGTGCGTTCGCCGCTGAGCCGCGTGATCGTCCCGCTCGCCAGCCAGCCTCGACGTTGGCTGATCTCGGTGCTGATCCTGGTCGCCGTCACCGGTGTCGGTGCGGGTTTCGCCGCACGCGGCGCCGACTGGACGCCGTTCAGCCAGGCGCCGTTCTCCGGCCTGGAGCCCTGACCCCCGACCCTGAGAGGTGCCCTGATGGAGATCCACGACCTGAGTGCGGTGGAGCAGGCGGCGCTGGTACGTCGCGGCGAGGTCAGCCCACGCGAGCTGGCCGCCCACTACCTGGACCGGATCGACAGGCTCGACGACGTCGGCGCGTTCGTGACGGTGACCGCCGAGCGCAGCCTGGCCGCGGCCGAGGCGCTCGGACCGGTCCCGGCTGTGGCCGGGCCGCTGTGGGGCGTGCCGACCGCGATCAAGGACCTCAACGCCACCGCCGGGGTGCGCACCACCTTCGGGTCGGCCGCGTTCGCCGACTACGTGCCCGAGGTCTCCGACAACGTCACGCTCTCGATCGAGGCCGCCGGGATGGTGAGCCTGGGCAAGACCAACACCCCCGAGTTCGGCTCGCCCTGCTACACCGAGCCCGACGTCGCCCCGCCGGCCGTCACCCCGTGGGACCGCACTCGCAGCGCTGGCGGCTCCAGCGGGGGAGCCGGTGCGGCGGTCGCGGCCGGGCTGGTGCCGCTCGCGCAGGGCTCCGACGGCGGCGGCTCGATCCGTATCCCCGCCTCGGTCTGCGGCCTGGTCGGGCTCAAGCCGTCGCGTGGTGTGATCAGCGGCGCTCCGATGTACGGCGACCCGATCGGTCTGGCCACCGCCGGCTCCCTGGCCCGGAGCGTGGGTGACGCCGCGGCGCTGCTCGACGTGCTGGCCGGACGCCGGGTGGGGGACCCGTACTGGACCCAGGGACCCGACTCCTACCTGGCGGCCGCCGGTGAGCGGCCCGGCCGGCTCCGGGTGGCGCGGTTCGTCGAGCCCGTGATCGCCGACGTCGTCCCCGACCCCGAGGTGGTGAGCGCCTGGGAGCAGGCCTCGACCCTGCTGGAGTCGTTGGGCCATGAGGTGATCGACGTACCGGTGCCGCTGCCGCACGAGGCGGTGGGGACCTTCGAGGTGTGCTGGGCGGTGCTGACCGCGCTGTCGGTGGTGCCGCCCGAGCGCGAGCACCTGGTCCGGCCGCTGACCCGGTGGCTGAGCGAACGCGGGCGGGCGATCAGCGCCCCCGACTTCGGGCTGGCGATCGGTCAGCTGCGGCGCTACGCGGCGCAGGCGCTGGCGGCGCTGGAGCCCTACGACCTGGTGCTGACCCCGACTCTGGCCCAGCTGCCGGCCCCGCTCGGGGCACTGCGCGACGACGCCGACCCGGCACGGGACTTCGCCCTGCAGAAGGAGTTCACGCCCTGGACGAGTGCCTGGAACGTGACCGGGATGCCGTCGATCAGCCTGCCGCTCCACTGGAGTCCGACGGACCTGCCGGTCGGGGTGATGCTGGCGGCGGCACCGGGACGCGACGCGGTGCTGGTGTCGGCTGCTGCTCAGATCGAGGAAGCGGTGGGCGGATTCCACCGTCGCCCTCCGGGGTGGTGACCCGCGGGCTGGGGGCGTAGATCACGCTGCGTCCCCGGCCCTCGTCCTTGGCCTGGTACAGCGCCGCGTCGGCATGCGCGATCGCGGCGTCCAGGCCGATCCCGGGCCCGACCGCGGCGATCCCGAAGCTCGCCGAGACCTCCGCGCCCGGCACCGGGTTGTGCGCGCGCAGCTCGCGGTTGATCGTCTCGACAGCGACCTGGGCGGCGTGCACGTTGGCCCCGGGCATCAGGATGAGGAACTCCTCACCGCCGAAGCGGGCGTGCAGGTCGGTGGAGCGGGTGGCCTCCCGGACGGCGTCGGCGAACCGGCTCAGGACGTCGTCGCCGCAGGTGTGGCCGTAGGTGTCGTTGATCTGCTTGAAATGGTCGAGGTCGGCCACCACGACGGCGGCCTGCTGGACGCGGCGCAGTTCGCGGGCGGCGAGCTGGAAGAACGCTCCGCGGTGCAGGAGGCCGGTGAGGTCGTCGTACGCCGCCGATCGCCGCAGGTCGAAGACCAGCTGCTCATGGCTGAGCGCCCCCATCGTGTGCGAGGCGGCCAGCACCATCACGATCATCAGCAGGGTGTTGGGCACCCCGCCGAAGACGGTGGTGAAGAGGTCGGACTCGGGGCCGAGGGCGACGTAGACGCAGGTCCGGGCCAGGTAGAACAGGGTGACGATCGTGGAGACCGAGGCCAGGGTCGTCGTGATCGGGGACAGGCCCAGGCCCTGCATGCGGGTGGCGCGACGGCTCAGCCACAGGTCGAAGCTGGCCAGCGCGAAGTTCATCGTCATCGCCATGAGGTACAGCGCCCCGCCCGGCCAGATCGTCTGGTCGGGGTGGTCCAGGGCGGCGACGACGCCGATCAGCAGGGGCAGCGGGAGCAGGACGAACCAGCGTGGTCTGACCCCGCGGTTCGAGCGGGCGCCCATCCAGACCGCGACGGCGCCGGTGACCGAGGTGACGTTGCCGAGCGGGTTCGCCACCGCCTGCCACGGGGTGCCGTTGGCCAGCCAGAGCAGGGAGGCGACCAGGAACAGGCCCAGGGCCAGGCACCACCAGCCCGAGACCGGGGCGCGGGTGGCGCGATAGGTGGAGCCGAAGAGGATCAGCATGGTCACGCCGATCAACGCGAACACGACGCGCATGGTGGCAATGTCGAGCAACGCTGGTCTCCTTCCCCGGTGGCGGCCCCAGGTTACTGGTCGTCACCGATCCCGCGGGCCTGAAGGGCGGCACCGGTTTCGTGAGCCCGGGCCACGATCCGGATCACGAAGGGCGTGAGCCAGGCGCGGGGGGTGCGCAGGCCACGGGCCCGGGCGGCGTCGCGGGTCTCGGTGGCGAGCTGCAGCGCCGAGGGCAGCGACTGGATCGCCAGGCCGATGGTGAGCGCCACCCGGTCCGGATCGACGCCGACGCGACGCAGCGGAGAGATCCACCGCACGATCGCGTCGATCATCGCTGTCGAGGCCGTCGTGGTCGACAGGGACAGGGCCAGCAGGCCGAGCGAGACCAGGTCGAGCAGGGTCTCCACGGCCCGCTCGGCCGACGTCCACCACCACTGCAGCAGGGCGGCGACGACCGCCACGATCAGCACCATCCGCAGCGAGCGCCAGGTCGAGGCCAGGTCGAGCCGGGCGATCAGGGCCAGCACGATCGCGACACCGAAGCCGATCAGGGCCGAGGGGAGGCCGTGCAGGGCCACGATCAGCACCGAGAGCACGATCAGCCCGCCGAGCTTGAGGCCGACCGGGAGCCGGTGCAGCAGGGTCCGTCCGGGGCGGTAGACGCCCAGCGGCATGCTCATCGGCCGACCGCGCCCACGTAGGCCTCGATCGCGGCCGGGGCCGGACCGTCGAAGACCACCCGGGCCCCCTCGACGACCAGCGCCCTGTCGCAGCGGGCGGCCAGGTCGAGGTCGTGGGTGACCAGGATCAGCTGCTGGTCCAGTCCCATCAGGGTGTCCCCGACGATGCGGCTGTTGCGCAGGTCGAGCAGGGTGGTCGGCTCGTCGGCGACGACGATCGCGGGGTCGGTCGCCAGGACGCCGGCCAGGGCGAGCATCTGGCGCTGCCCGCCCGAGAGGGTGTGGACGCTCTGGTCGGCGCGTTCGCGCAGGCCGTACCGCTCCAGGACGTCCAGTGCCGCCGTACGCCGCTCACGCTTGTCCTTGTGGGTGCGGCGCAGGGACAGCTCGACGTCCTCGACGCAGGTGGGCATCACCATCTGCGCCGACGGGTCGGTGAAGCAGAAGCCGACCTGGCGGCGGACCTTGGCACCGTTGCGGGCGACGTCGAGTCCGTTGACGGTGACGGTCCCCGAGGTCGGGGTGATCAGACCGTTGATGAGGCGCGCCAGGGTCGACTTCCCCGAGCCGTTGCTCCCGATGATCGCGACCCGACGCTCGCCCAGGGCGAGGGTGGTGGGGGCCAGCAACTCCCGTTCGGAGCGGATCTCGGGATCGGCGTCGGGGACGGCGACCCTGGCGGCGTGGAACTCGATCAACGGCGCAGCAGCTGCGGGAACGCGCGGTGGACCTCGGCGGCGACCAGGGCGACGACGGCGCTCTTGACGATGTCGCCGAGCCAGTAGGCGCCGTCGATGGAGAACGACTTGTGCCAGCCCAGGCCGAGCACGGTCTGGAGGCCGACGACGCCACCGAGGTGGTTGATCACGGTGGCGACCAGGCAGGCCAGGAAGATCCACAGCGCCTGGGTGCGGCGGCGACCGATCACGTACTTCACCAGGGCGCCGACGGCCAGCGCGGCGATCGGGAACGTGTAGAGGTACCCGGCCGTGGGGCCGGTGAAGACCGCGGCACCCGAGGAGTGCTCGGCGAAGACCGGCAGCCCGACCAGGCCGAGGAGGAGGTAGAGGCCGGTGGCGACGAAGCCGCGGACCGGGCCGAGCACGGCGCCGGTGAGGAGGATCGCCGCGGTCTGCAGCGTCAGCGGGACGCCGGCGCCGCCGACGGGGATGGCGGCCGTGTACGACGCCACCGCGATCAGTGCGGCGAAGGCGGCGATCAGCGCCAGGTCGGTGGTGGAGAAGCGCGCCGGGGTGGGACGCACGGTGGCGGTGGCAGCGCCGGGGGCGGGGTCGGTCATCGTCATGGGGGACTCTCTGCGGGGGTGAAAACTGAACGGTGGTCAGGTGAACGGCGTTCAGGTTATGCTTGACTCGTCAGTAGGTCAATGGGGGAGTGCGCATGCGATATCGCCGCGACGATGTCGTCGAACGGGCCTTGGGCCTGCTCGACGTGGTCGGGCTGCCGGAGTTGACGATGCGTCGCCTGGGCGCCGACCTGGGCGTGCAGCCCTCGGCGCTCTACCACCACGTCGCCAACAAGCAGACGCTGCTGGCGCTGATGGCCGACGAGCTGCTGTCGCGGGCCACGTGGCCCACCGGCGGTCCCTGGCCCGATCAGGTCGCCGGGGTGTGCGAGGCGCTGCGCGAGACGCTGCTGGGCTGGCGCGACGGGGCCGAGCTGGTCGCCACGGTCTGGTCCTTCGGCCTCGGCGGTGCCGAGCCGTACCGGCGCCTGGTGGCGGCGTTGGAGGCCGGTGGGGTCGATGGTTCTGGCGCGGCCGGTGGTGCCGGTGCGCTGGCGCCGACGGCGGCGCGCACCCTGCTGCACTACGTCTACGGGCACGCGGTCGACGAGCAGACCCACCGTCAGGCCGCCGATGCGGGAGCGATCGAGTCGGAGGCCCGCTCGGACGACTTCGGCACCGGACTGGCGATGGTGATCGCCGGCATCCAGGTCGTCCACGGCGCTCGGGTCTAGGCGTTCCTGACGAGACCGACCTTTCTGGCCCTTCGGATGGGTCGGAAGGGCCAGAAGTGTCGGTCTCGACGCGAGCCCCTAGGCGCCGCCGGCGACGCGCAGCGTGGTGCCGGAGATGAAGCCGGCGGCCTCGGAGAGCGCGAAGGCGACGACGTCGGCGACCTCGTCGGGACGACCGACGCGGCCCATCGGGTGGCGTTCGCCCAGGCGCGCCACCCGGCCGGGATCGCCCGCCGCAGCGTGCAGAGCGGTGTCGATGATGCCCGGAGCGACGCCGACGACCCGGATTCCGCGGGTGGCGACCTCGAGTGCGAGGCCCTTGGTCAGCGCGTCGACCCCGGCCTTCGCTGCGGCGTAGTGCACGTACTCGCCAGGGGAGCCCGTCGTGGCCGCCCCGGAGGAGATGTTGACCAGGACGCCACCGTCGGGCAGCACCTGGGCCGCGCGACGGGCGACCAGGATCGCAGCGGTGAGGTTGAGCTCCACCACCCGGCGGATGAGGTCGACCGGGGTGTCGACCAGCGTGCCGATGTGGAGCGTGGCGCCGGCGTTGTTGACGACTCCGTGGAGGCCTGCGTCGCTCTCGTGGCCGCGGGTGGCGTCCTCGGCTGCGGCGAAGAGCTCGTCGACACCGTGCTCGGAGGTCAGATCGGCCCGCACGACGGTGCAGCGCACTCCGGTCCGAGCGATCTCCTCGCGCGTCGCCGCGGCCGCCTGGTCGTCGTCGGCGTACCCGAGAACGAGGTCGTAGCCCTCACGAGCCAGCCGCTCGGCGCAGGCCCGGCCGATTCCGCGAGTGCCACCGGTGATCACCACTGTGCGACGCGCCATGCTGTGACCCTAGTGGCTCGTGTCAGAAGTCATTGGTCGGTTCGCACTCGGGGCACGCACCCCGAGCACGCCCACCATCCCCAAACCTCTGACACGAGCCACTAGTGCGGGAGCACCGACTCGCCCAGCGGGCTCGGGTTCATCGCGATCTCCCAGCGGAAGCCGTCAGGGTCGGCGAAGTAGCCCGTGTAGCCGCCCCACGCCCGCTCCTGTCCGGGGCTCGTCGCCGCCCCGAGCGAGGCCGCCAGCGCGAGGATCTGGTCCACCTCGGCCGCAGTGGCGACGTTGTGTGCGATCGTGATCGGCGGTACGCCGTCACCGGCCGGAGCCCCCACCTCGGCCTCGAACGCGCGCCGGTCCCACAGGGACAGGATCAGCCGCTCCCCGGCCCGGATCATGATGACCTCGTCGCCGTCCTCGAACTCCGGCACCCAGCCGAGCCCGTCGACGTAGAAGGCCCGCGTCGCCGCGAGGTCACGCACCGCCAGGGTGAGGAAGCTGATTCGCTGGTCCATGCTCGCGAGTCTGGCACGGCGCCGCCCACGCGGCGAGGGCCGGTGCCGGGGCCCGGAAGGGACCCCGGCACGTCGGGTCAGCCGATGTTGATGGCGTTGGCGGCGAACGGGAAGCCGCCGACGGTGGCGACCTGGAACGTGGCGGTGAAGTCGAGGGGCGCACCAGCCACGGCATGGGAGCCGCAACCCGTAGAGGCGGTGATGTACCCGTCGCCGTCGAACCCGACGTGGTTGATCGCGAGAACGCCGGTCGCCTCGTTGTAGGTGGCGGCAGCCGCCCCGATGATGCTCATGCTGCAGAGCGATCCGGTGAGTTTCATCGACAGGTCGTTGACGTGTCCGGTGATGACGTCGCTGCCTGTCGTGGCTCCGCTCTCCGCCTCGAACTTCCAGGTTCCGACCTGGGTCAGGGTGGTGGCGCCGAGCCAGCCGGAGCACGTGCCGAAGGCAACGGATCCCAACGTGGCGGCGGGGTCGACGCTGCTGCCGGACGTCACATAGTTGCTCGACCCGGTCAGGCTGCTTGAACTGCAACTCTCCGTGTACGTCGACGTCGGACTGTAGGCAGTGAGTGTGGTCGCGGACCCGGACGTGGCGGTGATGACGTGGGTGCTCACGCCGCCTCACACCGTGACGGTGTACGGAGTGCCGGCGAACGCGGCAGCAGCGACGACGGCGGAAGCGGCAGCGGCAGCACCGCTGATCAGGAGGGTCGACTTCTTCGTGGGCATGGGGGGGAGTCCTGTTCTGGAGGTCGAGTGCCCGCACCGGACGATGCGAGCACGTGAGTCGACGGGAGATCCAGCGGTCACGACGGCTCGCAACTCATGACGGCACGGTGTCGCGGGCCGCAACAGGGCCGAAAGGCACGGTGTGCAGAAAAAGCGCCCTGGCTTCTACGTGGCGAGCAGGCGCTCGCACTCGGCGATCAGCGCCGCCCGGATCGGACGGGCCCGCTCGGCGAAGAGCCGCTGCGTGGCGGCGTACTCCGCCTTGCCCTCGGCGGTCTCGACTCGGACCGGTGTCCAGATCTCTCCGGTCGGGTCGAGGACGGTCCCCGTCATGTCGTACGGCGCCGCGCGCATGTCCAGGATCCTGACGTCCCAGGCCAGCTCGAAGGCGTCGGCGATCAGGTCCGAGCAGATCAGGCCGGCCATCCGGAAGGCGTGCTTGTAGAGGTCCATCGTGCCGTGCAGACAGGCCGGCTGCTCGAACGCCGGTCGGTTGGCGGCGGTCGGGGTCAGGGTGTTGAGGCCGATCGCCGGGGGAGTGAAGAAGCGGAACGCGTCGAAGTGGGAGCACTGGATCCGGTGGGACTCCACCACGGTGTCGGTGGCCTCGGCGCCGAGTCGTAGTGCGACCGGGTGACGGGTGCCGACCTCGGCCGAGCGGTAGACCATCGCCCACTCGTGCATCCCGAAGCAGCCGAAGTTCCCCTCCCGGGCGGCGGTCGCCGTCAGCAGCCGGTGCAGGCCCGCGACCAGGTCCCGCTTCGCCTCGGGCAGCACCTCGGCCCCGGGCGTCCAGCGCAGCAGCTGGGCGGGCCTGAACGAGTAGTACTCGAACAGGAAGTCGTGCACCGGGTGCTTGATCCGCGCGGAACGTCGGGCCAGGTGCGGGTCGACGTACGGAGCCAGCCGGGCCCGGTGGGCCGCAGCACGCTCTTCAGCCACGCCCACACCACTCACGCCGATAACCCTAGGGTGGGGAGGGTGAGCAGCCGAATGGTCGATGACGTCGAGGTCTACCGCGTGGCGCGCGGCATCGTGCGGGGCGAGGGTCGGATCGACCCGCTCTTCGACGACTTCGTCCGCGGCTTCGCCGACGCCTTCGGCGTCGCTCCGCTGGCCCTCCTGAGTGACCACGTCGATGCCGGTCACGGCCAGGTGGACCCACGGTTGTGGGTGGTGATCGAGCGGGCGGACGACGTACGGCAGTTCGTTCGCGACGAGCCGATCGAGAAGGTGATCGAGCGTCACCGGATGCTCACCGACCTGTTCGCCCTGACGGTTCCCACCGATGACCTGGCGTCGCGGTTCGGTCTGCCGAAGCGCCAGACCTGGGCGAGCAGTGCCTCGCGGCTCTTCGTGGTGGTCCGCGACTTCGAGAGTGCAGCGATCGAGGCCGCCCATCGTCAGGTCAGCGCCGGAGCCGTCGACGCGTTCGCTGCCGGGCTCGGGCTGGGCGAGCAGTTCAGCTGCACCCGGCGGTGGGAGCCGTGGCCGCCGGTGGTCTTCGTGCACACCGACGCCCAGGCCCAGGCTCTGCGCGAGGCGGGCGAGCCGCAGCGGTGGTCGCAGCGCTACGCCGACCTGGTCCGCGGGTTCGACGAGTTCGGCTACGTCAGGCCCGAGGACGTCACGATCAAGGTCGACAGCGAGGAGACCTTCCAGCGCGACTACCAGGGCAGCTCGTACTACTACTTCTGAGTGCCACTTCTGATCCGTCGTCGCCGGGAGCGTGACGATAGGCTGGGCGGGTGCGCATCGCGAGATTCACCCATGCCGGAGCAGACCCTCAGTACGGAGTGATCACGGGGGAGCTCGACCAGTTCGGGCAGCCCGAGGACGATGCGGCAGTCGTGGTGCTGGCCGGAGATCCGCTGTACGTCGGCATCGTGCCGACCGAGCAGACCATCCCGTTCTCCGAGATCAAGCTGCTCGCCCCGGTGATCCCGCGCTCCAAGGTCGTCGCGATCGGCAAGAACTACGCCGACCACGTCGCGGAGATGAAGGACGTCACCGGCGGTGACGTGCCGACCGAGCCGATGTTCTTCCTCAAGCCGAACACCTCGGTGATCGGGCCCGGCGACGCGATCGTCTACCCGCGCCAGAGCGAGCGGGTCGACTTCGAGGGCGAGCTCGCCATCGTGATCGGTCGGATCTGCAAGGACGTCCCGGCGGAGAAGGCCGCCGACGTGATCTTCGGCTTTACCCTGGCCAACGACGTCAGCGCCCGTGACCTCCAGGTCACCGACAAGCAGTGGAGCCGGGCCAAGGGGTTCGACACCTTCTGCCCGCTCGGTCCGTGGATCGACACCGAGCTCGGCCTGGCCACGATCAAGTCCGGCATCGATCTCAAGACCTACCTCGAGGGCGACCTCGCCCAGGACGGCGTCACCTCGGACCTGATCTTCGACATCCCGCGGATCATCGAGCACGTCAGTGCCGCGATGTCCCTCCTGCCCGGCGACGTGATCCTGACCGGGACGCCCGCCGGAGTCGGACCCATGCAGCCGGGCGAGGAGGTCGAGGTCACCTCGTCCTTCCTCGGTTCCCTGGCCAATCCCGTTATCAAGAAGTGAAGTAAGGACTCATCCCGATGACCACGCCCGTTCGCGTTCGTATGGCCCCCTCCCCGACGGGGAGCCCGCACGTCGGCATGATCCGTACGGCCCTGTTCAACTGGGCCTTCGCCCGCCACCACGGTGGCACGTTCGTCTTCCGGATCGAGGACACGGATAAAGAACGAAGCACGCGCGAGTCCCTCGACTCGATCATCGAGCTGCTGCGTTGGTGTGGCCTGACCTGGGACGAGGGCCCGGAGGTCGGCGGCGAGTACGGCCCCTACTTCCAGTCGATGCGCAGTGACATCTACGCCGACGCGCTGGCCAAGCTGCTCGAGGGCGGCCACGCCTACCAGTGCTACTGCACCAACGACGAGGTCGAGGCGCGGCGCAAGGCGTCCGGCTCCAAGGTGATGGGGTACGACGGCTTCTGCCGCGACCTCTCCGCCGAGCAGCTGGCCGCCTTCCAGGCCGAGGGTCGCTCCTCGGTGCCGCGTCTGCGGATGCCCGACGGCTCCCTGACCTGGAACGACCTGGTCCGCGGCGAGGTGACCTTCGAGTCCCAGTTCGTGCCCGACTACGCCCTGGCCCGCGCCAACGGTGACCCGCTGTACACGCTGGTCAACCCGGTCGACGACGCCCTGATGAAGATCACGCACGTGCTGCGCGGCGAGGACCTGCTCTCCTCGACGCCCCGCCAGCTGGCCCTCTACGAGGCGCTCAAGGCGATCGGCATCGCCGACTTCACCCCGGAGTTCGGCCACCTCCCGTACGTCATGGGCGAGGGCAACAAGAAGCTCTCCAAGCGTGACCCCGAGGCGCACGCGCTGGCCTACCGGGACAAGGGCTACCTGCCCGAGGGCCTGCTCAACTACCTCTCCCTGCTCGGCTGGGCGATCGCGGCCGACCGCGACATCTTCACCCTGGAGGAGATGGTCGAGGCGTTCGAGATCGGCGACGTCAATCCGAACCCGGCCCGCTTCGACCTGAAGAAGTGCGACGCGATCAACACCGCCCACATGCGGATGCTGAGCGTCGAGGACATCACCAACCGGGCGCTGCCGTTCCTCAAGGCCGAGGGCGTGCTCTCGGACCCGGTCACCCCGGCCGACCAGCAGCTCCTCGAGCTGGCGATGCCGTTCGTGGCCGAGCGGGTCAACAAGCTCACCGAGATCGGCGACATGCTCCGGTTCCTGTTCGTCTCCGACGCGGACTTCGCGCTCGACGAGACCGACAAGGCCAAGCTGGTGGACACCGACGAGGGCCAGGCCGTGGTCCAGGCGGCGTACGACGCTCTCAGCGGGATCGACCCGTGGTCGGCGGCCAGCATCAACGACGCCCTGCAGACCGCGCTGGTGGAGGAGATGGGGCTCAAGCCGCGCGTCGCCTTCGGTGCCGTCCGGGTCGCCGTCACCGGCAAGCGGATCAGCCCGCCGCTGTTCGAGTCGCTCGAGCTGCTCGGTCGTGAGCGCAGCCTCACGCGTCTGCGTGACGCGCTGAGCTGACCCCGGCTCGTATCACGATGACCGGGAGCCTGGAGTACCACGAGATCAACCGCGCCCACGGGGTAGCGGGCTGGCGCACCGTGCTGGGCACGGTGCTGCTGCTGATCCTGTTCCTCTGGCTCCCGGTCGTCGTCTCGGTGCCGTTCCTGGCCGGGCTCACGATCGACGGAGCCAGCCAGCAGCGGATCACCGACTTCTTCAACCTCGACCCGGTCACGCCGGGCAACCTGGCCTACCTCGATCTCGGGCTGGCCACGGCGATCGGCTCGGCGATGTTCGTCGCCTGGCTGATCCACGGCCATCAGGCACCGCGCTGGCTGCTCTCGGTGGCCGGCCGGATCCGATGGCGCTGGTTCCTGACCTGCCTCGGCCTGGCGGTCATCACCCTGGTGGTCACGCTGGCCGTCTCGGCGATACTGCCGGCGGGGTCGAGCGAGACCCAGATGTCGGGGCCGGTGCACGACTTCACCCGTCAGACGTTCTGGTTCGTCGTCGTCATCGTGGTGCTCACTCCGTTCCAGGCGGCGGGGGAGGAGTTCGCCTTCCGCGGCTACCTCACCCAGGCCTGGGGAGGGTGGGCCTCGCTCCGCTCGCGCCGATGGGGCCGGGTGGTCGCGGTCGTCGTACCGGCTCTGTTCTTCGCCCTCGCGCACGGTCTGGGGCAGGACGTCCCGGTCTTCTTCGACCGCTTCGCGTTCGGGGTCGTGGCCGGGATCCTGGTGATCGCCACCGGCGGCCTGGAGGCGGGTCTGGCGATGCACGTGCTCAACAATCTGGTGGCCTTCGGGGTCGCCCTGGCCTTCGGTGACATCACCACGACCCTGACCGAGGCGAGCGGCAGTTGGTGGATGATCGTGTCCACCCTCACCCAGTCCCTGGTCTTCGCGGCCCTGGTGCTGTGGGCCGCTCGCCGACAGAACGTGGCCCTCCGTTTTGGTCCGCAGGCCCCGCCCCTGTAATGTTCTTTCCGGCCCAAGGGGTGCGGGGAACTCTCCGCAACCGACCGGGTCATTGGTCTATGGTGTAATTGGCAACACTACGGATTCTGATTCCGTCATTCTAGGTTCGAGTCCTAGTAGACCAGCTCAGATCGCACTCCCCTCGGGAGCTGCTGATGTGAAGGCGGTTCCGCCGCCCGTCCTGAACGGGGCCAGCGCAAGCAGGCCCGACAGCGACACTGCCCCCGTTGTGTAGCGGCCTAGCACGCCTGCCTCTCACGCAGGTAGCGCCGGTTCAAATCCGGTCGGGGGTACCAGCCACGAAGGCCCCGCGATCGCGGGGCCTTCGTGCTTTCTGGGGGCGCCGAGCGCCGGAGCGCCGGGTGGACCTGGTGGTGCACGAAACTTTTTTCGCCTGACGTGTCTCGATGCGGGTGATGCCGGACATCTATCTGTCATGAGCCCCTGTCGCGCCCTGCTCGCTCCGCTGCTGACCGTCGTCGCCGTGCTGGGGGTCCACCTCCCGGCAAGCTCGGCCGACGAAGCCTCGGTGGCCCTGCGGGCCGAGGCGGCCACGTTCCTCGACGAGAACCCCGGTGGTTCGCTCGAGGGCACCGAGGTCGTCTACCCCGACGGCAGTGGGTTCGTCGCCGTCGCCAAGAGCGTCAGCTCGCTGAGCCAGTGCGCCGACGGACGCTTCTGCATGTGGGGGAGCACCAACTTCACGGGCTCCTTCACCTATGTCAGCGGCTCGGGGCTCAAGCCCCTGACCGCGACCGTCAAGTCCTTCTACAACGATCGCTCGTACGTCGCCCGGCTTTCCAACAACGCCGGCACCGCGTCGACCTGCTACGGCCCGGGCGCCACCGTCGCCTCGGTCGCTGCGACCTCGCAGTCCCCGGCGCAGGTGCGCCTCGGGGTGAGGACGACGTGCTGAAGGCGAGCGCACGATGGAGGACGGTTGGCATGCTGGGTCCCCGGCGACGGCGGGGGATCCCTGAGTGAACGAGCACGAGTTCGAGAAGGTGTTCTGGGTGGTTCAACCCCAGCTCGTGCGTTTTGCCTTGACCCAGCTGGATCGAGCCGGGGCCGAGGATGCTGTGTCCAACACGCTGTTGGCCCTGTGGCGCAAGGACCTCGACTATCCCGAGGACGCTGTCGCCGAGCGGCAGCTGCAGTCCCTGGCCTTCCAGGTGCTGAGCGGCCACGTCAGCAACGAGTACCGCTCCCGACGACGCCGACGAGCCCTGCTCGATCGGCTCGCCACGCTGCGTGAGGGCGAGCTGGTCGCTGCCGGTGACATCGCCGGTGACGCTGCCGCCCAGGCCGAGAGCAACCAGTGGCTCGGCCGGCTCAGCCCTGCCGACCGGCAGGTGATCACGCTGTTCAACGAGGGCTTCGACATCGAGGAGACCGCCCGGATCCTGGGCTGCTCGGCCTCGGCAGCGTCCAAGCGCCGTACGCGCGCCCGGGACCGGCTCCGCGCCATCGTCACCGCCGACCACGCCACGGCCGTGCACGAGGGGAGGCAGTGATGAGGCTCGCCCACGGCGACGACCCCGAGCTGCGCGAGCTGCTCGACTCGATCGGACTGCACACACCGGTGGCACAGCCCGCACCCGAACGCGACCCCGCCGCGATCGCCATGCTCGCGACGATCCTGGCGACCCCGCGCCACGACCTCGCCCAGCGGCGACGCCTGCCCCGTGAGCCCCGCGCACCTCGGTCCGCGGCGGTGCGGTGGGGCACCCGTGTGGTGGCCGTCGCAGCGGTCGCGGTGCTGGTCTTCGCGCTCACCCAGGTCCTTCCGCAGCGCGGTGGCGGTGGCCCCGCGGTCGCGCTGACCCCACCGATGCTGACCCTGAGCGGGATCAGCGAGGCCGACGCCGCGACGGCGGGCAGTGCCGCCGACGGCGTACTGACGACGTTGGCCGAGCATGCCTCGGCCGCCGCCGCGCCCGCCGACGAGCCGGTGCAGCGGCTGGAGATCGCCGGCTGGTGGGCCTCCACGACGCCTGCTGACGGCACCGCACCGGTCGCCACCGTGCTGCTGCCGACGGTCTCGACGGTCTACGTGCTGCCGGACGGGGACCGTCGGGCGATCGAGCGACGCGGTACGCCGCTGGACCGCTACGGCCGGGTGGCGGCGCTGCCCGACGGCGACTCCTCGGCGGTCAGCAGCGATCAGACCACGCCCCTGGACCCGAGTCGCGGGCCCGACTATCCGGCCACCCTGCCGACGACGGTCGTGGGCATGCGGGAGGCGCTCGCCCCGGCCGCCGACTGTGCCGGGATGGTGGCGAGCTGCCTGCTCAGCAGCGTGCAGGACCTGTTCGAGAACTACGTCGTCCCGCCGGCGGTCACCGCCGTGGTCTGGCGCACGCTCGCGACCGAGAGCGGGATCACCTCGCTGGGCGAGACGAAGGACCGTCGAGGCCGTACGGCGCAGGTCCTCACCGCACCGTCGATCAATCCGCGCCAACAGATCCTGGTGCTGATCGATCCCGATCACGGGACCTACCTGGGCTCGGAGAACGTGCTGATCAAGGCCGACGAGAACTTCGGCTTCGACCCGCCGGCGGTGGTCTCGTTCACCGCGGTGGTCTCGGCGCAGCGGGTGCCCGTCTCGGCGGTGCCTGCGGTGCGGTGACGGTGGTGCCGCTGGTGCCGAGAAATAAAGTTCGGGCCAGGTGTCCCGAGCCCCGGTGTGCCGGACATCTCAGCGGTATGGAGGGTTCACTGAGTCAGGTCGGGGCTACTGCCCAGTCGATCGACGTCGGTCTGTTGCAACGGATTCGACGTGACGACGAGGCATGGCTGGCGGATGCGCGTGAGCGGTTGGCCGCGCGGATGTACTCCGGGGAGCGCCGAAGGCGCGCAGGTCGCTGAGATCCGGGTTCACCACGCCCGAGATCCGGCTTCACCACGGGTGACTTCCGGGTTCACCACGCCTGAGATCCGGGTTCACCACGGGTGAATTCCGGGTTCAGCACGCGGCGTCCCGGCGCGCGTGAGAAACCCGGAACTCGGCGGTGAGAAACCCGGATCTGGGCGGTGGTGAACCCGGATCTCGGCGGTGGTGAACCCGGAATTCGGCTATTCAGCAGCTCGACGCAAGGACTCCGACAGGCGCTCCGCTGCGGCGATGATCGCCGGGGCGTGCATCCGGCCGGGCTGGCGGGTGAGGCGCTCCAGCGGGCCCGAGACCGAGACCGCGGCGATGATCTTGCCGCCGGGGGAGCGGACCGGGGCCGAGACCGAGGCCACGCCGGCCTCGCGCTCGCCGACCGACTGTGCCCAGCCACGGCGGCGGATGCCTGACAGGGCGGCGGCGGAGAAGGCAGCGTTCTGCAGGCCACGGTGGACCCGCTCGGGGTCCTCCCAGGCCAGCAGCACCTGGGCGGCCGAACCGGCACGCATGGTGAGCTGGGAGCCGACCGGGATGGTGTCACGCAAGCCCGAGGGGCGCTCTGCGGCTGCGATGCACACACGCATGTCGCCCTGGCGGCGCCACAACTGGGCGGTCTCGCCGGTGATGTCGCGCAGCCGGGCCAGCACCGGGCCGGCGGTGGCCAGCAAGCGGTCCTCGCCGGCGGCGGCAGAGAGCTCGGCGAGCCGCGGGCCGAGCACGAAGCGCCCCTGCAGGTCGCGGGCGACCAGACGGTGATGCTCCAGGGCGACGGCGAGACGATGGGCCGTGGGTCGGGCCAATCCTGTCGCCGTGACGAGCGCCGCAAGGGTCGCGGGCCCGGACTCGAGTGCCGTCAAGACCGCAGCGGCCTTGTCCAGCACGCCTACTCCACTACCGGTGTCCATAGTGCGAGACTAATTGTCTCAACACCTGGAATGCAAGAGTATGCTCCGATTCATGGCAAAGACGCTGAGTGAGAAGGTCTGGGACGAACACGTCGTGCGCTCGACGGAGGGCGAGCCTGACCTGCTGTACATCGACCTCCACCTCGTGCACGAGGTGACCAGCCCGCAGGCCTTCGATGGCCTCCGGCTCGCGGGCCGTTCGGTCCGTCGCCCCGATCTCACTCTCGCGACCGAGGACCACAATGTTCCCACGCTCGACTGGGACAAGCCGATCGTGGACCCGATCTCGCGCACCCAGATCGAGACGCTGCGCAAGAACGCCGAGGAGTTCGGCGTACGGCTGCACCCGCTCGGCGACATCGAGCAGGGCATCGTCCACGTCGTCGGCCCGCAGCTGGGGCTGACCCAGCCGGGCATGACGATCGTGTGCGGCGACTCCCACACCGCCACCCACGGCGCCTTCGGCGCGATCGCGCACGGCATCGGCACCTCCGAGGTCGAGCACGTCCTGGCCACGCAGACGCTGCCGCAGGCCAAGCCGAAGACGTTCGCCGTCACGGTCAACGGATCGCTGCCCGACGGTGTGACCGCCAAGGACCTGATCCTCTACATCATCACTCAGCTCGGCACCGGTGCCGGCATGGGCTACATCGTCGAGTACCGCGGCCAGGCCATCCGCGAGCTCTCGATGGAGGGCCGCATGACGGTGTGCAACATGAGCATCGAGTGGGGCGCGAAGGCGGGCATGATCGCCCCCGACGAGACCACGTTCGCCTACCTCAAGGACAAGCCCGAGTCGCCGAAGGGCGCCGAGTGGGACAAGGCCGTCGAGCACTGGAAGACGTACGTCACCGACGAGGACGCGACCTTCGACAAGGAGGTCGTCTTCGACGCCGCCGACGTCACGCCGTGGGTCACCTGGGGCACCAACCCGGGCCAGGGCGCGCCGCTGGGCGGCACCGTCCCGGCGCCGGCCGACTTCGACGACGCGATCGAGCGCACCGCCGCCGAGAACGCCCTGTCCTACATGGACCTCACCCCCGGTGAGGCGCTGCGCGAGGTCCACATCGACACCGTCTTCGTGGGCTCGTGCACCAACGGCCGGATCGAGGACCTGCGGGCCGCCGCCGCCGTCCTCGAGGGTCGCAGCGTGGCCGAGGGCACTCGGATGTTGGTCGTTCCCGGCTCGGCCCGGGTGCGGCTCGAGGCCGAGGCCGAGGGTCTGGACAAGATCTTCCTGGCCGCCGGTGCCGAGTGGCGCGGTGCGGGCTGCTCGATGTGCCTGGGCATGAACCCCGACAAGATCGGTGCCGGCGAGCGCAGCGCGTCGACGTCGAACCGCAACTTCGAGGGCCGCCAGGGCAAGGGTGGTCGCACCCACCTGGTCTCCGTCCCGGTCGCCGCGGCCACCGCGGTGCGCGGCACCCTCTCCTCGCCCGCCGACCTCGCTCCGGCGAACGCCTGATCCGCGTACGCGCTAGAAGGAATCGACATGGACAAGTTCACCACCCACACCGGCACCGGCGTCCCGCTGCGACGCAGCGACGTCGACACCGACCAGATCATCCCCGCGGAGTACCTCAAGCGGGTCACCCGCAGCGGCTTCGAGGACGGCCTCTTCGCCGCCTGGCGCGGCGACGCCGACTTCATCCTCAACCAGGACGCCTACCGCGAGGGCACCGTCCTCGTCGCGGGTCCCAACTTCGGCACCGGCTCCTCGCGCGAGCACGCCGTCTGGGCCCTGCAGAACTACGGGTTCCAGGCCGTCATCTCCTCCAACTTCGGTGACATCTTCCGGGGCAACTCCGGCAAGGCCGGTCTGCTGACCGCGCTCGTCACCGAGGACGTCGTGGAGAGGCTCTGGGACTACCTCGACGCCCAGCCCGGCGCCGCGGTCACCGTCGACCTGGAGAACCAGCGGATCACCACCGCCGGTGGCGAGGTCGACGCGCCGTTCGAGATCGACGAGTACACCAAGTGGCGTCTGGTCAATGGCCTCGACGACATCGGCATCACGCTCTCGCACGAGGACGACATCGCCGCCTACGAGGCGACGCGGTTCAGCTGGAAGGCCGTCACGCAGTGACGATGGCCGGCTGAGAGGCGACCGTACGACGACCGCCGCAGGCCCCGGGAACGGGGCCCGCGGCGGCGTTTTTTCGTTGCAGGGCTGAGAAATCGGCCGATTTGACCTGAAATCACCGGATGTGGCAGTGCGACACGCCACGTTGTGGTGTGCGGAAGGCCACACCGTGGTTAGCGTTCAAGACGACGGCGGGCATCCACGCCCGGCGCGAGCTGAACTGAAAGGTCGATCGTGAACAAGTCTGAGCTTGTCGAGGCGCTCTCCGCGCGCTTCGACGGAAACAAGAAGGCTGCGTCCCACGCGCTGGAGTCGGTCCTCGACACCATCACTCGTGCCGTGGCCGATGGTGAGAAGGTCGCCATCACCGGGTTCGGTTCGTTCGAGAAGCGGGTCCGCGAGGCACGGTGGGTGCGCAACCCGCAGACCGGCGACCGGATCAAGGCGAAGAAGACCCACGTCCCGAAGTTCACCGCCGGCGCCGACCTCAAGAACGTCGTCTCGGGGGCCAAGAAGCTGCCCAAGCTGGTCACCCCCAAGCCGGTGCAGAGTGCCGTGGCCAAGAGCGCCGCGACCGCCAAGGCTGCCGCCACCAAGGTCGCCCCGAAGAAGGCGGCGACCAAGGCCGCCCCGGCGAAGAAGGCCGCTGCCGCCGCATCGACGGCGAAGACCGCCGCCACCAAGGCTGCTCCCGCCAAGGCTGCTCCGGCGAAGACCGCTGCGGCGAAGAAGGCAGCCCCGGCCGCCACGAAGAAGGCGGCCGCCACGAAGGCCGCCCCCGCCAAGAAGGCTGCTGCGACGAAGGCCGCTCCGGCCAAGACCGCGGCCAAGAAGGCCCCCGCGAAGAAGGCCGCCAAGAAGGCCTGACCCCGCCACGCGCCTGCGGGCCGTCCCTGGTGGGGCGGCCCGCAGGCGGGTCCGGGGAGGGGGGGGTGAGCGCGGTCGGAGACAGCCAGCCCGGTCAGAGCCCCTCAGAGCCCCTCAGAGCCCTCAGGGCAGGCGCGCCACCACAGCGGCGGTGAACCGGCCGACCCCGAGCTCGCGGGCCTTGCCCAGCGCGTCCAGGTCGTCGACGTCACGACGCAGGGAGGCCAGCGGGCCGGTGATGGAGAGCGCTCCGGCGTTCTGGTGGCGCTGTTGGGAGCCACCGCCGAACTGCGGGTCGAAGAGCCCGATCGGCGCCGTGTAGAGCGTCGTTCCCAGACCGTCGGCATCGGCCACGTACGCCGCCAGCGTCGGCGGTGCCGAGGCCAGGGCGACGGTGAGATCGACGGGACGCAGGGCGGGCAGGTCGCCGAGCAGCGCCGCCGGTCGAAGCGTCGGCCAGCGCCGCGCCGCCTCGGCCGCCGCCAGCCGGAGCGACCCGTTGAGGTCGTCGGTGATGCCGTCGGGGATCGCGAAGCAGCCCACCGCCGCCAGGTCGGTCGCGAACGCAGCGTCGTCGGTCACCGCGAGCACCGCGCCCACGCCGGGCGTGTTCAGGCACGCCGTGGCGGTGTCCAGGGCGAAGGCCTCGGCCAGCTGTCGACGTACGTCGTCAGGGATCCCACGCAGCCGGGACTTGCCCCGCGCCGGAGGCTTGACCGGCAGCAGCACCACATGGGTGGGCTGCGTGGTGCCGGATTCGTGGGTCGAGGACATCCCTCAGATCCTTGCAGGTCGCGGTAGAGGGCGCCTGGCAGGGTGAGGCGGTAATCTGGCCGATCGTGGGCAAGTACCGGAAACTCAGTGAGAAGCTCGATCTCGGATATGCGGTGAGCGTTCCGCTGGTCAAGCCGTTCCTCAAGGCCACCACCAAGCAGCGGTGGGAGGGTGCCGAGAACATCCCGACCAGCGGTGGCGTCATCCTCGCGATGAACCACGTCTCCCACATCGACCCGCTGACCGCGGCCCACATCACCTGGGATCACGGCCGACTCTCGCGCTACCTGGCCAAGGCCAGCCTGTTCAAGATCAAGGTGGTCGGCCCGGTGCTGCGTGCTGCCGGCCAGATCCCCGTCGAGCGTGCCTCGGCCGGTGCCGACGCCCTCAAGGCGGCGATCGACGCGGTCAACGACGGCAAGCTGATCGTGGTCTACGTCGAGGGCTCGATCACCAAGGACCCCGACGGCTGGCCGATGGTCGGCAAGAGCGGTGCGGCCCGGATCGCGCTGGCCACCGGCGCACCGGTGATCCCGGTGGGGCAGTGGGGTGCCCAGTTCCTGTTCAACGGCTACGAGAAGAAGTTCAGGCCCTTCCCGCGCAAGCTGGTGCAGATGAAGGTCGGTACGCCGATCGACCTGAGCGATCTCGAGCACAGTGATCGACCGGCGGTCGAGGACGTCAACCTCGCCACCGACCGGATCATGTCCGCGATCGTCGGCCTGGTCGCCGACATCCGCGGTGAGGAGCCGCCGGCCGAGCTCTATGACCCGCGCAAGGCCCGGAAGGCGGCCCGCGAGGCCGAGCAGGCTGCGAAGACTGAGCCGGCTGAGCAGAAGGAGCAGGCCGATCCCGGCGCAGCGAACGGCTCGGACGGGGTGTCCGAGGCGTGAGCGCCGCACGTGCAGGCCGGGTCGCCGTCTTCGGCTCCGGCTCCTGGGGGACCGCGTTCTCGACGGTGCTGGCCGATGCCGGCAACGAGGTGACGATGTGGGCGCGTCGCCCCGAGCTCGCCGAGGCGATCAACGCCACCCGGACCAACCCTGACTACCTGCCCGGCATCGAGCTGCCCGAGGCGATCACGGCCACCCACGACCCGGAGCGGGCGCTCGAGGGCGCTGACATCGCCGTCCTGGCGGTGCCCAGCCAGTCGCTGCGCGACAACCTGCGCGAGTGGGCGCCGTACATCGGCGACGGCGTCACCTTCGTCTCGCTGATGAAGGGGGTCGAGCTCGGCACCCTGGATCGGATGAGCGAGGTCATCGCCGACGTCACCGGCGCCGGTCCGGAGCGGATCGCGGTGATCAGCGGCCCGAACCTGGCCAAGCCGATCGCGCTGCGCGAGCCGGCCGCCTCGACGGTGGCCTGCGCCGACGAGGAGGTCGCCAAGATGCTCCAGGCGCGGGTGCACAGCCCGGCGTTCCGGCCCTACACGTCGGTCGACGTGGTGGGCTGCGAGATCGGCGGCTCCTACAAGAACGTGGTCGCGATCGCGGCCGGCATGGCGGTGGGCCTCGGCTTCGGTGACAACACCACCGCGACGGTGATCACCCGCGGCCTGGCCGAGACCGCGCGTCTGGGGATGAAGCTCGGCGCCAACCCGATGACGTTCATGGGCCTGGCCGGCCTCGGTGACCTGGTCGCCACCTGCTCCTCGCCGCTCTCACGTAACCGTACGTTCGGCGAGAAGCTGGGCCAGGGGATGAGCGTCGAGGACGTCGTCGCCCAGACCCGTCAGGTGGCTGAGGGCGCCAAGTCCTGTGCCTCGCTGCGGGCACTGGCCGAGCGTTGCGAGGTCGACCACCCGCTGGTGGCCGCCGTCGACGACGTGGTCGCCGGGCGGCTCACCGCGGGGGAGCTGATCGACGCGATGCTGGAGCGGCCGACCAAGGCGGAGACCGACTGAGCGTCGCGAACTGAGCGAGGCCGACACCGAGCTTGCTCGTGTGTCGTGCCGAGCGAGGGAGCAAGCCGCCCGGAGGGCGGCAGGCCGACACCGAGCTTGCTCGCGTGTCGTGCCGAGCGAGGGAGGTAGTCGCCCGAAGGGCGACCGACCGACTGAGGGTCGCGATCTGAGCGACTGACCCCCGGGTCAGCCCTCCAGCAGCGACAGCGCCGAGGCCAGGTCCTCCCACAGGTCGTCGACGTCCTCGATGCCGACACTGAACCGGACCAGGCCCTCGGGCACGTCGGGCGACTCGCCGGCCCAGCGCCGGCGACGCTCGAAGGTCGACTCGACGCCGCCGAGGGAGGTGGCGTGCACCCACAGCGTGGTGGAGTGGGTGAGCAGCTCGGCGGCACCGGCCGAGGGCAGTACGGCGGCCAGCATCGCGCCCGAGCCCGGGTAGCGCACCTCGGTGATCGCCGGATGCGCCTCGAGCCGACGGGCCAGCTCGGCGGCGTTGGCCGAGGCGGCCTTGACCCGCAGCGGCAGGGTGCGGATGCCGCGCAGGGCGAGCCAGACCTCGAACGGACCAGGTACGGCACCGATCAGGTCCCGGCGGCCCTTGAGCACCTTCCACAGGTCGGGGTCCGTGACCACCAGGGCGCCGAGGTTCACGTCGGAGTGCCCGGCGAGGTACTTGGTCACCGAGTGCACGACGATGTCGGCGCCCAGCGCCAGCGGCTGCTGCAGCACCGGCGTGGCCAGGGTGTTGTCGACCACGACCCGGATGCCGCGCTGGTGGGCGGCGGCGATCAGGGCGGGCAGGTCGGCCAGTCGCATCTCGGGGTTGGTCGGCGACTCGATCCACAGCAGCGCGGTGTCGTCGTCGAGAGCCGCGATCACGGCCTCGGTGTCGGCGATGTCGACGAGCCTGGTCCGGATCCGGCCGCGTGCCTCCAGGTCGGAGAGCTGGCCGATGGTGCCGAGGTAGGCCTGCCCGGCGACGACGGTGGAGTCGTTGACCAGGTCGAGGAGCGTCGCGGTCGCGGCCTGGCCGCTGGAGAAGGTGAGGGCGAGCCCGCCTTCCAGGGCGCCGAGGGTGGACTCGAACGCCACCCAGGTGTCGTTCGTGTAGCGCCCGTACTCCTTGTCACCGCCGCCGACGTACGTCGAGGCCATCGTGATCGGGTGGTTGAGTGGCTGGTCGGGCTCGTGCGGGGGACGACCGGCTTGCACGGCGACGGTGGCGGGCTTGAGCAGGTTCGGGGTGGTCGGCACAGTCGGATCGGGTGACGCGGTCATAGGGTCCAGTGTGCCGACCTGGGTTCTGGGGGCGCACGCCAGTAGGGTGGCGGCACCATGATCTGGTTCATCCTCGCCGCTCAGTTCGTCATCACCGCCGCCGCCGGAGTCCGCTGGACGAGGGTCGCCCAACAGGGCGGATACCAGCCCGGGTGCGCCGTCGCCGTGAAGCGGTCGAGCTCCGCGCAGGGCTCACCGGACCGGGTCGGCTTCCTCATCCTGGCGGTGGCCTCCGTGGTCGGCTGCGTGATCTGGCTGCTCTCCCTCCCCGCCGCGCTGCTGTGGCTGTTCTGGCCGCGCTCGGTGCCGCTGCGGGACGCCGCGACCCCGCTGGTCTGGGACAGCCGGGCGGTGCGCTTCATGATCACCTCGACGGCCACGCTCTTCCTGCTGATGGCCGCGCTGATGATCGCCACCATCTACATCGGCCTCTACTTCGTCTCGCTGCTGCCGCTGGTGGCGATCGTCGCCGTCGAGTGGGCGCTGCGGATGTCGACCAAGGCGGCCACGGCATGATCCCGCTCGACCTGGACACCATCGCCCGGGTCGTCGGCGGCACCGTCCACGGTGAGGCCGCCGGCGTCACCGTCACGGCACCGGCCGTCCTGGACGGTCGCACCGCCGAGGCGGGTGCGCTGTTCGTCGCCTTCGCGGGCGAGAACGTCGACGGCCACGAGTACGCCGCCCAGGCCGGCGCCGCGGGTGCGGTGGCCGTGCTGGGCTCGCGGCCGACGGCTCTGCCGACCGTCGTGGTCGACGACGTCCAGACCGCGCTGCAGAACCTCGCCGCCTACGTCCTGGTCCAGCTGCGTGCCGCCGGGGAGATCACGGTGATCGGGGTGACCGGCTCCCAGGGCAAGACCAGCACCAAGGACATGACCGCGGCGATCCTGGCCGCCCAGGCGCCCACCGTCGCCACCCTGGGCTCGCTCAACAACGAGCTCGGCGTCCCGCTGACCGTGCTGCGCGCCACTACCCAGACCCGTTTCCTGGTCCTGGAGATGGGGGCACGGGGCAAGGGGCACATCCGCCAGCTCACCGACATCGCGCCGCTCGACGTCGCGATGGTGCTCAACGTCGGCTTCGCCCACCTCGGCGAGTTCGGCTCCCGCGAGGCGATCGCCCATGCCAAGGGCGAGCTGGTCGAGGGGCTGCGTGCGGGTGGGATCGCGGTGCTCAACGCCGATGACCCGCGCGTGGTCGCGATGCGGGCGCTCACCGAGGGGAAGGTGCTCACCTTCGGGACGGCCGAGCATGCCGACGTACGCGTGGCTGACCTGGCTCAGGATCGGCTCGGTCGCGCCTCGTTCACCCTGCACACTGCCGACGCCGAGGCCGAGGTGGCGCTGCCCGTCGTCGGGGCACACCAGGCGTTCAACGCCGCCGCTGCGGCGACCGCCGTCCGGGCCGTCGGGATCGCACTGGACGCCGTTCCCGGCCCGCTCGCCACCGCGACCCTGTCGCAGTGGCGGATGGAGCTGCACGAGCTGCCCAGTGGCCTGACGCTGCTCAACGACTCCTACAACGCCAACCCCGACTCGATGCGGGCCGCGCTCGACGCCCTGGCAGCGATCCAGACCCCCGGGCGCCGGGTGGCGGTCCTGGGGGAGATGCTCGAGCTCGGTGAGGGCTCCGACTCCGAGCACCGTGAGATCGGTGCGTACGCCGCCGAGCGGGCCGACCGGGTCCTGGTCGTCGGCGAGGGCGCCCGCCCGATCCTCGACGGCGCCGGGTCCGAGGCGCTGCTGGTGCCCGACAACGCCGCGGCCGTCGCCTGGCTCGGCGAGCACCTGGGCCAACGTGACGTGGTTCTCGTCAAGGCCTCCCGTGGGGCGCGCCTCGACGAGGTCGCCGCAGCCCTTGAGTAAGTTCGCAGGTGTGAAGCAGAAGATCCGTGTTGCCCTGTTGTTCGGTGGTCGGTCGGGGGAGCACCCGATCTCGATCGTGACGGCGGCAGGGGTGCTCGGAGCGATGGACCCCGAGAAGTACGACGTCGTGCCGATCGGGATCACCAAGTCCGGCCAGTGGGTCGTGGGCAGCGCGGACCTCTCCGCCGCCGCCCTCACCGGAGCCACGCTGCCCGAGGTGGAGGCGACGCCGGGCAGCGGCGTGCTGCTCTCCGGTGCCAGTCTCCAGGTGCTGCAGCCGGGCTCGGTGCCTGAGCAGCTCGGTGAGGTCGACGTGGTCTTCCCGGTGCTGCACGGCCCGTACGGCGAGGACGGCACGATCCAGGGCCTGCTCGAGCTCGCCGACGTCCCGTACGTCGGCTGTGGCGTGCTGGCCTCGGCGGTCGGGATGGACAAGGAGTTCATGAAGCTGGTCTTCGCCGGGCGGGGCCTGCCGGTGGGGCCGTACGTCGTCGTGCGGCCGCGTCAGTGGGAGCAGTCCCGTGACGACGTACTCGCGCAGGTGGCCGACCTGGCGCTGCCGCTCTTCGTCAAGCCCGCTCGCGGCGGCTCCTCGCTCGGCGTCACCCGGGTCGATGATCTGACGGACCTGGCAGACCTGGAGGCCGCCGTCGCCGAGGCCCAGAAGCACGACCCGAAGGTGATCATCGAGGCAGGCCTGGAGGGCCGCGAGATCGAGTGCGCCGTCCTCGGCGGCCGTGACGGCGCCGCCCCGCGGGCCTCGGTGCCCGGTGAGATCGTGGTGGACGCGGCCGAGGGCGCCGACTTCTACGACTTCGAGGCGAAGTACGTCAGTGGCACCCAGGCGCGCGCCGAGGCACCGGCCGACCTGCCCGCCGACGTCGCCGAGAAGGTCCGCCAGACCGCGATCGCGGCGTTCGAGGCCGTCGACGCCGAGGGACTGTCGCGGGTCGACGTCTTCGTCAGCCCCGCCGGTGACGTGGTGATCAACGAGATCAACACGCTGCCCGGGTTCACCCCGATCTCGATGTACCCGAAGATGTGGGAGGCCACCGGCCTGTCCTACTCGGATCTGATCGACGAGCTGATCCAGCTCGCCCTGGAGCGCCCGCGCGGCCTGCGCTGAGCCTCCGAACGCACCACGGGCCCCGAGTCGATCGACTCGGGGCCCGTGGCGTCGATGCGCACGATCAGCGCGCCAGCGCACGACCGATCAGGTCGACGGCGAGCTCGCCGAGGGTGGTGCCCGACGCGCTGCAGGCGAAGGGCAGCACCGAGGTCTCGGTGGCCCCGGGGGTGATCGCGGCCTCCAGCACGACGAAGGAGCCGTCGGCGTCGACGATCAGGTCGGTGCGGGAGATGTCGCGCAGACCGAGGGTCTCGTGCACGGCCACGGCGGCGTCACCGACGGCGGCGACGACGTCGTCGGGCATGTCGAGCGGGGTGAGGCTGACGTACTCGGCGGTGTAGCGCGCCGAGAAGTCGAACTCGTGGCCCTTGGCGAAGTCGATCTCGATCGGGGCCAGAGCCTTCGGGCCCTCGTCGGTGTCGCGGACCACGACGGAGACGTTGGCGCCCGGGTAGAACCGCTCGATCAGGGCCTCGTCGTAGTAGGCGTAGGCGGTGACCAGGGCCGAGGGCAGCTCGGAGAGGCCGTCGACACCGGTGACGCCGAGCGCGGAGCCGCCTCGGGTCGGCTTGACCACGATCCGGTCGCCGAGCAGGTTCATCACCTGCTCCATCAGCGCGCTGGCGCCGATGTCACGGAAGGTCTGTGCCGAGAGCCCGACCGAGTCGGGGACCGGGATGCCGGCGCGGCGCAGGATCTCGCGCGAGGTGCCCTTGTCGTAGGCCACCCGGCAGGCACGCGAGTCCGAGCCGACGAACGGCAGCCCGATCAGCTCGAGCAGGGTCTGGATCTCGCCGTCCTCCCCGAACTGGCCGTGCAGGGTCGGCACCGCGGCGACGACCTTGTCGCGCTCGAGGTGGTGCAGCAGGTTGCGGTCGAAGTCGTACGACGTCACCTCGACGCCGGCAGCGCGGAGCTCACGGACGATGTTGCGGCCACTGGCCAGCGACACGTCACGCTCGTGGCTCAGGCCGCCCGCGATCACAGCGATCGGTCCGGCAAGTTCGGTCATGTCAGTCACCTCAGGTACAGCACTTTCGGTTCAGGTGTGTCAGATGAGTCAGGGGTCTGGTGCTTCAGAAGCGTCAGAAGCGTCAGATGTGGATGACGGGGCACGTCAGCGTGCGGGTGATGCCGTCGATGGCCTGGACCTTCGAGACGACCGTCGCGCCCAGCTCGTCGATGTTGCGGGCCTCCGCACGGACGATCACGTCGTACGGGCCCGTCACGGCCTCGGCCAGGGTGACGCCGGACATGGCGGTAGCCGCCTTCGTCACGCTCTCCGACTTGCCGACGTCGGTCTGGATGAGGATGTAAGCCTGGACGGACATGGGTGAACTCCCGGTGAGGTCTGTGGCCATTGCCCCAGCAACCTATCGCACCATGATGAGATGGCCCTGTGGCAGATGGCATCGACGGCAAGACCCTGGGGGAGCTCGGGGAGTTCGGACTGATCCGGGAGATCGTGGCTCGATTCCCGCAGGGGGAGCAGGTTCTGGTCGGGCCCGGCGACGACGCCGCACTGCTGCGGATCCGCAACGGTCACGTGGTGGTCTCCACCGACCTGCTGGTCGAGGGACGCCACTTCCGCCAGGACTGGGCCAGCGCCCGCGACATCGGGCACCGCGCTGCCGCACAGAACCTCTCCGACCTCAATGCGATGGGCGGTACGGCGCACTCCCTCACGCTCGGCATCGCCGCCCCCGCTGAGCTCCCGGCCGCCTGGGTGCTCGACTTCGCCACCGGCTTCGCCGAGGAGGCGGCCCTGGTCGGTGCCAGTGTCGTGGGCGGCGACGTCACCCGGGCGGACTCGATCGTGATCGCTGTGACGGTGATGGGCTCGGTGCTGCAGGCACCTGTGCTGCGCTCGGGGGCGCAGCCCGGTGACGTGGTCGCGATGATCGGGCGGCAGGGCTGGGCCGCGGCCGGGCTGGCGGTGTTGGGGCGCGGGTTCCGCTCCCCGCGGGCCGTCGTGGCGGCCTATCAGCGCCCCGAGCCGCCGTACGCTGCGGGGCCCGCGGCTGCCGCGGCCGGAGCCACCTCGATGATCGACATCTCCGACGGACTGCTCTCCGAGGCCGAGCACCTGGCCCACGCCTCGGGGGTGCACCTCGACATCGACACTTCGGCGCTGGAGATCCCCGAGCCGTTCCAGGCGGTCGGGATGGCGCTCAACGTCGACCCGAGCACCTTCGTGCTCAGTGGGGGCGACGACCACGCGCTGCTCGCGACGTTCCCGACCTGGGTGCCGCTGCCCGAGGGCTGGATCCCGATCGGGACCGTGGCCGAGGCAGGGGAGCTCGGAGCGCGGGTGAGCGTCGACGGGACGGCGTACGACGGGCCGACGGGGTGGACGCACTTCTGAGCCCTGCGGGGGCGAACCCGGATCTGGGTGGTGGTGAACCCGGAAGTCGGCGGTGGTGAACCCGGAAGTCGGCGGTGGTGAACCCGGAAGTCGGCGGTGGTGAACCCGGAGGTCGGGAAATGGGAGAAGCCCCCGCCAGAAGGCGGGGGCTTCGTCGCACGAATGCGTCAGGTCAGCGCGAGACCTTGCCGGCCTTCAGGCAGCCGGTGCAGACGTTGAGGCGCTTCGGGGTACCGTTGATGGTAGCCCGGACACGCTGGATGTTCGGGTCGAAGCGGCGCTTCGTGATCTTACGGGACCACGGCCGGTTGTTGCCGAAGCCCGGCTTCTTGGCGCAGATATCGCAAACGGCAGCCACCGTGAACTCCTGGGGTTGATCTTCTAGGTCTGGTTGTGCTGTCCGACAGGATCAGGACCCGCCTGGGCCGAACAACCGAACGAGCGTATCCCAGCCGAACGGCTGGGCGGAAATCGTCGGACTGTTGACTATGGTTGGGCCGGTGCAGACCGTCAGCCTCGCGACCATGATTCGCTTCGCGGATCTTGCGACCGAAGGGCTCACCGGTGCGCGTGAGGAGATCGACACCCTCAACGTGTTCCCGGTCCCCGACGGCGATACCGGGACCAACATGCTTCTCACCATGTCCGCCGCGCGTGATGCGCTGCGCGAGGCGGCGGGGATGCTGGAGGCCGGTGTCAGCCACGGAGCGTCGCCCTTCGCCGCGTTCAGTAGGGGAGCGTTGCTCGGCGCCCGCGGCAACTCCGGGGTGATCCTCGCCGAGATGCTGGGCGCGATGATGAGCCGGCTCGGTGCCCGCTCCCCGGAGGAGTCGGTGCCGCACTGCGTTGCCGCCGCCCTGGGGGCAGCCTCCGACGCCGCCTACGCCGCCGTCGGTACGCCGGTCGAGGGCACGATCCTCACCGTGTGCCGTGCCGCCAGTGACGCCGCGGCCCAGGTTGCGGCCCGCACCGACGCCGCCGTCGGCGTGATCGAGGTGCTCGCCGCCGCCAGCGCCGCCGCCCGGGAGGCGCTCGCGCTCACCCCGACCCAGCTCCAGCGGCTGGCCGACGCCGGTGTCGTCGACGCCGGTGGCCGGGGGCTCACGATCCTGTTCGAAGCCGCCGAGGCGACCCTGACCGGCACCGTCAGGTTCGTGCCCGCACCCGCCCCGCGCACCCTGGCCGAGCGCGAGGGGGAGAAGGTCGAGAAGGAGAAGCGCAGCGAGCGACGCCGCCGCGAGCGCAAGCCCCGCGGCACGGTGGAGACACCGGGCGGCGACCTGACCGCCGAGGGGCCGGCGTACGAGGTGATGTTCCTGCTCGCCGCCGACGACGAGGCGATCTCGCCGCTGCGCGAGACGCTGGCGCCGCTGGGCGACTCCCTGGTCATCACCGGACGCGAGGGGCTGTGGCACGTCCACGTTCATGTCGACGACGTCGGCGCCGCGATCGAGGCCGGGATCGAGGCGGGCCGGCCGCACCGGATCCGGGTCACCCACTTCGCCCAGCAGGGTCGGATCGTCGCCGGCGAGCCGGTCGGCCGCAAGGTCCGCACCGGCCGCTCGGTGATCGCCGTGGCTGCCGGTCGTGGCCTGGACCGGCTCTTCTCCGAGGCCGGTGCGCAGGTGGTGCGCAGCGCCACCGCCAAGCGGCCCTCGGTCGGGCAGCTGCTCAAGGCGATCGAGCGCTGCGGCGCCGCCGAGGTGGTCATCCTGCCCAACGACCCCGACAGCCTGCGGGTCGCCCAGATCGCCGCCACCACGGCGTACCAGGACCACGGCATCCGGGTCGAGGTCGTGCCCAGCCAGGCCCAGGTCCAGGGGCTGGCCGCCCTCGCGGTGCACGAGCCGAACCGGCCCTTCGACCGTGACGTGCTGGAGATGACGGCAGCGGCCAGTCACACCCGGCACGGTGCCGTCACGATCGCCGCCAAGCGCGCGATCACCAGTGCCGGGACCTGCGAGGAGGGCGACGTGCTCGGTGCCGTGGACGGCGACTTCGTCGTGATCGGCTCCGAGCTGGCCCCGATCGCCAGCGACATCCTGGCCCGGCTGCTCGGTGCCGGTGGTGAGCTGGTCACCCTGGTGGCCGGCGCGGACAAGGGTGCCTCCGAGCTGGCCACGGCCACCGCGGCCTGGGTCGAGCAGACCTACCCGCGGATCGAGGTCGCCGTCTACGAGGGCGGGCAGAGCCGGTACCCGCTGCTGGTGGGCGTGGAGTGATCACCCTCGACTCGCCCCTGGCGACGGTGCTAGGCGCCAAGAACGCCAAGGGGGACAAGCTCACCAAGGCGTTCGGGATGCGCACCGTGGGGGACCTGCTGCACCACTTCCCGCGGCGCTACCTTCCGACCGGCTCGCTGACCAAGATCGACGAGCTGCGCGAGGGCGACCTGCTCACCGTGATCGGCGACATCGCCCGGGCCGACCTGCGCAGCTACACCGACCGGCGCACCGGGCGCCCGGCGTTCCGGGTCGAGGTGGTGCTGCGCACCGACGGGCCGGCACTGAAGATGACGTTCTTCGCCAAGTCCAAGCACGTCGCGGAGTGGCAGCAGCGGCGCCTCACCCCGGGGACCAAGGGGTTCTTCCAGGGCAAGGCCAGCGTCTTCAACAACCAGTGGCAGCTGACCAACCCGCAGATGGTGATCTTCGGTGACGCCGAGGAGGGCACCAGCGAGCTGGAGTTCATGTACGGCGAGATGCCGCCGCTCTTCCCGATCTACCCGCTCACCGCGGGAGTGATGACGTTCGACGTCCACCGGGCCGTCCGGTTCGCGCTCAGCGTGCTCGCCGAGCCCGAGGACCTCCTGCCCGAGCGGGTGCGCGAGGACTACGACCTGATCGGCAAGCGGACCGCGTACGAGTGGATCCACGAGCCGGAGTCGATGGAGCAGGTCGCGGCCGCCCAGCGTCGCTTCCGGTTCGAGGAGGCGCTCGGCCTCCAGCTGGTGCTGCTGCGCCGCCACGCGCGGCTGCGCGCCCAGGCCGCCCGGCCGCGCACCGGCGGCGGCGACCTGCTGGCCCGGTTCGACGCCCAGCTGCCCTTCACCCTGACCGAGGGCCAGGTCGCCAGCGGTGCCGAGATCGAGGCCGACCTGGCCCGCTCCTTCCCGATGAACCGGCTGCTCCAGGGCGACGTCGGCTCGGGCAAGACCCTGGTCGCACTGCGCGCGATGCTGCGGACCGTGGACTCCGGGGGCCAGGCGGCCCTGCTGGCCCCGACCGAGGTACTCGCCCAGCAGCACTACCGCTCGATCAGCGCGATGCTCGGCGAGCTCGGTGCCGGCGGTCTGCTCGGCAGCGGCACCGACGTCGAGCTGCTCACCGGCTCCATGACGAAGACGCAGCGCACCCCGGTGCTCAGCCGGATGGCGACCGGGGAGGCCGGCATCGTGATCGGCACCCACGCGCTGCTCTCGGAGGGCGTCCAGTTCTACGACCTCGGCCTCGTCGTCGTCGACGAGCAGCACCGCTTCGGCGTCGAGCAGCGCTCGGCGCTGCGCGACCAGGCCGGCAACATGCCGCACACCCTGGTGATGACCGCGACCCCGATCCCGCGCACCGTCGCGATGACGGTCTTCGGCGACCTGGAGATCTCCACCCTGGCCGGGCTGCCCGCCGGACGGGCCGAGATCCAGACCACCGTGGTCCCGCTGGCCCAGCACCCGGGCTGGGCGACCCGGATCTGGGAACGCGTCCGCGAGGAGGTCGGCAAGGGCCATCAGGTGTACGTCGTCACCCCGCGGATCACCGGCGACGACCCCGAGCAGATGTGGACCGAGGCGGTCGACGTCGACGAGGACGGCAACCCGGTGCTGGTCAACCGGGCGTTGACGGCCGTCACCGACCTGACCGACCAGCTCCGCCGCGGTCCGCTCGCCGGACTGCAGGTGCAGATGCTGCACGGTCAGATGGCCGCCGAGGAGAAGGACCGCGTGATGCGCGCCTTCGCCTCCGGGGAGATCGACGTGCTGGTGGCCACCACGGTGATCGAGGTCGGTGTCGACGTACCCAACGCGACGGCGATGGTGGTGATGGATGCCGACCGGTTCGGCATCTCCCAGCTGCACCAGCTCCGCGGCCGGGTCGGACGTGGCTCGCTGCCGGGCCTGTGCCTGCTGGTCACCCCGGCCGAGTTCGGTGCTCCGGGGCACGAACGGCTGGCCGCCGTGGCCTCGACCACCGACGGCTTCGAGCTCAGTCGGATCGACCTGGAGCTGCGTCGTGAGGGCGACGTCCTGGGGGCCGATCAGTCGGGCGGCAGGAGCAGCCTGCACAATCTTCGTGTCCTTCGCGACGAGGAGACCATCGGCCAGGCCCGTGCCGCCGCGGCGACGCTGCTGGCCGATGATCCCGAGCTGCGGGGGGCTCCGCTGCTGGCTCGGGCGGTGGGGGAGATCGAGCGATCCGCGGAAGCGGACTATCTGGAGCGTTCATGACGCGCATCATCGGAGGATCGGCCGGCGGCCGACGCCTCGCGACCCCACGGGGGTCACAGACCAGGCCGACCAGCGACAGGGTCCGCGAGGCGTTGTTCTCCGCGGTCGAGTCCTGGTGCGGCTCGTTGCAGGGACTGCGCTTCCTCGACCTGTACGCCGGCTCCGGCGCGGTCGGCCTGGAGGCCTGGTCCCGCGGTGCCGGGGTGGTCACCCTGGTGGAGTCCGACCGCAAGACCGCGGCCCTGATCGCCGGCAACGCCCGCGACCTGGGCTTCGCCAAGGCCAACGTAGTCGGTGCTGCGGTGGCCTCGACGCTGCTGGCGCCGCCCGCGGCGCCGTACGACGTCGTCTTCTCCGACCCGCCCTATCCGCTCACCGAGGACGAGCTCGCCACCGACCTGGGGTTGCTGGTCGAGCACGGCTGGCTGGTGCCCGGCGCCCTGGTGGTCGTGGAGCGCTCGGCGCGCAGCCCCGAGCCGACCTGGCCCGAGGGGTTCTCCGAGCAGCGCTCGAAGAAGTACGGCGAGACCACGCTGTGGTACGCCACCGCCCCCGAGGCCGAGTGAGCCGGCGCGGGCCGATCGCCTAGGGTGTGGCCCATGACACGGCGCGCCGTCTGCCCAGGATCCTTCGACCCGGTCACCCACGGACACCTCGACATCATCGGTCGGGCCGCGGGGCTCTTCGACGAGGTCGTGGTCGCGACCGGCACCAACGTCTCGAAGTCGAAGCTGTTCAGCCCCGACGAGCGGCTGGCGATGCTGCGTGAGGCGGTGGAGCCGTGGCCCAACGTCTTCGTCGCCGGGTTCGAGGGCCTGATCGTCGACTTCTGTCGCGAGATCGACGCCGTCGCGATCGTGAAGGGGCTGCGCGGTGCCACCGACTACGAGTACGAGCTGCCGATGGCGCAGATGAACTCCCACCTCACCGGGGTGGAGACGATCTTCCTGCCCGGCGCCGTCAGCAACGCCTTCGTGTCGTCCTCCCTGATCAAGGAGGTCGCCGCGTTCGGTGGCGACATCTCCGCGTTCGTGCCCGACTTCGTCGCGGCCCGGATCACCGAGAAGATGGCGGGCTGAGATGGTCTCGGCTGCCACCCGCCTCAAGCGGGCCTACGTCGCCTCCGCCCGGGTCGCGGGCCAGGGCCTGATCAAGGCCGGCATCGCCTCGGCCGACGTGCCGCCGGTGGAGGACCGCTGGGCGCACTGGCGTCACAGCCTGACCAAGATCTACGACTCGGTCGCGATGATGGAGCTCGACGTGCCGTGGTGGACGTACGACGCGATCGCCGAGGTGGATGCCTGGCTGGCCGCCCGACGTCGCGGCGGTCGTCCGCTGCGGGTGTTCGAGTACGGCTCGGGCGCCTCCACGCTGTGGCTCTCCTCGCGGGTGGACGAGGTCTTCACGGTGGAGAACGACCGGTCCTTCGGTGAGCTGATGGCACAGCGGTTCGCCGACATCGAGAACATCTCGCTGCGCGTCGTCGAGCCGGTGGCGAGCCCGGCACCCCTGATCACCTCGGCGAAGGACGGCTACGCGGGCCAGGACTTCAGCGACTACGTGCACGCCATCGACGACGTCGTGGGCGAGTTCGACCTGGTCGTCGTGGACGGTCGGGCCCGGGAGGCCTGCCTGGCCTATGCCGCCCCGCGGGTGGCACCGGGCGGCATCATCCTGGTCGACAACTCCCGGCGCCGGCGCTACCGGGACGCGATCGCCGCCTCGGGTCTGGTCGAGCGACGGCTGCCGGGGCTGACCCCGACGCTGCCGTACCCGGATCAGACCTCGCTGCTGACCGCCCGCTGACGCAGCGCTGCGACGATCGCCAACGCCACGTCGGCGATCAGCAGCAGCACCCGGGAGGCCAGCGCCACGGTCACGGCCGGGGTGGTGCCGATGAACGGGGTCAGGCCGACGGCGATCAGGGTGTCGCGCACCCCGGCACCGGCCGGTGCCGGGATGAACGCGATCCCGGCGGCCCAGCCGAGCGCGATCGCCCCGATCGAGGCGGCCACCTCGCCGACGCCGGGTGAGTCGAACGCGCTGGCCAGGATCGCCACGTGGGCGCCCATCACCAGCCAGGCGATCGCGGCCCAGCCCAGGGCCCGGCGCAGGCCGGCACCGCGCAGCGTGATGCCGAGCGGCTCACGGCCCAGCCGACGCATCAGCCAGTCCAGCATCGCAGGCAGGGTGCGGGGGTGCAGGCCGATCGCCAGCGGGATCAGTGCCAGCAGCAGCCACCAGTAGCGGGTCAGCCCCTCGCTGCTGCTCCACGGCAGCAGCAGTGCCCCGGTGGCGATCCCGGTCGCGGTGATCGTCGCCATGAAGAGCATGTTGGCGGCGAACATCACGGTCCGGCCGATGCCCCAGCGCTTGCCGAACTCCATCTGAGCCAGCACCGGCCACACCGAGCCGGGCAGGTACTTGCCCAGCTGGGAGACGTAGAAGACCCGCGAGGCGGCACCGGGATCGGGTGCGTCGGCCGGGTCCAGCAGGCCGTCGAGCAGGGCCAGCCAGGAGCGCTGCATCGCGATCGTGCCGCCCACGGCTGCGACTCCGGCCACGATCACGGCCGGGGCGTTGAGCCGGCGTACGGCGGCGCCGAGGTCGTCGGTGGAGTGCCACACCAGCCAGATCCCGAAGCCGACCACGAGGGCGGCCAGCAGCCAGCGCAGTCCTCGGCGCCACGTCATCGGGTGGGCGCCCCGTCCAGGTCGGCCGCGACCATCGCGGCGACCACGTCGGGGAAGGAGACGGTGGGGGACCAGCCCAGCGCGGTCCGGGCGTGGGTGGCGTCGCCGACCTGGGTGGCGGGGTCGACCGGGCGGACGAACGCCGGGTCGGTGCGCACCAGGTGCTGCCACTCGACGATGTCGGCGGCAGCGAAGGCGGCCTCGACGAAGTCGGCGACGGTGTGCGCGACCCCGGTCGCGATCACGTAGTCGTCGGCATCGGCGGCGCGGTTGGCCCGCACCATCGCGTCGACGTAGTCGGGTGCCCAGCCCCAGTCGCGGCGGGCGTCGAGGTTGCCCAGCACGAGCTCGGAGGCCTCCCCACGCGCGATCGCGGCGACCGTGGAGGTGATCTTGCGGGTGACGAACGAGGTCGGCCGTCGCGGCGACTCGTGGTTGTAGAGGATCGTCGCGGCCACCGCGAGCCCCCGGCCCCGGTAGACGGCGGCGAGATGGTGGGCGAACGCCTTCGCCGCACCGTACGGCGACACCGGACGGATCAGCGTGGTCTCGGTCTGCGGGGACTGGGCCGGGGTCCCGAAGATCTCGGCACTGGAGGCCTGCACCACCCGCACCGGGGCGCCCGTGCGCTCCTGGACCCACCAGGCGGCCTCGAAGACGGTCAGGGCGCCCTGGCCGGTCAGCGCGCTGGTGCCGACCGGGTCGGCCCACGAGGCGGCCACCGAGCTGGCCCCGGCGAGGTGATAGATCTCGCCCGCCTCGACCTCGCCGATCAGGGCGGTCACCGCGGCGGCGTCGAGCAGGTCGCCGTCGTGCCAGATCACCTGGTCGGCCCAGTCCTGACCTGCCAGCGACGGGCTGGAGGGGGCGTGGTGCAGGGCGTGCACCTCGACGCCCTCGGCCAGCAGCCGCTCGCACAGGTAGGAGCCGTCCTGGCCGGTGGCTCCGGTGACGAACGCCCGGGTCGGTGGGCCGGCGGGGGAGACGGGCAGGCTCATCGGCCCGAGAGGCGCTCGGTGGCGTGCCCGAGGTCGGCGTCGACCATCATCTCGACCAGCTCGACGAACGTCGTGGTCGGCTTCCAGTCCAGGCGCTCGCGGGCCTTGGAGGCGTCCCCGATCAGCAGGTCGACCTCGGCGGGGCGGAAGAACGCCGGGTCCTGGCGGACGTAGCGCTCCCAGTCCTCGATCCCGACGTGTCGGAAGGCGATCTCGAGGAAGTCGCGGATCGAGTGGGTCTCCCCGGTGGCGACCACGTAGTCGTCGGCCTCCTCGGCCTGGAGCATCCGCCACATCGCCTCGACGTAGTCCCCGGCGAAGCCCCAGTCGCGGCGGGCGTCGAGGTTGCCCAGCACGATCTCGTCCTGAAGGCCGAGCTTGATCCGGGCCACCGCACGGGAGATCTTGCGGGTGACGAACTCGGGTCCGCGCCGCGGGGACTCGTGGTTGAACAGGATCCCCGAGGAGGCGTGCATGCCGTAGGACTCGCGGTAGTTGATCGTCATGTAGTGGCCGTAGACCTTGGAGACGCCGTACGGCGAGCGCGGCCACAGCAGGGTGCGCTCGGACTGCGGCACCTCCTGGACCTTGCCGAACATCTCCGAGCTCGACGCCTGGTAGAAGCGGGTCCGGGTGGGGTCGTCCCCGGCGAAGAGCCGGACCGCCTCCAAGATGTTGAGCACACCCATCCCGGTCACGTCGCTGGTGACCTTGGCGTTCTCCCAGGAGTAGGCGACGAACGAGATCGCTCCGAGGTTGTAGACCTCGTCGGGCTCGGAGGCCGCCAGCGCCCGCATCAGGCTCGACTGGTCGGTGAGGTCGCCGTTGTGCAGCGTGATCCCTGGCAGCAGACGCTCGACATGGCCGCGCTTGGGGTTGTTCTGCCCGCGGATCAGTCCGTGGACGTCGTACCCCTTGGACAGCAGGAGCTCGGCGAGGTAGAGGCCGTCCTGGCCGGTGATGCCGGTGATCAACGCGCTGGGCATGGAGTCGCTTTCGAGTCGGCTATCAGGGTTGCGCAAGGCTACCGTGTTCCTCGTGAGTGCAACCCCCCACCGCCTGGACCCGCGCGCCCCGTTCGTGATCGACACCCACGAGCTCGGTCGGCGCCCCGGTTCGCAGCGCGAGCTGACCGTCACCGTGCCGGCTCCGGCCGAGCTCGGCATCGAGATGCTGGCCGTTCCCGAGGGCGTTCCGGTCGACCTCGACCTGCGACTGGAGGCCGTGATGGAGGGCGTGCTGGTCACCGCCGACGGTGTCGCCCCGTTGAAGGGGGAGTGCGTGCGCTGCCTGGAGCCGATCGTCGACGAGATCGACATCCACTTCCAGGAGCTCTACATGTACGACGACACGCGTGACGCCGCCACGGTGGACGAGAACGACGACATCAGCCTCACCGACGGCGAGCTGGTCGACCTCGAGCCCGCGCTGCGCGACGCCGTCGTGCTCGACCTGCCGCTCCAGCCGCTGTGCTCGGAGGACTGCCTCGGGCTGTGCACCGAGTGCGGCTTCCGTCTGGTCGAGGACCCCGAGCACACCCACGACGCCCCGATCGACCCGCGCTGGGCCGGGCTGGTCGGCCTGGAGACCGGCGACGAGGCCTCGACGGAGACCGCCGAATAACACTTGGGGGCGTTTCCCCCCTAGGATCATCAAGTTGTCTTTTGCGGACAACCCCGACGCATTGTGCAAGTTAGAGGAGAAGATCGTGGCTGTTCCGAAGCGGAAGATGTCGCGCAGCAACACGCGCCACCGTCGTTCGGCATGGAAGGCCGTTGCGCCGACCCTGGCGACCTGCGCCAACCCGGCCTGCGGTGCCAAGCACCTGCCCCACCGCGCCTGCGGTGAGTGCGGCCAGTACGGCGCCAAGGCTGACCGTCGCCAGGTTCTCTGACCACTCGGTCAGGACGAACGGCGATAGCCACGTCTAGCAAGAACGCGTCGATCAACTACATCGACCTTCGCTCGCAGCTCGGGGATCCAGTTCTGGACCCCGAGCTGCTTGAGCTTGCGCTCACGCACCGGTCCTATGCCTACGAGAACGGCGGGATCCCGACCAACGAGCGCCTGGAGTTCCTGGGTGACTCGGTGCTCGGTGTGGTCGTGACCGAGACGCTCTACAAGCGCCACCCCGACCTGCCCGAGGGTCGGCTCGCCAAGCTGCGTGCCGCCGTGGTCAACGCCCGTGCGCTGGCCGGTGTCGGCCGCAGCATCGGTCTGGGCCAGCACCTCAAGCTGGGCCGTGGCGAGGACGCCACCGGTGGACGCGACAAGGACTCGATCGTCTCCGACACCGTCGAGGCGGTGATCGGCGCGGTCCACCTGTCGGGCGGCATCGAGGTCTCCTCGGTGCTGGTGCACCGGTTCTTCGACCCGCTGATCGAGGAGGCCTCCCACCTCGGTGCGGGCCTGGACTGGAAGACCTCGCTCCAGGAGCTGACCGCCGAGCTCGGCCTCGGTGTCCCGGAGTACGTCATCACCGACGAGGGCCCCGACCACATGAAGACCTTCCACGCGAAGGTCAAGGTCAAGGGCGAGCTGTACGGCAACGGCGTCGGTGGCTCGAAGAAGGTCGCCGAGGCGCAGGCCGCCGAGACGGCGTACCGGGAGATCCGCGCCGCCCACCAGTCGGCGGATGCCTGAGCTTCCTGAGGTCGAGGTCGTCCGGGCGGGGCTCGAACGCCACGCCGTCGGACGCATCACGACCTCGGTCGAGGTGCTGCACGCCCGTCCGGTGCGCAGCATCGTCGGCGGCCCCGCCGCCTTCGTCGCCGAGCTGACCGGCCGCACCCTGGTCGCGGCCCGACGCCGCGGCAAGTACCTCTGGGTCGCCCTCGACGACCCCGACACCGGCGACGCCCTGATGGTCCACCTCGGGATGAGCGGGCAGATGCTGATCCAGCAGCCCGACGCCGCCGCGGAACGACACCTGCGGGTCCGCTTCGGCCTCGATCAGGGCTCCGAGCTGCGCTTCGTCGACCAGCGGATGTTCGGCGGCCTGGGGATCAGCCCCGGCGGTGCCGTGATCCCACCCGAGATCGCCCACATCGCCCCCGACCCGCTGGAGGAGGCGTTCGACCCCGACCGGGTCGTGGCCCGGATGAAGCGCTCGGCCAGCGGGATCAAGCGCCTGCTGCTCACCCAGACCGTGGTCAGCGGGGTCGGCAACATCTACGCCGACGAGGCACTGTGGCGTGCCGGCGTCCACGGCGAGCGTCAGGGTCAGAAGCTGACCAAGCCGGTGCTGCACCGCGTCCTGGAGTCGGCCGCCGACGTGATGCGCGAGGCGCTCGCCCAGGGCGGCACCTCCTTCGACGCGCTCTACGTCAACGTCAACGGTGAGTCGGGCTACTTCGACAGGTCCCTGCATGCCTACGGCCAGGAGGGCCGGGCGTGCGACCGCTGCGGTACGCCGATCACGCGGGTCTCCTTCATGAACCGGTCGTCCTACTTCTGTCCGGCCTGCCAGCCGGCACCGCGCTCGGCCCGCTGAAGGCCGACTGCTCGTAGCCGTAACAGACGGGCGACATCGCCCGGGCCGCAGCTCCGATCCGGCGTCATGTGGTCTCGTGGGGGTGCGCGGTGTGGACCTGTTCCAGATAGACGGTGGTGTCGTCGACGTAGAACCACACCCGCGCGGAGCCCTTGAGGGTCGGCTTGTGCTGCCAGCGCTGGTAGGTCCGGCTGCCCCGAGTGACCACGCCCAAGGATCCCTTGAGTGGGTAGTTGGTAGGAGTCGTCGCCAGGGGCGTGCGGGTCAGGAAGTCCCAGGTGTCGCTCATCGGGTTCCGGATCGTGGCGACGAGGTCGCGCCAGCCCTTCTCCGACTGCGTCGTCGCGAACCTCAAGACGTACTCCGACCTCTTGGCCGGTCGCGGGACGGCAGTCTCCTTGGCCATGCTCAGGGGCGCTCGACGACCGTGTCGGCGGAGTCGCCGTCCACATCGAGCCAGTCGACCGGCTGCGAGCCGAGGCCCGCGGCGATCGCCGTGGCGGTCTCGCGCCAGCTGGTGAGTTGGGTGATCGCGAGGTGGGGCTGCTGGGTCGAGAACGAGGCTCGGGCGGCGTCGACGACGTCGCGAGCGCACTGCTCCCGGTCCTCGATGCTGAGGGCGAACATCCACGGATACCGGCTGGCCAAGCGCTCGGACAGGGGGCCGTCCTCGAGCGACATGGAGACGAGCGTCGCGGCGATGTCCAGGAGCTTGGCTCGGGCGTCGGCCTCGCGCTGAGACATCAGCACGAGCGACTCCCCGTCGCGGCGGGTCACCGTGACGGGGTGGTCCTCAGCCTCGGCGAAGACCTCGGCTGAGTGTTTGCTCAGGTCCGAGGAGCGCCGGGTGTGCAGGGGGAGGGCGGCTCCGAGCGTCATGCATTCCAGGGTATTCGGAACGTGTTCGGAACTCTAGGGCGGTGCCGCGGTTCCGCGCCGCGCGGCTCCATCGCGAGGCGCTGGGGGTTCAGGTTCGGCCGGAGCGTGCCGACTGGGCTGAGGTGAGACTCAGCGTGATCGTCCCGTCCCATCGTGGTCGACGGTGGGTGATCGAGTGCCTAGACTCACTCGAGGCCGCGGCGCTGGTCGCCCAGCACGCCCCGGAGCCGGTGCAGGTCGAGGTCGTGCTGGTGATCAACGGGGAGCGCGACGACAGTCCGGCGCTGGTCCGGGCCTGGGCCGAGACGCCGCGCAGCGTCGACCTGATCGTGCTCGAGAGCGACCGCGGCAGCGTCACCCATGCCCGCACCCTCGGGTTGGAGGCGGCCACGGGGGAGTGGGTCACGTTCGTCGACGACGACGACCGGGTCGGCCCCGGGTTCGTCGCGGCGCTGGCCTCGGTCGCCGGACCGGGGTGGATCGGGGTCGTACCCGGAGCCCGGATCCACCACGAGCGCTGGGACGAGCCGGACTGGAGCGGCGACATGGCCGCCGGTCCGTTGCGCATGGCGGGGCGCACCGGCGGGCTCGACGAGATCGGCGACCTCCTGCGACCGGTGTGGGGCAAGGTCGTGTCCTTGGCGCAGGCCCGCGAGATCGGCTTCGACGACACGCTGGCACGGTACGGCGACGACACGATCTTCTGGCTCCGGCTGGCCGAACGCTTCGCACCCACCCTGAGCGTCGCCGACGCGGGGCCGGAGGCGGCGTACCTCTATCGCGTTCGTGCCGACGGCATCACCGGCTTCGGTGCCGCGACCACCTGGGAGAGTCACGTCGGGCCGGTGCTCACGATGCTCACCGCCCTGGGCCGGATCGGTGCTCCCGGGACGCCGCTGCGGGCCCTGGCCGACCGGCTCGCCGCCGCCCCGATGACACGGGTGCTCGACCACGCCCGCGAGCATCCCGAGGATGCCGGCCGGGTGCGTGAGGCACTGGTCACGCACGGGCTGCTGGATCAGGACTCAGGTCCTGGGCCGTCGCGCCGATGGAGTGGCGTGACCTCGACCTCGTCGCGCCGTTTCCTCGCCCTCTTCCGGGCCGGCAAGAACTCCCTGCACCCCAAGCTCGTGGCCCGGTTGGAGGAGCAGAACTTCGACTACGGCCTGTCCTGGTATGCCGACGAGGACCCGGTCGCGCTGGGGATGGCCGACGGCGCCGCCTTCGTGCACCACGTCGCGGGACAGAAGTGGCCCGGCCTGGTCGCCACCTTCGACGCGATGGCCGACGTGATCGCCCGCTACGACTACGTCTGGATGCCCGACGACGACCTGCTGTGCGAGCCCGAGACGGTGAGCGAGTTCTTCAACATCGTCGCCGACCTCGGCCTGGACCTGGCCCAGCCGGCGCTCGCACCGGGCTCCTCCTTCGTCCACCAGATCGTCGGCCAGCACCCCGCCTTCCAGGTCCGGTTCACCAACTTCGTCGAGCTGATGTGCCCGCTGATGTCGCGCGACATGCTCGCCCGGGCGCTGCCCACGATGCGCGACACCCTCAGCGGCTGGGGCGTTGACGCGGTCTGGCCACGCATGACCCGGACCGGCCGGATCGCGATCATCGACGCCACCCCGATCCTGCACACCCGCCCGATCCTCGGCGGCGACGGCTACCAGACCAACCAGGCCGCCGCGATCCCGATGCGCCTGGAGGAGACGATGGCGTTCGAGCGCTACGACGTGCGCGGCTACGACCGCCCGCACCTCAACTTCGGCGGCCTGCTCACCGACGGCAGCACCGTGTGCCTGGGCGGGCCGAGCACCGCCGCCACCGAGGCGCTGCTGTCCCACCTGGCCGCCTCGGCCGCGGCGATGCCGGTCAGCTGGCTCTCCTTCTCCCGCTACCTCGGCGACCACGCCGACGCGGTCCGGCACGGCTCCCACCCTTACCTCCCGGTCGCCCTGAACGAGGCCCTCGGCAGCACCGGACTGCACTTCGCCGAGGAGGCCCGGTGAGCCGGTCGCGCCGTCCCGCCCGGCCCACCGACAGCAAGCGCGATGCCGCCTCGCCGGTGGTGAGCGTGCTGGTGCCGACGTACCAGGGACACGACCGGATCACCGGCTGCCTGGACTCACTCGCCTTCCAGACCCTGGCCCTGGACCAGTTCGAGGTGGTGGTGGTCAGCAACGGTCCGCGGACCGGGACCGCCGAGGTGGTCGAGCGCTGGTGCGAGGCCCACCCCGGCTTCCGGCTCCGCTTCGAGGAGCGGGAGGGGGCCGGCGAGGCCTACGCCCGCAACGAGGCCCTGGCCGCCGCCCGCGGCCGCTTCGTCACCTTCGTCGACGACGACGACCGGGTGGCTCCGCGCTACCTGGAGGCCCTGCTCGCCAGCGGTGGCCCCGACGTCGTCTCCGGCGTCCTGATCGCGCACGCCTTCGACGGCGACTTCGACAACGGCACCTTCGACACCGACTTCACCCGCGTCATGCGCGCCCACGAGGGCGGCACCGGCGAGGACCTGGCGATCATGGCCGGCTCGGCCTGGGCGAAGCTCCTGGACCGACGCAAGGCCGCCGCGCTGCGCTTCGACGAGGAGCTGCGACTGGGCTGCGACACCGACTACCTGGTCCGCTACCTCAACGCGTACGACGTCCGGCTGGCCGTCGCACAGGACCCGGCAGCCGCCTACTTCGTCGACATCCGGCGCGGCTCGATGATGAAGCACGGCGAGGAGCTGCCCTGGGCCGACGTCGAGGCCCGGATCCGCACCACCCGCGCCCTGGAGTCGATCGAGGCCGGGAGCCCGCTGGGCGCCGCGGCCCGCGAGTTCCACGTCTGGGGGTCGTGGAACTCCTTCCTCGGCCCGTACGCCCGGCAGAGCCCCGAGGCGCTGGCCCGCCTCCAGGCCGAGGTCGAGCGCGTCGGTCTGCGTGAGTTCCACTGGCGCACCACGCGTGGCCCTGTCACCCCGCAGCCGACCCCGGCCGACGTACGGCGCGTCCTGGACCAAGCCCGTGCCGCCGGTGCCGACGGTGCCGACTCTGCCGCACACCCCGGCTGGGAGCAGGTCGTCAGGCCGTACCTGATCGCCCACCCCGACCAGTTCCGCGCCCTGAGCGCCGAGGCCGCCGCGCACGGCGTGCTGGCACCCTGGGACGCCGCCCCCGACCTCGACGGCCTCGACCTGTCCACCCCGCGCCTGGCCGTGGTGGTGCCCTGCCACCGCTCGGCCGCGACCATCGTCGAGTGCCTGGACTCACTCGGTGACCAGACGGTTCCGGCCGGTGCCGTCGAGATCGTGGTCGTGCCCAACGGCCCCGAGGACGGCGCCCGCGCGCTGATCGAGGCGTGGGCCGCCGCCCACCCCGAGATCCCGCTGAGCGTCGTCGACGCCCCGCACGCCCGCACCGCCGCTGCGGCCCGCAACGCCGGCCTGGCAGCCGTCAGCGCCGACTACGTCACCTTCGTCGACAGCGACGACGTGGTCCGGCCCCGATTCGCTGCCGCCCTGCTGTCGCAGTGCGCACCGCTGGTGATCGCCTGCACGGTGTGGGAGGAGATGGGCGCCGACGCCCCCGAGACGCTCTCCTTCCACCACCCCGTCGGACTCCAGGGCCTCAACGCGATGGCCCGCCGCGCCGACATCGAGGAGCTCGACTGGTACCTGCGTCCCACCCACGGCAAGGCGGTCGCCACCGACGTCGCCCGCGCCGTCGGGTTCGACGAGGCCCTCGCCACCGGTGAGGACACCCTGTTCTGGCTCTCCGTCTACGCCCGCGGCAGCTTCGACCTGCGGGTCGCCTCGGGCGGCGTGGAGTCGGCGTACGTCTATGTGAAGCGCGCCGACGGCCTGAGCGCCCACGGCGGCACCCGCACCTGGGAGGCCTCCGGCGAGGCCTGCGTCGCCACCCTCACCCGGATCTGTGCGCTGCCGTTCTCCCGCCGGGTGCAGCGCGTCGTGGATGCCCAGCTCGGCTTCGTCGCGCGCTGGTACGTCGAGTCCTCGCTGTGCGAGCGCCCCGCCGAGGCGGCCCGGCTGCACGCCGCCCTGGTCGAGGCCGGGATCGCCGACCGCGTGCCGTGGACCGAGCTGATGCGGGTCGTCCTGGGCGAGCTCGTGATCGGCTCGGGCCGCGAGGCCGCTGCCACCCTGGCCACCGCCGGGATCGACAGGGCGATCGCGCTGGCCACGATCAGCGCCGCCGGCGTCACGGTGCCCGCGTCCGTGGAGCCGTTCGTCGGCGACCGGATCGAGGTCTCCGGAGCGAGCCTGGCCTGGGGCGAGCTCGGCGATGTGCTCACACCCCTGCTCGAGTACGTCGTCTCCCGCTCGACCGGCCAGGCGCCGGTGACCCGCCTGACCAGCCTCGGCTCCGACCCGTTCGCGCACGTGCTGGCCGCGCTGATCAAGGTCGGCCGGCCCGAGCTGACCTGGCAGGCCCGGATCGACACCGCGGGCGCGGCCGTCGAGCCCCGCCCGGTCGCCGACGACGGCCTGGTCGCGATCCTCGCCGGAGCCCTGGTCGAGGCGGGCTATGCGGGGCAGACGGTCCCGGAGGAGATGGGGGCGCTGGCGGCGTTGGTCGCCGCGCACCTCGCCGATACCGGTGTCGCTGCGGCGGATGCTGATCTTGTCAGTGACAGTGGCGCGGGCACCGGCCCCCAGATCAGCGTGATCGTGCCGACGTACCGTGGGCAGGACCGGATCGCCACCTGCCTGGACGATCTGGCAGCCCAGAGCCTCGACCCGGCGCTGTTCGAGGTCGTGGTGGTGCAGAACGGTCCGGCGTGCGACACACCGCGGATCGTGCGGGAGTGGGCCGCCGCCCATCGGGCGATGACGGTGCGGCTGATCGAGACCGAGGTCGCCAGCGCCCAGAGCGCCCGCAACCTCGCCCTCGACGGTCCGACAGCGCCGTGGATCGCCTTCGTCGACGACGACGACCGGCTGGAGCCGGGCTACCTGGAGGCACTCTGGGACGCCGCCAGGCCCGGCACGATCCCGTTCGGCAGGGTCGCCCTGGTCGCCGATGGACGTCTGGACGAGCGCCACGAGGAGGTCTGGCTCAACGCCGTCCCGCGTCGGTTCCTCCGCCGCCCGGCCGACAACGCCGACCTGTGGCCCGCGATCAACCCGGCCTGGGGCAAGCTCGCCGAGCGTGCGGCGATCGGTGAGGTCCGGTTCGACCCGGAGCTGCGCTACGCCGACGACACCGTCTTCTGGATGGAGGTGCTCGCGACCTCGGGGGCACGGCTGGGCCTGACCGATTTCCGGGACGGCTCGACCTATCTGTGGGTCCAGCGCGAGGGCACCATCACGCGCTCGGGACTCGACGACTGGACCGTCCACGTCGAGCGCAAGGTCGCCGCGATCGCGGCGATGCAGCGCGTCGCCGGAGACCGCCCCGGTCTGATCGCCGCCTGCGACGCGGTCTGCGACGTCTTCTGGCCCGGGGTGGTGGCCTACGCCGAGCACTACCCGGCCGAGCACGACCGGGTCACTGCCGCGGTGGCCGACTCCGGGGTGCGCCGGGTGCCCGCCGCCGTGGTGACGGCGCTGGGGGAGGCCTGCGTCCCTGCTGTTGAGGTGACCCCGGTGGTCACCTGCCTCGTGGTCGCCCACGACTACGCCGAGTTCGTCGGTGCCGCGATCGACTCCGTGCTCGCCCAGACCGGCTTCGCCGCGGGGGAGGTCGAGGTGATCGTCGTCGACGACGGCTCCACCGACGCCACTCCGGAGGTGCTGGCCGGCTACGGCGACGCGATCACTGTGCTGCGCCAGGCCAACGCCGGACCGACGGTGGCGATGTACGCCGGCCTGGACGCCGCCCGGGGCGAGTACGTCGCCTTCCTCGACGCCGACGACGCGTGGCTGCCCGGCCGGCTCGCCGCCACCGTCGAGCACCTGCGCCGCCACCCCGAGGTCGGGCTGGTGCACAGCGACATGACCATCGTCGACGCCGCCGGATCGGTGCTGCGCCCCTCGCTGTTCGGGGGTGCCCCGCTCTTCCGCGGCCGGGTGCTGGGCGACTACCTGGTCAGCAACCAGGCCACCACCTCCTCGATCACGATGCGGACCGAGATCGCCCGCACCGCCCCGCGAGCACCGGGCTGGGCCTGGTGCCGGGACTGGTGGCTGGCCGTGCACACCGCCCAGGACTGGGAGATCGCCGTGCTCGCCGAGCCGTTGGTGCTCTACCGGCGCCACGAGCGCAACGTCAACGGCCTGATCGGGCACAGCGACGAGCAACGGCTGCGGCTGCTGCGCCGTGACCTGCGGGTGCGACGGCTGCTGCTCACCGGGGTCGACCTCTCCTCGGCCCCGACCGAGCGTCTGGTCGAGGCCGTGGGCACCCAGCTCACCGGCATGGTGACGCTGCTCGGCCTGGGGATCGGCCCCGACGAGCTCTTCGAGGTCACCGACGCCGACCGGCTCCGTGCCGCCGACCACCGCCGCCAGGCCCTGGCCCAGGAGCACGCCGACCGGGCCGCGGCCCTGAGCGAGGCGGTCCGCGCGGTCGCGCTCGACCCGGCCTCGCAGGAGAACCGCGACCTGTTCTCCCGGCTTGCCTCAGATCCGGCGCCGCAGGACCGAAGGGCAGACGTGCCAGTCGCCGCCGTCGTGCCCTCACCCCGCACCGCCGACCCGAGCAGCAGGGGGATCGAGCCGTTCGTCGCGTCCGTGTACGTCGACGAGCTCGCCGTCGCCCCCGCACTGCTCACCTGCTGGTGTGAGGCGCTGGACCGCGAGCAGGTCTCGCTGCGCTTGCTCGCTGTCGGCATGGAGGCCGAGCAGGCCGAGCAGGTGGTGCTCGCGGCGATGGCCGAGACCGGCATCGACCCCCACGGCCACCGCGACTTCGAGCTGGTGCTGTGCCACTCGACCGAGCATGCCGAGGCCGAGGTGCGGGAGGGCTCCCAGATGCTCCTCACCGCCAACCGGGTGAGCCCGGCCCTGGCCGGTGTCCGTGCCACGCACGACGCCGCCGTGATCAAGAGTTGTGCCGTGAGGTGGTGGAGCAAGTGAGTGCTCAGACGATGGTTCCCGCAGGTGCCCTGACGCGGCACTGCAGCGCGTGCGGCTCCGACCTTCCGGGGTTCGCCCCCGGTCCGGGCGGCCGCCCCGACGCTGCCTGCCCGCGGTGCGGCAGCCTGGAGCGGCACCGCTTCCTCGGCCTGGTGCTGGAGATCTCGGTGCCGATGCTCGACCCGATCGACGTCCTGCTCGACATCGCGCCCTCGCCCCAGACGACGGCGATCTTCGAGCGGGTCGCGCCCGGCCTGCACTGCCGCCTCGACCTCGGCGCCGACAACCGCCTCGTCGACGTCCTGGGCAGCGTCACCGCGCTGCCCCACCGTGACGACTCCGTCGACCTGCTGGTCTGCTCCCACGTCCTGGAGCACGTCCCCGACGACCGCGCCGCGATGCGGGAGATCGCCCGAGTGCTGCGTCCCGGTGGGCTCGGCATCATCGCGGTGCCGTTCCGTGCCGGTGTCCCCACCGACGAGGACCCGAGTGCCTCGGATGCCGAGCGGATCCGTCGCTTCGGCCAGGCCGACCACGTCCGCTACTACGGCGACGACTTCGAGGATCGGCTCACCGAGGCCGGCCTGAACTGGCAGCGCGAGACCCCGCTGGACCTGCTCGGTGAGGACGGCGTACGCCGACACGGGCTCAACCCCGACGAGCCGGTGTGGCTGGTCGGTGCGCCCAGTGGTGTCGTCGAGCTGAACGAGACCCTCGACGTGCTCTCCGACCCCGAGTTCCACCGTGCCTTCGACGACTCCTTCGCTCCGGCCACGACCCGGGTCGTGGTGCGGACGCCGGCCCAGTCGCCGCTGCCGCTGCGCGCGGCGGACTGGGTGGAGCTCTACGCCGCCGACTTCGCCCTGGACGACCACGTCGTCGAGGCCGACGCGGACGTGCGCACCTACGTCCGGCTCCCGCAGCGCCCGCACACTCTGCCGGGGCGCCTGGTGGTCAGTCTGACCTCCTACCCGGCCCGGTTCGGCACCCTCGAGCTGACCCTGCGCCGGCTGCTGCACCAGAGCGTGACCGCCGACGAGGTGGTGCTCTGGGTCGCACCCGAGGACGAGCCGCGTCTGCCCGGCGGCGTGCGGCGTCTCACTCAGCGCGGCCTCACCATCAGGACCACGCCCGACACCCGGTCCTACAAGAAGATCATCCCGGCGCTGGAGGCCTACCCGGACGCGTTCGTGCTGGTCGTGGACGACGACCAGGTGTACCCGCTCGACACGGTGGGCCCGCTGGTGGCGGCGTACCGCTCGAACGAGGAGGTGCTGTGCCGGCGCGCCCACGCCGTGAGCCTGGACGACGCCGGCCGGATCCGGCCCTACGCGCAGTGGCACCACGAGCTCGGCGCCGGCCACAGCGGGGTCGAGGTCTTCCCGACCGGCTGCGGCGGCACGCTGTACCCGCCCCACTCCTTCGCCGCCGAGGTCTCCGACGAGGCCACCTTCACCGCGCTGGCGCCCGAGGCCGACGACGTCTGGCTCTACTGGATGATGCGTCGCGCCGGCCGGGTGGCCCGCGTGGTCGGTCCGACCTGGCTGAACGAGACCTGGCCGGGCTCGCAGACCTCCTCGCTGATGGAGTCGAACTGGTCGGGCGGCAACGACCGGCAGATCGCGGCGATGCTCGACCGCTTCGGCTCGCCGCTGGACGAGGTCGCACCCGTGCCGGCTCCGGCCGCAGCGGCCGCAGCGGTCGCCCCGGCGCAGACTCCGGCCCGGACCCCGGCTCGCTCCGCTGCCGCGATGCCCAAGCCGGTCGCCCCGGTCCGGCTGGCGGGGGAGACCTTCGACAGCGCGGCGTACTGGAGCGAGCGCTACCGCGATGGGGGCCACTCCGGTGCCGGTTCCTACGGCCGCCTCGCCGAGTTCAAGGCCGAGGTGCTCAACGCCTTCGTCGCCCGGCACGGGCTGACCACCGTGATCGAGTTCGGCTCCGGTGACGGCGCCCAGCTCGAGCTGGCCGCCTACCCGCGCTACGTCGGCTACGACGTCGCCGAGCGCAGCCTGCAGCTGTGCCGCGAGCGGTTCGCCGGCGACCCGACCAAGGCGTTCGTCCACACCGACGCCTACGCCGGGGAGCGGGCCGACCTATCGCTCTCCCTGGACGTGATCTACCACCTGGTCGAGGACCCGGTCTTCGAGCTCTACATGACCCGGCTCTTCGACGCCGGTGAGCGGTTCGTGATCGTCTACGCCTCCAACGTCGACGAGGCCACCACCGCCTCCCACGTCCGGCACCGTCGCTTCACCGACTGGGTCGCGGCGCACCGCCCGGAGTTCACCCTCGTCGAGCACATCCCGAACCGCTACCCGCTGGTCTCCGACCCGGCCGAGGAGTCCTTCGCCGACTTCTTCGTCTTCGCCCGTACGACGGCCGACGTCACGTCGACGGCCACGGTTCCGGCGTCTGCTCCCGCAGCCTCGGCTCCTGCTCCCGGGGCGTCCGCCGCGGCCCGAGCCTGGCAACCGACGAAGTACGCCCTGGTCGACGGCCTGCTCCAGGCCACCACCGACCCCGCGGAGCTCTCCCCGACGTCGCGCCTGGTGGCCTCGCTGACGGCGAAGTTCTACAACCGGGTGATCCCCGACTTCGCCCACGGCCGGCTGCTCGACCTGGGGTGTGGCAAGGTGCCGATGCGGGGACTGTACGAGCGCTACGTCGACGAGGTCGTGACCGCCGACTGGCCGTCCTCGCTGCACGCCAACGACCACCTCGACGTGACCTGCGACCTGACCGCGCCGCTGCCGTTCGGCGACGCCGAGTTCGACACCGTGCTCTTCTCCGACGTGCTCGAGCACCTGCCCGACCCCGAGCTCGCGATGGCCGAGATCAGCCGGATCCTGCGGCCCGGGGGAGTGCTGCTGCTCAACACCCCGTTCCTGTACTGGATCCACGAGGCTCCGCACGACTACTACCGGCACACCCGCTTCTCCCTGGAGCGGCTGGTCGCCGGGGCCGGGCTGTCGCTGCCGGTGATGGTCCAGCTCGGCGGGGCGATGGAGTCGCTGGCCGACATGATCGGCAAGGTGCTGCCGCGGCTGCACCCCGAGGGTGCGGTCTGGGGTCGGGCGCTCCAGGACCTGGCCTGGCAGCGCCACGCCGCCGAGCCGACCCTCGGCGTCGAGGAGGACGGCTTCCCCCTCGCGCACGGACTGGTCGCTGTCAAACCCTGAGCGTTTGACCAGGTCAGACCTGGGTGAGAGATTTGGAGACGGTCCCTGTTGCGGGACCGTCTCCGAAGATCACCGAAGGAATCGTCATGGCGAAGGCGTTGTGGGGCCACCTGCCCACCGACCCGCGGGCTCAGCATCTCCTGGTGAGCGACAACGCGAAGCTGCGCAACCGCGTGGCCGAGCTGAGCGCCCTGGTGGAGAAGCTCTCCGCAGAGAACGACCTGCTGGTCGCCCGTGTCGCCGAGCTGGTCGACGCGTCGCTGACCGAGATGCAGCCTGCTTGAAGCGTCCTCGACCGCGCTGAGAGCGTGGTCGGACGATGAGCCGACTCGGCGAGCTGGTCGCACCGCGACGGCTCGGGGTCGGCTTCCGGCTGTGGCTGGCCCAGAACTGGCTGACCGCGCTCGGCGGGGGTCTCGCCACCGCCGCCGGCCCGCTGCTGGTGGCCAGTCGGACTGACGACCCGCGGCTGATCTCCCTCGCCGCCCTGCTGAACTGGCTTCCCGGCTTCGCCTTCGGCCTGTACGTCGGCGTGCTCGCCGACCGGCACGACCGCCGCCGTCTGATGCTGTGCGGCACCGCGCTCCGGATCGCGCTGCTCGGCGTCCTGGTGCTCGGGTACGCCCCGATCGCGCTGGTCCTGGTGGTGATGGTGGCGCTGGGCACCGCCGACACGATCGCCCAGACGGCGGGCCGCACGGTGCTGCCGATGCTGGTCGCCAAGCGCGACCTGGGCATCGCCAACGCCCGGTTCCAGTTCGGCTGGATGGGGATCAACCGGCTGATCGCCCCGCCCCTGGGCGCGGTGCTCTTCGTGGTGGGACAGGCGGTCCCGTTCGCGGTGCAGCTGATCTGCGGGCTGCTGGCGCTGACCCAGCTGGCCCGGCTGAGGCTGCCGCCCCACGGCGTACCGGTGGAGGATCGCGCCCGGGTGCGCGACGAGCTCCGGGCCGGGTGGCGGTGGGCCTGGCACAACCCCTCGATGCGGACCTTCAACCTGCAGATCGTGGCGTTCAACCTGGCCTACGGGGCGGCCTGGGCGACGATGGTGCTCTACGCCCACCAGCGGCTGGGGCTGGGCACCATCGGCTACGGGCTGCTGCTGGCCTCGGTCGCGGTCGGTGGGGTGATCGGGTCGTTCACCTACGGCTGGGTGGAGCGGCGCGTCTCGTTGGGCGACATCATGCGCTACGGCCTGGTCTGGGAGACGGCCAGCTGGGCCCTGCTGGGCTGGACCGACCATGCCGCGGTGGCGTTCGTGGTGCTGGGCCTGTTCGGCATCCACGAGGGATACTGGGGTGCGACGTACGGTGCCGTCACGCAGCGGATCATCCCGACCCAGCTCCAGGGCCGGGTGGGTGCGGTCTACGTGATGCTGATGACGGGCAGCCTGGTGGTCGGAGCCGCGATCGCCGGCCCGGTCTCCCACGCGGGTGGGCTGACGGCGCCCTACTGGCTCGGCTTCGTCCTGGCCGGGCTGGCCCTGGTCGTGCTGTGGCGCCCGATCGGCACCCTGGCGCACGAGGGCAGCGCGGTGTGAGTCCTGCGGTGAGCGTGGCCGGGATAGTAGGGTCCGGTAGCGGTAGGTGAACGAAGCAGTGTGCGAGGTCCCAGGAGAGCCCCGATGTACCTGAAGAGCCTGACCCTCAAGGGGTTCAAGTCCTTCGCGTCGGCCACGACCCTCCAGCTCGAGCCCGGCATCACCTGCATCGTGGGGCCCAACGGATCGGGCAAGTCCAACGTCGTCGACGCCCTGGCCTGGGTGATGGGCGAGGCCAGTGCCAAGAGCCTGCGCGGCGGCAAGATGGACGACGTCATCTTCGCCGGAACGTCGGGCCGCGCCCCCCTGGGCCGGGCCGAGGTGCTGCTCACCATCGACAACACCGACGGCGCCCTCCCGATCGAGTACGCCGAGGTCACCATCTCGCGCACGATGTTCCGCACCGGCGGGTCGGAATACGCGATCAACGGCCAGAGCTGCCGGCTGCTCGACGTCCAGGAGTTGCTGAGCGACTCCGGCATCGGACGCGAGATGCATGTCATCGTCGGTCAGGGGCAGCTCGACACCATCCTGCATGCCACTCCCGAGGACCGGCGCGGGTTCGTCGAGGAGGCGGCCGGCGTCCTCAAGCACCGCAAGCGCAAGGAGAAGGCGCTGCGCAAGCTGGAGTCGACCGAGGGCAACCTCAACCGGCTCGGGGACTTGATCAGCGAGATCCGCCGTCAGCTCAAGCCGTTGGGCCGCCAGGCCGAGGTCGCCCGGCAGGCCGCCACCGTCCAGGCCGACGTCCGCGACGCCCGCGCCCGACTGCTCGCCGACGACCTGGTCAGCGCGCGGGAGTCGCTGGCCACCGAGCTCGCCGACGAGTCGGTCGTCCAGGCCCGCAAGGCCACCGTCGAGCAGGCCCTGACCGAGGGCCGCGAGCGGGAGACGGCGCTGGAGGCGGCGCTGCGTGAGGACCTGCCGGCGCTGGCGCAGGCCCAGGAGACGTGGTTCGGTCTCAACGGGCTGCGCGAGCGGTTGCGCGGCACCGCGTCCCTGGCCGCCGAGCGGATGCGCAACGCGTCGGCCCTGCCCAGCGTGCAGGGCGGCCGCGACCCCGAGGAGCTTGAGGCGCAGGCCGAGCGGGCCCGGGTCGCCGAGGCCGAGATGGACGCCGAGGTCACCGCCCAGCGCACCGCGCTGGAGGAGGCGGTCAACGCACGCAAGAGCGCCGAGGACGCCGCCGCCGAGGAGGACCGCCGGATCGCGGCCCTGCATCGCGCTGCGGCCGACCGGCGTGAGGGGCTGGCCCGCCTGACCGGCCAGGTCAACGCGCTCAGGACCCGCGCCGCCGCCGCCGACGAGGAGGTCGGCCGGCTCGCGCTGGCCCGGGAGGAGGCCACCGCCCGCGCCGACCGTGCCCAGCGTGACTACACCGCTCTGGAGACCCAGGTCGCTGGCCTCGATGCGGGTGAGGAGGGCCTCGACGCCGAGCACGAGGACGCCTCGGCGGCGCTGGCCGACGTCGAGGAGCGGCTCGCCGCCCTGCGCGACCAGGCCCAGCAGGCCGACCGCGACCGGACCGCGCTGGCCGCCCGCAAGGACGCCCTCGAGGTCGGCCTGGCCCGCAAGGACGGCGCCGGGGCGCTGCTCGCCACTGCTGCGACGGTCGACGGACTGGTCGGCTCGGTGGCGACGGTGCTCAGTGTCGCCGCCGGCTTCGAGACCGCGATCGCGAGCGCGCTCGGCACGATGGCCGACGCCGTCGTGGTCGCCGACGCCGAGGCCGCCGTCGGGGCGATCGACCTGCTCAAGCGTGACGACCTCGGCCGCGCCGACCTGCTGCTCGGTGGTGCCGCCGTCCCCGCCGACCCGTGGCCCGCGCTCCCCGACGGTGCGGTCTGGGCCGTGGACCAGGTCTCGTGCCCTGACGATCTCGCCGCCGCGGTACGCCGGCAGCTGGACCGGATCGCGGTGGTCGAGGATCTGGCCGCTGCCCGTGCGCTGATCGGGGCCGTGCCCGAGGTGGTCGCGGTGACCCGTGAGGGTGACCTGCTCGCCGCCACCTTCGCCGCCGGCGGCTCGGCGGCGGGGCAGAGCCTGATCGAGATCCAGGCCGCCGTCGACGACGCGGGGGAGAAGCTGGCCGCCGCGGTGGCGACCTCGGAGCGGCTGACCTTCGAGACGTCGGGCCTGGAGGCCGAGCGGCTCGACGCCCAGAAGCGGGTCGACGTCGCCCTCGCGCAGCTGCACGAGTCCGACGCCACCCTGGCGGCCGTGGCCGAGGAGCTCGCCCAGTACGGAGCCCACGCTCGTGCCGCCCGCGGCGAGGCCGAGCGGCTGGGCCAGGCGATCGAGAAGGTGCTGGCCTCCCGGGAGGAGGCGCTCGCCGGGCTCGGTGACCTGGAGAGCCGCCTGGCCTCGGCCGAGGAGGTCACCGACGAGGAGCCCGACACCGGCGACCGGGAGACGTTCGCCGAGGCGGCCCGGACCGCGCGCCAGGCCGAGATGGACGCACGGCTCGCGCTGCGGACCTCCGAGGAGCGCGCCCGGGCCCTGCACGGCCGCGCCGACTCGCTGCTGCGGGCGGCCGCCGCCGAGCGCGAGGCGCGGGCCAAGGCGATCGCCCAGCGCGAGCGGCTGATCCGCGAGGGCCGTGCGGCCGAGGCGGTCAGCACTGCCGTTGCCGCCGTCCTGACCCGTCTGGAGGCGGCGATCGAGGCCGCCTCGGCGGCCCGCACCGAGATCGAGCAGGCCCGACTCGGCCGGGAGCAGCAGCTCCTCGACGTCCGCTCCACGGTGCGTCGGCTGGGCTCCGAGCTCGACGAGCTGGTCTCCAGTGCACACCGCGACGAGTTGGCCCGCAGCCAGCAGCGGATGCGGATCGAGCAGCTCGAGGAGCGCTCCCTGGACGACCTCGGCCTCGACCCCGAGGTGCTGGTGGTCGAGTACGGCCCCAGCGTGCCGATCCCGGTCGCCCCGACCGAGGACGACCCGGAGCCGGAGCCTGCGGCGTACGTCCGCGAGGAGCAGACCAAGCGGCTGCGCACCGCCGAGCGGGCCCTGTCGATGCTGGGCAAGGTCAACCCGCTGGCGCTGGAGGAGTTCTCCGCGATGGAGGAGCGCCACCAGTTCCTCACCGAGCAGCTGGAGGACCTGCGGACCACCCGCAAGGACCTGCTCGACATCGTGCGTGAGGTCGACGCCCGGGTGGAGCAGGTCTTCGCCGAGGCGTACGCCGACGTCACCGCCGCCTTCGACCACGTCTTCTCCCGGCTCTTCCCCGGTGGTGAGGGCAGGCTGGTGCTGACCGATCCGGCCAACATGCTGACCACCGGGATCGAGGTGGAGGCCCGACCCGCGGGCAAGAAGGTCAAGCGGCTCTCGCTGCTCTCCGGCGGTGAGCGCTCCCTGGTGGCGGTGGCCTTCCTGGTCTCGCTGTTCAAGGCCCGCCCGTCGCCGTTCTACATCCTCGACGAGGTCGAGGCGGCCCTGGACGACACCAACCTGGGACGCCTGCTGGAGATCTACGAGGAGCTGCGCGAGCACTCCCAGCTGCTGGTGATCACCCACCAGAAGCGCACGATGGAGGTCGGTGACGCGCTGTACGGCGTCACCATGCGCGGCGACGGCGTCTCCACCGTGATCAGCCAGCGCCTGCGGGAGCCGGAGTGAGTCAGCGCGCGGTGGACGCCGCGGCACGGAACACGGTGGCGTAGCGCTTAGCGGTGTCGTTCAGGCTCGCTCCCGGCAGGCTGGGACGGGCACCGGGTAGGGGCAACGCCACGTCGGCGACGATCTCAGCGAGCGCGGCGGAGTCGAGGGCGGCCGGGAGCAGAGGCAGCCAGGTGGCACCGACCTGACTCTGCAGTGCACGCATCGCCGCGGTGTCGGGCACCAGCACCGGACGGTCGACGGCGAGGGAGAGGTAGACCGCACTCAAGTCCTCCGGCTCCTCCACCGAGGGCACCACGACGAGCTCGGCGGCCGAGATCTCCTGGACAAGCGCCCCGTCGGAGAGACGCTCCGTCCGGGCGTCGCAGCCGTCGAGCAGTGCTCGGGTGGGCGCGTCGGCCGCGCCCACGAAGCGCACGCCGGACGGGGGCGGCGACACCGCCACCAGCTCCTGCAGACCGGGGCCCAAGCGGCTGGCACCGACCCACAGCACGCGGCCGGGGACCTGTGCGGCGCGGGGGTAGCCGAGGAACCGGTCGCGGTGGTCGGCGTACGGGATCACGGTGACGGGCTTGCCCGTCGGCGGCTTGACGGAGTCGTCGAACACGACGAAGGCCGAGGTGAACCGGTCCAGGACGCGGGCCGCCAAGCGAGGCCACCGTCCGCCCTGTCGGTCGGCCTCGGTGAGGGTGCGGACCAGTGCGATGCCACGTCGCTGCAGGTCGCGCCCGACACGGAGCGTCTCCAGCACCAGGCGGGGGCCAGTCGGCCCCTGGGCGCCGAAGAGCGAGCCGAAGCGGGGGAGAAAGACCACATCGAGGTCGGTCTGGGCGAGGAGGGCGCGCCCGAAACGGTAGTCGACTCCGGACTCGTCCTCTCCGACCACCTGATCGATGTAGCGGACCGTCGAACCGGTACGGCGGTGGATGACGAGCACCCGCAGGGGGGCGGTGTCGGTCTCGGTGGTCCGGGGGTGAGGCACCCACCGATGATAGGGGGCATCGGGGCGCGGCCGAGCGTCAGGGAGTGAGGGGTCGGGCCCTAGACTGAGCGCCGTGGCCGACCTCCAGACACGCGACGTCTTCATCGAACTCGGGGGGCAGGACGACAACCTCGGCGACTCGGTGCTGCGCGCGGCCTACCTCAATGCGGCGCGCGGGCGCGGCCACCGAATCCATCTCTTCCTCGGTCAACCCACCTCCGACTACGTGTCAGGACTGGCGCTGGCTCCCGAGGACCGGGTCTATCCGAGCCGCGCGGGGTGGGTTGCGGCGAGCGACGCCGCGACCCGCCCGGTGCACTTCCTCAACGCCGGTGAGATCAACCCGCCGCAGGGAGTCTTTCCCGCCGAGGCTGTCGGGGAGGTGGCCCTGCGGGCAGCGGCCCGCGGCGGCACGGTGATCGCTGCCGGGATCGGGATCCGGCATCCCGAGCCCGGTGCGATCGACTTTCACCGCTCCTTCGTCGAGGCTGCGGTGGTGAGCTGGCGTGACGCCGTCTCCCAGAGTGCTGCGGGCTTCGGGGACGTGGCCCCGGACTGGGCCTTCGGCCTGGGCACCCCCAGCGCCCAATGGGCGCCCGATGCCGACCGGCCGCTGCTGGCCCTCACGCTCCGTTTCGACCGGGCCTGGCCCGGAGATGCGTGGCTCGACGACGTACGCCGACTCGCTCACCAGACCGGCACCCGGATCGTCACGGTCGCCCAAGTGGCCCGTGACGCCCCGCGTGCTGTCCGGCTCGCTGAGGCGCTCGGGGGTGAGTACCTGGTGGCGGCCAGCACGAGGCACGACGATCTCGACCAGCATGTGCGTGAGGTCTACGGCCGCTCGCTTGCCGTCGTCAGCGACCGTGCCCACGGTCTGATCATCGCCGCAACCGAAGGGGCCGTGCCGGTGGGCTCGGCGGCCGACCCCGAGAAGCTCTCCCGGATGCTGGCGGTGGTCGGCCTGGAATCGAGTGTCGGCACCTACGACCAGCTTGGACAGATGGGCGAGGCGATCCCAGTGCAGCGCTCTCGCCTCGCCGGCGCCCTCGACGAGGCCCGGATCCGCATCGGTGACCTCGACCGTCGTATCCACGCCGCTATCGACGGCTGACCCTCGACCCGCCCGGCCGACCAGTGCCCCCAGCAGACGGAGAACTCATGTCCACGCCCGCTCACGTCGCCATCGTGATCCCGCTCTTCAACGACGAGGAGTGGGTGACGGCGGCGTTGGAGAGCTGCTGTGCCCAGACGCTGGCCGAGATCGAGGTGCTCTGCGTCGACGACTGTTCCAGCGACGGCACCGCTCGCATCGTCGAGGAGTTCGCCGGCCGTGACCCACGGGTACGCCTGGTGCGCCAGCCGAGCAACGCCTCCGCGTTCCAAGCCCGCCGTGCGGGCGTGATGGCCGCGACGGCGCCGTACGTGCTCTTCCTCGACGGCGACGACGAGCTGGCGCCGACCGCGGCGCAGACGGCGGTCGCCACGGCTCGGCGCAGCGACGCGGATCTGGTCGGATTCGGTGTGGAGGTGCTGTTGGACGACGGCCGCACCGTGGCCGGCTATCAGTCCCGTCTGGCACCCGTGCACGAGTCCTTGAGCGGCGACGAGGTGCTCCGTGGCCTGTTCCCGGTCGGCAAGGCGGCGCAGGGACAGCTCTGGCGTTACCTCTTCCGCACCACGCTGCTGCTCCAGGCGTACGCCGCGTTCCCTGAGGACCTGGTGCTGCCGCGGATCAACGACCTCCCGCTCACGTTCCTCGCCGTCGCCCAGGCGCGCAGCTACGTCTCGATTCAGGACCGCCTGTACCGCTACTACTTCCGCCGCGGCGGGTCGGGGCATCGGGTCGAGGAGATCTCTCGATTCGCGTTCTACCTCGGGGCGATGGACTCCGTCGAGGCGCTGGAGGCCGCCGTGGACGGGCTGCAGTCCGAGCACCCCGACCCGGAGCAACTGCGCGCGAGTGTGGCCTCGGCGCGGCTCGCAGTGATCGCCAACGTGTTGCGTTACCTGCACGACAGTGTCGCTGAGGGTCTGCAGGCCGAGGCCGTGGCACTGCTGGAGGCGACGGTGCCGGCCGAGCAGGTCGTGCAGGCGGCGGTGGAGTTCTATCCGCCGGCCGTGGAGTCGCTGGCCCGGCATGGGCGCCGGATCGAGTTGGGCACCCGGCCGGTCCGCAGTGTGCTGCTGTCGACCAAGGCGTTGCAGAACGGCGGCGTGTCCGGAGTGCTCCTCTCGCAGGCTCGGTTCCTGCTGGCGGCGGGGTGTCGGGTGACGATCGCTGTCAGCCGGCCCGGCAGCATCACCGACGAACTGCCCGACGGAGTCCGGTTCGTCGAACTGAGCGGCTCCCGATCCGCGCGCCTGGCGGCCTGGGCCGAGCTGTGCCGCGAGGAGTCGGTCGATGTGATCATCGATCACCAGGTGCTCTACAGCAGGGCGTGGCCGGGCTATGCGTTGATGGCCAGGGCGGTCGGCGTGCCGACCATCGGTTGGATCCACAACTTCTCCCTGCGTCCGGTCTACACGGGCAACGATCTGCTGACCTTTCTCCAGGGGCATCTGGGGGCGTTGGCGCAGTTGGTCACCCTCTCGCCACTCGACGTCGCGTTCTGGAAGCTGCGCGGGATCGAGCACACCGCCTACCTGCCGAATCCGCCCTCCCCGATGCTGCTCGAGTCAGCGGCCCAGACGCCCACGATCGCGGCGCCGGGGGAGCCACTGCGGCTGGTCTGGTGGGGGCGACTCGAGCAACGCACCAAGCAGGTGCGTCAGCTGGTCGCGGTCGCGGTGGAGCTGCGCCGGTTGGGCGTCGACTTCCGGCTCACCATCGTCGGGCCCGACTGGACCGACATGACCGCCGAGGAGCTGCGGGCACTGGTCGCTCAACGGCATCTTGAGGATCAGGTCGCGGTGGTCGGGCCACGACGCGGGGCGGAGCTGATCGAGACGATCGACGCCGCCGACCTGTTCATCACGACCAGCATCATCGAGGGCTACCAGCTCACCATCGCCGAGGCGCAGGCGCGCGGACTCCCGGTCGTGATGTACGAGTTGCCGTGGCTTGCGGTGGTCGCCGACAACGACGGCATCGTAGCTGTGCCGCAGGGGGACGCGGCCGGGCTGGCCCGCGAGGTGCGTGACATCGCCGCGGATCCGGAGCGCTACCGGCGCCTGGCTGAGGGTTCCCTGGTCGGTGCGCGCCGGGCGGCGGGGTACGACTTCGCTCGGCTCTATCGCGACCTGGTGGCGGGCACGCTCCCTGCGGAGTTCTCTCCGGAGCCGACGCTCGACGACGCCGCGCAGCTGCTGCAGTGGATGGTCTTCTACACCGAGCGCAGTGCCAGTACGCCGACCCCGCCCGCCGGGACGAGTGCCGCCGTGGAGGCGGGCCGTCCCCGGCTCCTGGGACGTGTCGCCCGTCGGGTGCTTCGCGCCTTTCCCGCTCTGATGCCGATCGCCCGTCGCGTGCAGCGTGCGCGTGGTCGGGCCTGATCTCCCATTCTGATTGGATAGCTTCATGGTTCTGCTGATCTCCCTGCTCGTCGCCATCCTCGTGATCGGCGTCGGCGCAGGACTCCTGCTCGTCCGTACGCGTGCTCCGCGGGGCACGGTGGCCCCGGCTCCCCGCAAGGAGCAGATCACCCCGTCGGCCCCTGCGGCTCCGTCCCAGGAGCCCACAGCCGAACCAGAGGACGAGACCCCGCTGGTGCCGGAGTCGGTCGCGCCCGTGCGGGAGAAGCCCGAGCCGACCAGCTCGCGGCTGGTCCGGCTGCGTGAGCGGCTGGCCGGATCGAACTCGGCTCTGAGCCGAGGACTGCTCGCCTTCCTCTCCAGCGACAAGCTCGACGAGGACACCTGGGAGGGCATCGAGGACCTCCTGATCACCGCCGACCTGGGAGTAGCGCCCACCCAGGAGCTCGCCGAGAAGCTCCGCACCCGCCTGCGGGTCGAGGGCGGCGATGCCGCCGAGGCCAAGCGCGTCCTGCGCGAGGAGCTGATCAGCCTGGTCGACCCGGAGATGGATCGCCGTCTGCAGGTCAGCGGCGCTGAGGGGCAGCCCGGCGTGGTGCTGGTCGTCGGCGTCAACGGTGCCGGCAAGACCACCACCGTGGGCAAGGTCGCTCGCATCCTGGTCGCCGAGGATCGCTCGGTCGTGCTCGGTGCGGCTGACACGTTCCGTGCTGCCGCCGCCGAGCAGCTCGCTACCTGGGGGGAGCGGGTCGGCGTCGAAGTGGTGCGCGGTCCCGAGGGCGGGGACCCGGCCTCGGTCGCGTTCGATGCGGTGAAGAAGGGCGCGGAGGACGGCGTCGACACCGTGATCGTCGACACCGCCGGCCGCCTGCAGAACAAGCAGGGGCTGATGGACGAGCTCGGCAAGGTCAAGCGCGTCATCGAGAAGCAGGCGCCGGTCACCGAGGTGCTGCTGGTCCTGGATGCGACGACCGGGCAGAACGGTCTGATCCAGGCCCGCGTCTTCAGCGAGGCTGTCGAGGTGACGGGCATCGTGCTGACCAAGCTCGACGGTTCGGCCAAGGGCGGCATCGTCGTGCAGGTCCAGCGCGAGCTCGGCGTACCGGTGAAGCTGGTCGGGCTGGGCGAGGGCCCCGACGATCTGGCGCCCTTCTCGCCGCAGGCGTTCGTCGACGCCCTTTTAGGCTGATTTCACGCCACGCCGGGCCCGACAGTGGGATTCGAGAGGCGCTAGGCGCTGCGGTACTGTCGTCCCGGTTCTATTACTGGAGGAGTTCGCTGTTCTGTGACATCTATCAAGATCGTCGTCGCCTATCACAAGCCTGACGTCCTGGTCTCGGACTCGGTGCTCACGCCGGTCCACGCTGGGCGGGCTCTTGCTCGTCAACGGATGGCTCCGGACAACCCCGACCTGATGTGGCTGGTGGAGAACACCCTCGGCGACGACACCGGGGACAACATCTCGGAGAAGAACTCCTCCTACAACGAGATGACCACCCACTACTGGGCGTGGAAGAACTACGCCGAGCTCGGTGACCCCGACTACATCGGGTTCATGCACTACCGCCGGCACTTCATGTTCAAGGATGGCGAAAAGCTCCAGTACGAAGCCACCAACCTGGGTGAGCCTGACTACTTCACCGAGACCTTGGGGTACAGCCCCGAGGCCGTGGAGCAGTTGCTCACCGAGTGCGACTTCGTCTACACCCGCCCTCACCGGCGTACGTCGATGTGGGATCACTACCGCAACAACCACCACGTCGGCGACCTCGAGACCGCAGTCGAGATTCTCGAAGAGCGCTTCCCGGACATGAAGAAGTCCGCGCACCGGTACCTGAACGGCAAGCGCGCCATCTTCTGCAACATGTTCATCATGCCGAAGGACCTGTTCTTCGAGTATGCGAACTTCGTCTTCACGATCCTGGCCGAACTGGAAGAGCGCGTCGATCTCGGCACCCGCCGAATGTTCGTCTCGGAGTGGCTCTCAGGCATCTTCATCACAGAGCTCCTCGCGAGGGGCTACAACGGAAAGCAGTTGCCCATGGTCGTCTCCGAAGGACCGCACTCCGTCCCGATCGCCCTGGCCGCCAGTCCGTCGTACGTGCTGCCGCTGTCGGTGACGATGACCTCCATCGTGGAGAACGCTAAGCAGAACACGTCCTACGACTTCTACGTGCTTGTCTCCGAGGAGTATCCGGAGGACATCACTGCGAAGCTTCGGAGCCTGATCGACCGGTATCCGGGAACGACCATCACCTTCATCCCGGTGGGGGAGCGCTTCTCCGACATCACGGTCGCCACCGAGCACATCCAGGTGCACACGTACTTCCGATTGCTGCTCCCGTCGCTGCTGCCCGATCTCAAGCGATGCATCTATCTCGACACCGACATCGTGGTGGAGCAGGACCTCACGCCGATGCTGCGGTGGGTGGTCGACGACAAGTACCTCGCGGGCGTTGCCGCTGCCGGGTATCGGGTGCGCTCTGACGAGCAGGCCCAGGCGATTGGGCTTCCGTCCTACGACCGGTACCTCAATGCCGGATCGCTGTTGATGAACCTGGACAAGATCCGCGCCGACGGACTTGAGGCGGTCTTCATGGACCTCGCCACCAAGGACTTCGAGTCCGACGACCAGGACGTCCTCAATGTCGCCTGCTACGACGGCATTCGGGTGCTGCCGTTCAAGTTCAACGTGATGACGAAGTACAACCCGGCGAACCAGGACGAGTTCTTCGCCTACCGCGGCGTGAAGCAGACCTGGTCCGAGGCGGAGTGGGCTCAGGGAGTCGAGTCGCCGGTGGTGATTCACTACGCCGACACCCGTAAGCCGTGGCTGGACACTTCCGCGGACTTCTCCGACCGGTGGTGGCACTACGCCATGCTCAGCCCGATGCGTGAGGAGATCATCGACCAGTTCCTCACCTCGGCCATGGCGGCCGGGGCACAGAAGTCGATCACGCTGCGCAGCGCGTTGATCAAGGAGCGCCGTGGTGATTCCGGCTCCGAGTCTGACTTCTCCCGCATGCAGATCCGCCGGAATGTGATCTCGGCCGCGCGGATGGACCTGAAGATTCAGAAGCTCCGCCAACGTCTCGACGAGACCACCGCCGAGTTGGAGCAGCTTCGGTCCTCCCGGTCCTACAAGGTGGGCCGTGCCATCGTCGCGGCTCCGCGCAAGCTCCGTGCTGCGGCGTCGCCGGCACCTGCGCCGGCGCCGAAGAAGGCGGCTGCGCCTGCCGGGGGGAAGGGCGCTGCTCCCAGCGGGTCCGCAGGCCCCGCTGCGGTGGCAAAGGCGGCCCCGGCCCCGGAGCCGTCGTCGGCTGCTCGACTCAAGGGAGCGGCCGCCAAGTACGTGCCGTCATCCATGCGTCAGGCCAATGCGCTGGCGCAGCGCCAGGAGCAGCTCCTCGCTCAGTTGGTTGCCCGCCAGGCCGACCTCAGCAAGCGGCTCACCCGCATGGAGAAGAGTTCGGAGACCCTGCCGAAGGCCCTGGTCGACTCTGAGTCGCGGATCGTGTCCTCCGTCGTGGAGACCGGTGGACGCGTGTCGCGATCGGTCGGAGACGTCCATGCCCGCGCCAGCGAGGCACTGCGGGCCTCGAGTGAGTCGGTGTGGAGCGCGGTCTTCCACGACACCGTTCGAGACAGCGCCTGGTTCACCGACCAGACGCTCTCCCCAGGCCGCTGGGCGCTGGGCTATCCGGCGCTCTATGCGCTCTACCGGGTGCTCGACGAGATGCGGCCGACATCGATTCTGGAGCTTGGCCTGGGCCAGTCGACCAAGGTCATCTCGCAGTACGTCGCCCACGCGGGCGACGTCGCCCACACGGTGGTCGAGCACGACCAGCAGTGGGTCGACTTCTTCACCGAGGGATTCACTGTTGCTGACGCCACTCGGATTGAGCTGCTCGACTTGCAGCGGGAACGCCACCGTGAGGATCCCAGCGTCCTTCGCTACGCCGGGTTCAAGGAAGCGATTGGAACGACGACCTACGACTTGGTCGTGATCGATGGACCATTCGGCGGCGACGCCAAGGTCTACTCGCGGATCGATGTCCTCGATCTGATCCCGGAGTCGCTCCAGAGTCGCTTCGTGATCCTGCTGGACGACTACAACCGCCAGGGCGAGCAGCGCACCGCCGCGGAGATTGGCGCGGCGCTCGACGAAGCGGGTGTTGCGCACGCCGAGGCGAGCTACTCCGGCGCCAAGGCGACGTGGCTCGCCACCTCGCCGGATCTCGCCTTCTTCGGGTCGCTGTGATGAGTGTGGGGAAGGACGCCACGATGACTGAGGTTGAGATGAGTGACCTGTCGACGTCGATCGATCTCGATGACGAGACGGTCGAGGACCCCGAGCAGATCCGGATGACGGTGATCGTCCCGGTGCACAACGCCGGAGCGCACCTGGTCCAGTGCTTGAACAGCCTGGTCCGGCAGACGTTGGACCGGACCGAGTTCCTGTGTATTGACGACGGTTCCACCGACGACTCGGCGCGCATCCTCGACACCTACGCCAAGTACGACCCCCGCTTCCGGATCATTCACCAGAAGAACGTGGGGGTGGGCCCGACCCGGAACCGTGGACTCGACGAGGCACGTGGTGCTTACGTCGCCTTCATGGATGCCGACGACTACTACCCGAGCCACCACACCTTGAAGAAGCTGTGGGTGGAGGCCGAGGCTAGTGGTGTGGCCATCGCGGGTGGGTCCTTCAGCGAGGATCACGGCAACGGCAAGACCCGCACGTCGTGGACGGGCATCTACGCCAAGTACACGTTCCCCGAGGACGGGCTGGTGAAGTACAAGGACTACCAGTTCGACTACGGATTCCACCGCTTCATCTACAAGACGTCGTTCCTGCGCGAACACGATCTGCACTTCCCGCCGTACATTCGCTTCCAGGACCCGCCGTTCTTCGTCCGGGCGATGGCCCTGGCAGGTTCGTTCTACGCTGTCGCACTGCCGACCTACCGCTACCGCTGGGGTCACCAGAAGTTGACGTGGGACGAGCGACGAACCCTCGATCTCGTCAAGGGGCTGCGGGACAACCTGCGGATCGCCGTGGACTTCGACCTGGACGGACTGCGAGACCTGACCTGGGGGAGGCTCGCGGAGGAGTACCGCGACCGAATCCTGGCACGGGTCGCTGAGGGCGACGTTGAGTTGAAGACCGTGCTCGCTGAGTGCCAGGCACTGGCCCCCGTCGGTGCCACATCGATCGGATAGAGACATGGCTGAGGACGCACCCAAGGTAGTCATTCTGGCCGGGGGCTACGGCACCCGGATCAGCGAGGAGAGCCACCTCCGGCCTAAGCCGATGGTGGAGATCGGCGGGAAGCCGATCCTGTGGCACATCATGAAGAGCTACTCCGCCCAGGGGCTGGACAACTTCATCGTGTGCGGCGGCTACATGCAGTACGTGATCAAGGAGTGGTTCGCCCACTACAGCCTGCACACCAGCGACGTCAGTTTCGACTTCGCCAAGGGTGGCGAGATGGAGATCCATCGCAGCGTCTCCGAACCCTGGCATGTGACGGTCGCCGACACCGGCCTCAACACGATGACCGGTGGGCGAATCCGCCGGATCAAGGACTACGTCGGCGATCAGCCGTTCATGGTCACCTATGGCGACGGTGTCAGCGATATCGATGTCAAGGCGCTCTACGACTTCCACCGGTCACACGGCAAGATCGCGACGATCTCGGTCTTCAACGTCGGACAGCAGTACGGCGTCATCGATGTCGATGCCGATGGCCAGGTCAACGACTTCCGGGAGAAGTCCGACACCGATGGAGCCCTGATCAACATCGGGTTCATGGTCTTCAACCCGGAGATCTTCGACTACCTCGACGGCGACGAGACCGTCCTGGAGCAGGCGCCCCTCAAGCGTCTTGCCAGTGAAGGCCAGCTGCGCGCTTATCGGCACGATGGATTCTGGAAGTGCATGGACACCCTGCGTGACAAGCGTGAGCTGGAATCGATCTGGGACAGCGGCCAGGCGCGCTGGAAGTTGTGGTCATGAGTCTGGATCTGAGCAGGTTCGCCGGCCGACGCGTCCTGGTCACGGGCCACACCGGATTCAAGGGGGCCTGGCTCAGTCGTGTCCTGGTGAAGGCGGGCGCCGAGGTCACCGGATTCAGCCTCCCGGTCGGTGAGGAGAACGCCCTCTTCACTTGGCTTGGTCTCTCCGCTGAGATGCGGTCTCTGCACGGAGACATCCGGGACGCGGCAGCGGTCAACGAGGCGATGCGCGCCTCTGGCGCCGAGATCGTGCTGCACCTTGCCGCTCAGCCGTTGGTGCTCGCCTCCTACGAGGACCCGACGTACACGTTCGGTGTCAACGTCATGGGCACCGCCAACCTCCTCGACGCCGTACGCCACAGCGGCGGCGTCACCTCGGTGGTCAACGTGACGACCGACAAGGTCTACGAGAACCAGGAGTGGGACTGGGCCTACCGCGAGGTCGACCGTCTTGGCGGGCACGACCCGTACTCCAACAGCAAGGCCTGCTCTGAGCTCGTCACCTCGAGCTTCGCGCAGTCGTTCCTGACCGCGGCCGGTGTCGCGGTGTCGACGGCGCGGGCCGGCAACGTGATCGGCGGCGGCGATGTCGCCGAGAACCGGATCGTCCCCGATTGCGTCAGGGCAGCTTCGGTGGGACAGGAGATCGGCGTGCGCAACCCGCACTCGGTCCGGCCCTATCAGCACGTCCTGGAGCCTCTCGGCGCCTATCTCGGCCTCGCGCTCGAGCAGGCGGAGAACCCGGGTCTTGCCGGCTCGTACAACATCGGGCCCGCCGACGCGGACAACGTGTCGACCGGCGAGTTGGTGGCGATCTTCTGTGACGCGTGGGCCGATGGTGCCCGCTGGAATGCAGGGGAGTGGAACGGCCCGCACGAAGCCGGACTGCTCCGGTTGGACTCCTCGAAGATCGCCTCGCGGCTGGGCTGGCGGCCTCGGTGGGGCGTGCGTGAGGCCATCACCCGGGTCGTCGAGTGGGAGAAGGCCCGCGCCCAGGGCGAGGACCTGGTTGCCGTCACCGACCGTCAGATTGCCGAGTACTTCGGTGAGGCGGCCGCTGGATGAAGGTGGTCGTCACCGGCGCTCGCGGATTCATCGGGCGGCGCCTGGTGTCCCGCCTTGCCGCGAGCGGGCACGAGGTGATCGCTGTCGTTCGTCCGGGCTCTGTGAGTCTGGCCGACGCGGACACCGTCGAGTGCGACCTGGGTGATCTGCGGTCACTGCCGACGTTGGTCGATGAGGCGGATGTCATCGTCCATCTCGCCTGGGCCGGAGCCAACCCCGAAAGCCGTCACGTCCCTGCCGCTCAACTGCCGAACCTGGCGGCGTCGCTCGACCTCGTCGACGCTGCGGCACACATGGGCGTGGAGCGGATCGTGTGCGCGGGCTCCATGTCGGAGTTCGGACTGCACCGTGGTCCCGTCTCCGGCGCCGAGCCGTCGTCGCCCGTCGACCTGTACGCGGCCGCCAAGGTCGCTGCTCGCGAGCTGATGGGGGTGCGGTGCGCCCAGTCCGGCGTCGGCCTGGTGTGGACCATGATCACCAGTGTCTACGGCCCGGATCGTGAGGATTCCAACCTCATCACCTATGCGATCGACGCTCTGCTGAGGGGCGAACGGCCGAGCACGACGGGCCTGGAGCAGATCTGGGACTACCTGTACGTCGATGACCTGATCGAAGCACTCCATCTGATTGTCGAACACGGACGGGCTGGCGCGCGTTATCCGATCGGTAGTGGCGTTGCGAAGCCGCTGGCGTCGTATGTGGAGGCGATCCGCGATGCGATCGATCCTTCCCTGCCGCTCGGGATCGGCGAGGTTCCCTACAAGTCTGCTGTGCTGGACTCGTCCATCCCCGACATCAGCCGTCTGATCGCCGACACGGGTTTCGCTGCAGCGACCGCATTCAGCACAGGGATCGCAGCGACGATCGCCGCTCGACGAGAGCGGCTCAGACCAGCGCCCTGACCCGGTCGAAGTCGTTGCCGATGATCGCCTCGAGGAGTGCTGTGTGCTCGGGGGCGAGCGGGTCGGTCGGGTTTGCCTCGCCTGCGGCGTGGAGGAGAACGGCGGCGTGCCGGGTGAAGACCTCGTGCAGTCTGCGACGCAGTGCCTCCTGGCCGTTCTTGACCTGAACTTCGATGCCATAGGGGATCGACATGATCTTGAAGGCACGGTAGAGAAGCACCTTCCGGCAGATCCGCAGCTTCTCCTGGACGGGCAGGGGACACCGTGCGAGAGCGGTCAGCATCTTGTCGATCGCGTTGATCTGGGACTCGACCATGGTTGCTCGGCGTTCGTCGGCCGAGGCGTGCACGGTGAGGTGCCCGAATTCGGCACCCTGACCCTCGGTGACGCGATGCGACACGTGGTAGTAGTCGTAGTCGGCCAGGAAGGCGTAGGACTCTGCGTTGACCACGAACGAGAAGACGAAGAGGAAGTCCTCGTTCACCACGAGGTCGGGGTCAAACCGCAGGTTGAGCTTGTTGATCAGCTCGGTGCGGAAGAGCTTGAGCGGTGTCAGGGTGCTGAGCGCCTGGAAGCGGTTGGCCGACTCGACGGTGGCAGCCCAACGAGAGATTCCAGCTCGCCCGTCGTCGGATGCCATGTTGATGGCGATCTCGTCGGCGGGGACTCGGCGTGCGAACTCGAAGATCTTCGAGATTGCCTGGCTGCCTAGCCAGTCATCGGAATCCATGAAGAGGACGTAGTCACCGGTCGCCACCTCAAGGCCCAGGTTTCGCGGGGCCGAGGCTCCACCGGAGTTCTCCTCCAGGCGATGGACCGAGATGGGGTAGTGCTTGCTGAGGGAGTTCTCGTAGTAGTCGAGGAGCTCGAGGGCTGCCGCACTCGAACTGGCATCGTCGCAGACGAGCACCTCGATCTCATGCCGGTCTGACACCTGGGCCAACACCGACGAGACAGCGCGATTGAGCAGGTTCGTGCGGTTGTAGGTGGGGATGATCAGTGAGAGTTTCATCGTCGGAATCCTCGTCCCCAGCGGCGGCGTTGCGGCTGGCTGTCGTCGATCGTGGCACCGATGTACTCGGCCGGCACGTCTTGGAAATCGGTGGGCAGCTCGTGGTAGTTCGCGACCGGTCGCGCACGGCGTCGGCCCCAGAAGATGTTTCTCTTGACCACCCTGCACGGGTTGCCTGCGGCCACACAGTTGTTAGGTATCCGACCGGCGACGACAGAGAAGCCGCCGATCACGCTTCCCCGCCCGATGGTCGAACCAGCGATGATCCGCGAACCCTTCCCCAGCCACACATGGGGACCGATCTCGGTCTTCTTGTCCTTGTTAGGAGTGCCGTCGAGATCGAAGACGGTGTGAACGTTGCTGGCCAAGACCTCGACGTCGGAGGCGAACATGCCGTCATCCCCGATGACGACGTGGGCGCGGTCTCCGGCGTAGATCCGCATGTCGGCCATCAGGAGGAGCTTGCCGACCTCGACGTAGGAGCCGTAGGTCATGTAGACGCGCATGACGTCGGACATGTGGAAGTCGAGCGACGTGAGCACCAGATGGTTGCCGCGCCCCGTCCACTGGCTTACCACGACCCGCTTGAGGTTGGCCAGCGCCTGTTCCGTCAGTTCTCCGCCGATCTCGATCCGGTTGCCGAGATCGTCCTCGAAGGTGGTGCCGAACTGCTCGTACACCTCAGCAAGCGTGAAGGGAACCGAAAGTGCAGACACAAGCGCAGATGCTAGCGCGATCCCGGTGCGGCTCTTCTCCTCGGTGAACTTGATACCTCGCTGAAACACCGCGCGCCCGGACCGGAAACGTCCCCGGATGAAGGTGAGGGAAGAGGGTACGACGCGCACGTCGGCGTACCGAGTTCTTTCACCTGGGAGGTTCCGTGGACGGCTATTACGCCTGGATGATCATGGCGACGGCTCTCGTCCTCATGATGACGACGCCTGCGCTGGCACTCTTCTACGGCGGGATGACCCGCTCGAAGTCGGTGCTCAACATGATGATGATGTCCTACCTGTCGATGGGCGTCATCGGGCTCGTCTACGTGCTGTGGGGCTGGTCGGAGTCCTTCGGCACCGGCGGCACCAGCTTCTTCGCCAACCCGTTCAGCCTGTTCGGTCTGGACGGCGTCACCTCCGAGGGTGGCGGCTACATCGCGGTCGCCTTCCAGCTCACCTTCGCGGTGATCACGGCAGCGCTGATCAGCGGTGCGGTGGCCGACCGGGTGAAGATCTCCTCCTGGGTGGTCTTCATCGTGGCCTGGGTGACGCTGTGCTACTTCCCGATGGCGCACATGGTGTGGGGCGGCGGGTTCATCAACCAGCACTGGGCGCCGCAGGACTACGCCGGCGGCACGGTCGTCCACATCAACGCCGGTGTGGCCGGCGGCATCCTGGCCCTGATCGTGGGGCGCCGGATCGGCTTCAAGCGTGAGGCGATGAAGCCGCACAGCCTGCCGCTGACGATGATCGGCGCCGGTCTGCTCTGGTTCGGCTGGTACGGCTTCAACGTCGGCTCGATCGTCTTCCCGGCCGGCGCCAGTGAGGCCGACAAGGTCAAGCAGTTCATCTCCGAGACCGGCTTCACCTTCCTCACCACCACCGTCGCCACCTGCGCCGCGATGCTCGCCTGGCTGATCGTCGAGCGCCTGATCCACGGCAAGGCCACCTCGCTGGGTGCTGCCTCGGGCATCGTCGCCGGCCTGGTCGCGATCACCCCGGCCACCGGTGCGGTGCAGCCCGTCGGCGCGATCGCGATCGGTGCGATCGCCGGTGCCGTCTGCGCCTGGGCGGTGAGCCTGAAGTACAGGTTCAACCTCGACGACTCCCTCGACGTGGTCGGCGTCCACCTCGTCGGCGGTGTGCTCGGCACCCTGCTGATCGGCCTCTTCTCCAGCGCCAAGGCTCCGGGGGGCATCAACGGTCTCTTCTACGGTGGCGGCCTCGGCTCCCTCGGCGACCAGTTCATGGGCGTCCTGATCGCCGTCGTGTGGACCGGTGTGATCACCACGCTGCTCGCCCTGGCGATCAAGTACACGATGGGGTGGCGGGTCAGCGAGGAGGCCGAGGTCGAGGGCATCGACTCCGACCAGCACGGTGAGACCGCCTACGACATCGCCGGCGGCTCGGGCGTGCTGTCGTGAGGCTCGTGACCGCGGTGATCAAGCCGCACAAGTGGGAGGACGTCCGCGAGGCACTGGAGGCCTTCGGCGTCACCGGGATGACGGTGAGCGAGGTCAGCGGCTACGGCCGCCAGAAGGGCCACACCGAGGTCTACCGCGGCGCGGAGTACGACATCGCCCTGGTGCCTAAGATCCGTATCGAGATCGTCATCGAGGACGCTGACGCCGACGAGGTGGTCCGATCGATCATCGCGACGGCGCAGACGGGCCGGATCGGTGATGGCAAGGTGTGGGTCAGTCCCATCGAGGCGGTGTTCCGGGTCCGAACCGGTGACCGTGACGCAGCCGCTCTGTAATCAGCCCTGAAGAGGAGACACCTCATGAAGCTCGTGACCGCGGTGATCAAGCCGCACAAGTGGGAGGACGTCCGCGTCGCTCTCGAGGCCGTCGGTGTCACCGGGATGACGGTGAGCGAGGTCAGCGGCTACGGCCGGCAGAAGGGCCACACCGAGGTCTACCGCGGTGCCGAGTACGACGTCGCCCTCGTGCCCAAGATCCGGATCGAGATCGTCGTACCCGACCCCGACGTCGACCCTGTGGTCCAGGCCATCCTGGGCAGCGCCCACACCGGCCGGATCGGTGACGGCAAGGTCTGGGTGGCGCCGATCGAGTCGGTGGTCCGGGTGCGGACCGGCGACCAGGACGCCGCGGCGATCTGACCTGCTGACCCGGGGGAGGGCACCAGCGTGAGTGCGGCAGGACGTGCCGAGCGGACGGCGGCGGCCGACGCCCTGTGCGAGGACGCCTTCGCCCAGGCGGCCGGTGTCAACACCGCCACCCCCGGAGTGGCGCTCGTCGCGGTCGGAGGCTTCGGCCGCGGCGAGCTGGCCCCGTTCTCCGACCTCGACGTGGTGCTGGTGCACGACGAGGGCGTCGACCTGGGCGAGGTCCCGACCAAGCTCTGGTATCCGCTGTGGGACTCCGGGGTGAAGCTCGACCACTCGGTCCGGTCGGTGACCGAGATGGTCGAGGCAGCCACCGCCGACGTCCGGGTGGCGCTCGGCCTGCTCGACGTACGCCACTTGGCCGGGGACGCCGGCCTGTCGCTGCGGCTGCGTGGTGAGATGCTGGCGCACTGGCGCCGGCAGGCTCGGTCGCGGCTGCCCGAGCTGCGCCGGATCACGGTGCAGCGCCATGAGCTGATGGGCGAGCTCGCCCACGCCTCGGTGCCCGACCTCAAGGAGGCCGCCGGGGGACTGCGCGACGCCACCATCCTCAAGGCGATCGTGGCGACCTGGCTGGTCGACGTGCCGCACACCGACCTGGAGCCGCGCCGCCAGGACCTGCTCGACGTCCGCGACCACCTGCACGACCTGACCGGCCGGGCGGGGGACCGGATCACCCCCGAGCTCTGGGCGCCGCTGGCCGAGCGGCTCGCTCTGCCCGATGAGCGTGCCGCCCAGGCCTACGTACGCCGTCTCGGCCGGCGCCTCACCCATCTGTCCCGCCTCACCTGGCGCCGGGTCGACGCCGTCCTGTCCCGGCCCCGGGCGAGCGCGCCGCGCCGGCCCGAGCTGCGCCGGCTGGAGGCGGGGGTGGCGCTCTCGGGCGGCGAGATCGTGCTGGAGAAGGGGGCCGACCCGGCCACCGACCCGCTGCTCTTCCTGCGGGCGGCGGCCCTGGCCGCCGAGAACGACGTCGTGCTCGCTCCGCCGACGGCGGCCCGGCTCGCGGCCACCAGCGCCCCGCTGCCCACCCCGTGGCCGGCCGAGGCCCGCCAGCTCCTGGTCCGGCTGCTCGCTGCGGGCAAGGGGCTGCTGGCGGTCTGGGAGACCCTCGATGAGACCGGGGCTGTGGACCAGCTGCTGCCGGAGTGGGAGCGGATCCGGCTCCTGCCGCACGCCTCGGTGATCCACCGCTTCACCGTCGACCGGCACGTCGTGGAGACCTGCGTCGAGGCCGGCGCCCTGATCCGCACCGTGGCCCGGCCCGACGTGCTGATGGTGGCGGCGCTGCTGCATGACATCGGCAAGGGTGGTCTGGTCGAGCACAGCGTCGCCGGTGCTCCGCTGGCCCGGGCGATCGCCCAGCGGCTCGGCTTCGACGACGAGGCCGTCGACCTGATCGAGACCCTGGTCCGCTGGCATCTGCTGCTCTCCACCACGGCGACCACTCGCGACCCCGACGACCCGGCCACGGTCGCGGCGATCACCACCCAGATCCGCACTCCCGAGGCGCTCGACCTGCTGGTCGCCCTGACCGAGGCCGACGCCCGCGCCACCAGCCCGAAGGCGTGGTCCTCGTGGCGGGCCGCCCTGATCCTGGACCTGGCCCGGCGTGCCCGTGCCGCCCTGGCCGGCGGCCCGGCGGGGGACCGGCTGGCCGGCGAGGAGGTCGCCATCCCGAAGGCGCTGGGCAAGGCCGTCCGGGGGCGCGGCGGAGCGGGCAGTGCGATCTCGATGGAGATCGAGCGTGCCGGTGACGGCGAACGGCTCACCGTGATCGCCCCGGACCGGGTCGGTCTGCTCGCCGACGTCGCCGCAACCCTGGCCACCGGCCGGATCCGGGTCCGCGCGGCCCGGGTCTGGGACCAGCCGCCGTACGGCGTCTCGGTGTGGGACCTCGCCGAGGAGGGGGTCGACGCCGCGGTGCTCCGGACCCGCTACGAGGCGATCCGGGAGGGCCGGGTCGATCCCGTCGGCCGGCTGCGGCCCGCCGGCCCCGCCCAGCTCGCTCCGTCGGTCGCCGTACGACCGGAGGCGAGTCAGGAGTCGACGGTGATCGAGGTCAGGGCGACCGACCGTCCCGGCATCGTCTACCTGGTCTGCGCGGCGCTCGCGCGACTGGAGATGACGGTCCGTTCGGCCCACGTCGACACCCTCGGCCCGCAGGCGGTCGACGTCTTCTACGTCCGAGAATCCCATGCCGGAGCGCTCACCGACACCCGGGCGGCCGAGGCTGCTCATGCCGTCCGTGCAGCACTCCAGGGCGATGCCCCGTAGGCTTGGGTGTTGACCCGCCACGCCTGACGAAAGACCACCTGTGTTCGCGACTCTCTCCGACCGGCTTGCCGACACCTTCAAGAACCTCCGGGGGAAGGGCCGGCTCTCCGAGGCCGACATCGACGCCACCGCGCGCGAGATCCGTATCGCGCTGCTCGAGGCCGACGTCGCGCTGCCGGTGGTCAAGGAGTTCGTGGCCGCGGTCAAGGAGCGTGCCCGCGGCGCCGAGGTGAGCCAGGCGCTCAACCCGGCCCAGCAGATCGTCAAGATCGTCAACGAGGAGCTCATCGAGATCCTCGGCGGCGAGACCCGCCGGATCCAGTTCGCCAAGTCCGGCTCCGGCCCGACCGTGATCATGCTCGCCGGTCTCCAGGGCGCCGGAAAGACCACGCTCGCGGCCAAGCTGGCGCTGTGGCTCAAGGAGCAGGGCAAGTCCCCGCTGCTGGTCGCCTGCGACCTGCAGCGCCCCAACGCGGTCAAGCAGCTCCAGGTCAACGGCGAGAAGGTCGGCGTCCCGGTCTTCGCCCCCGAGCCGGGCAACGGCGTCGGCAACCCGGTCCAGGTCGCCCAGTCCTCCCTCGAGGAGGCCAAGCGCCGCCTGTTCGACGTGGTGATCGTCGACACCGCCGGTCGCCTCGGCATCGATGCCGAGCTGATGGCTCAGGCCGCCGACATCCGTGACGCGGTCCAGCCCGACGAGGTCCTCTTCGTCGTCGACGCGATGATCGGGCAGGACGCGGTCAACACCGCGCAGGCCTTCCTCGACGGCGTCGGCTACGACGGCGTCGTGCTGACCAAGCTCGACGGCGACGCCCGTGGTGGCGCGGCGCTGTCGATCGTGAAGCAGACCGGCAAGCCGATCATGTTCGCCTCCTCGGGCGAGAAGATGACCGACTTCGACGTCTTCCACCCCGACCGGATGGCCGGCCGGATCCTCGACATGGGCGACATGCTCACCCTGATCGAGCAGGCCGAGAAGGCGTTCGACGCCGACGAGGCCCAGAAGGCCGCCGAGAAGCTCGGCGCCGGTGAGTTCACTCTCGACGACTTCCTCGTCCAGATGCAGCAGATCCGCAAGCTCGGCTCGATGTCGAAGCTGATGGGGATGCTGCCCGGGATGGGCCAGTTCAAGGAGCAGCTGGCCAACTTCGACGAGCGCGAGATCGACCGGATCCAGGCGATCATCCAGTCCATGACCCCGGCCGAGCGGGCCAACCCGAAGCTGCTCGACGGCTCCCGGCGCACCCGTATCGCCCGCGGTTCGGGTCGCTCCGTCTCCGACATCAACGGTCTGGTGGAGCGCTTCACCGAGGCCTCGCGGATGATGAAGCAGCTCGCCTCGGGCGGTGGCATGCCGGGCATGCCCGGTGCCCCCGGGATGGGCTTCGGCAAGCGTGCCGGCGCCAAGAAGGCAGCCCAGGTCAAGAAGGGCAAGGGTGCCCGCAAGTCCGGCAACCCGGCCAAGGCCGCCCAGGAGAAGAAGGCTGCTCCGGCTCCCGCCGCTGCCAACCCGTTCGGCACACCGGGCGGCACCGAGATCGACTACGAGGCAGCCGCGGCCAACCTCAACCTGCCCGCGGACTTCGCCAAGTTCCTGAAGTAGGCACGATGCCCTCCGTCCTGGTCGTCGACGCCGCCAACGTGGTGGGCGCGACGCCGAACGGGTGGTGGAACGACCGTGCCGGGGCGGCGGCGAGGCTGTACGACGCGATCTGCGCCGCCGACCTGGCCGAGGACACCATCGTGCTCGTCCTCGAGGGCGGGGCGAAGGCCGGCGTGCCTGTCACCCGCACCCCCGGGATGCGGGTGGTGCACGCCCCCAAGGACGGCGACTCGATGATCCTCACCCAGGCGCGTGCCGCCCACGGGCGCGGGGATCGGGTCGTGGTGGTGACCTCGGACCGGGCCCTGGCGGCCAACGTGTCGGCGTACGGGGACGTGCGGCCCTCGACCTGGCTGGTCGCCCGGCTGGGATGACCGCTGGTGAGAGCCCCGCTACCCGTGCGCACGGCGGAGTTCCACCAGCAGTTAGGTTCTCAGGGTGCGTGCACTGAAGTTCCACGGTCCCGTCCTTCCCGGTGGCGACGTCCGCGACCTGTACGTCGTCGACGGCCGGATCACCTACGAGCTGCAGGCCGGTGCCGAGGTCGTGGCGCGGGGCTGGATCGTGCCGGGCCTGGTGGACGCGCACTGCCACATCGGACTGGGCCCGAGCGGCGAGATCAGCCGCGAGGAGACCGAGGCCCAGGCGATCGCCGACCGCGACGGCGGCACCCTGCTGGTCCGCGACGCCGGAGCGGCCAGCGACACCCGCTGGGTCCAGGACCGTGACGACCTGCCGCGCCTGATCCGGGCCGCGCGCCACATCGGCAGGACGGCGCGCTACCTGCGCGGCTACGCCGATGAGGTCGAGCCCGTCGACCTGGTCGCGGCGGTCCGGGAGCAGGCGGCCCGCTCCGACGGCTGGGTGAAGCTGGTCGGGGACTGGATCGACCGCGGGGTCGGCGACCTCAAGCCGTCGTTCAGTGCCGCCGAGTTCGCTGCCGCGATCGCCGCCGCCCACGACGCCGGGGCGAAGGTGACGGCACACTGCTTCGGCGCTGAGGTGCTGCCGGGCCTGATCGAGGCCGGGATCGACTGCATCGAGCACGGCACCGGCCTGGGCCTCGACCTGGTCGAGCAGATGGCCGCCCGCGGCACCGCGCTGGTCCCCACGGTCGCCCAGATCGAGATCTTCCCCGACCTGGCGGCGGCGGCCGAGGCGAAGTTCCCCGCCTACGCCACCACCATGACCGACCTGTACGCCCGCCGCCGGGAGACGGTGATGAGCGCCTGGGAGGCCGGAGTCGCGCTGTACGCCGGCTCCGACGGTGCCGCCAACCGCGGGCACGGCACGCTGTGGTGCGAGATCGCGGCGCTGGCCGACCTGGGCCTACCGGCCGAGTACGTGCTCGGCGCGGCCAGCTGGCGGGCACGGGAGTGGCTCGGCTTCACCCCCGACCTGGCCGAGGGCAGCGAGGCCGACTTCGTGGTCTACGACCGCGACCCGCTCGCTGACCTGTCGGTGACGGCGGAGCGACCGGCGGCGATTGTCCTGCGCGGGGCCGTGATCGGCTGAGCCGACTCGACCGGCTGACTCGATCGGCAGCGGCGACCGGGCTCAGCCCGCAGGCTCGGCGACCAGGGCGGCGTCGACGGGGTACTTCACCCGCGCCCGGTTGACCTTGACCAGCTCGTCGGCGACCGGGGTCCCGGTGTGCCGGTCGACGAGGGTCCGCCAGATCTCGTTGGACCGCCAGATCTCGTCGTCCTCCCCGCGGGTGAACCGCTCGCCTTCGGCCCGCACGTGGTAGCTGACCGGCAGCTCGCCGGAGGCCCGCAGCTCGCCCTCGAGATGGCGTTCGCCGACGCCGGTGCGGAGCTGGAACGTGACGTCGGTGTCGTTGCGGACCACCAGGTCGACGTAGTTCCACACGATCGAGCAGCCCACGCCCCAGGGCAGCACCCTGCCGTTGTCGGGGAACGGGTCGAAGCTGTGCTCGGAGCGCTCCACCACGGTCAAGGGGGAGTGCAGCACCATCCAGTGGATCAGGTTGGCCAGCTGGCAGATCCCGCCGCCGACACCGGCGATCGCCTCGCCCTCGCTGAGCCGCATCCCGTCGACGTACCCCTTGCGACGGGTGCAGTTGCCGACCACCTTGTTGAAGGAGAACGTCTCGCCCGGACGGATCAGGAGGCCGTCGGTGTGGGCGCTCGCCAGGCGCAGGTTGGTGACCTTGTTGTGCTGCATCCACATCTCGGACTCGCCCAGCTCGCGCAGCAGCAGGGAGGCGTGCCGCTGGGTCCGGACCGGGAGCGGTGCGGCCTGCTGAGTTGCCCAGGTGACCCGGCCACTGGCAGTGTCACGGTGCCAGCGCCACAGCCGGCGCAGCTGGTGGGCGCGGATGGCCGCCGGCCGGATCGCGGGGAAGCGTCGTGACAGCGGGACCTGCGAGCCGAGACGGGACATACCAGGAGTCAACCACCGATTTCGGTGCCGCGGGCGGCTCTGGCAGACTTGGGGGCTGAGTCCTGTGTGTCGGCCCCTCTCACCGTCACCCAGCGCCCATCCGAGGATCGAAGCGCCGGTGTTCCCCACCAGTGCGCCGAGAGCCTCACCCACTGAAACGTAAAGGACACCACAGACGTGGCTACCAAGATTCGCCTCAAGCGCCTCGGCAAGATCCGGGTTCCCCAGTACCGCATCGTCGTCGTTGACTCCCGCGCCAAGCGCGACGGCAAGGTCATCGAGGAGATCGGCAAGTACCACCCCAAGGAGGACCCGTCCTTCATCGAGATCAAGGGCGAGCGTGCCGCCTACTGGCTCAGCGTCGGCGCTCAGCCGACCGAGGCGGTCGAGGTCCTGCTGAAGATCACCGGTGACTGGCAGAAGTTCAAGGGTCTCCCCGGCACCGAGGGCACCCTGAAGGTCGCCGCTCCGAAGGCCGACAAGCTGGACCTGTTCAACAAGGCCCTGGCCGAGGCTCACTCGCAGCCGTCGCTCGACGCCGTCACCGCGAAGTCGAAGAAGAAGGAGGCTCCGGCTGAGGAGGCTCCCGCTGCTGAGGCTCCGGCCGAGGCTGCCGACGACGCTGAGGCTCAGGCCTGATGCTCGCAGAGGCGCTTGAGCACCTCGTCCGCGGCGTGGTCGACCACCCCGACGACGTCACGGTGCGCGACAAGCAGCTTCGCCGCGGCTCGATCCTCGAGGTCCGGGTCCACCCCGACGACCTCGGCAAGGTCATCGGTCGCAGCGGCCGCACCGCCAGCGCCTTCCGCACCGTGGTCAACGCCCTCGCGGGCAAGAACGGTGCACGGATCGACTTCGTCGATGTGGACAAGCGCCACTGACGAGTCGTTCGAGCTCATGGACGCCCCTCTCCGATTGGAGAGGGGCGTTCGGCATTTGGGAGGATCGGTCCGTGAGCAGTGAGAAGAAGGCGGCCGACGGTTCGAACGACAGCATCGAGGTGCTGGTCGGCCGGATCGGCAAACCGCACGGCCTGCGCGGTCACGTCACCGTCGACGTCCGCACCGACGAGCCCGAGCGCCGCTTCGTGCCGGGCGCCCGGCTGCGTGCCGAGGCGCCGAAGGGCTCCGTGTTCGCGGCCCGCGCGCTCACCGTCGAGGGTGCCCGGACCCACCAGGGCATCCTGCACCTGCTCTTCGAGGAGATCCCCGGCCGCACCGAGGCCGAGGCCGCCCGGGGCGTGCTGCTCTATGCGACCCTCGCCGCCGACGAGCGGCCCGAGGACCCTGAGGAGTACTACGACCACCAGCTGGTCGGACTGGCCGCGTGGAGCACCGAGGGCGAGCACCTCGGTGAGGTCACCGGACTGGTCCACGGCGGCGCGCAGGACCTCCTCACCGTCCGCACCCTGGACCGGCGCACGGTGCTGATCCCGTTCGTCACCGCCCTCGTGCCGGTGGTCGACCTGACCGCGGGCCGGGTCGAGATCGCCGACCGCCCCGGACTGGTGCATCCGCTGCCCGACGACGCCGACGAGGCCGGCGAGGCTGGCGCAGGGGAGCAGGCGTGAGGCTCGACTACCTCACCATCTTCCCGGCCTACCTGGAGCCGCTGACCCTGAGCCTGCCGGGCAAGGCGATCGCCAACGGCCTGCTCGAGCTGCACGTGCACGACCTGCGCGAGTGGACCCACGACCGTCATCACAAGACCGACGACACGCCGTACGGCGGCGGCGCCGGGATGGTGATGAAGCCCGAGCCCTTCGGCGAGGCGTTCGAGGCACTGGGGGTGGACGCTGACACCACCGTCATCTTCACCACCCCCAGCGGCGAGCCGATGACCCAGGCGCTGGCCGACGACCTGGCCACCCGGAAGCGGCTGGTCTTCGCCTGCGGGCGCTACGAGGGGATCGACCAGCGCGTGCTGGACCACGCCCGCAGCATCGCCGAGGTCCGTGAGGTCTCCCTCGGCGACTACGTGCTCAACGGCGGCGAGGTCGCCGCCCTGGCGATCACCGAGGCAGTGGTCCGGCTGCTGCCCGGCTTCATGGGCAACGCCGAGTCCCTGGTCGAGGAGTCGCACGCCGACGGCCTGCTGGAGTACCCGGTCTACACCAAGCCGAAGGTCTGGAAGGACCGCGAGGTCCCGGCGGTGCTGCTCAGCGGCGACCACGGCAAGGTCGCCGCCTGGCGGCGCCAGCAGCAACTGGAGCGCACCGCCGCCCGCCGTCCCGACCTGCTCCATCCCAGCGCTGCCGACACCGCCTGGGAGATCACCGCCGCCGTCCCCGGCGACGCACCCGAGCTGCTGGTGCTGCAGCGGTGCTGCTGGACCCAGGAGGCGATCGAGGCCGACGACCTGCGGATCCCTGCGCTGCACGAGTCCCTCGACGACGTCCTTGCCGGTCTGGGTGCGTGGACGACGTACACGGTGCGTTCGGGCGGTCGGCTGGTCGGATCGGTCCGTGGCCGGCGTACGGGGGAGGCAGGCCAGACCTGGGAGATCGGTCGCCTGATGGTGGCGCCCGACCTTCAGGGGCGTGGTCTGGGCCGCGTGCTGCTGGACCACATCCAGGCCGTCGCTCCGGCCGACGTGACCGGCTACATCCTGATCACCGGAGTGCGCAGCCTGCGCAACCAGAGGATCTACAAGAAGGCCGGATTCCGCCTGGAGCCGCCGGTCGAGGGCGAGCCGATCGTGGCGATGTCGAAGCAGCGCCGCCGGCCGAGGTCGTCAAAGTAAATACAACGGGGCGTTCCGTTACGCCCCCGAAACACCTGGCAGACGTCGCTGTCACGAACTGTCGGAAGGGTTCGGACCAGTGCGGTGGACTCGGTCACCGCGGGCCCATCCCCGACACTCTGTGAGGAACCGAATGTCAGTCGACCTCTCGTGGCAGCTGATCTGCGCCGCACTCGTTCTCTTCATGACGCCAGGCCTGGCGTTCTTCTACGGCGGGCTGGTGAAGCAGAAGTCCGTCGTCTCGATGATGATGCTCAGCTTCGGCTCGCTGGCCGTCGTCACGATCCTGTACGTGCTCTACGGCGGTACCGGGATCGTCGGCAACGGCACCTCGGGCGGCAGCCAGTTCTTCGGCAACCCGTTCCAGGACTTCGCCATGCAGGACCTGGTCAAGACCGCCGGCAGTGGTGACGCCGGCAACCTCTTCGGCGGGCACGCCTTCCTGGTGGCCTTCTGCATCATCACCGTCGCGCTGGTCTCCGGCTCGGTCGCCGACCGCGCTCGGTTCTGGCCGTGGATGCTGTTCGCCGCGCTCTTCGCCACCCTGGTCGTCTTCCCGACCTTCCGCTGGATCTGGGGCGTCGACTCCGAGGGCACGTTCTACGGCTGGCTGGCCAACAACGTCTACGGCATGGGCGGAGCCCTCGACTGGGCCGGCGGCACCGTGATCCACCAGTCCGCCGGTGCCGCGGCGCTGGCACTCGCGCTGGTCCTGGGCAAGCGCAAGGTCGGCTTCTCCAAGGAGGAGGTCGCCGCCCACAACGTGCCGCTGGTGCTGATCGGCGCGGCCATCCTGTGGTTCGGTTGGTACGGCTTCAACACCGGCGTCTACGGCGCCGACGAGGGCCAGACCTCCCTGATCTTCCTCAACACGCTGCTCGCCCCGGCCGCCGCGCTGCTCGGCTGGATCGCGATCGAGACCTTCAAGACCGGCAAGGCCACCGCGGTCGGCGCGGCCTCGGGCATCGTCGCCGGTCTGGTCGCCATCACCCCGGCCTGCGCCTTCCTCACCCCGGTCTGGGCCCTGGTCCTCGGCCTGCTCGCCGGTGCGGTGTGCGCCTACGCCGTCGACCTGAAGTTCGCCCTCGGCTTCGACGACTCCCTCGACGTCGTCGGCATCCACCTCGTGGCCGGCTTCATCGGCTGCGTCTGGATCGGCTTCTTCGGCTCGGAGTCCCTGACCGGTGGCAGCCTCTTCTTCGGCGGCTCGGCCAAGCTGCTCGGCGCCCAGGTCTTCTCCTCGCTGACCGTGATCGTGTTCTCCTTCGTGGTCTCCTACGTCATCGGCATGGCGATCGAGAAGACGATCGGCTTCCGGGCCGAGGAGGCCGACGAGATCGCGGGCATCGACGTCCAGCACGAGGCCGGCTACGAGCTGGTCTGATCCCTGGTTCGATCTCCTCGCTCCACCCGCACCGCCCGTCCCGAACCAGCCGGGGCGGGCGGTGTCGTGCGTGCAGGGTCCGGGGCCGGCCGAGCACGCACCGAGTGCTCAGGCCCGGCTCTTGAGGCCGGCCGAGGCGCCCCGGATCCCGGCCCGCAGGTCGTCGAGCAGGCCCAGCACCTCGGGCGCGACCCAGACCGGCGTACGGCGGGTGCGGGGTGCTCGACGCAGGACGCCCGCCGTCGTTGCGACAGCGATCGCCGTCTCGACGTCGGCGGCAGGCAGGGCCAGCCGCTGCACGGCCAGGTCGACGTTGAGGATCGGCTCCTCGGCGGCCAGCGTCAGCAGCCGGAACACCGGTGTGCCCGGGCGCGGGTCGTCGGCACGGTGCTGCCAGCGCTCGCGCAGCGCGACCAGGGCGTCGGCGGCCGCGCGGGCCTGCCCGGTGGCCAGGCTGGTGCCGGAGGCGAGCATCGCGATCAGCGGGTGCGGGTCGCCGGTCCGGTAGTCGCCCAGTGCGGCGAAGTAGCGCTCCCGGTTGCTCACCAGGGCCGAGGCGATCGGCACGATCAGGTGCCGGGTGGCGCGCCGCCGGCGCAGTACGGCGTGCAGCAGCGCCCGACCGATCCGACCGTTGCCGTCGATGAACGGATGGATCGACTCGAACTGGGCATGGACCACCGCAGCCTGCGCCAGGATCGGCAGGTCGTCGCGCTGGGCGAACCGGACCAGGTCGTCGAGGTAGCCGGGGACCAGCTCGGGCGGTGGCGGCACGTACAGCGCGCCCCGAGGGGAGTAGTCCGAGCCGCCGACCCAGTTCTGCACGGTGCGCAGCCGCCCGGCTCGCTCACGTTCGTCGGGATCGCGGGCGAACAGCTCGCCGTGCGCCTCCACGATGGCCGCCACCGAGAGCGAGCGCTCCTGGTCGGCGCGCTCGATCAGGCGACTCATCGCGCGTGTGGCCGCCGCCATCGAGACCGCGGCCGAGGACGCCCCGGAGCCGAGTAGCGCCCGACCGTAGTCGGCCAGGCTGGCCTCGATGTTCTCGATCTTGGAGGAGTCGACGGCCTCGGTGCGCAGGTGGAGCGGGTTGAGGCCGGCCAGGGTGCGGCCGTGCACCAGGTCCAGGTTGCGCAGGTCGCCCAGGCTCGCGGTGGTCATCGCGGCGATCGGCCGGTCCAGGTCGAGGTCGAGATCGGCGATCCGTGGAGGCAGGCTGACCTGCACCTCCCGCACCCGTCGATCCACGCTCGGGCCGCGCACCGTGCGTTGGCGCCACGGCCGCACCGCGGTGGTGTGGGCGGGCCAGTGGAGGGTGGCGGGGGAGGGCGATGACACGATTACGAGGTCCTCTCGGTCCTGTGGCAGACTGATCCGCTGGCGCGGGACGCTTCTGCCACCGGGGAACTGTTCGACCCGCGCCACTGCATTCATGACACGAGATCCGCGGTTGACCGGTGCGCATTCGCGAGGAGAGAAAATGACCAACCTGCTTGCTGAGGTCGGCAACGCCGCCAAGCGTACCGACGTCCCGGAGTTCCGCGCCGGTGACACCATCAAGGTCCACGTGAAGGTCGTCGAAGGCAACCGCTCGCGTATCCAGGTCTTCCAGGGCGTCGTGATCCGCGTTCACGGCTCGGGCATCGGCCGCACCTTCACCGTCCGCAAGGTCTCCTTCAGCGTCGGTGTCGAGCGGACCTTCCCGCTGCACTCCCCGATCTTCGAGAAGATCGAGGTCGTCACCCGTGGTGACGTGCGTCGCGCCAAGCTCTACTACCTGCGCAACCTGCGCGGCAAGAAGGCGAAGATCAAGGAGCGCCGCGAGGCGTGATCCGCTGGCGACTAAGATCGCCGCGTGACTTTGGAAGACCGCGACTCCCCGTCCGACGAGAGGGAGTCGCGGTCTTCCGCATTTCGTCCCCGGCGTCGCCAGCTCAGCGCGCTCCAGGAGACCGGCGTCCTGCTGGTGATCGCACTGCTGCTCGCGATCGCTATCAAGGCGCTGCTGGTGCAGGCCTTCTACATCCCGAGCGAGTCGATGGAGCCGGGACTGATCAAGAACGACCGGATCCTGGTCGAGAAGCCGTCGTACTGGTTCGGCAAGAGCCCGCAGCGTGGTGACGTGGTGGTGTTCAAGGACCCGGGCGGCTGGCTCAGCGCCGAGGACGCCCCGCAGGCCAGCAACCCGATCACGCAGCTGCTCACCAAGGTCGGGCTCTACCCCTCAGGGGGCCACCTGGTGAAGCGGGTGATCGGTGTTCCCGGCGACGTGATCGAGTGCTGTGACGCTCGGGGCCGGATCAGTGTCAACGGGGTGTACCTCGACGAGTCGACGTACGCCCGCCCGGCCGACGAGTCGTGCGAGCAGAGCGGCGCGGGGACCTGCTACGGCCCGATGCCGCGCGTGGGCCACTGGAAGGCCGGTCCGGTTCCGGCCGGGATGCTCTTCGTGATGGGCGACAACCGCAACCACTCCGCAGACTCCTCCTACCACCTGTGCACCGAGGCGGAGACGGACTGCTCCGACCTGCCGTGGGTGCCGGAGTCCGACGTGGTCGGCAAGGTGATGGCAGTGGTGTGGCCGTTCAGCCGCGCGAAGTTCGAGCACCGTCCCGCTGACTTCGCCTCGATCGACAAGTGAGCGACAGGTGAGTCAGTCGTGAGTACGGCGCCCACGCTCCGGTTCGAGCGCACCCTGCTCCGCTCCGGCGTCGGCCTGCTCGCCGCCGCCGACGAGGTCGGTCGCGGGGCACTGTGCGGACCCGTCACGATCGGGATGGTGGTCGTCTCCGAGCGGACCCGGACCGCACCCCAGGGGGTGCGTGACTCCAAGCTGCTCAGCCCCGAGGCCCGGCTCCGGCTGGTGCCCCGGGTGCAGCGCTGGGCCGAGGCCTGGGCGGTCGGCCATGCCAGCCCGGCCGAGATCGACGAGTTCGGCATCACCGCGGCACTGCGCCTGGCCGGTCATCGGGCGCTGGAGGGCCTGGGGACCGCCGTCGACCACGTCCTGCTGGACGGCAACCACGACTACCTCTCGCCGCCCGCCCAGGTCGGCCTCTTCGGCGATCCGACCTGCCTGGTCGACGTACCGCCGGTGACCACTCGGATCAAGGCCGACATGACCTGCGCCGCCGTCGCGGCGGCCAGCATCCTGGCCAAGACCACCCGCGACGCCCTGATGCTGGAGCTGGATCCGGCCTTCGCCGAGTACGGCTGGGCCGAGAACAAGGGCTACGCCGCCCCCGACCACATCGCGGCGCTGACCCGGCTCGGGCCGACGCCGCACCACCGGGTTTCGTGGAAGCTGCCCGGCTGCGAGGAGGCGGTCCCCGCGGGATTGGCCCGAACGCTAGAGTCACCCTCGTGAGTGCAGAAGACCTCGAGAAGTACGAGACCGAGATGGAGCTGACGCTCTATCGCGAGTACCGCGACGTCGTCGGCATCTTCAAGTACGTCGTCGAGACCGATCGACGGTTCTACCTGTGCAACGCGGTCGACGTGAAGGCTCGCACCGAGGGCGAGGTCTTCTTCGAGATCTCGATGAGCGACTGCTGGGTGTGGGACATGTACCGCCCCGCTCGGTTCGCCAAGAACGTCAAGGTGCTCACCTTCAAGGACGTCAACGTCGAGGAGCTCCAGCCGGCGGAGATCGACCCGCCCAAGTAGTGCCGGTGCATGATTGGCGTTACCGAATCGTGTACTCGGTAACGTTTTCCCCCTACGCTTCGGGTGACATCACACTCTGGGGGGAGCTACGTCATTGCGCCGTCATCGCTCTGATGGGCAGCGTGGCGCTGCGGCCGTCGAGTTCGCGCTCGTGGTCGTGCCGCTGCTGATCATCATCTTCGGCACCATCACCTACGGCTTCATGCTCAGCTTCCGGCAGTCGGTGAGCCAGGCCGCCGCCGAGGGAGCACGGGCCATCGCCGTCGCACCGAGCACGGCCGACCGCACCGCGATCGCCTACAGCGCGATCCAGAAGGTGCTCTCGCAGCAGTGCAACACCGGCGTGCTGACCTGCGCGGTCTCGACGCCGGCGTCGTGCTCGACCTGCCTGTCGGTCAAGGTGACCTGGGACTACCAGCACGACAGCAGCAAGCCGAAGCTGCTGTTCGGCTTCATGATCCCGAACACGCTCTCCTTCACCTCGACCACCGAGGTGAACCAGGACGGTACGTCGTGAGGCGGCGCCGGGGCGGCGACCAGCGGGGCGCCGTCGCGGTGATGGTCGGTGCGCTGGTGGTGATCCTCGTGGTCGCCTCGGCCTTCGCCGTCGACCTGGGCAAGCAGCGAGTCGCCCGCGCCGACCTGCAGGCGCTCTCGGACGCGGTGGCGCTCGACGCGGCCCGTCTCCTCGACGGGCGTACGGCCCAGCAGATCATCGCCGGCGACGCCACCCACGCCTCGCTGGCGACCACGGTGGCGAAGAGCCGCCAGCGCAACGCCGACGTGCTCGGCACCATCGACGACGTCACCGGCACCCTGATTTACACCACCACCGACGCCAACGGCGCCCTGGTCCCCAAGCGCACGTCCGCGGGTGTCCTGGTGCCGGTGCCCGGCGGCTCGGTGCCCGACGCTGTCCTGGTCGCCTCGACGGGGACCGTCGGCTTCGCCTTCGCCCCGGTGGTGGGGATCAAGAGCGGCTCGGCGGGCCGGGCCGCGATCGCGAACCGGCAGCCGGCCACGGCGTGCCTCAAGATCGGCTCCTACATCGCTGGGATCGACAGTGCGGACTCGCTGCTGCTCAACCCGCTGCTCAACGTGCTGCTCGGCTCGAACCTGAGCCTGACCGCGGCCGGCTACAACGGCATCGCCGGGGTCGACCTGACCCTGCTCGACCTGCTCAAGCAGGTGCCGCCGCTGGTCGGGCTCGGTGCGACGGTGGGGGACTACACCCAGCTGCTCGGCACCAACGTCTCGGTCTCGGTGCTCCTCCAGGCCGCGATCAACGCGCTGCCGTCCTCGACGCCGCAGACGGTGGTCGCCAACCTCGGGCTGCTCAAGCAGGCGATCACCAAGGCCGAGGTCAGCCTCGGGCTCCTGAACGCGGTCAAGCTCGGCGACCTGCTCGGCCTCAACGTCGGCAACGGCACCGCGCTGGGCGCCGACGTCAACCTGATGGACCTGATCATGACCTCGGTCCAGATCGCCAACACCAAGTCGGCCGTCTCGCTCCCGCTGACCCTGGACACCGCGGCGCTGAGCGCGCTCGGGCTGCCCTCGAACCTGCTCAACCTCAAGGTGCAGGCCAAGGTCGACGTGATCAAGAAGCCGGCTCGTGGCTGCGGGCCGGTCGGCACCCAGGTCCCGACCGACTCCACCAGCGTCGAGCTCGGCATCGGCGCCGGCACCGGGATCGCGGGGACCATCCTCAACGCCGTTCTGGCCGGGCTGGGCGGCAGTCTGTCGATCACCGACACCAACACCGCCAACCCGGCCAACGCCGACGGCAAGCTGGCGCTGGGGGCCACGGTCAAGGTGGCCGCGGCCCAGTCCACCGCCACCCTGACCGGGATCACCTGCGCCGCCGCCGGGGACTCCTCTGCGGTCGAGAGCGTCAGTGCGACGGTGGCGTCGACCGCCGCCTCGCTCAGCGCCAGCATCGACCCGATCCGGATCCAGCTCGGCCTGCTCAACCAGCCCTCGTGGTGGCCGAGCTGGCTGCCCTGGCTCGCCTCGGTCAACACCGACCTGACCCTGACGATCCCGTCGGTGAGCACGACCCCGCCGCCGACCTCGGCCCCGCAGACCTTCACCCATCCGCCGATGGACTGGAACCAGCCGCTGAAGTACAACCTCGGCACCAGTAGCTCCGGCACCCTGATCAGCGGCGTCTCGGTCGGGGCGCTCAAGATCAACGGCTCGATCACCGTGACGATCCTCGGCGTGGCCACCACGATCAACATCAACAACGGCGGCCACAAGGACATCCTCGACGTCACCGTCGGCAACGCCGTCGAGGGCGTGCTCAAGCTGCTCAACGACGTCATCATCGGGCCGGTGGTGAACTCGCTGGTCAACCCGCTGCTCACCGGTCTCAACGCCCTGATCGCGGGTCCGCTCGGAAGCCTGCTCGGCCTGACCTTGGCCGGGGCCGACGTCTACGCGGTCCCGCACCCGACCTGCGGGGGACCCCGGTTGGTCGGCTGATGGTCCTGGGCCATCTGACCTCTAGACAACTAGGCGAAAGGCCTAGTCCTTTCGGGCCATATCTCCGGGATCTGCCTCTCGTCGACCCCGGAGGCAGACCTATCGTGACGGCATTCGGGTTTCGGACTATCCGGTGTGCATGGGGGGGTGCGCGGGTGGTAGGCGAGGGGGCACGACCAGTGAAGACTCAAGGACGAGTAGCAGGGCACAGACACGGGCGGGGCGCGGCGGCGGTCGAGCTGGCGCTCGTCCTCCCGCTGTTGTGTCTGCTGTTGTTCGGGATCATCAGCTACGGCTACATGCTGAGCTTCCGCCAGGCGATCAGCCAGGCCTCGGCCGAGGGGGCCCGAGCGGCGGCGGTCGCGCCGGGCGCCACCTCCTCCACGGACCGGCTGGCCCGGGCCGAGCAGGCCGTCACGAGTGGGCTCGGGACCTACGGGATCAGCTGCGTCAACGGCGTACTGCGGCGTGATGGGGCCACGGTCGGGACCTGCTCCATCTCCTCGCCGCAGGCCTGCAGCGGGGCGGCGGTCGCCGGATCACGGTGCGTCAAGGTGACGTTGGACTATCGCTACCGGGACCACAGCCTGCTGCCGTCGTTCCCCGGCCTGGGGATCGTGCTGCCGAGCAGCCTCACCTACGGCTCGGAGGCCGAGGTCTCCTGATGCGGCGCGGGGGCGAGCGGGGCGCGGTGCTGCCGATCATGGCGATGATGGTCACGATCGTCATCACCGCCGCCGCGTTCGCCGTCGACCTCGGGGTGCAGCGGGTCGCTCGCCGCGACATGCAGGCCGTCTCCGACGTGGTCGCCCTCGACGTCGCCCGGCTGGTGGACGGCCGGACGCGGGCGCAGATCGTGGCCGGCACCGGCGCCTCCCCGGCCAAGCGGACCCTCGCTGCGGTGGTCGCCGACTCGATCGCCCGCAACACCGCCGACGCCGTCGGCTCGACCCCGGCCGTCTCCGTGTACCTGGTCAAGGCCGACGCCACCGGGGCCTATCCGCGGTCCGGGGGAGTGCCGGTCCAGGTGCTCACCGGTGAGGTGCCGAACGCTGTCGTCGTGACCGCCTCGACCTCGGTCCGCTTCGTCTTCGGCACGATCGCCGGGGTGCGTGACGGCGGTGCCGGACGCTCCGCGCTCGCCCGTGCCCTCGCCCCGACGCTCTGCTTCTCCGTCGGCACCGACGCGCTCGCGCTGACCACCGACCACAGCGCGCTCAGCCCGCTGCTCTCGACGCTGCTCTCGGGGAAGATCAAGGCGGTCGGGTACGACGGCCTGGTGAGCGCCCAGAACCTGCAGGTGCCGCTGGCGGGCCTGATGACGAACCTCGGCGTCGGCACCGTCGACCAGCTCGCCACCACCCAGGTGACGATCTCGCAGCTCGCGCTCGCCTCGGTCGCCGCCATCACGGCCCAGGAACCGACCGCCGACGTCTCCGCACTGAGCTCGTTGCTCCACCTTCCGGTGACGGTGCCGGCGATCACGCTCGGCTCGATCCTGGCCCTCACCACGGGCGGACCGACCAGCGGCCTGAGCGGGTCCGTCAACGCCCTCGACCTGGTCACCGCGGCGGTGGTGGCCGCCAGCGGGAACAGTGCGCTGGCCGGGTCGCTGCTGGTGCCCGGCCTGGCGGGGGTGAGCTTCACCTTCATCCAGCCGCCCCAGATCGCCTGCGGGGCGCCGACCGACTCGCCGCAGCCGTTCGCAGCCGGGGCACAGGTCCAGCTCGACGTCGACGTGCCGCTCAGCGCGACCGCGGCCCTGGGCGTGACGTCGGGGAGGGTGGCCCTCGCGGTCAAGGTCGCCAGCGGCGACGCCACCCTCACCGGCCTCGGCTGCACCCCGGAGAGCGCGACCTTCCTGGTCCACACCGGTGCGGCGGTGGTGCCCCCGGACCGGAGCACGGTGGAGCTCAACGTGACGCTGGCGAAGTTCCTCGACTTCGTCCCGGGTCTGGGCACGCTGCTGGCCCTCGCCCTGCGGGCCCTCGGCCTGGACCCGGTCGGTCTGGTCGCGAAGGTCGGTGCGGCGATCGTGAGCGACACCCGCTCCGGTGTCGTGATCACCTACCCGCCGGCACCCGCGCTCCCGCCGACGTACACGGTCTCGGGCAGTCACGGCAGCGTGCTGAACCTGACCGCGGCCGACGTCCAGCTCTCCACCGCGTCGAACGCGATCGGGGGAGTGCTGGGCAGCCTGCTCAACCCGACGCTCTCGGCTGTGACCGGCGGGGTGGTCACGCCGCTGCTCAACACGGTGGTCTCGCCGCTGCTGTCGAGCCTGATCCTGCCGTTGCTCTCGAAGCTGGGGATCACGCTGGGCAACACCGACATCACGGTGCGGGGCAGGCCCGACTGTGGCGGGGTGCAGCTGATCGGCTGACGCCCGTCCGCAGTTCGTATATCATCTACACATGATCGATGCGGAGACCGTGATCCCTCCGGCGCGGGTGGCCACGGCGGCGACCAAGGGGCGCCGGTTCGCCCTGGTGCTGCCGTCCACCAACACCTCGGTGGAGCGCGAGTTCCACCACCTGCGGCCCGAGGACTGCAGCTGGCACACCGGTAGGATCATGATCTCGGCTCCGGCGCTCGACTCGGCCGACGCGTTCGGCCTCTTCCGCGAGTGCCTCAACGAGGCGCTGCCCTCGGCGCTGGAGATCGTGATGACCTGCCGGCCCGACTATGTCGTGATGGGGATGAGCGCGGAGACGTTCTGGGGCGGCGTGGCCGGCAATGCCGCCTTCGAGCAGAACGTCCGCGACCTGACCGGCCTCGAGGTCACCACCGGCGCGACGGCGGCGGGGGAGGCACTGCGGGCCTTCGGTGCTCGTCGGATCGGCATCGTGACGCCGTACCAGCCGGTCGGCGACGAGCAGGTGGTCGCGTACTTCACCGAGCTCGGCTTCGAGGTGGCGGCCATCACCGGGCTGTGCTCGGCCTCGGCCACCTCGATCGCCGAGGAGTCTCCCGAGACGCTGCGTGAGGCGTTCCTCTCCGTCGACGGCCCCGATGTCGACGCACTCATCCAGTGCGGCACGAACCTGGAGTGCGTCGCCGTGGCCGCCGAGCTCGAGCGGGAGCTCGGCAAGCCGGTGATCGCGATCAACGTCGCCACCATGTGGCACGCCTTCCGGGCCAACGGCATCGACGCCCGGATCCACGGCCACGGCTCGCTGCTCGAGCTGCACTGACCCGCACTCACCAACGAAGGACTGACGCATGTTCCACCACGTAGGCCACCTGACCCTCGTCCCCGAGATCACCGCCGGCCAGCTCGACGCGATCACCGAGGCCCTGCTGGGGCTGCCCGGCCAGATCCCGGGCCTGCTCGGCGGGGAGGTGGCGCCCGATGCTGGCCTGAGCGAGGGCAACGCGACACTGCGGTTCCACATGCGCTTCGACTCCGAGGAGTCGTGGCGCGCCTACGGCTCGCACCCCGCGCACGTCGCGGTCGTCACCGAGCACATCGTCCCTGTCCTGGTCGGCAAGGCCTTCGTGCAGTACGACGACGCGGCGGTCCGCTCGGCGTCGGTCTGAGTGAACTTGGAGGAAGGGTTCCCCGCCCCTCGCAATGAATATATGATCTACATATGGCTTTCAGTACGATCACCGACCTCGATGTCGCCGCCGCCCAGACCCACAGTCGCGAGCTGAGGGCACGGCTGCTGGCCAGCACCTCCGACACCTACGTCACCGGCCCGACCGGGCAGGGCGACGGCGAGCGGGTCGTCGTTCTGGGCGGCACCGGCTACATCGGGCGGGCGCTCGTCCCCGAGCTGGTCCGACGCGGGTACGCCCCCGTCGTGCTGGCCCGCTCGGCCGAGGTGAAGAACGAACCCGAGTTCGCGGGCGCCGAGGTCGTGGTCGGCGATCCGACCCGGGCTGGCGACGTGGTCACCGCCGTGGCCGGTGGTCCCACGGCGGTCGTGATCTCGCTGCTGAGCGGTCGGCGCCCCAACGACGCCGAGGAGTGCCGCCAGGTCGATCACGAGGCGGTGGTCAACGGGATCCGGGCCGCCGTGGCCCACCGGGTCCGCCAGTTCATCCAGATCAGCGACTTCGGCGCCTACCGGCCCGAGCTGATCCCGCAGGTCTACAAGCTCCAGGTCGAGGGGGAGCTGATCGGCCAGCACCACGGCGCGCTGCCCTGGACGATCATCCGCCCCACGGCGTACTACCCCTACATGTCGGCGACCTTCGGTGACGTCAAGAACGGCCTGAAGTACCGGATCTTCGACCACGGCGAGTACAGCGTGGTCAACCCGATCGCCCGGGAGGACCTGGCCGAGTTCATCGTCAACCAGGTGCTCGACGACGACGCCCTGGGCCGGGTGCTGCCGGTCGGCGGGCCGTGGACGGCCGACAACACCGTCACCCTCAAGGGCGCCGGCGAGATGATGTTCGAGGTCAACGGCCGCACCCCGGAGTGGGAGGTCGTCACGATGGCGTCGTGGGACAAGAAGATCGCGCGCCTGACCAGGCTGGGCAGGTACTCCAAGCAGCTCAAGCCGGTCGCCTACTACCTGGAGGCGGCGAAGTACTGGTCCGTGGTCGACCACGTCGCGCCGTCCTACGGGCATCGGACGCTGCGCCAGTTCATGGACAAGCTGGTCGACCGTGAGTGGCCGACCGGGAGCTTCCGGGAGCGGATGAAGAGCGGCACCAATGTGATGCCGACCGACGTCTGAAGGCTCGGCGCCCCGCACTCGTCCCATCTGCCTCATCCGTCCCGCCGAAGGCCCCGAACCCTCCCCAGGGTCCGGGGCCTTCGGCGTTCCTCCACAGGCACGGGCGCTCGCCCGATCGACGGGTCGGGTAGCGCGCACGCTGAAGGCCGGTCGCGAACCCGTCGCGGCCCTGGCGGACAGGAGTGGGCGATGGTCAGGACGGCGGCGCAACGGCTCGGGGCCGAGGGCGAGGAGCTGGCAGCGGCCCTGCTGCGGAGCAAGGGGATGGTGGTGCTCGACCGGAACTGGCGATGCTCGGTCGGCGAGCTCGACCTGGTTCTGCGCGATGGCGGTGATCTGGTTGCCTGTGAGGTCAAGACCCGCCGCGGGCTGCGTTGCGGGACGCCGCACGAGGCGATCACAGCGACCAAGCTGGAACGGCTCCGCGTCCTGATCGCCCGCTGGGCCGCCGAGCGCGGGCTGCGCCCGGCGGGGGTGCGGATCGATCTCGTCGCCGTGCTCAAGCCGCCCGGCGGCGAGGCCACCCTCGATCACGTCCGGGGCCTGCTCTGATGTTCGCGCGCACGCACACCGTCGCGCTCGCCGGCGCCCTCGGTCACCTGATCGACGTCCAGGCCGACGTCTCCAGCGGCACGCCCGGCACCACCCTGGTCGGCCGCGCCGACGCGATGCTCAACGAGGGCCGCGATCGAGCCCGGATGGCGGTGCAGAACAGCGGCCTGGACTGGCCGGTCAACCAACGCGTCACCGTGCTGCTCTCACCCGCCGACGTGCCGAAGGTCGGCACCCACTACGACCTCGCGATCGCGGTCGCTGTGCTCGCCGCGACCGGCGTGCTGGCACCCGAGGTGCTCGGCGGTCTGACCCTGATCGGAGAGCTGGCCCTCGACGGCGGCCTGCGCCCGGCAGCGGGCGTCCTGCCGATGGTGCTGGCCTCGGTGCGCCACGGTGTGCACCGCGTGATCGTGCCCGAGACCCAGGTCGGCGAGGCGATGATGGTGCCCGGCGTCGACGTGCTCGGGATGCGCTCGCTGGCCCAGGTGGTCGCCGAGCTGCGTCACGACGAGATGCCCAGCGCCGAGCCGGTGCGCGGGGTGCCGGCCAGCACCTTCCTCGGGTGGCGCGGCCAGGAGCGTCTGAGCGAGGTCGACATGGCCGACCTGCGCGGACTGGCCGACGCCAAGTTCGCGGCACAGGTCGCCGCCGCCGGCGGCCACCATCTGCTGCTCTCGGGGCCCAAGGGGTGCGGCAAGACCTCGGTCGCCGAACGGCTCCCGACACTGCTGCCCGACCTGGAGCCCGACGTCGCCGTCGAGCTGACCGCCCTGCGCTCCCTCGCCGGCCGACTCGACCCGGCCGAGGGCCTGCCGCGGCGCCCGCCCTACACCGCACCGCACCACGATGCGAGCAAGGCGGCGCTGGTCGGCGGTGGCTCAGGCAAGGTCAGCCCCGGCCTGATCAGCCTCGCCCACGGCGGCGTCGTCTTCCTCGACGAGTTCCCGCACTTCCGGGCAGACGTGATCGACGCGCTGCGCGACCCGATGGAGAACGGCGACATCACCGTCTCCCGGGGCGAGGAGACGGTCAGGCTCCCCGCCCGTGCCCTGGTCGTGCTCGCCGCCAACCAGTGCGCCTGCGGCAACGAGGGGAGTCCTCGAGCGGTGTGCCGATGTCGCGCGACCGAGAAGCGCGACTACCAACGTCGGATGAGCGGGCCGGTGCTCGACCGGATCGACATCACCCGCCAGCTCCGCCCCTCGGTGCCCGGCGACCAGGACGGACCTGCGGGCGCCAGTGCCGAGATCCGGGAGGCGGTCGTCCGGGCCCGGGCGCGCCAGTCCGATCGCTACGCGGGCACCGGCTGGCGGCTCAACAGCGACGTGCCGGCCGTCGCGCTGCGCGAGGAGTGGCCGCTGGCGCCCGACGCGGCCCGCGAGCTGGACGGCGCGATGGGGCAGGGCGTGCTCACCCACCGCGCCATCGTCAGGGTGCAGCGCCTCGCCTGGACGCTGGCGGACCTGGGCGAACGGGAGCGGCCCGGCATCGCCGAGCTGCACGCCGCCCTCGCGCTGCGCACCGGGGCGCCGCTGCCCGAGCGCCTCGTCCGGGGCGGAGGCCTGCGATGAGCCCGGCGAGCCTGGAGGAGGAGCGCCGCGACCGGCTGGTGCTGAGCCTGATCTTCGAGCCCGGCGATCCCCGCGTGGCCGACCTGGTCGAGCGCTTCGGGGCGCCACGGGCACTGGAGCTGATACGGGCCAACCTGCTGGCCGCCGAGGTCGTCACCGATGCCGCCCAGCGTCTGACGGCGCTGCGGCCCGACACGGTCCTCGACGTCGGCGCCCAGATCGGTGCGCGCTACGTGATCCCCGGCGACGAGGAGTGGCCCGCCCCGCTGGAGGACCTGGTCCATGCGGGGCAGCTCTCCGGGCGCGGGGGAGTGCCGCTCGGTCTGTGGGTGCGCGGCCAACGCCTGGACCGGCTCGTGCCGCGCGTGGCCATCGTCGGATCGCGGTCGGCGACGACGTACGGCGTCGAGCAGGCCGCCCTGATCGCAGCCGAGTGCACCCACGCGGGCCACGTCGTCGTCTCCGGCGGGGCGTTCGGGATCGACATCGCCGCCCATCGCGCCACCCTGGCCGCCGGCGGCAGCACCATCGTCGCGCTCGCCCACGGCCTCGACCGGGTCTACCCGGTCGCCCACGCTCCGATCGTGGAGGCCGCGCTCGCCACCGGGGCGATGGTCTCGGAGCTGGCACCGGGCACCGCGCCGATGCAGCTGCGCTTCCTGGCCCGCAACCGCCTGATCGCGGGCCTGGCGGCCGGCACCGTGATCGTGGAGGCCGGGGTGCGCAGCGGGGCCTTGAACACCGCCAACTGGACCAGTCGACTCTCGCGTCCGCTGATGGCTGTGCCGGGGCCGACCACCAGCTCGGCCTCACGTGGCACCCACGAGCTGATCCGTTCCGGCGCGGCGGTCCTGACCGCCACCGGACCCGAGGTCGTCGAGCTCCTGACGGGCCCCGGCGAGGTCACGGTGGCGCCGCTGCGAGCACCCACCCGACGCCGCGACCGGCTCGACACCCGATCCCGGCAGCTGCTGGAGGCGGTGCCGCTGGCCCGGCCGGCCGACGTCAGCCGGATCGCGACGGTGGCCGGGATCGGGCTGCTCGACGCCCAGCGGATGATCCGCCGCCTGGAGGAGCAGCGGCTCGTCGTCTTCGAGGCCGGCGGCTGGCGGCTGGCGAGTCCCGACGAGCCGGCCGAGGACCTCCCGCCCTAGTGGCTCGTGTCAGACGTTGGTGGTCGGTTCGCGCACTCGGGGCACGCACCCCGAGCACGCCAACCATCTCCAAACCTCTGACACGAGCCACTAGGCTGAGGCGATGAGCGAGCAGCACCTCGACGAGGCGCCTGAGGCGCCCGAGGCGCTGAGTGAGGTCTGGGCGCGCCTGCTGGGCGACTACGAACGGCACCTGGTCAGTGAGCGGGACCTGACCCCGCACTCGGTGCGGGCCTACGTCGGCGACATCGCCCAGCTCCTCGACCACGCCACCCGACTCGGGGTGGACAGTGTCGACGGGATCGACCTGCGCCTGTTGCGCAGCTGGCTCGCCAAGCAGCAGAGCCTGGGACGCTCCCGGACGACGCTGTCGCGGCGTGCGACGGCCGCCCGGGTGTTCACCGCCTGGCTCGCCCGCACCGGCCGCATCCCGACCGACGTCGGCGCCACGCTCGGCTCACCCAAGGCACTGCGCCCGCTCCCGGCGGTGCTGCGCGCCGACGAGGCCGAGGACCTGATCCGCCAGGCCGTCGCCGCCGCTGACGACGGCAGCCCGGTCGGACTCCGGGACGTGGCGATGCTCGAGGTGCTCTACGCCACCGGGGTCCGTGTCGGCGAGCTCGTCGGCCTCGACGTGGACGACGTGGACGCCGACCGCCGGGTCGTGCGGGTTCTGGGCAAGGGGCGCAAGGAGCGCACCGTGCCCTACGGCGTCCCCGCTGCCCAGGCGCTCGAGGCGTGGCTGCGCCGCGGCCGACCCGCGATCGTGGCTGAGGGCGCCGGTCCGGCCCTGTTCCTCGGGGCACGCGGACGTCGGATCGACCAGCGTGCGGTCCGCACCCTGGTCCATCGGCGGATCGCGGAGGTCCCCGGCGCCCCCGACATCGGGCCGCACGGCCTGCGGCACAGCGCCGCCACCCACCTGCTGGAGGGCGGCGCCGACCTGAGGTCGGTCCAGGAGCTGCTGGGCCACGCCTCACTGGCGACCACCCAGCTCTACACCCACGTCAGCACCGACCGGCTGCGACGAGCGTTCACGCAGGCGCACCCACGCGCCTGACCCGGCCCACGCTCCCACCGTCGCGGCAGCGCCAGCACCACCAGCGGGCCGACCCACGACGCCGTCGGCCACCGGTTGGTCGCGCCACAGCGGCAGCAGCCGCACCCGGCGGAGCCCGATCAGGGAGAGCGGATCGAGGTAGACGTCGTCGGCGTCGCGGATCAGCCCCCAGTGCAGGCAGAGCCGCTCGGCGCAGTGCGAGCCGACCAGCGCCATCGTCCCGACCGCCTGCCCGGCGCTGACCGGCGTGCCGCGGGCGAGGGCGGCGATCACCGGCTGATAGGTGGTCCGGACCGTCCCGGTGTCCACGACGACGATCGGCACTCCGGCGATCACCCCGACGAAGCTCACCCAGCCCGCCGTGGCGCTGCGCACCTCCTGGCCGGCCCGGGCGGCCAGGTCGACCCCGCGGTGGCCCGCGCCCCAGACCAGGTCCGGCGGATCGAACGCGCGCAGCACCTGCGGCTGCGGGCTCAGCGGCCACACGCCCTGCGGATCCGGCTCCCCGACGGCCTGCGCGGCTCCGAGTGAACCGATCCAGACGACGACGAGGATGAGAGCGGCGGGAAGCCGGGTCCGCACGGCGCCGGCGGAGCGGCGCGAAGGGCTGCTGGGCATGGCCCCACGCTGCCCGCACCACGCCTCCGGACGCAGCGAGACGGCACCGTCGTGTGGACAGAGGCCACGCAGCCACGACGGTGGAGGGCAGGTGGTCCGTCGAGGGACACGAGTGTCGGACGGGACGGGGGAGCGTGGGATTGGCTCTTGCGCCCGGCGAACGTCTACGCTGGCTGAAGCAACCTTCACGGGTTGACTTCGCGCGTCCGCAGGCCGCGTCACTCCGGTCCAGGCCGGGGTGATCCTCCGCGGGCGTGACCTGAAGGTCCTGAGCGATCAGGTCGGGTCACGCGCAGACGCCAGGGCTTGCACGGCGACCGTCGTACGAGCAGCAAACTGAAACTAGCAACTGGAGAAAATCATGGCAGTCGTGACCATGCGCCAGCTCCTCGAGAGCGGCGTCCACTTCGGACACCAGACCCGTCGTTGGAACCCGAAGATGAAGCGCTTCATCGTCACCGAGCGCAACGGCATCTACATCATCGACCTGCAGCAGTCGCTGGCCTACATCGACCGCTCCTACGCCTTCATCAAGGAGACGGTCGCCAAGGGCGGCACGATCCTGTTCGTCGGCACCAAGAAGCAGGCCCAGGAGGCCATCGCCGAGCAGGCCACGCGCGTCGGCCAGCCCTACGTCAACCAGCGTTGGCTCGGCGGCATGCTCACCAACTTCCAGACCGTGCACCAGCGGATCAACCGCATGAAGGAGCTCGAGGAGCTCGACTTCGACAACGTTGCCGGTTCGGGCCGCACCAAGAAGGAACTCCTTCAGATGCGTCGCGAGAAGGACAAGCTGACGAAGACCCTCGGTGGTCTGCGTGACATGGGTCGCGTTCCGTCGGCCGTCTGGATCGTCGACACCAACAAGGAGCACCTCGCCGTCGAGGAGGCGCGCAAGCTCCGCATCCCGATCGTCGCGATCCTGGACTCCAACTGCGACCCCGACGACGTCGACTTCCCGATCCCGGGTAACGACGACGCCATCCGCGCCGTCGGTCTGCTCACCCGCGTCGTCGCCGACGCCGTCGCCGAGGGCCTGATCGCCCGCTCCGGCGCGAAGAGCACCGAGGGTGCTGCTGAGCCGCTGGCCGAGTGGGAGCGCGAGCTGCTCGAGACCCCCGCCGCTGAGGCTCCGGCCGCTGAGGCCACCGAGGCCCCCGCGACCGAGGCTCCGGCCGAGGCCTGATCCGCCCACTTTCGTACCGACGCACCAGAAAAGGAACGACATGGCTTACACCGCTGCCGACGTCAAGAAGCTCCGTGAGCTGACCCAGGCCGGCATGATGGACTGCAAGAAGGCGCTCGACGAGACCGACGGCGACTTCGACAAGGCCGTCGAGCTGCTCCGCGTCAAGGGTGCTGCCAAGGCTGCCGCCCGTGCCGCTGAGCGCGAGGCCTCCGCCGGCCTGGTGGCCGCTTCGGGCAACGCCCTGATCAGCCTCAAGGCCGAGACGGACTTCGTCGCGAAGAACGAGGCGTTCATCACCGCTGCGCAGGCCATCGCCGACGCCGCCGACGCCAACAAGGTCGGCGACGCCGAGGCGCTCAAGGCTGTCTCGCTGGGCGACAAGACCGTCGGCGAGACCGTCGACGAGCTGGCCCGCACCATCGGCGAGAAGATCGAGCTCGGTGAGGTCGCCTACTTCGACGGCACCACCACGGTCTACCTGCACAAGAAGGCCTCCGACCTTCCCCCGACCCTGGGCGTTCTCGTCCAGTTCGAGGGTGACGAGGCTGCCGCCAAGCAGGCTGCTCAGCAGGCCGCTGCACTCAAGGCCCAGTTCCTCACCTCCGACGAGGTCCCCGCGGACGTCGTCGAGAAGGAGAAGGACGTCCTGACCAAGAAGACGCTGGAGGAGGGCAAGCCGGAGGCTGCCGTCGCCAAGATCGTCGAGGGTCGGATCGGCGCCTTCTTCAAGGAGATCGTCCTGCTCGACCAGGAGTCGGTCTTCGAGGCGAAGAAGAGCGTCAAGCAGGTTCTCGACGCTGCCAACACCTCCGTCACGCGCTTCGCGCGTTTCGAGGTCGGCGCCTGAGCCTGATCGCCTAGATCTCACCAGAACCCGCCCGGGTCACCCGGGCGGGTTCTGTGATTTCTGACGCCTTCACTGCCCTCGAACCCGGGCCGCACCCGGGTCGGAGCCCGAGCGTCGCCCCGGGCGAGCCTGGCGCGGCGTACGGCGGTTAGTGCGACGGCCCCGGGTCCGATACGGTTTCGGGGTGCCAGTTGCGTTCAAGCGGGTCCTGCTCAAGCTCTCCGGCGAGGTCTTCGGTGGCGGGGAGGTCGGGGTCGACCCCGACGTCGTGTCGGCGATCGCACACGAGATCAAGGCCGTCGTCGATGCCGGCGTCCAGGTCGCCATCGTCACCGGTGGTGGCAACTTCTTCCGCGGCGCCGAGCTCCAGCAGCGCGGCATGGACCGTGTCCGCGCCGACTACATGGGCATGCTCGGCATCGTGATGAACTGCCTGGCGCTCCAGGACTTCCTGGAGAAGCTCGGCGTGGACACCCGCGTCCAGACCGCGATCACGATGGGTCAGGTCGCCGAGCCGTACATCCCGCGCCGCGCCATCCGGCACATGGAGAAGGGCCGCGTCGTGATCTTCGGCGCCGGCATGGGCATGCCCTACTTCTCCACCGACACCGTCGCCGTCCAGCGGGCCCTGGAGAGCCACTGCGACGCCGTCCTGGTCGGCAAGAACGGCGTCGACGGCGTCTACTCCGCCGACCCGAACCAGGACCCGACGGCGACGAAGTACGACCACCTGACCTACGACGAGGCGATCACCAAGGGTCTCAAGATCATGGACCAGACGGCCTTCACGCTCTGCCGTGAGAACAAGATGCCGATGGTCGTCTTCGGCATGGAGCCCGAAGGCAACATTCTGCGCGTCGTGCAGGGTGAGAAGATTGGCACGCTCGTCAGCGCCGGCTGAGCAGCCTCCGCGACGTACGCGAACGAACTAGACCCGATCAGACCAGATCAGACCAGGGAGCAGCAGTGATCAACGACATCCTCAACGAGGCCGACGACAAGATGGGCAAGTCCGTCGAGGCGACCAAGGAGGACTTCAACACGATCCGTGCCGGTCGCATCACGCCCGCGGTCTTCAGCAAGCTCACCGCCGAGTACTACGGCACCCAGACGCCCCTGCAGCAGCTGGCCACCTTCACCAGCCCGGAGCCGCGCGTGATCAACATCGCGCCCTTCGACATCAGCGCGATGGGCGCCATCGAGCGCTCGATCCGCGACTCCGACCTCGGCATCAACCCGTCCAACGACGGCAAGATCCTGCGCGCAGTCTTCCCCGACCTGACCGAGGAGCGCCGCAAGGAGTTCATCAAGCTGGCCAAGGAGAAGGCCGAGCACGGTCGCGTCGCGGTCCGCCAGGTCCGCCAGAAGGCCAAGCAGAACCTGGAGAAGCTGGAGAAGGACGGCGAGGTCGGCAAGGACGACGTCACCGGTGCCGAGAAGCGCCTCGACGCACTGACCAAGAAGCACACCGAGGTCATCGACGAGCTGCTCAAGTCCAAGGAAGCCGAGCTGCTCGAGGTCTGACCTCGAGCTCGGAACACATGTCGCAATCCTCCACTCCGGCAGCGAAGGACCACGGTCGCGCTGGCCGTGACCTCAAGGCTGCCATCGGCTCGGCGGTCGTCCTCCTGGCGCTCGTCGCCGCGACCCTCTTCTTCTGGAAGACGGCCTTCCTTGCGATGGTGGTGACCGTCCTGGTCGTCGCCATCTGGGAGCTGCGTCGCGGACTCCTGGTCAAGGAGATCGACCTGCCGGAGCAGCCGCTGATGATCGGCGGCGCGGTGATGATCGTGGTCGCCTACTTCTGGGGCGCTCCCGCCCTGGTCACGGCGACCGCGGTGACGGCGCTGGTGCTGATGCTCTGGCTGCTGCACCGCGGCATCGACGGCTACGTCAGGACCGCCACCGCTGCGGTCTTCACCCTGATCTACCTGCCGTTCCTGGGCTCGTTCGTCGCGCTGATGCTCGCCGAGGGCGGCACCTGGCGCGAGACCGGGATCGACGACGGGGTCAAGGGGATCATCACCTTCGTGCTGGTCACCGTCGCCTCGGACACCGGCGGGTACGTCGCCGGCGTGCTGTTCGGCCGCCACCCGATGGCCCCGGTGATCTCGCCGAAGAAGTCCTGGGAGGGCTTCGTCGGCTCGGTGGTCGCCTCTTGCATCGCGGGCGTGCTGCTGGTCGTGCTGATGCTCGACGGCGACTGGTGGGTCGGCATCGCCCTGGGCGTGATCGGCGCCAGCATGGCGGTGCTCGGCGACCTGGTCGAGTCCGTGATCAAGCGGGACCTGGGCGTCAAGGACATGAGCCAGGTCATCCCCGGTCACGGCGGCATCATGGACCGGCTCGACTCGCTGCTGGCCACGATCGCCCCGATCTGGCTGCTGCTGCACTACACGGTCTTCTGACCCGCTCGGGCGCGTTGCACCTCCCCAACGCGGCCGGGCGGGCGTAGCCTCGAAGGGTCAGACCTCAACGTCGAGGAGACCCGATGAGCCACGCACACTCCGCACTGCCCGTCGTCTCGCGAGCCTGGCGCCACCAGGACCACCCGGTGGTGACACCGCTGAGCGGGTTCTTCTCCGGACTCGTCTTCGTGGTGCTGGTGCCCGCGCTCTTCGCCGCGGTGCTCAACGCGATCTTCCCCCGGCACACGGTCCAGGACCTGTTCCCGTCCGTGGTGCTGGCGTTGGTCGTCCCGATCGCGCTGGTGGCCCGGCCCCACACCCGGCGGTTCGGCGCGTACTTCTTCCTCGGCATGGTCGGCACCGTGGTCGCCGTCCTGGG
>NZ_JASLGR010000009.1 GCF_030150155.1 Nocardioides sp.
CCCTGGGTGTTGCCCCGGACCCAGATGATCTGGTCCTCGCCCTTGCGGCAGGACTTGGAGGAGTCGACGATGCGGAGCTTGGTGGTCTTGGTGCTGTAGCAGCCCTTGATCACGCGGACCTTGTCAGCGGCGTGGGCGGGACCGGCGCCGAGGCCACCCGTGACGGCGATCGCGGCGATGGCGCCGGTCGCGGAGAGCGTGATCCAACGGACTGAAGAGTTCGGCACGTGCCGACGCTAGTGCGCGCAGACGACGCCGCCGCGAAGCCGGGACCTTCGTCCCTGCAACTGGTCTAGTCAGTTGTCGTACGTCGGCGCGGTCACGTTCTTCATCGTCGGGTCGAGCTTGATCCCCGCCGCGAGCTCCTTCTCGCCCTCGGACTTCTTGCCCTGGTGCAGCAGCGCGAACCCGAGGCGCATGTGGGTGTCGGCGTTGTTCGGAGCGGTGTCGAGGGCCCGGCGGTACAGCGCGATCGCCGCGTCGAGGTCGGTGGTCTCGGTGAGGTACGCCTTGTTGTAGAGCGCGGCAGCGAAGGTCTTGTCCGTGGCCAGCGCCGCGTCGTAGTACGACAGCGCCTGCTTCGTCTGGCCCGCCATCTGGGCGATGTAGCCGAGGTTGTAGTTCGCGAAGACGTTCTTCGGGTCGATCTCCAGCGCCGCCTTGAACGAGGCCGAGGCGACGTCGGTGTCGCCGGCCTGCAGGGAGCGCAGCCCGGAGTTGATCAGGGTGTCGACCGGCGTCAGCGCGCTCGCCGAGGCCGAGGGGGCGCTGGTGTCCGATCCGCCCGAGCCGCACGCGGCCAGGCCCAGGGCGAGGGGGAGGGAGAGCGCGAGAGCAGCCAGTGAACGGGAGGGGCGTCGGGTCACGGCGGACAGTGTAGGGACCCTACGATGCGCCCATGCCCGGCGTAGGTCTGCACATGATCGTCAAGAACGAGGCGCACGTCCTCGAACGGAGCCTGCGCTCGCTGAGCCCCTTGATCGACTGGTGGGTCATCTCCGACACCGGCTCCACCGACGGCACCCAGGACCTGATCCGGACCCTGATGGCCGACAAGCCGGGTCTCCTGATCGAGCGCCCGTGGGTGAACTTCGGGCACAACCGCCAGGAGGCGCTCGACGCCGCCCGGACGCTGCCTGCCGCAGGCGCGGAGGACTACGTGCTCTGGTTCGACGCCGACGACGAGATGGTCGACCACCCCGAGGCCTGGCCCGAGCTCACCCTGGACGGCTACACGCTCCCGGTGCGCTACGACCACCTGCACTATCGCCGGATCGGGCTGATCCGGCTGCACGCGGCCTGGGAGTGGCGCGGCGCGCTGCACGAGGCGCTGCACCTCGACGGCGCCAGCATCGGCAACCTGGAGCGCCCGCTGACCCAGGTCCACCACGAGGGCGCCCGCTCCCAGGACCCCGACACCTACCAGCGCGACGCCGAGGTGCTCGAGGCCGAGTACCGGCGCGACCCCCAGGACCCGCGCACCCAGTTCTACCTCGCCCAGTCCTGGCGCGACGCCGGCGACCTGGAGCGGTCCTTGGAGCTCTACCGGATCCGGGCGGCCAACCACCAGGGCTGGGATCAGGAGCAGTGGTACGCCGGCTTCGAGGCGGTCCGGGTGCAGGAGCGGATCGGCGCGGACCCGCAGGTCCTCGTCGACGGCTACCTCGGCGCGTGGGCGCGTCGACCCGACCGCGCCGAGCCGCTGGTCGAGGCCGCACGGATCGAGCGCGGCCGGGAGCGGTACGCCCTGGCGGCGCTCTACGCCCGCCAGGCCACCCAGCTGGAGGTGCCGAGCCCCGACACCCTCTTCCTCGACCCGAGCGCCTACGGCTGGCGGGCCTGGGACGAGCTCGCCGTGGCCGACTACTGGTCCGGTGCGCGGGTGGAGGGACGCGCGGCCGCCGTACGCGCACTGGAGCTGAACCCGGGGGAGCCGCGGCTGATCGAGAACCTGGCCTGGTTCGACCGCTGAGCCGCAGCGAGTTCGCCGGCACCGGAGTGTGATGCCCGGAGTCGGGGGTCGCGTCAGGGAGGATGGGCGGGTGGCTCAGCGAACCGGATCCCGCGACTCCGATGGCGCCCGCCGTCCGGGCGGACGGTCCGGTCCCGGCCGGGTGGCCGGCGCGACCAAGCGCGCCGCCGAGGCCCGTGCGGCCGCCGCGTCGGCTGCGGCACGGCTGCGCAAGGTCGACCTGCGCAAGCGCCCGAAGATCACCGGCAAGGCGATCGTGCTGGTGCTGGTCTGCGCCGTGCTGGTGCTCTCCTTCGCCTCCTCGTTGCAGGCCTACCTGCAGCAGCGCAGCAGCATCGACGACATCAAGAGCGAGATCGCCTCGCGGCAGAAGGCGATCGACTCGCTGCAGACCGAGAAGGCGCGCTGGAAGGACCCTGCCTACATCGAGCAGCAGGCCCGCCAGCGGTTCGGCTACGTGATGCCGGGGGAGACGTCGTACGTCGCTCTGGACCAGGACGGCAACCGGATCCAGCCCAACGGCGAGTTGAGCGACCCCGCCACGGTAGGCGAGCATGGCTCCGTGGCCTGGTGGTCGACGGTGTGGGACTCGGTTGAGCTCGCCGGCGATCCGCCGACCGAGGCCAGTCAGCCCCAACAGCAGATCACGGAGACCCAGTGACCGACCAGTCCGACATCGACGCGATCGCCGCTCAACTCGGCCGAGTGCCGCGCGGCATCCACGAGATCGGCCACCGCTGCCCGTGCTCGCTCCCCGACGTCGTCACCACCGAGCCGCGCCTGCCCAACGGCACGCCGTTCCCGACGACGTACTACCTGACCTGTCCGCGGGCCACCTCCCGGATCTCGACGTTGGAGTCCAACGGCGTGATGAAGGAGATGGAGGCGCGTCTGGGGAGCGACCCCGAGCTCGCCGCGGCCTACCAGCGTGCGCACGAGTCCTACCTCGCCGCCCGCACGGCGATCGCCGAGGCCACGAACCTCGACGTCCCTGAGATCGAGGGCATCTCGGCCGGCGGGATGCCGACCCGGGTCAAGTGCCTGCACGTCCTGGCCGGCCAGGCGCTGGCCCAGGGGCGCGGCGTCAACCCGCTCGGCGACGAGGTGCTCGACGCCCTCGGACCGTGGTGGGAGTCGGGCTGCTGTGTGACGCCCGAGGCGATCGCAGAGGCTGCGGAGTCGGCCTCGTGAAGGTCGCCGCGATCGACTGCGGCACCAACACGATCAAGCTCCTGATCGGCACGCTCGCCGGCGAGGGCGCCGACGCCACCCTGAGCGCCGAGGTCAAGGAGGCCCGGATGGTCCGCCTCGGCGAGGGGCTCGACCAGTCCGGCGTGATCGGCGAGGCGGCCCTGACCAGGGCGTTCGCCGCGATCGAGGAGTACGCCGACCTGATCCGTGCCCACGGCGCGGAGCGGATCCGCTTCGTCGCCACCTCGGCGACCCGTGATGCGGGCAACGCGGACGTCTTCACCGACGGGGTGCGCGACCGGCTCGGCGTCGAGGTCGAGGTGGTGGCCGGCTCCGAGGAGGCGGCGCTCGCCTTCGACGGTGCGGTCCGCAACCTCGCCGTCGTCCCGGCGCTGCCGGTGCTGGTGGTCGACATCGGCGGCGGCTCCACCGAGCTGATCCGCGGGGCGTCGCTGAGCGCCCCGCCGACCACGGCGTACTCGATGCAGATCGGCTCGGTCCGGCTGCACGAGCGTCACCTGCGCTGCGACCCGCCCACGATGGCCGAGGTCGCCGCCTGCGTGCGCGACATCGACGACCAGCTCGACCAGTGCCCGGTCGACCCGTCCCGGGCCGCCACCGTGGTGGGGGTCGCGGGCACGATCACGACGCTCGCGGCCGGGGTGCTCGGCCTGGCGGCGTACGACCGCGAGGCGATCGACCAGGCGGTGCTCCCCGTCGCCGAGGTCCATGCCCTGGTCGACCAGCTGGTCGCGATGACGGTGAGCGAGCGGCTGACCCTGGGCTGGATGCACCCGGGTCGTGCCGACGTGATCGCCGCCGGAGGCCTGATCCTGAGCCGGATCCTGCGCCGGGTTCCGGTCGAGCAGATCGTGGTCTCGGAGTCCGACATCCTCGACGGGATCGCCTGGTCGCTGCGCGAGCGGTGAGGTCCGTCGCTGCGCGAGCGGCGGCGGCTCCGATCGGCCCTGCTGGGCCGGCCCGTGTCGCTAGGCTGAGCGCTCTCGCCCCACTATCCCAATCGGCAGAGGAAGACGTCTTAAAAACGTTTCAGTCTGGGTTCGAGCCCCAGGTGGGGTACCGCGGGGTTACCTGCAAGAAGTCTGACCAACCCGGAACTTATCGACAGCCTGTCACGTTCTATCGAGTGAGTCCTTAGAAGGAGACCCACCATGCAGAGCAACAACCCGGTGTTCAACAAGTCCGAGGGGTTCAACGGCAAGTCGTACGCCGGCTTCGGTGACGCCCCCGTGATCACCGGCGCCCCCGCAGGTGTCGGTGGCGGCCGGATGACCATCGACTCCGTCGTCCAGCGCACCGCCATCACGCTCGGCGTGGTGATCGTGGCCGCCCTGGCCACCTGGGTCGCGACCCCGGACGTCAACTCCAACGCCGACCTGGCGCCGCTCTACTCGGCCGCCATGATCGGCTCGCTGGGCGCCTTCGTGCTGTCGATGGTCAACAGCTTCAAGCGTGTGATCAGCCCCGGGCTGGTCATCGCGTTCGCCGCCCTGGAGGGTGTGGCGCTCGGTGGCCTGTCGAAGATGTTCGACGCGCAGTTCGGCGGCAACGTCGTCTCCGGCGCCGTGATCGGCACCTTCGCCGCGTTCGCCGGCACGCTGGCGGCGTACAAGTACCTCAACATCCGCGTGGGCAACAAGTTCCGCACCATCATCATGGCCGCCGTCTTCGGCATGATCGGCCTGTCCCTGATGGAGCTCGTGCTCGGCCTGTTCGGCAGCTCGATCGGCCTGTTCGGCTTCGGCGGCCTCGGCCTGGTCACCGCGATCATCGGCCTCGTGCTCGGTATCGGCATGCTGGTGATGGACTTCGACATGGTCGAGAACGGCATCCGCGCCGGTCTTCCCGAGCGGGAGTCGTGGCGTGCCGCCTTCGGCATGACCGTGAGCCTGGTCTGGATCTACACCAACCTGCTCCGCCTGCTGGCGATCCTGCAGAACGACTGACCTCGCGTCACCGACGCACCGGCCGTCGTCGCCCCTCGGGGTGGCGGCGGCCGTCGTCGTTCTCGGGGGAGGGGCGGGCGCAGGTGGGGCAGGATCAGGCCCGCGTCGCGGGCAGGGTCGCGGCGATCTCCTCGGCCAGGAACGTCGCGACCCGGCGGTAGCCCTCCGCCGACGGATGGAAACCGTCGGGGCCGAAGAGGGTCTTGGGGTTGGCGTAGAACTCCGGGCCGAGCAGCGACCCGATCGAGACCGGGTGCGCGCCGGCGACCTGGGCCGCGGCGTACTGCACGGTGCCCAGGTGGCGTGACCAGGTCCGTGCGATGTCGCGCAGTGGCGGCAGGATCGGCTTGATCGTGCCGAGGTCGGGGCAGGTGCCCACGACGACGGTGACGTTGGCTCGGCGCAGCGCCAGCACCGCGTCCTTCATGTACCGCGCGGCCCGGGCCGGGGGCACCATGTGGGTCACGTCGTTGGCGCCCATCAGGATCACCGCCACGTCGACCCCGTCCTCCAGGGCCAGGGCGACCTGGGTCGCGAGGTCGAAGGAGCGCGCCCCGACGACGGCGTACGACGTCATCTGGACCGGCCGGGAGGTGATCTCGGACACCTGCGAGGCCATCACGAACGCCGGGGTCTCCTCCGGCGTGTGCACGCCGTAGCCGGCTGCGGAGGAGTCGCCGATCACGCCGATGCGCAGCACCGACTCCTCGGGCCCCTCGCCATAGCGTCCGTCGGCGTCGGCGACGGGGTGGATCGCACGGCCGATGTGGTTGCGCGCCAGGCGTGCCTCGGCCACGAGCAGGGCGAGCAAGCCTGCGCTGGCGATGCCGACACCGCCACCGCCCTTGCCGGCGGAGGCGACCCTCCATGCGATTCGCAATGTGCCCATCTCACCTTGAGCGTACGGTAGGGGGGTCGGGGGTCGGACAGGTGGGACCGACGCACGAAAAATTGGGCCCCAGGGCGCTTGTGAAAGTTTGCACAAGCAGGCGTATGGTCAAGGTGTGGACAGCATTCTGGACATCGCACGGTGGCAGTTCGGCATCACGACCGTCTACCACTTTCTGTTTGTTCCGCTGACGATCGGGCTCACCGCCCTGGTCGCTGCGATGGAGACGCTGTGGTTGTGCGACCGCAACCTCGAGCGTCGGACCCACTGGCTCCGTCTGACCAAGTTCTTCGCCAAGCTGATGCTGATCAACTTCGCGATCGGTGTCGTGACGGGCATCGTGCAGGAGTTCCAGTTCGGCATGAACTGGAGCGACTACTCCCGCTTCGTCGGCGACGTCTTCGGCGCCCCGCTGGCGATCGAGGCACTGCTCGCCTTCTTCCTCGAATCGACGTTCCTGGGGTTGTGGATCTTCGGCTGGGACAAGCTCCCACGCAAGCTCCACGTCTCCTGCATGTGGATCGTCCACCTCGGCACGCTCTTCTCCAGCTGGTTCATCCTGGCGGCGAACTCCTGGATGCAGCACCCGGTGGGCTACCGCTACGACCAGGTCACCGGCCGCGCCGAGCTGACCGACTTCTGGGCCGTGATGTTCAACAAGGTCCAGCTCGTCACCTTCCCGCACGTCATCCTGGCGGCGTACATGACCGCGGCGATGTTCATCGTCGGCATCTGCGGCTGGCTCTACTGGCGCCGCGCCGCTGACCGGGGGCTCTACCGCCTCGGCCTGCGCTTCGGCGCGATCATCGCGATCGTCGGGTTCGTCGGCGTCGGCATCACCGGCGACATGCAGGGCAAGGTGATGACCGAGGTCCAGCCGATGAAGATGGCCGCCGCCGAGGCGTTGTGGGAGACCTCGGACTCCTGCGCGCCGTTCTCGGTGCTCACCATCGGCACCCGCGACGGCGAGCACAAGAAGTGGGCACTCGAGGTGCCCTGTGTGCTCTCCTTCCTGGGCACCGGCACCTTCGACGGCAAGGTGCAGGGGATCTACAACCTCCAGGAGAAGTACAAGGCGACCTACGGCACCGATCCGGGGTCGAAGTACTACGACGTCGACTACACCCCGATCATCCCGGTGACGTACTGGTCCTTCCGCTGGATGATGGGCCTGGGCACCGTGGCCGTGGGCGGCGGCGCGCTGCTGCTCTGGCTGACCCGACGCGGCCGGGTGCCGACGTACCGCTGGATCGGACCGTTCGCCATCTCGCTGCCGATCATGGCCCTGCTGGGCAACTCGATGGGCTGGATCTTCACCGAGATGGGGCGTCAGCCCTGGGTGGTCTTCGGCCTGATGACGACGCAGTCGGCGGTCTCGCCCGGGGTGAGCACGACCGAGGCCTGGATCTCGGTGGTCTCCCTGACCCTGCTGTACGGCGTCCTGGCCGTGATTGAGGTCGGCCTGCTGGTCAAGACGGTCAAGGCCGGCGCTCCGGAGTTCGAGGAGCCACCCACACCACGCCTCGGAGAGAAGTCCGACGGCCCGATGAACTTCGCGTACTGAGGAGACTGAGTCATGTTGTTCGGCATCGAACTGCACACCATCTGGTTCATCCTCATCGGAGTCCTGTGGGTCGGGTACTTCGTCCTCGAGGGCTTCGACATGGGCGTCGGCATCCTGATGCCGATCCTCGGGCGCAACGACCGTGAGCGTCGCGCCATCATCAACACGATCGGGCCGGTCTGGGACGGCAACGAGGTCTGGCTACTCACCGCCGGTGGCGCCACCTTCGCCGCCTTCCCGGAGTGGTACGCGACCCTCTTCAGCGGGTTCTACCTGCCGCTGCTGCTGATCCTGCTGGCGCTGATCATCCGTGGCGTCGCCTTCGAGTACCGCCACCAGCGCCCCGGGGCGACCTGGAAGGGCTGGTGGGACCGGGCGATCTTCGTCGGCTCCCTGGTGCCGGCGTTCCTGTGGGGCGTGGCCTTCGCCAATATCGTGTGGGGTGTCCCGATCGACGAGACCAAGGACTTCACCGGCTCGCTGTTCACCCTGCTCAACCCGATCGGGATCCTGGGTGGGTTCGTCACGCTGACCCTCTTCGTGGCCCACGGCGCGATCTACCTGGCGCTCAAGACCGACGGCTCGATCCGGGTGATGGCCCGCGAGATCGCGCTCCGGGTGCTGGTGATCGCGGCGGTGCTCGCCCTGGTCTTCCTCGGCTTCCTCCAGGCCCACACCGGCTCCGTCGGCTCGGCGGTGCTCTTCGTGATCGCCGCGCTGTCCCTGGTCGGCGGGTGGATCGCGCTCAAGGCCGGTCGCGAGGGCTGGGCGTTCACCGGCACCTTCGTCGGCATCGGTCTGGCGGTGGCGGGGCTCTTCGCGGCGCTCTTCCCCGACGTGATGCCCTCCTCGACCTCGGCGATGTGGTCCTTGACCGTGTCGAACGCCTCGGCGTCGCCGTACACCCTCAAGGTGATGACCTGGGTCGCGGTGATCTTCACGCCGCTGGTGCTGTGCTACCAGGCCTGGACCTACTGGGTGTTCCGGCACCGGGTGCTGCTCGACCACATCCCGGCGACCGAGCACTGAGGGTCCCTTGATGGCTGGGTCGACCCGATCCGCAGGCCCGTTCGACCCCGCGGTACGCCGCGCCCTGGCTCCGGCCCGACGCCCCCTGGGCTTCGTGGTCGGGGCCGGGATCTGGGGCGCGCTGCTCGTGATCGCGCAGGCGTTCGCGGTCTCGAAGCTGATCCTCACCGCGATCGGGCCCGGCTCGGTGGCGCCGTGGTGCGGGGCCGTGCTGGCGATCTTCGCCCTGAGGGCCCAGATCGGGTGGCTCTCCGACGTGGCCGCCGCGCAGGCGGCCGGGATCGTCGGCGCGTCGGTACGGCGGCGGGTGCTGGCGGAGTCTGAGGGCTTGGGGGCGTTTGGGGTCTCGGGGGAGTCGGGGGAGTCGGTGGGCTCCCTCACCGCCCTGGCCACCCGCGGTGCCACGGCGGTGGAGCCGTATCTGACCCGCTACGTCCCGGCGCTCGTGCTCGCGGTGGTCCTGCCGCCGCTGGTGCTGATTGCGATCGGGTTCTGCGACCTGTGGTCGGCCCTGGTCGTCGTGCTCACGCTGCCGCTGATCCCGATCTTCGGCATCCTGGTCGGCGTCTCGACCCGCAACGAGGCCGAGGGCCAGTGGCAGGCGATGAGCGACCTGGCCGGTCACTTCCTCGACGTGATGCGGGGCCTGCCGACCCTGGTCGCGTTCCGCCGTGCGCGGCACCAGTCCGAGGTGATCGGTGCCGTCACCGAGACCTATCGGGTCCGCACCATGCGCACCCTGCGGATCGCCTTCGCCTCCTCGGTCGTCCTGGAGCTGGTCGCGACGCTGTCGGTCGCGGTCGTCGCCGTCACGATCGGCCTCCGGCTCGCGCAGGGCTCGGTCTCGCTGTCGATCGCGCTGCCCGTCCTGCTGCTCGCCCCGGAGGCGTACTGGCCCCTGCGCCGGGTCGGCGCGGAGTTCCACGCCGCCGCCGAGGGCGCCGCCGTCTTCAGCCGACTTCCGGGTTCACCACGCGCGACTTCCGGGTTCACCACCGGTGAGATCCGGGTTCACCCCCGCCGAGATCCGGGTTCACCACGCTCGACTTCCGGGTTCACCACCGGTGAGATCCGGGTCCACCACGCTTCGGTGCCCGAGACGCTCCACCTTCAGGACGTCACTGTCACCTATCCGGGGCGCACCGTCGCCGCGCTCGCCCCGGTCACCCTCGACCTCGGCGGTCCGGGCGTCACCGCCCTGGTCGGTCCGTCGGGGTGCGGCAAGTCGACGCTGCTGAGCGTCCTGGCCGGGGAGCTCGTGCCGACCGCGGGGGCGATCTCGGTCGCGGGGGCGGGCACGGGTGCAGGCACTGGTGTCCGCCTCGGCCCGGACTGGTCGACCCAGATCGCCTTCCTCCCGCAGCGGCCGGTCTTCGTCGCCGGCTCGGTGGCTGACAACCTGCGCCTGGCCGCGGCTGAGGCTACCGAGGCCGACCTCCGGGCCGTGCTGGAACGCGTACGCCTCGACCAGCGGATCACCGACCTCGACGCCGAGATCGGGGAGAGCGGCCTCGGCCTGTCGGCGGGGGAGCGGGCCCGCCTCGCCCTGGCGCGCGTCCTGCTCGCCGACCGCCCGTGGGTCTTCCTCGACGAGCCCACCGCGCACCTGGACGGCGTCACCGAGTCGGTCATCGCCCAGATCGTCGCCGAGCTCGGCCGGCGGTCGAGCGTGGTCCTGGTGGCACACCGACCCGCGTTGGTGGAGCTGGCCGACCGGGTGATCCCGCTCGTGACGCCGTACGCCGACACGGGGCGCACCACCCAGAGCCGCCCCACTCCCACCCCCTCGGTGACGAACCCGGATCTCGCCAGTGGCGAACCCGGATCTCGCACGGGGCAAACCCGGAACTCGGCGGTGACGAACCCGGATCTCGGCGGTGGTGAACCCGGATCTCGCGGGGGGTCGGGCGCAGGACGGAGCGGACAGACACACCGGAAGGGCCTCGGCTGGTCCTGGATCCTCGAGGGCCTCGCCTCGGCCAGCGGTGTGGCCCTCACCGCCACGGCGGGGTGGCTGATCGTACGCGCCTCGGCGCACCCCGGCGTGCTGATGCTGATGGTTGCGATCGTCGGGGTGCGGACGTTCGGGATCGCACGGCCGGTGCTGCGCTACGCCGAGCGGCTGGTCTCCCACGACCATGCGCTGCGCCTGCTGGCACGGGCCCGGGTGGAGGTCTACGACGCCCTGATCCCGCTGGTGCCGACCGGGCTCGGCAGGGCCGGGCGCCGTCGCGGTGAGCTGCTCGGCCATGTCGTCGACGACGTCGATGCCGTCCTGGACCGTGAGCTGCGGGTCAAGGTGCCGGTGCGTGGGTTCGCGCTGATGGCCGTGATCGCGATCGCGGTGACCGCCCTGCTCGACCTGCGCGCCGCCGTGGTGATCGCGCTCCTGACCGTCGGCGTCGGCACCCTCGTCTTCCTGCTGGCACGCCGCGGCGCCGCCCGTGCCGAGTCCGCCGCCGTCGCCGGCCGCGCCGAGGTCAGCGACAGGGTCGCCGACCTCGTCGAGACCGCCGCCGAGCTGCGCCGCTGGGGTGCGCTCGACGCCGCCCTCGACCGGATCGCCGCTGCCGGGGCCCGGACCACCGCCGCCCTGACCGCCAGCACCCGTGCGCTGGCCTGGGCCAAGGCGCTCAGCCTGGTCGCCTCGGGGGCGGCGGTCGCCGCGGTCGCGGTCCTGCTCGCGACCGGCTCCAGCACCCACGGCGGCCCGGTCGCGGCGTTGCTGATCCTCACCCCGCTCGCCCTGGCCGAACCGCTCGGCACCCTGGCCGAGGCCGGCGCGGGCGCGGCCCGTGTCGCTGCGGCTCAGGCCCGCCTCGACGCGCTCCTGGGACAACAGCCCGCTACTACGGATCCGACCGACCTGGTGCCCCTGACCGACCTGACCGTCGTGCTCGACCACCCTGCCGTCACCCGCGGCGGCCGTACGGTCCTGGGCGATGTCGACCTGACCGTGCCTCCGGGCACCACGCTGCACGTGCGCGGCCCGAGCGGCTCGGGCAAGTCGACGCTGGCGGCGCTGCTGCTCCGCTTCCTGGACCCGACCACCGGACAGGTCCGGCTCGGCGACGTGTCCCTCCGCGACACCACCGGCGACGAGGTCCGGCGCCACGTCGGCCTGGTCGACGACGACCCGCACCTCTTCGGCAGCTCCGTGGCCGAGAACATCAGGTTCGCCAAGCCCGGGGCCAGCGACGCCGAGGTCGCGGCAGCGCTCGACGCCGCCCAGCTCGGCCCCTGGCTCGACACCCTGCCGGCCGGGCTCGACACCCGGATCGGAGAGGGCGGCTCCGACGTCAGTGGCGGGGAGCGCGCCCGCCTCGCGGTCGCCCGCAGCGTGCTCGCCGACCAGGCCGTCCTGGTTCTGGACGAGCCGACTGCTCATCTCGATACCGCGACCGCCGATCGGCTGGTGGCGGATCTGCTCGACGACACGGTCGGACAGCCGCCACGCACCCTGATCTGGATCGGGCACGACGTACGTGTCCCGGCCGATGTCACACTCGAGCTGGAGGGAGACCGGCGATGACGCCCGCGGTCCTCGACCCTGTCCATCTGATCGACGACGAGGACCGGCACCTTCCGGCGATCGTCACTGGGGTCGAGCAGCCGCTGCTCACCTTGCGGATGGATGACGGAGTGCCGGGCGCGCTCGGGACGGCGTACGGACTGCTCTGGCAGGGGGAGTCCTCGATGCAGCGGCAGGAGGTCGTGGTCGTCGAGCGCCTGGTCGTCGACGGGACGCCGACCGTGAGGGTCGAGCCGCGCGGCGAGATCGTCGCGGTGCAGCGCCGCCACTTCGTCCGGGTGCCGGTGCAGCGCGAGATCCGGCTCACCCTCTCGCCGATCCCGCTCGACCCCGGCCTGGCCGGCACGCCGACCTCGATCCGTGGCCTGACCCTCGACGTCGCCGAGGCGGCGCTGCGCTGCTCGGTGCGGCCCTCCGACGCGGTCGCCTTTGTCGCGGGTACGACGCTGGAGGCGAGCTTCGAGGTCGGCGGCGAGCCGTTCGCTCTGCTCGGGGAGGTGTTCCGAGTCCGTAGCCTCGCCACCGAGGAGCCGCCCCGGGTCGAGCTCGTGGTGACCCTGCACGCCGACGAGGCCGGGCGGCGGACGCTGCGCAAGGCGCTGTTCTCCGAGCAGGTGGCGATGCGGGGCCGCAAGCCCTAACCCGGTGGGGCGAACCCGGATCTCGCGCGTGGTGAACCCGGATCTCGGCCGTGGTGAACCCGGATCTCGGCGGTGGTGAACCCGGAATTCGGCTAGAGGTTGCTGACGGCCAGACTGGAGAGCACGTTCTCCGCCGAGGTCGGACGGCCCAGCAGGTAGCCCTGGCCCAGCTCGATCCCCAGTGCCTTGACGCTGGCGAGCTGGCCGGGGGTCTCGATCCCCTCAGCGACGGAGAGGACGCCGAGCTCGGCGAACATCCGGGCGGTGTGGCTCATCACGATCTGCTCGGTGCGGCCGTCGCTGGCGATCAGCTGGCGGTCGAACTTCACCAGCGCCCACTGCGGGTGCTGCAGGAAGGTGAGGCGGGCGGCCCCGGCACCGAAGTCGTCGAGGGCGAGCAGGATCTCGTGCTCGCTCAGCGTACGGGCGGCCCGGGCGTAGCCGTCGTGCCACAGGTCCTGGCCGCGCTCGGTGATCTCCAGGACCAGCCGGGTGTTGGAGGGCCAGGGCAGGTCGGCGATCCGGGTGAAGAGCGGGTTGTCGCTGTGCAACTGCTCCAGCTCGACGTTGACCGTCAGCAGCAGCGGCACGTCGACCATCTCGGCCGCCGCGCACAGGGTGGCGTGCGCGTGCGTGACGACGGTCCAGGTGAGCTCGTCGAGCAGGCCGTGCAGTCGCGCCGCCTCGACCAGGTCCAGTGCCGAGTAGACGGCCGGGTTCGGGGTGTAGCGCGCCAGCGCCTCCCAGCCGCAGATCTGGTGCGTGGCCAGATCGACGATCGGCTGATAGGCGACGCCGACCGACCCGTTGGTCAGCATCTGGGCCATCGCCTCGCGGTCCTTCATGTGGCTGCCGACCGGTCGGGGCACCACCGCGCCACCGACCTGGTGGAGCGGAGCGGTGGGGTTCACCTCTGGGGAATCGGCTGCGCGGGGAAGCACCTGAGCATTCTGCCCCGTCGAGCTGGTCGGAGGCGATCCCCTCGCCGGTTCGGACAATGCTTGGTCAAAACTCCCGTCGATATGCCAGCCTGGCCCCGTGATCACGGTCTACCTCCTCGACGACCACGCCGTTGTGCGTGACGGACTGCGCACCCTGCTGGAGGCTTCCGGCGAGATCGAGGTGATCGGGGAGTCCGGCTCGGCGGTCGAGGCGACACGTCAGATCCCGGAGCTGCGGCCCGACGTGGCGGTGCTCGACAACCGCCTTCCCGACGGCAACGGGATCGAGGTGTGCCGTGACATCAGGGCGGTGGCGCCCGAGATCCGGGCGCTCGTGCTGACGTCGTACGACGACGACGAGGCGCTCTTCTCGGCGATCATGGCCGGGGCTGCGGGCTACCTGCTCAAGGAGATCGGCACCGCCGACCTGGTCTCGGCGATCCGCTCGGTCTCGGCCGGCCTGTCCCTGATCGACATCTCCTTGACCCAGCGGGTCCTGGACCGGGTGCGCAACGGTCCCTCGGTGGCACCGGAGCTGGAGAGCCTGACCGAGCAGGAGCGCCGGATCCTGGAACTGATCGCCGAGGGGCTGACCAACCGCCAGATCGGTGAGCGGATGAGCCTGGCGGAGAAGACGGTGAAGAACTACGTCTCAGGGATCCTCTCCAAGCTGGGCCTGGAGCGGCGTACGCAGGCGGCGGTCCTGGCCAGCAAGCTGCTCGGCTCCTGAGCCGGGCTCAGTCCTGCTTGAGCGGGACCTCCCAGGTCAGCACGGTGCCGCCGCCCTGGCGCGGAGCCAGGGAGTAGTACCCGCCCAGGTCGCGGGCGCGCTTGGAGATGTTGCGCAGCCCCGACATCGCGACGCCGGGTGCCACGCCGACGCCGTCGTCGAGGATCTCGATCCGGGCGACGTCGGCACCTGCGGTCAGCTCGATCTCGACGTTGCGGGCGTGCGCATGGCGGGAGATGTTCGACAGCGCCTCGCGCAGGACCGCCATCAGGTGCGGGCGGATCGCCCCGGGGATGGCGGTGTCGACCGGGCCGATCAGCCGGGTCGAGGGGGCGAAGCCGAGCAGGGGGATGTACTCGCGGACCAGCTCGCGGATCTCCAGGCGGAGTGAGTCCCCGCCGCGGTGCTGGAGCTCGAAGATGGTGCCGCGGATGTCGCGGATGGACTGGTCGAGGGCCTGCACCGCCTTGCCGATGTCTCCGGCCACGTCGGGTGCCTTGAGGGCCAGCCCCTGGAGGGAGAGGCCGGTGGCGAAGAGCCGCTGGATGACCAGGTCGTGCAGATCGCGGGCGATCCGCTCGCGGTCGGAGAGGACGGCGAGCTGGGCACGGTCCTCGACCGCCTGGGCGCGTTCGATGCCGACGCCTGCCGCCGTCGCAAGTGTCTGGACCAGTGCGATGTCGTCGTCGGTGTAGCCGCCCTCCTTCTCGGTCAGGTAGAGGTTGCCGAAGACGGTGCCGCGGATCTTGATCGGCACCCCGAGGAAGGTCTTCATCGGCGGGTGACCGGCCGGGAAGCCGTAGGACGCAGGGTGCGCCTGGAGGTCTTCGAGCCGGATCGGCTCGGGGTGGGCGATGACCAGGCCGAGGATTCCGTGGCCGTCGGGGAACTCGGTGATCGCGTCCTTCTGCTCCGGCGCCACGCCGTAGGTGATCAGGTCGCTGAGCGTGCCCTCGGCGTCGAGCACGCCCAGGGCGCCGTACGTCGAGTGGGTCAGCTCGGCGGCCGACTCCACGATCCGGGCCAGGACGCTGTGCAGGTCGAGGTCGGAGGACATCGCGACGACGGCCTCGAAGAGCACCCGCGAGATCGCGTCGCTGGGCTCGAGCTGACCGAGCGGCACGCTCACGTCACGTCCCCGTCGAGGTAGAACCAGCGACCGGCGCGCCGGGAGAAGCGGCTCAGCTCGTGCAGGCTGCCCGCTCCCGTGCCGGAGAGGTAGGAGGCGGTGAACTCGACCCAGTCCTCGCCCGAGCCGTGCACGGTCAGGTCGGTCCAGGTCAGGTCGCTCTCCAGGTCGATCGCCTCGGGCCTGGTCCGCGGGTGCCAGGTCCGCCAGACGTAGTCGGCGTCCCCGACGGCGTAGGCCGCGTAGCGGCTGCGCATCAGGTCGAGCGCGGTGGCTGCCTGGTCCACCCCGCGGTGGAGGCGCCCGCAGCAGGCGTCGTACGGCGTCGGCGTGCCGCAGGGGCAGGCCTGGAGTTGTCCGAGCATCAGATCAACCCTAGTTGGCCTGCGACCTGTTGCGCAGCGCAGTAGCGTGAGGACGTGGTGTCGACCGATGCACTCTCACCGTCCCCCCGACCGACCATCAGCACGCTCGGGGAGCTCCGCGCGTCGGGCCATCAGGCCAGGCCGCTGCGCACCGAGCTGCGCGAGAACCTGCTGGCCCGGCTCCGGGCGGGGGAGGACCCGTGGCCCGGCCTGCACGGTCTGGCCGACACGGTGCTGCCGCAGTTCGAGCGCGCCCTGATCGCCGGTCACGACGTCGTCCTGCTGGGCGAGCGCGGCCAGGGCAAGACCCGGCTGCTGCGCACCCTGGTCGGCCTGCTCGACGAGTGGAGCCCGGTGATCGAGGGCTCCGAGCTCGGCGAGCACCCCTACGAGCCGATCACGCACGCCTCCCGGCGCCGCGCCGCCGAGCTGGGCGAGGACCTGCCGGTGGCCTGGAAGCACCGCGAGGAGCGCTACACCGAGAAGCTCGCCACCCCCGACACCTCGGTCGCCGACCTGATCGGCGACGTCGACCCGATGAAGGTGGCCGAGGGCCGCTCGCTGGGCGACCCCGAGACGATCCACTTCGGCCTGATCCCGCGCAGCCACCGCGGCATCGTGGCGATCAACGAGCTGCCCGACCTGGCCGAGCGGATCCAGGTCGCGATGCTCAACGTGATGGAGGAGCGCGACATCCAGATCCGCGGCTACGTGCTGCGGCTGCCGCTGGACGTGCTCGTGCTGGCCAGCGCCAACCCGGAGGACTACACCAACCGCGGCCGGATCATCACGCCGCTCAAGGACCGCTTCGGCGCCGAGATCCGGACTCACTACCCGCTCGAGCTCGAGGCCGAGATGGCGGTGGTCCGCCAGGAGTCGCACCTGGTCGCGGAGGTGCCGGACTACCTCCTGGAGATCCTGGCGCGGTTCACCCGCAACCTGCGCGAGTCCAGTGCGGTCGACCAGCGTTCCGGGGTCTCGGCTCGGTTCTCCATCGCCGGGGCCGAGACCATCGCCGCCGCTGCCCTGCACCGCGCCACGCTGCAGGGCGAGGAGCAGCCGGTGGCCCGGGTGGTCGACCTGCAGACCGCTGTCGACGTACTCGGCGGGAAGATCGAGTTCGAGACCGGCGAGGAGGGGCGCGAGGCCGAGGTCCTCACCCACCTGCTCCGGACGGCGACGGCCGAGACCTGCCGAGCGCGGCTGCGCGGGATCGACTTCGGTCTGCTGGTCGCCGCGATCGAGGGTGGCCAGATGGTGACCACCGGCGAGCAGGTCAGCGCGCTCGACTTCCTCACCGGCCTCCCGGCGCT
>NZ_JASLGR010000018.1 GCF_030150155.1 Nocardioides sp.
CTCGGCGAAGGCCGGCAGGTCCAGGAAGTAGTGCTCGGTCTCGCGGAAGATCGGCGTCTCGCCGTTGATCTTGGACCGGGGCCCGATCAGGTCGGCCGGGTCGAGCTGGTTGCCGCAGTTGTCGCACTGGTCACCGCGGGCGCCGTCGTACTTGCAGATCGGGCAGGTGCCCTCGATGTAGCGGTCGGGCAGGGTGCGGCCGGTCGAGGGCGAGATCGCACCGGTCGTGGTCTGCTCGACGAAGTAGCCATTCTCGTAGACGCCCTTGAACAGCTCCTGCACGACGGCGTGGTGGTTGCCGGTGGTGGTGCGGGTGTAGAGGTCGTAGGTGAGCCCCAGCCCGACCAGGTCGGAGACGATCAGCCGGTGGTTGAGGTCGACCAGCTCCTGCGGCGTCAGACCGGCCTCGTCGGCGGCGATCAGGATCGGGGTGCCGTGCTCGTCGGAGCCCGAGACCATCAGCACGTCGTGGCCCGCCATCCGCATGTAGCGGGAGAAGACGTCGGAGGGCACGCCGAAACCGGCGACGTGGCCGATGTGGCGGGGGCCGTTGGCGTACGGCCAGGCGACTGCGCTGAGGATCTTGCTCACCGCTCAATCCTAATGACCGACCGCCCACGTCCCCGCGTCGGCGTCGCCCAGCCTCAGGCCGGCGGCTCCCAGGGCACGATCCGGCCGGCGTACGCCGCCAGGTGCTGGTAGGCGTCCGAACCCTCGGGTGCCCGACGGGCGTCGCCCCAGGCCCGCCCCTGCCGGACCGGGCCGAGCGTGCGGTCCAGGGTGACCAGCGCCCGCTGGGCGACCGACTGGTCGAGGTCGGACGTCGACCGTCCGAGCGCTGCAGCCAGGTCCCAGGTGTGCACCGCGATCTCGGCACTCTGCCAATCCGGGTCCCCCACCATCAGGGCATCGGCGGCGGGCACCTCGCGCCACAGGTTGACCAGGGTGTTGCCCCGGGTGCGCAGCTCGTCGCCGAGGTGGGCGGCGTAGTCCTCGCGCCCGTTCCATCCCGGCGGCGCACCCTGGAGCATGGTGACGTAGATCCGCGGCTGCGCGATCAGGTGGTTGGCGAGCTTGCGCACGTCCCACTCCACGCACGGCGTCGGGCGGCCCAGGTCCGCCTCGGTCACGGTGTCGAGCAGCTCACCGGCCTGGGTCAGGGACCGGATCAGCGCCTGGATGCCCATCTGGGCGTCCAGGTTGACCACGACCTCGGGGCCCTCGACGGAGCTGTCGGTCTCCATCAGCTGAAGTCCAGGTCGTGCGTGCGGGCGCGCTTGAGCTCGTAGACGTAGGGGTACTTCGTGACCAGCACGAAGCCGTCCCACAGCTCGCCGGCCTCCTCGCCCTTCGGGGCCTTGGAGATGACCGGCCCGAAGAACGCCTGGCCCTCGATCGCGATCGTCGGGGTGCCGACCTCGTTGCCGACCTGGTCCATGCCGAGGTGGTGGGAGGTCTTGATCGCCTCGTCGTAGGAGCCGTCGTCGATCGCGTCGGCCAGGTCGGCCTCCAGACCGGCGGTGGCCAGGGCATCGGCGATCACCTCGCGGGTGAACGTCTTGCCCTCCAGGTGCCGGGCGGTGCCGAGCGCGGTGTAGAGCGGGAGCAGCACGTCCTTGCCGTGGCGCTGCTCGGCCGCCGCGAGCACCCGGACCGGGCCCCAGGCGTCCTTGAGGAACTCCCGGTAGGACTCCGGGATGTCCTTGTCGGCGTTGAGGTACGCGAGGCTCATGATGTGCCACGTGACCTCGATGTCACGGACCTGAGCCGCCTCCAGGATCCAACGGGACGTGATCCAGGCGAACGGGCAGGCCGGGTCGAACCAGAAGTCGGCTTTGGTCATGCCCCCAGGCTACTTGCGCGCCTTCTTCTTCGGGGCGGCCGGGATCTTCACCGTGGTGGAGGCCTTGGTCTTCACGAACCGGGCGTTGCCCTTGAAGTAGATCTTGATCGTGCGTCGACCCGCCCCCGGGTGGGTGAAGTGCAGCCGGACGCTGCCGTTCTTCGCGATCACGCCGCGGTGCAGCTCGTTGCCGACCTTGATGTCGACGGTGCCGGTGGGCACCGTGCCGAGCGGCGGCGTCAGGATCACCTTGACCCAGACCGAGGACGAGCTGCGCACGTCGGTGCGGATCGTCGCCTTCAGGGGCGTGAGGATCCCGCTCACCGAGCCGAACCTGACCGACCGGCCGAGGTAGCCCTTGGCCGAGAGTGCGACCGAGGCGCTGATGGTGTGACCGACGTCGACCGGACGGAGGCGGTACGTCGCCGCCTTGGCGACCGGGATCCGGACGCCGTCGCGGAACCAGGAGTACACCTTCGTCACCGCAGCCGGGGTCGTGGCGGGCATCGACGCGGTCAGCACCTCACCGACCCGGTGCGCACCCTGGAGGGAGGCGGCGCCGGCCGCGGACCTGATCGTCGGAGCCAGCACCGGGGTGGTGGCCGCCGAGGTCTTCACCAGGTTCTTGTAGCCGCTGCGCACGGCGGTGACCTGGAGCGAGATCCGGGCGTTAGCCTGAGCGGCGCTCGGAGTGAACGTCGTCCCGGTCGCCCCGGAGATCGCCTTGCCGTCGGCCAGCCACTGCACCGCGGTGCTCTGGGCGCCGGGCGAGTACGAGCCGGTGTTCGCGGTCAGCGTCTCGTCGACCTGCGGGGTGCCCGAGACGGCGGGGTCGTCAGTGGCGACCTGGGTGCCGGGCTGCACCACGGACGAGGCGGCCGACGAGGAGGTCCCGCTGCCGTAGCCGCTGCGCGAGGCCCCGACCCGAACCTGGATGGCCTTGCCGAGCTGTGCGACCGACGGCGTGAACGTGGCGGCCGTGGCTCCGCTGATCGCGGTGCCGCCGGCGTACCACTGGTAGCTGTAGCTGGATGCGGCCGGCGACCAGGTGCCGACCTTGGCACGGAGGGCGACACCGACCTGCGGCGAGCCGATCACCGTCGGCGCCGCGGAGGCGTTCAGCGTGGCGTCCTTGAGGTGGATGAATCCCGACGGCCAACGGCTGCCGTTCTTGGCAATCTGGCGCCAGGAGAACTCCGAGCCGTAGTTCGACTCCGAGATCTGGATGTCGCCGTTCGCCAGGACCGCCTCGACCCGGGCGACGTGGCCCGCAGAGCCCACCCCGTTGGTGTTCGCCTTCCACCAGGCGACCGACCCGACCGTCGGGGTCGAGGTGGTCAGGTTCCCGAAGGAACCACCCCAGTAGGTCGCGTTGCCCATCCCGGCCTTGAGCTGGGCGGGCCGCGCCGAGGGCATCCCGGCCCGGATCATCCGGTAGGCGACGTAGTTGGTGCAGTTCACGCCGGAGTACATGTTCCAGTACATGCTCGACTTGGCGCTCTTGTACCCGTCGTGGGACCGACCCGAGCTGGCGCAGGAGTCGAATCCCACACACAACGTGATCGACGGAGCCGCATCGGCCGACGCGCGCGGTGTCGAACCAGCCGAAGGCCAGAAGACAGGAAGCAGCGCCAGCGCGAGGGCTCCGAAGAGCGCTCGGCGTGAGTTCTGGGACACCTGTGACTGGAGTGGCACGTGAGTAAGTTAGTCGCTCGTCGTCAAGAGCGACACGCCGGGGAGCGAACTACATTTTTGTAATTTAGGTGCTGAGGACCCCGCTGAGCGTGAAACGGGACCCAAAACGTGGCCGACACCACCAGAATCAGCACCCGCTCCGAGGTTGGTGAGAGGATCGAACCATGCCAGGAACCAACCTCACCCGGGCCGAGGCCAGCGAGCGCGCTGCCCTTCTCGACGTCACGGGCTACACCATCGAACTCGACCTCACCACCGGCGAGCAGACCTTCGCGTCCACCACGACGCTCACCTTCACCGCCACCACCCCCGGCGCGTCCACCTTCGCCGACCTGGTCGGCGCCACGGTCCACGCCGTGACCCTCAACGGGCGCGAGCTCGACCCGAGCACGGTCTACGCCGACTCGCGGATCCAGCTCGCCGACCTCGCCGCGGAGAACACCCTCGTGGTCAGGGCCGACTGCACCTACAGCCACACCGGCGAGGGACTGCACCGCTTCGTCGACCCCGCCGACGGCAAGGTCTACACCTACACCCAGTTCGAGGTCCCCGACGCCCGCCGCGTCTTCACGACCTTCGAGCAGCCCGACCTCAAGTCGACGTACACCTTCGTCGTGACCGCCCCCGAGGACTGGGTCGTGGTCTCCAACTCCCCCACCCCCGAGCCGACCTCGCTCGGCGAGGGCAAGGCCGTGTGGGCCTTCGAGCCGACCAAGCGGATGTCGACCTACATCACCGCGCTGATCGCGGGCGAGTACGTCGGCGTGCACGACACCTACGAGGGCAAGCACGGCACCATCGAGCTGGGCCACTACTGCCGCGAGTCGCTGCTGCCGTTCATGGACCGCGAGGCGATCGTCGATGTCACCAAGAAGGGCTTCGCCTTCTTCGAGGAGAAGTTCGACTACCCCTACCCGTTCGGCAAGTACGACCAGCTCTACGTGCCGGAGTACAACATGGGCGCGATGGAGAACGCCGGCGCCGTCACGCTGCGTGATGAGTACCTGCCGCGTTCGAAGCAGCCGCGCTCGTTCTACGAGTTCCGCACCTCGGTGATCCTGCACGAGATGGCGCACATGTGGTTCGGCGACCTGGTCACGATGAAGTGGTGGGACGACCTCTGGCTCAACGAGTCCTTCGCCGAGTGGGCCTGCTACTGGGCCGAGGCCGAGGTCACCGAGTTCTCCGACGCCTGGACCGGCTTCGCCAACGCACGCAAGGTCACCGGCTACACCCAGGACCAGCTGCCCACGACGCACCCGATCGCCGCCGACAACTACGACCTGCAGGCCGTCGAGGTCAACTTCGACATGATCACCTACGCCAAGGGCGCCTCGGTGCTCAAGCAGCTGGTCGCCTGGGTGGGCCTGGAGCCCTTCCTGGCCGGCCTGCAGGCGTACTTCAAGGAGTTCGAGTTCGGCAACCCCGAGTTCAAGGACCTGCTCGCCGCCCTGGAGAAGTCCTCGGGCCGCGAGCTCACCTCCTGGGCCGCCGAATGGCTCCAGACCGCCGGCGTGAACACCTTCACCCCGGAGTTCAGCGTCGCCACCGACGGCACCTACGAGTCGCTGGCGATCCGCCAGAGCGCCCACCCGGACTGGCCGACCCTGCGTCGCCACCGCGTCGGCATCGGCTTCTACAACACCAACGAGGCCGGCGCCCTGGTGCGCACCCAGTACCTCGAGGTCGACGTCGAGGGCGAGCTCACCGCGATCACCGAGGCCGCCGGCCTGGCCCAGCCCGAGCTGCTGCTGCTCAACGACTCCGACCTGGCCTACGCCAAGATCCGGCTCGACGAGCGCTCGCTGGCCACCGCCCTGACCGGGCTGTCCCGGATCGAGGACTCCCTGGCCCGCGCCCTGGTCTGGGGCGCCGCCTGGGACATGACCCGCGACGCCGAGATGAGTGCCACCGACTACGTCGACCTGGTGCTGGCCAACATCGGCTCCGAGACCGACGCCTGGGGCGTCACCCGGATCCCGGCCAACGCCGCCCAGGCCGTGTCGCAGTTCTCGGCCCCGGCCCACCGTGCCGCCCTGGCCGGTCGCTGGGAGTCGGGCCTGCGTGAGCTGCTGCTGGCCGCCGAGCCCGGCAGCGACCACCAGCTCACCTTCGCCCGCTCCTACGCCCAGGCGGCCCGCTCGCAGACGGCGATCGCCGACCTGCGCGCCCTGCTGTCCGGGGACCTGAGCGTCGAAGGCCTCGCCGTCGACCAGGACCTGCGCTGGAGCCTGCTGGCCGGCCTCGCCGCGTCCGGCTCCGTCGGGGAGGGCGAGATCGCCGCCGAGCTCGACAACGACCCGACCATCTCGGGTCAGGAGAAGGCCGCCGCCGCTCGGGCGGCCCAGCCGACCGCGGAGGCCAAGCAGGCCGCCTGGCAGGCCGTCATGGTCGACACCTCCACGCCGAACGAGACGATGCGCTCCACCGCGGGGGCCTTCCACCAGGTCGGGCAGGACGAGGTGCTGGCGCCCTACGTGGCGACGTACCTCACCGCTGCTGACACGCTGTGGACGCACCTCGGCTCACACAAGGCCTCGGTGGCGCTGATCGCGATGTTCCCGCGACTGGCCGCCTCCCCCGCCCTGCTCGAGCAGTGCGACGCCTGGCTCGAGAGCTCGCCCGCCGAGCCCGCTGCCAAGCGCTACGTGCGCGAGGGCCGAGACCTGGCCGCCCGCGCCCTGGCCGCCCAGGAGCGCGACGCTCGCTGAGCCCGCGGCAGCAGACACGAAGGCCCGCCCCAGGAGATCCTGGGGCGGGCCTTCGTACGTCAGTGACCGGCGAGGCCGGTCAGAGGTGGCTCAGTGAGCGCTGCGGCGCTCGCTGGAGGCACCGGGGACGGGCTTCGGCTGACCGCCGGTGAAGCCCTTGCCCTTGAGGAAGCCGGGACCGAAGAAGATCAGCGTGATCACGATCGCCGCGCCGATCGGCAGGATCAGGATCACCAGCAGCCACGACCAGGCGCTGACGTGCTCCGGGTTGCTCCAGCCCTCAGGCACGGCGGCCAGGGCGGGAGCGGTCATCAGCAGGGTGAACCCGGAAGCGGCGGCCGCGACGGCGGCAGCCCGACGGGCGAAGCGGGAGTTCATCACGGTGCTGAGCATACTTCCCCGGGTCCGGACCGACGCCACGGCCTCAGGCCAGTGCGGCGTCGAGCGTGATCGGGACGGCCTTGAGCGCCTGCGAGACGGGGCAGCCCTCCTTGGCCTCCTGGGCGAGCTCGACGAACTTCTCGTTCGTCAGGTCGGCGACCTTGCCGCGCACGGTGAGCGCGATCCCGGTGATGCCGGTGCCCGGGGTGAACTCGACGGCAGCGGAGACGTCGAGCTGCTGGGACGGGGTGCCGTTGCTGGCGAGGCCGTTGGAGAAGGCCATCGAGAAGCAGGCGGAGTGAGCGGCGGCGATCAGCTCCTCGGGGCTGGTCTTGCCGTTCGCGTTGGTCTCCGAGCGTGCGGGCCAGGAGACGTCGTAGGTGCCGATCCCGGAGGACTCGAACGTGACCTTGCCGGCACCCTCGAACAGGGAGCCTTCCCAAACGGTGGAAGCGATACGTGTAGTGGCCATGTGACGATCCTGCCATCTCCACCCGAACACGTCGCCCCACCCCTGTCGTCCGGCACAATGGAGGGATGAGCGAGGGGCAGAACTTCTTCGAGGAGATCGGCGGCGAGGCGACGATCGAGAAGATCGTGGCGAAGTTCTACGAAGGAGTGGCCCACGACCCGATCTTGGCTCCGATGTATCCCACACACGACATGGTCGGCGCCGAGAGGCGCCTGAGCCTCTTCCTGACCCAGTACTGGGGTGGCCCGACGACGTACTCCGAGGAGCGCGGGCACCCCCGGCTACGGATGCGCCATGCGCCGTACGCCGTCACGCCCGCGGCCCGCGACGCCTGGCTGACCCACTTCCGGGCCGGTCTCGACGCCGTCGAGCTCACCCCGGAGCAGGACGCGCAGTTCTGGGGCTACGTCACCCACGCCGCCGACTTCATGATCAACAGCCCGACATGAGCTTCTCCCACCTCCCGGCCCAGAACAAGACGGCCGCCCTGCACACCAGCGCCGGCGGCCGCTACAGCGTCGTCGTGCTCCGCCACGACGACGAGCTCGCCGTCGTCGGCCGGCCCAGCTCCCTGACCGCCGCCGAGGGACTCGACCTCGGCACCACCATCGACGTGACCTGGTCGGGCACCGCCGGGGAGCAGCTGATCCCAGCCGAGATCGTCAGGGCCTCGACCGAGACCGGGCTCCAGACCTGGACGCTGCGCACCATCGGCGTGCCCGTCGAGCTCGACCGCCGGGCCTTCCGCCGGGTCGACGTCAACGTCCCGATGACGCTCGGCATCGTCGGCGACCTCGAGCCGCTGGCGACCTGCCTGCTGGTCGACCTCAGCGAGGTCGGCCTGCGCGCCCGGCTCCCCCGGCGCGACGCGGCCCAGCTCGATCCGGACTACGAGCTGGCGATCCAGTTCACCGCCGACGGGGTCGAGTTCAACATGCTGGGTCGCCCGCTGCGCCTGACCGCCGTCGGCGCCGACGTCGACCTGGTCGACGTCGTGGTGCTCTTCGACCTCACCCCCGACAGCCGGGCACTGCTGCGCACGGCACTGGCCGCCACCGTCGAGGAGACCGAGGAGGCGGAGAAGGCCGAGGAGTCGGCCTAGCGCCGCCTGCTCAGACTGCCACGGTGAGCCCTCGCGACCTGATCAGAGCCGGCAGCTCGGCCACCGCGGCCACGAGGGCGTCGTACGGCTGCGGTCGGGCGTACCAGTAGCCCTGCGCGCGGTCGCAGCCCATCTCCCGGAGCAGCTCGAGCTGCTCGAACTCCTCGACGCCCTCGGCCACGGTGGTGAGCCCCAGGCTGCGGGCCAGGTCGATGGTGGCGCTGACGATGGTCCGGTCCGACGCCGTCCCGGGCAGCCGCCCGACGAAGCTGCGGTCGACCTTCAGCTGGGAGAACGTGCCGCGGTTGAGCAGCTGCAGCGAGGAGAAGCCGGTGCCGAAGTCGTCCATCGCCAACGAGATCCCCGCCCGACGGATCGCCTCGACATTGGCGGCCAGCACCGGGGTCGGCGTCATCGCGACGCTCTCGACCACCTCCAGCTCGATCCGGTCCACCGGCAGGCCGTGGGTCGCCATCGCCGAGGTGACCACGTCGACGAAGTCGCGCTCGCCGAAGAGCGGCGCACAGATGTTGATCGCGACCGGCACGTCCAGCACGCCCTCGGCGATCAGCCGGGCGTTGTCGCGGCAGGCCCGATCGATCACCCACCGGCCGATCGCCGGGGTCAGGCCCCACTGCAGGGCCAGGTCCATCCACTCCCCCGGCGCGACCAGGCCGCGGACCGGATCGCGCCAGCGCACCAGCGCCTCGATTCCGGTCGGCTCCAGGGTCATCACGTCGAACTGGAGTTGGTAGTGCAGCTCGAAGGCGCCGTCCTCGATGCCCTGCTGGAGGCGGCTCAGGGTCGCGTAGTTGCGCTCCGCGCGCTGCTTGAGCACCGGGTCGAAGAGCCGCACCGGCGAGCGGTGCCCGCGCTTGGCGTCGTACATCGCGATGTCGGCCAGGCTGATCAGCTCCTCGGCGCTGTCGGCGTCGCGCGGGTAGCGACTGATCCCCACGCACGCCCCGAGCCGGAGGTGACGGCTCTCCACCGGGATCGGGACCGCCACCTCGTGCACGATCCGCTCGGCCACCTGGGATGCCGTGGCGAGCGCACCCTCCAGCGGTACGACGACCAGGAACTCGTCCCCGCCCATCCGGGCGAGCATGCCCCCCTCGGGCACGAGCGAGGCGATCCGGCTGGCGGCCTCGCGCAGCACGATGTCGCCGACGCTGTGCCCGTGGTTGTCGTTGACCTGCTTGAAGTCGTCGAGGTCCACGAAGAGCAGCGCGATGCCCTCGGCCGCAGCATCGGGCGCGGCGATCAGGTCGTCGAGGAAGCGGATCCCTTCGGAGCGGTTGGCGCAGCCGGTGAGGGCGTCGATCCGGGCCATCGCCGAGATCCGGTCAGTGAACTCACGGCGCTCGGTGATGTCGTGGCAGATGCCCAGGAAGAGGCGCTGCCCCTCGGAGCGGAACTCGCTGATCGACAGGTGCATCGGGAAGGTCGTGCCGTCACTGCGGCGGCCCGTGACCTCGCGTCCGATGCCGAGGATCTTGCGCTCGCCCGTGGCGCGGTAGTGGGCGACGTATTGGTCGTGCCGGCTCGCATCAGGCTCGGGCATGAGCATCGCGATGCCCTCGCCGAGCAGCTGCTCCTCGACGTACCCGAAGTTCTCCAGTGCCGAGGTGTTCATCGCCTGGATGACGCCGCGCTCGTCGATCACGATCAGCGAGTCCACCGCCGCCTCGAAGACGGCGATCAGCGCCGCAGCGTCCAGCCGCCCCAAGCGGCCGAGCGATTCCCGAGAGTCCTCCCTGGCATGCCCCGTGGCCGGGTGCCCCTCTCCCACAGGTCTCCTCTTTCTCTCCCCCGAGACCTTGTGCCCGACCTCCACTCCCCACGGCCGGACCGTTCAAGTAAAACAGCCCGGGACCAACGGCCCTCCACCTTGGGACCACCCGCCCTAGCGCGAGGAGTGAGTCACGTCACACGGCGGTGATCTCACGCTCCAGCAGAGCGCGGAACTCGGGGGCGGGCTGGATCGCCGTCTCGGTCTCGGGATCGACGAAGACCATCACGAACTGGCCTCGCGCCACGACCGTGCCGTCGGTGTCGCAGATCTGGGCCTCGAGCACCATCGAGGTGGTGCCCCACCGGGCGACCCAGGTCCAGGCGTCGTAGGGCTCGGAGCGGAGCACCATCGGACGCTTGTACTCCAGGTGCTGGGCGGCGACCACCATCGCCGGGAACGTCACGGTCTCCTGATCCTCGGCGAGCTTGGCCAGCTCGCGTCCCATCACCGCGATCCGGGCCTCCTGGAAGTACTCCAGATAGATCACGTTGTTGGAGTGCCCGTAGGCGTCGATGTCGGAGAAGCGCACCTGGACCGGGTAGTGGGCGGCGTCGCTGGGCGCCGGCGCACCGAAGCGGACCCGGGCGACCGGGGTCGGCTCCAGGTAGAGGCCGAGCTGCTCACGCTCGGTCTCGTTGAGCCGACGCGGACGCTGGTCGACGAAGGAGAAGAGCGTGTGCGTGCTCTGCGCGGTCGCGTAGACGGTGCGGCCGTCGTCGCTCTCACGGTAGATCTCGTAGGCCAGCGTGAACGTCGCCGCCTTGACGTCGGCGGTCCACACGTCGATCAGCACCGGCTTGCCGTCGTAGTGCAGCGGCGCGCTGTACTCGACGTGCTGGGAGACCACGAGCATCGCCTCGGTGAGTGTGTCGGTGGGTGCTCCCGCTCCCTGGGCACGGAGCAGGTCGATGCGCGCTTCCTGGAGGTAGTCTGCAAAAACGACGTTGTTCACGTGGCCGAGGGCATCCATGTCGCCCCAGCGGACATCGCAGGTGTAGGTGTGGTGCACAACTGAATCCTGCCACTAGGCTCGCCGAACCTACTCACGAGTAACAGGCGCGTGAGATCGCGCCGATAGAAGGAGTGTCATGCCCGAGGCCGTGATCGTCTCTGCCGCCCGATCCCCGATCGGTCGCGCGAACAAGGGGTCCCTGAAGGACTTCCGCGCCGATGACCTCTCTGCGCTGATCGTGCAGGCGGCGTTGGACAAGATCCCCGGGCTCGACCCGAACACCATCGACGACCTCCTGCTGGGCTGCGGCCTGCCCGGTGGCGAGATGGGCAACAACATGGGACGCAACGTCTCGGTCCTGCTGGGCTACGACGCGGTGCCCGGCACCACCATCACGCGCTACTGCTCCTCGTCGGTGCAGACCTCGCGGATGGCGTTCCACGCGATCAAGGCCGGCGAGGGCGACGTGTACATCTCGGCCGGTGTCGAGACCGTCTCCCGCTTCCAGTTCGGCACCTCCGACCACATCCCCGGCACGAAGAACCAGCTCTTCAAGCCCGCCCAGGAGCGCACCGAGGCCACCGCTGCCAGCAACGCGCCGTGGCACGACCCGCGCGTCGACGGCCTGCTCCCGGACGTCTACATCGCGATGGGCCAGACCGCCGAGAACGTCGCCAACCTCAAGGGCGTCTCGCGCGCGGAGCAGGACGAGTTCGCCGTACGGTCGCAGAACCTGGCCGAGAAGGCGATCGCCGACGGCTTCTGGGCCCGCGAGATCACCCCGGTCACCACCCCCGACGGCACCGTCGTCTCCGCCGACGACGGCCCCCGCGCCGGCGTCACCCTCGAGGGCATCGCCGGTCTCAAGCCGGTCTTCCGCGAGGACGGCACCATCACTGCCGGCAACTGCTGCGCACTCAACGACGGCGCCGCCGCCGTGATCGTGATGAGCGACACCAAGGCCGCCGAGCTCGGCCTGACCCCGCTGGCCCGGATCGTCTCCACCGGCGTCTCCGGCCTCTCCCCCGAGATCATGGGCCTGGGTCCGGTCGAGGCCTCGAAGAAGGCGCTCGCCAGCGCGGGCATGACCATCGGCGACATCGACCTGGTCGAGATCAACGAGGCCTTCGCCGCGCAGGTGATCCCCTCGGCGCGCGACCTCGGCGTCGACTTCGACAAGCTCAACGTCAACGGTGGCGCGATCGCCGTGGGGCACCCGTTCGGCATGACCGGTGCCCGGCTGCAGAACACCATGCTCAACAGCCTGGACTGGCACGACAAGTCCACCGGCCTGATCACGATGTGCGTCGGTGGCGGCATGGGCATGGCGATGATCGTCGAGCGGATCTGACACCCGCATCTGTGAACAATCTGGTCGCGGATCTGTGGAGAAGCCCTAGTTATCCACAGATCCGCGAACGGGGCTAGCGGAGGGTCCGAGCACCGACCTACTGTCCTCTCGCAACGGACAGGAGGGGCCCATGCAACGCCCGCATCACCCCAGTCACTCGATCGTCGAGGTCTACCGCGAGCTGCGGGACTTTCGCGCGGACGTCGACCAGCAGCTCACGGTCTTCCGGGCCGAGGTGGCGCAGGAGTTCGCCACCTTCCGGGCCGAGGTCGCTCAGGAGTTCGCGAACGTCCGGGCCGAGTTCGCCCAAGAGTTCGCGAGCGTCCGGGCCGAATTCGCCCAGGAACTCACCGCCTTCCGCACGGAAGTCGCCCAAGAGTTCGCGAACGTGCGAGCCGAGGTCGCCCAGGAACTCGCCGACTTCCGCGCTGAGGTCGCCCAAGAGTTCGCAAGCGTCCGGGCCGAGTTCGCCCAAGTGCTCACCGCCTTCCGCACGGAAGTCGCGCAAGAGTTCGCGACCTTCCGTGCTGAGACCGATGCCCGCTTCGCGGCGGTAGAGCAACAGTTCGTCGACCTGCGTGCCGAGATGGACACCCGTTTCGGCGCCGTCGACCTGCGCCTCATCCGGGTCGACGACACCCTCACCACCCACACCTCGATGCTGGCCGAGCTCCTGCGCCGGCTCCCCGAGGCCTCCTGAGCATCTTGCGGAACCTCTCGCTGAACGACGAATGCCCCGGCCGATGGCCGGGGCATTCGTGGTGAGACTGGTCAGTCGCGGGTGAGCTTGCGGTGCGTGACGCGGTGCGGACGGGCCGCCTCGACGCCGAGCCGCTCGATCTTGTTGGCCTCGTAGGAGGCGAAGTTGCCCTCGAACCAGAACCACTTGCCCTCCTCGTCCTCGGTGCCCTCCCAGGCGAGGATGTGGGTGGCGATGCGGTCGAGGAACCACCGGTCGTGGGAGGTCACGACGGCACAGCCCGGGAAGTCGAGGAGCGCGTCCTCGAGGGCCGACAGGGTCTCGACGTCCAGGTCGTTGGTGGGCTCATCGAGGAGCAGCATGTTGCCGCCCTGCTTGAGCGTCAGCGCGAGGTTGAGTCGGTTGCGCTCACCACCGGACAGGACGCCGGCCAGCTTCTGCTGGTCCGGGCCCTTGAACCCGAAGGAGGCGACGTACGCACGGGAGTTCATCTCGAAGTTGGCGACCTTGATGAAGTCGAGCCCGTCGGAGACGACCTCCCAGACGTTCTTCTTGGGGTCGATGTTGGCGCGGCTCTGGTCGGCGTAGGAGATCTTCACTGTCTGGCCGACGACGAGCTCGCCGGAGTCGGGGGTCTCGCCACCGGTGATCATCCGGAACAGCGTGGTCTTGCCGACGCCGTTGGGGCCGACGACGCCGACGATGCCGGCGCGCGGCAGCGTGAACGAGATGTCGTTCCACAGCGTCTTGTCCTCGAACGCCTTGGTGAGGTGCTTGGCCTCCAGGACGATGTCACCCAGACGCGGACCGGCCGGGATGTTGATCTCGGAGGTGTCGATCTTGCGGGCCTTCTCGGCCTCGGCGGCGAGCTCCTCGTAGCGGGCCAGACGCGACTTCGACTTGGTCTGGCGCCCCTTGGCGTTGGAGCGGACCCACTCCAGCTCCTTCTCGAGCATCTTGGCGCGCTTGGCGTCCTTCTGACCCTCGATCTTGAGACGTTCCTTCTTCGTCTCCAGGTACGTGGAGTAGTTGCCCTCGTAGCCGTGGATCGAGCCGCGGTCGACCTCGGCGATCCACTCGGCGACGTTGTCCAGGAAGTACCGGTCGTGGGTGACGGCCAGGACGGCACCCTTGTAAGTCTTGAGGTGACCCTCGAGCCACTGCACCGACTCGGCGTCGAGGTGGTTGGTGGGCTCGTCGAGGAGCAGCAGGTCGGGCTCCTGGAGGAGCAGCTTGCACAGCGCGACGCGGCGGCGCTCACCACCGGAGAGGTTGTCCACCAGGACGTCGGCCGGCGGGCAGCGCAGCGCGTCCATCGCCTGCTCGAGCTTGGAGTCGATGTCCCAGGCGTCGACGTTGTCGAGGTAGGTCTGGAGCTCACCGGTCTCCGCCATCAGGGCGTCGACGTCGGCGTCGGGGTCGCCCATCTCGGCGTACGCCTCCTCGAGGCGCTTCATCTTCCCCTTGACGTCGGCGACGGCCTCCTCGACGTTCTCGAGGACGGTCTTGCCCTCGCTCAGCGGCGGCTCCTGCTGGAGCATGCCGACCGTGGCGTCGGGGTCACGCACGATGTCGCCGTTGTTGGGCTGGTCGAGCCCGGCCATCAGCTTAAGCAGGGACGACTTACCCATGCCGTTCGGCCCGACGACGCCGATCTTCGCCCCGTGCAGGAACGAGAGCGTGACGTTGTCCAGAACGACCTTGTCGCCGTGGGCCTTGCGGACGTTGCGCAGGGAAAGGATGTACTCGGCCATGGGACGCAAGCCTAGTGGCGTCCCAAGGCCGAGCCCATTCCCCGCGGTGCTGAGATCAGGACAGACCGTTGGCCTGGAGCCAGTCGGCCGCCACCTTGGCCGCAGTGGGCTTGTCCGAGGCGGCGAACGCACTGTTGAGCTTCAGCAGCTGCTCGGTGGTCAGCTTGGCCGAGACGGCGTTGAGAACATCGGCGACCTGGGACGTGTTGGCGTCCTTGCGGATCAGCGGCACGATGTTCTGCGCCGCGATCAGGTGCTCGGGGTCGGCCAGGGTGACGAGCTTGTTCTCAACGATCGACGGCGTCGTGGAGTAGATGTCGGCGACGTCGACCTTGCCCGAGGTCAGCGCCTTGAGCGTGGCAGTCCCGCCCCCGTCGTTGATCGGAGTGAAGGAGATGTTCTTGATCCCGTACACCTTCTCCAGCCCGGGGATCCCGTACGAGCGGGTCTTGAACTCCGGGTTCGCCGCCAGCTTGAGGCCGCTGACCTTGGCCAGGTCACCGATCGAGCTGACGCCGTTCTTCTGGGCGAAGTCGGCGGTCACGTTCAGGGAGTCCTTGTCCTCCCCCGGCGCCGGCGCCAGCACCTGAAGCTCGGACGGCAGCGCCGCCTCGAGAGCGGTGTTGACGTCATCGGTCGAGGTGGCGGTGGCCTTCGGGTCGAAGTAGGTCAGCAGGTTGCCGGTGTACTCCGGGAACAGCTGGATGGTGTTGTCCTTGATCGCCCCGATGTAGGCCTCGCGCTGGCCGATGTCGAGCTTGGTGGAGGCATCGACGCCCTTGGCCTTGAGCGCCCCGGCGTAGATCTCCGCGAGGATCTCGCTCTCACCGAAGGCGGCCGAGCCGACCACGATCTTCGAGGAGCCGCCCGAGGAGCCGGACGTGCCCGAGGAGCCCGTGTCCCCGGCCTTGGTCGGGTCGCTGCCGCACGCCGCCAGGGAGAGCCCCAGCGCGACGACAGCGAGACTGGCGCTGATCCGAGTGAACTTCATGGTTCCTGCCTTTTCTCCGGGTGGGTGATTCTCACGTACGAGGAGCCAGGCGCTGGACGCCGGCGAAGAGTGCATCGAAGGCGAGCGCGAGCACGATCAGGACCATCGATCCACCGACCATCTGCGCATAGTCGCGAACCGCGAGCCCGTCGATCAGGTAGCGGCCGAGGCCACCCAACCCAGGGTAGGCCGCGACCGTCGCGGTGGCGATGATCTGGAGCACCGCGGATCTGAAGCCCCCGATGATCAGGCGCGAGGCCAGCGGGATCTCGACCTTCGTCAGGATCTGCCACTCGGTCATGCCGAGGGCCCGGGCGGCGTCGACGGTGTTGCGGTCGACCGCCTCCAGGCCGGCATAGGCACCGGCCAGCAGCGGCGGGATGGCCAGTACGACGAGCGCCGTGATGGGCGGGGTCAGGCCGAAGCCGCGCCACAGCACCACGAAGGTGACCAGACCGAGGGTGGGCAGCGCCCGCAGCGCCCCGGAGACCACCACCGCCACCCCCCGCAGACGACCGGTGTGGCCGATCCAGAGCCCGAGCGGTACGGCGATCACCGCAGCGATCAGCAAGGTGAGCCCGGTATAGCCCAGATGTTGCAGGACCCGATGCGGGATGCCGTCCTCGCCATGCCACTGGGTCGAGGTGGTGAGCCAGGTCCAGCCTTCGTCGAACACATTCATCCGCGCACCCACGCCCACGGCAGCAGCACCCGGCCGAGCAGCACCCAGAGTCCGTCGAGGATCAGGGCCAGCGCGATCACGAGCACGATCCCGGTGACGATCTCGGTCGGGAAGTCACGCTGGAACCCCTCGGTGAAGAGCGACCCGAGATTGCTGACCCCGATCAGGGAGCCGACCGTGACCAGGCTGACGGTGCCGACCGAGACCACCCTCACGCCGGCCAGGACGACCGGACCCGCCAGCGGCAGCTCCACGGCGAAGAAGCGCTGGACCCGGGAGTAGCCGGTCGCCGAGGCGGCGTCGAGCACCACCTCCGAGACCTGGCTGAAGGCGTCGGCGACCACCCGGACGAGCAGCGCGACGGCGTACAGGGTCATCACGATGGCGACGTTGAGCGGATCCAGGAAGCTGGTGCCCAGCAGTCCGGGCAGGATCGCGAAGAGCGCGAGCGAGGGCAGCGTGTAGAGCAGGCCCGCCACACTCAGCAGGACGCTGCCGCCGACCTTCCAGCGGTGTGCGAGCCAGCCGATCGGGATCGCGATCAGCAGGCCGACCAGGACCGGGACGATGCTCAGCCACAGATGCTGGACGCTGAGGTCCCACAACCGCCCGAGGTTGGCGTTCACCCAGGTCATGTCAGTCGGCCCGCGACCCGACCGTCGCCGTCCACGACGACCTGCTGGCCGTCGACCACCTCGATCCGCAGCGAGCGTTTGGCCTTGTCCAGGCCGACGAAGCTGCTGACGAAGTCACTGGCGGGGTGGGCCAGGATCTCCGCAGGCGTGCCCACCTGGGCGATCTCGCCACCGACCCCGAGGATGACGATACGGTCACCGAGCAAGAAGGCCTCCTCGATGTCGTGGGTGACGAAGACGATGGTCTTGCCGAGCTCGCTCTGCAGGTGGCGGAGCTGCTGTTGGAGGCCGTCGCGCACGATCGGGTCGACGGCGCCGAACGGCTCGTCCATCAGCAGGATGTTCGGGTCGCCGACCAGTGCCCGCGCCACGCCGACCCGCTGCTGCTGGCCGCCGGAGAGCTGGGCGGGGTACTTGCGGTCGTGCTCGTCGACGAGGCCGACCTGCTTGAGCGCCTCCCGGGCACGGCTGCGGGCCTCGGCCTTGTCGACCCCGGCCAGGCGCAGTGGGGTGGCGACGTTGTCGATCACCCGACGGTGCGGCAGCAGGCCGGCGTGCTGCATCACGTAGCCGATCCGACGGCGCACCTCCACCGCCGGCTGGGTGGCGACGTCGACGTCGTCGATCAGCACGGACCCGGAGGTCGGCTCGACCATCCGGTTGATCATCCGCAGCAGGGTGGTCTTGCCACACCCCGAGGAGCCGACGAAGACGGTGGTGCTGCGCGAGGGCAGGGTGAGCGAGAAGTCGCGCACCGCCTCGGTGCCGTCGGGCCAGGTCTTGGCGACGTGCCGGAACTCGATCATGCGGACTCCACCGTCGCGGTGGGGACGACCTGCTCGATCGGGGTCGGACCGGGGCGTACGGCGAATCCGGCACTGCGCCAGGCCTCGATGCCGCCCTCGAGGTCGGCGGCGTGCAGGCCCAGGTCGAGCAGGGAGCGGGCCGCCAGCGACGAGGTGTACCCCTCGGTGCAGTACAGGATCCAGCGCTGCCCCTCGACGGCGACCGGCAGGCTCGCCCCCGATCCGGGGTGGAGCCGCCACTCGAGGTGGTTGCGCTCGACAATCAGGGCGCCGGGGATCTCACCGTCGGACTCGCGTTGCCACGCCGGCCGGATGTCGACCAGGAGCGCTCCATCGGCCACCGCTGCCGCCGCCTCGGCGGGTCGCAGGCGCGTCAGACCCTCGCGTGCGGTCGCCAGGAGTTCATCGACGCTGGCGTAGATCACGAGGCCACCCGGTCCGGGGCCGGAGCCTCCGGGTCGTCGGTCCACTGCGAGGCTCGGGTGTGGAGCCGATCACCGTCGACGTCGTAGTAGTGCATCACGTTCAGGGGCGGCGAGTAGGCGTGCACACTCACCGCGACCGGCTGCTCCAGGTTTCGCACATCATGAACGTAACCGGTCCCGAAGGTCACTGTCTGCCCCTGTGACCTGGGCAGATCGATCAATCCGCCCTCGTCGGCGGCCTCGCCCGTCACCCAGACGGCCTCGTTGAGGGTGCCTTCGACGACGGTGAACGCCCCAGCCGAGGGACCGTGGTCGTGCAGCTCGGTGCCCTGATCGGTGGTCCAGCTGATCAGCCAGACGTCGACCTGGTCGTCGGCGTGGATCCGGACGTGCCAGCGCTGGTCGGGGTCGGACTCCACAGCGAACTCCCCGGCCAGGACCCGGTCGGCGAAGGCCCGCGTCACGCCGGCGAGCTCGGCGCGGCTGAGAACGGTGGCGGGGGCAGGGAGGAGCGTGACCATGTCCCCATCATAGCCAACTAAGTCAGTAGACAATATTGACAGGGTCGAGAGTGAGACGCTCCTCCCCCGGACTCAGGCCGCCCGCCAGTCCGACACCGGATCGCCGCCCTCACCCGGACCTTCGGCAGGGCCCGACTCGACTCCGTCCAGGGTCGAGGCCAGCACCGTCTCCGCGGCAGCACCACCGAGCAGATCGGTGCCCGGCACCGCCCACGGCGGCGTCTCCCCCGACGGAGCGGCGGCCACCTCCGAGGACGGCTCAGCGACGCCCTCGGCCGGCTGCCCCTCGACCCGCTGCGGCCGGGCGAAGGACGTGGTGCCACGCATCAGGTCATGGCCGACCGAGTCGGCCTCGACCTCCAGCGTGGTCCGCAGGACGCCGTCCTTGTCGGCCCACTCCTTGACCGTGAGCCGGCCGTGGACCAGGACGGGATCGCCCTTGAAGATCGACCGCTTGACGTTGGGGGCGAGCCGACGCCAGGCATTGACCGTGTACCACTGGGTGACGCCGTCGTGCCACTGACCCGTGGCCCGGTTCAGCACCCGCGGTGTGGCGCCGACCCTGAAGTTGGCGACCTGCGTCTCGCCCACGTCCCGCAGGACGACGTCGCTGCCGACGTTGCCGCGCAGCGTGATGGTGGTGTCGTTCATCGAAGCTCCTGACCTCAGGACCCTGGTGGTCCGTTCGGCACGAGCCTCCCCCGCAGCACGCCCCGCGACCGACGTACGTCGTCAGGCTGGGGATAAGCAGGAGCCGCAGCCCTCTCCGGGAGAGTTCGTGGCTCCGCGTGGGACGGGTGGGGTCAGGACATCGCGCGCGACAGCGCGGTGCGCACCGTCGAGTACGCCGCCAGCTCCTGCTCCACCGGGGCCACCACCAGCTCCTGGGTGACGCCGCTGACCGCCGAGCGCAGCCGCTCGTCGGCACGGGCCGCCCGGGTGCGGGCGGTCGAGGCAACCAGGATCCGGCAGACCACGGCGAAGACGAGGCCGAGCACGATGCCGCCGATCAGCAGCACCAGCGGCAGCGCCATCCCACCGATCTTCGGCATCGAGGAGTCCGAGAGCCCACCGGAGACGGCGGCCGCGATCGCCCAGACCCCGCCACCGACGGCGGCCAGGATCAGGAGCCACTGCACGACCCGGACCAGACCGGCCCAGACCGGAAGCTTCGAGGCGCCGAGGTCGGTCTGCCCCAGCGCCTTGTCCAGAGCGTCGCCGAGGTCGTCGACCCGGGAGAGCGAGGCGCGGCGGATCGACTCCTGCCACGGCGCACCGAGCCCGACACCGGCGTCCTCGGCCAGCGCCCGGACCTCGGTGTCGACCCGAGCACGCTGCACCGGGGTGGCAGACGGGACGGAGGTGCGCGGTGAGCCGGTGAGCTCCTTGGCGGAGTCGCCGAGCTCGAGGTGGAGGCGCTTGAGCGGATCGGGCTTGAGAGCGGAGATCCAGGAGATCAGGGGCCAGCCGGTGGCCCGGTTGGCGCGCATCGACGTCGCCCGCTCGACGGCGTCGACGATGGTCGGCACCCCCGCCGCCTCGGCCAGCGCGTCGTCGAGGGCCTCGACCCGCGACGGCGCCAGCGAGCGCGGCTTGGCGTCCCCGGAGACACCCTCCAGGGCGGTGGCGGCGGCCTTGATGTCGAGCTCGAGGCGGCTGCGGGTGGCCTTCTTGTCGGCGACCCGGCGCACGACCTCGCCGCGGAGCTCGTCGACGCCCCAGCCGAGCTTGGCCGACAGCCCGATCACGGGCACGTCGGGCAGACCGTCGGCCTCCAGCAGGCGCTTGACGTCAGCGAGCATCGACTCGCGGCGCTCCTCGGGGACCTCGTCGATGTGGTTGAGCACCACGACCATGATCTCGGAGTGGCTGCGCAGCGGCTGCAGGTAGCGGTCGTGGATCGCGGCGTCGGCGTACTTCTGCGGGTCCAGGACCCAGATCAGCATGTCGGCCAGGACGACCAGTCGGTCGACCTCGAGGTGGTGGGCCACCTCGGTGGAGTCGTGGTCGGGCAGGTCGAGCAGGACGACGCCGTCGAGGTCGCCCGCCTCGCGGCGGGTGTCGAGCATCGAGTCGCGGGTGGTCTGGTGGCGCTCGGGGATGCCGAGCCACTCCAGCAGCTCCCGCGCCCCCTGCGAACCCCACACGCAGGCGGTCGCCCAGGAGGTCGTGGGCCGGCGTACGCCGACAGCGGAGAGCTCCAGGCCGGTGAGGGCGTTGAACGTCGAGGACTTGCCCGAGCCGGTGGCACCGGCGACACCGACGACGGTGTGGTCGGCGGAGAGCTTAAGCCGGCTGCTGGCCCGGTCGACGACGCTCTGCGCCTCACCCAACGCCGACGCGGGCAGACGCCCCTCGGCGGCGGTGATGGCGGTGGCCAGTCCGTCGATACGTTCACCGATGTCGGTGCCGCCCCTGGTGATCAGGTCCTTGGCACCCTGCAACAGCGAACTCATGAACTCTCCCGGACTCCCACTTCATCGACCCTGACCGCGTGTCACGACGCCCTCAGCCTAACGGTCGAGGGACCATGAAGGGCTATTCGCCCTGCTGCGCGGCGAAGCGAGCGTCGTCGACACGGCGGGCCGCCTGACGCAGACGCTCGGGAGCGTCGGCGTCGATGGCCAGGGCGTCGACCAGCTCGGTGTAGCGCGCCTCCTCGACGGCGAACAGGTTCCGCACCCGTGCTTCGAGGGCTGCCCGGGCCCGCTGGGCCATCGTGCGGACGGCCTGGTCGCCGAAGACGGCCTCCAGGAGCTTCTGCCCCACCACGGCCGAGCCACCGGCGATGCCGACCTCGGCACCGGTCAGCCCCGCCGTGCTGGCGAAGACGACCATCATCAGCGCGACGGAGAGCCCGTTGACGCCGTAGGCGAGGAACTTCGCGGTGGCGCGCTTGTCGGCACCCTCGGCCTTGACCATCTCCAGGACCTCGCCCTGCCACTCGCGCACGGCGCGCTCGGCCTGGCGGCGCAGGTCGCGCGAGGCGCGGCCCAGGTCGCCGGGGGCGGCGTCGAGCAGGCCACGCCCGGCGGGCAGCTGGAGCCAGGCGGCCTGGGCACGCTCGGCGGCGGCCTCGGCGTGCTCGAGGATGAGCAGCTCCAGGCCGGAGCCGACGGCGACCGAGACGTGCTCGGCCTCCTGCGGCTTGCCCTTGACGGCGCTGACGAAGCGGTCGCGCAGCTTGGAGACCTTGGACTCCAGGGAGCGCAGCAGGTCACCGGTGCCGACGAACTCCTGCCAGCGGGCCAGGACCTCGCCCCGCAGCATGGTGCCGTCGGCGGTCGCGGCGACGATGGCCGCGACGCTGTTCTCGTACGCCGCCACGGCGTCGGACCGCAGGACGGTGACGGCACTCGCCTGCTGGCCCGAGGCATCGGCGACCGGGTAGGACCTGCGCGCGACCATCCGCACGGCTCCATCGAGGGTCTGCTGGACCACCGCGTGCCGGGCACCGGCGTCGTCGGCGAGCATCTCCAGCCAGCCGCGGATCTCGGCCACGTAGGACGCGTCGAGCAGGCCGTCGTCGGAGACCTTGCCCTCGTTGACGATGAAGAGCGGGCTGTCCTTGAGGCCCCGCGAGGCGAGCATCCGGGCCAGGTGGGTGGCCACGGTGCGGACCGCGTCGGTGGGGGTCCGGTCCAGGACCACGGCGACGGCCGTGGAGCGCTCGGCGGCGGAGCGGAGGAACTCCCACGGCACCTGGTCGGCGTAGCGCGCCGCGGAGGTGACGAAGACCCACAGGTCGGCGGCGGCGAGGAGCTGGGCCGCGAGCACGCGGTTCTGCTCCTCGACCGAGTCGACGTCGGGGGCGTCCAGGATCGCCAGCCCGGCCGGGATCTTCTCCGAGGCGACGAGCTGGAGGGCGTGCGGGTCGTTGGTGGCGTGCGTGACGCGCTCCAGGTCCGGCAGCAGCCGGTCCTGGCCGAACCAGTCCGCATCGGCCGGGTTGTGCACCAGCACTGGGGACCGGGTTGTCGGGCGGAGCAGGCCGGGCGTGGTGACCCGGTCCCCCACCAGCGAGTTGACCAGCGTGGACTTGCCCGCGCCGGTGGAGCCTCCGACGACCGCGAGCAGCGGCGCGTCGATCGTCATCATCCGAGGGATGACGTAGTCCTCGAGCTGACCGATCAGCTCGCCCCGAGTGGCGCGCTGGGCATCCACTCCGGGCAGGTCGAGGGGCAGCACCGCGTCGGCGAGCGCCTGGCGCAGTCGCACCAGTGCGGTCACCATCCGCGTGCCGTCAGCACTGTTGCCGGCGTCCGAAGCCGTCATGGGTTGAGCACCACCTGTCCGGGAAATGCGATGGTCGGCCTGACCTTACCGATCCTGTCGACATACGCCTGTCCTCGCGCCGTGAAATCAGGCGGAGGAGTGCCGCGCAGGAAGCGGTAGTGCAAGAAGCCGAGCTCGATCGCTGCCCCTTGATACTCCCTCATCGCTGCTTCAGCCGTTGCACCGCCCACCTGTCGGGCGTGCTGGCGGGCCTGGCGGCGGGCCCGGAGATCGACGATCCAGCCGATGTCGCTGCGTGGCAGCAGACCACGTTCGGCGCAGTCCACCAGCGCGATCTCGAGCACCTTGGCCTCCGAGCCGCGGGCCCACAGGGCGAGTGCTCCGACGCCGGCGAAGACCGGCACCATCAGCACCGTGTAGACCGAGACGAAGCCACCCATGCCGTAGACCGTCGAGGCGTTCCAGACGCTGTGGGCGATCACGGCGACGACGTACCCGCCCAGCGGCAGCAGCACGCGCCCGAGCCGGCTCCGCGTGCCCACAGCGAGGCCGACGCCGACACCGGTGAACGCGGTGAAGAGCGGGTGCGCGAACGGGCTGGCCAGGCAGCGGATCACGAAGGTCTCGGTGAGCGCCTGGGTGCCGCCCGGCCCGATCCCGTCGGTGCCATTGTAGGCGGCGGCGAGGTAGAGGATGTTCTCGGTGAACGCGAAGCCGATGCCGACCATGCCGGCGTAGACGATGCCGTCGAGGATGCCGTCGAGCTCGTCGCGGCGCCACCACAGCAGGGCGACCAGGAACGCACCCTTGACCGCCTCCTCGATCACCGGCGCCCCGAACGCGACGCCCTGATCGCTGCTCAGGCCGGCCATCACGCCGCCGATGCCCTCCAGGACCACGGCGGCGAAGACGGCGACGAAGGCGCCCCAGGCCAGGCCGAGGGCGAGCAGCGAGGGCGGCTCGGGCTCGTAGCGGTCCAGCCAGAGGTACGCCGACACCAGCGGCACCACGGGCAGCGCTGCCAGCACGGTCGCCACCACCATCGTCCGGGGCGCGCCGGACAGGGCCAGGACCGTCACGGTCGGCAGGGCCGCGAGGACGACCACGAGGGAGACGATCACGGTGAAGGCACGCCCCGTGCTCACCGCGTGATCCCTCCGCTCCCGACGCATGGGACCAACCATCCCATCCGGGAGCCTGTTCGCGCTCATTACAGTGGAGTCATGAGCACCGAGCAGACTCCCAGCACGACCCCCGCGACGCAGTCCCACGACGGCAAGGTGCCGGAGGCGTGGTCGAGCTTCATGCGGTCCGGCTGGGGCGATCGCGAGCTCGACGTCGCCGCGCATCCGGTGGCCGCGCTGGCCGCCGCCCGCCGCGAGCGCCTGGCCGCGCAATTCCCCGGCGAGCGCCTGGTGATCGGGTCGGGCACCTACAAGGTGCGCTCGAACGACACCGACTACCGGTTCCGTCCCGAGACGGCGCACACCTACTTCACCGGCAACCAGACCTCGGACGCGACCCTGGTGATCGAGCCCGACGGTGGTGCCGTGCTGTACGCCCGGCCGCGTTCCTCGCGTGAGACCGACGAGTTCTTCCGCGACCGGGTCTACGGCGAGCTGTGGGCGGGCCGTCGCCCCTCGGCCAAGGAGATCAGCGACTCCCTCGGGATCGAGGTCCGCCACGTCGACGACCTCGACGCCGCCCTGCGCGACGCCACCCCCACCCGGGTGCACGGCACCGACGAGGACCTGACCCGGGTGGCCTCGGAGGCCCGTCTGGTCAAGGACGCCTGGGAGATCGGCGAGCTCCAGGAGGCCTGCGACATCACGGCGCTGGGCTTCGAGGACTCCGTCAAGGAGTGGGACAACGTCCGCACCTACGGCGAGCGCTGGATCGAGGGCACGTTCTTCCGTCGGGCCCGCGCGATGGGCAACGACATCGGCTACGACTCGATCGTCGGCGCGGGCTCGCACGCCACCACCCTGCACTGGATCGACAACACCGGCCCGGTCCGCGACGGCCAGCTGGCGCTGCTGGACATGGGCGTGGAGGGCCGCAACCTCTACACCGCCGACATCACCCGCACGCTGCCGGTCAGCGGCACGTTCACGCCGCTGCAGCGCGACCTGTACAGCCTGGTCCTGCGCGCTCAGCAGGCCGGGATCGAGGCGATCAAGCCGGGTGCCGCCTTCCGGGCCTCGCACCACGCCGCGGTCGAGGTGCTGGCCCACGGCCTGGGCGACCTCGGCCTGCTCCCGGTCTCCGTCGAGGAGGCTCTGGACGAGAACTCGAAGGTGTACTCGCGCTGGACGCTGCACTCGGTGAGCCACATGCTCGGCATGGACGTGCACGACTGCGCCTCCTCGGCGCCCGACGCCTACCTGGAGGGCACCCTGGCCGAGGGCATGGTCCTCACCGTCGAGCCGGGCCTCTACTTCCAGATCGACGACCTGCTGGTGCCCGAGGAGCTGCGTGGCATCGGCATCCGGATCGAGGACGACCTGCTGGTGACCGCCGACGGCAGCCGGAACCTGTCGGCGGCGCTGCCGCGCGAGGTCGAGGCGATCGAGGAGTGGATGGGTCGCCTCATCCCCTGATTTCTGCCCTGATCGCTGCTCCCGTACGACGATGGCGGGACCGCCCCGAGGGGTGGTCCCGCCATCGTCGTACTGCCGGGGGCGACTGGCCGAGGTGACTCAGGCGGTGGCGGCCCGGACCACGTCGGCCAGCGGGGTGCTGGGCCGGCCGATCAGGGTGCTGAGGTCGCCGGAGTCGACGTACAGGTCGCCGCGGGCCAGGCCGAGGTCGGAGTCGGCCAGGATCTCGGCGAACGGCGCGGGGACGCCGGCACCGGTGAGCGCCTCGATGTACTCGGCGGCGGGCAGGTCGGTGTAGACCACCGGCGTGCCGGTGACCTCGGTGACGGTGGCGGCGTACTCGGGCAGCGTGAACGGCGTGCCACCCAGCTCGTAGGACTCGCGCGGGGCGGGGTCGAGGAGGACCGCGGCGGCAGCCTCGGCGTAGTCGGCGCGGGTGGCGGCCGAGACCTTGCCGGTGCCGGCACTGCCCAGCACGGCACCGTGCTGGAGCTGGACGCCGAGCTGGTCGGTGTAGTTCTCGATGTACCAGCCGTTGCGCAGGAAGGCGTGCGGCAGGCCGGACTCCTCGATCGCGAGCTCGGTCTGGAGGTGCTCGGCGGCCAGCGCCATCGACCCCTCGGTGACGTTGGCGATCGAGGTGTAGGCCAGCAGCGCGACGCCGGCGTCCTGGGCCGCGGTGATGACGTTGAGGTGCTGGGGCAGACGCTGGCCGACCTCACTGCTGGAGACCAGCAGGACGCGGTCCACGCCGGCGAAGGCGGTGGTCAGGGCGGCGACGTCGGTGTAGTCGGCGACGCGGGTCTGGACGCCGAGGGGCGCAAGGGCGGCGAGGCGCTCCTCGCTGCGGCCGACGGCGACGAGGTCGGAGGCGGCGACGCCGCGAGCCAGGAGTGCGTCGATGACGAGGCGGCCGAGGTGGCCGGTGGCACCGGTGACGGCGATGGTCATGGAAGTGGTCCTTTCGAGGGTGACATCAGGTCTAACCCATCCTGAAGAGAGTCACTTCCCAGATGACAGTACGCACTTTCAAGTAAGGTGGCGCGATGAGCACCGCCCCCGACCTGATCGAGCTGCAGACCCGCTTCCCCGGAGGCGTCTTCCCCGCCGACTGCCCGAGCCGGGCGCTGCTCGACCACGTGATGAGCAAGTGGGGCGTGCTGGTGCTGGTCTCGCTGGCCGAGCGACCGCACCGCTGGAGCGAGCTGCGCCGACGGGCCGAGGGGGTCAGCGAGAAGATGCTGGCCCAGACCCTGAAGATCCTGGAGGCCGACGGCTTCGTCCACCGCGAGCAGCAGCCGGTGATGCCACCCCGGGTCGACTACAGCCTGACCCGGGCGGGCGAGGAACTGGCGCTGATGCTGCGCCCGCTGCTCGTCTGGCTCGCCGATCACGCCGAGCAGACCGCCCGCGACGACGCCTGACGAGCAGGACTGGCGCCCCCGGAAGGATTCGAACCTTCGACCGGCGGATTAGAAGGCCGCTGCTCTATCCCCTGAGCTACGGAGGCTGGGACGGGCCAATCCTGGCATCTCCGATCAGTGTCGCGCGCCCCGGCCCCCACGTCCACGGTCCCATGCCGTCCGGGAGCACCGAGACGCCCCGGATCGACACAGGACCGACCCAGGACCGACTCAGGACCGTGGGCCGCCGCCGGCCCTCGACAGCAGGGGTCCCAAACCGGCACCCTGGGCGGCTAGGAGAAACTTTTACCTCAATCTGGGTATCCGCCGTGGGGTCCGTCGTGGCGGGTGTCCGCCGTTCGTCTCCACTCGGGAGTCTCATGTCGAAGCGCATCGCCGCCCTCAGCACGCTGCTGGCCGTCCTGATCGGGTCCGTCGGCCTGGTGACCCCGGCCTCGGCGGCGCCGCCGACCGTCACGATCAGTGCCGCCGCCACCGCGACGACAGGGACCAACGTCGCCGTCCGCGGCACCGTGAGCAAGCGCGCCAGCGGCCTCAAGGTGCGCCTGCAGACCCGGTCTGGGGGCCGCTGGAAGACGTTGGCCACCCATCGCCAGGGCAAGCGGAAGGCCTACGCGTTCACCGTCTCGGTGCGGGCCGGCGCGCACGCCTACCGGGTGCTCACCACCGCCACGAAGAAGCTCCGCGCGGCCCGCTCCCGGGTGGTCACGCTCACCGGGGTCACTCCCCCGGTCGCCGCCGGCTCCGAGGTGGACCGCGCCCGCCAGCAGATCCTGGCCGACACCAACGCCTACCGGGCTGCGGCCGGGCTCGCGCCCCTCGTGCTCAAGGCCGACCTCACCACGGTCGCCCAGAACTGGGCGACGTGGATGGCCACGAACCGCTCGATGGTGCACAACTCCCAGCTCGGCTCGCAGGTCCCGGGCGCCTGGCGCCGGATCGGCGAGAACATCGGGATGGGCTACTCCGTCGACCGGATCACGGCCGCCTGGTACGCCAGCCCCGGACACAAGGCCAACCTGCTCGGTGACTTCACCAGCATCGGGATCGGCTTCGCCCGGGACGCGAAGGGGCAGCCCTGGTACGTCCAGGACTTCGCGAAGTACTGACTCAGTCCCGCATGCCCTTGAGGTAGCGGCCCACGGCCTGCTCCTTCTCGCGGTTCGCGGTGCGCTCGGCGATCGCCTGGCGCTTGTCCCACGACTTCTTGCCCTTGGCCACGGCGATCTCGACCTTCGCGCGGCCGTCCTTGAAGTAGAGGCTCAACGGCACGACCGTCATGCCCTTCTCGTCGACCTTGCGCTCGATCTTGGCGATCTCCATCTTGTGCAGCAGCAGCTTCCGCTTGCGCCGCGCACTGTGGTTGGTCCAGGTGCCCTGGGAGTACTCCGGGATGTGCACGGCCAGCAGCCACGCCTCGCCGCCGTCGAAGTCCACGAAGCCGTCGACGAGGGACGCGCGTCCCTGACGCAGCGACTTGACCTCCGTGCCGGTGAGGACCAGGCCGGCTTCGTAGGTGTCCTCGATGATGTACTCGTGGCGCGCCTTCTTGTTCTGGGCGATGAGCTTCTGCCCCTGTTCGCGTACCATGCCCCCATCATCCCAAATGAGGTCAACCGAGTTCCACTCACATCACCGTCTGCGGGTCGATCGCGGTCCCGTCCTTGAGGATGGTGAAGTGCAGGTGGCAGGCCGTCGACCAGCCCGTGGTGCCGGCCAGTGCCAGGGTCTGACCCTGCGCGACCACGGCCCCGACCCCGACCTTGTAGGCCGAGATGTGGTTGTAGATCGCGGTGTAGTTGTGACCGTTGAACTTGCCCAGGTCGAGGAAGAGCCGGTTGCCCCACACGCTGGAGAAGTACTCGTCGGTCACCTTGCCGTCACCCACGGCGACCTCGGGGGTGCCGCACGGGGCGTGCAGGTCGTCGCCGTCGTGCAGGCCCCAGTAGCCGTAGATCGGGTGCTTGCGCCAGCCGTACGGCGAGGTGATGTACGAGTTCGCCACCGGCTGGATGAAGAGCCCCGAGACACTGCCGACACTGTGGTTGGTGGCGTTCTTGGAGGCAGCGAGGATCTGCAGCCGGATCCGCTGGTCCTCCTTCTTCAGCGCCTTGAGCACCGACACGTCGTGGGCCTTCTGCTTGGCCGCAGTGGCGGCAGCGTTCTGCGCTGCCTTCTGCGCACCGGCGGCCTGGCTCACCCACGAGGCCACCTGGGCCTGAGCCTGGGAGGCCTGCGTCTCCAGCCCCTGCACCACGGTGAGGTGGTCGGCGGCCTCCTGGCGCTGGACCGCCACCTTGGCGGTGGCGTCCTTGACCTGGCGCTTGCGGACGGTCAGCAGCACCTCGGCGGCCCGCAGCTCGGCGTACGCCTGGGTCTGGCCGTCCACCACGGTGGAGCTGAACTCCTGCTGCCGGGCCAGGTCCTCCGGACCGTTGGTGTTGAGCAGCGCCGAGAGTGCCAGCACCCGCGGGTCACCGCCCTGGGCGAAGCTGATCAGGGTCGACTCGGCCTTCTCCCGCTGGACGGCGGCAGCGGCGGTGCCGGTCTTGAGGTCGGTGTTGGCCTGGGCCAGTCGCGCCTGGGCGGCGGCCAGGGCCGCCTGCATCCGAGCGTCCTCGGCACGAGCCGTGGCCAGCGCCGCCTCGGCCTTGGCCAGGCTCGCCTTCGCGGCGGCCAGCTTGGTCTGCGCCGCCGACAGCGTCGCGTTCGCCTTGGCCAGGCTGGTGTTGGCCGCAGCCAGCTCGGTGCTGGACTCGTCCAGGTCGGCGCCGGCGCTCTTGAGCTGCTGCTTGACGTCGTTCTGCTTCTTCTTCAGCTTGTCGCCGTCGGAGGCCGAGGCCCAGGGGACGATCGCCGGATCGACGAGGGGAACAGCCAGAGCACCGATCGTGAGGGTGGCCAGGGAGGCCGCCGCAAGTCGCCGGCTCCGGGCGCGGGGGAAGGTACGCACCGTGTCGCCTTTGTTTGGGGAAGAGGTCGAAAAACGTGTCTGTCGACGGTAAGACGCAAAGATCGGCGACCGGCGCATTTCCTGCGCCGTGTCGCCGATCCACAGCAGACTCCGAGGTGCCGACGCCTCAGACGCGGAGGTACTTCCGGGTGAGGAAGAGGGTCGGCAGCAGCGTGAGCAGCGGCCCCAGGATCGCCACCACGGCCAGTGCGATGCCGAACTCGTGCCAGCCCACCCAGAGGATGAAGTCGAGCTTCGGCGCCAGGGTCTGGCGCACCGCGAACTCCATGAAGGCCCACATCGCCCCCGCGGTCAATGCCACCCCGATCACCGCGGTGACCAGCGCCTCCAGGAGGAACGGCAGTGCGATGTAGAGCGTGGAGGCACCCACCAGCCGCATGATCGCGATCTCCCGCCGGCGGGCGTAGGCCGCGAGCCGGATCGTGTTCGCGACCAGCAGGAGTGCGGCGATCACCAGGAACGCGGCGATCGCCAGGGCGGCGTACTTCATCGCATCGATCGTGTTGAGGATCGGTCCGACCACGCCACGCAGGTCCTGGACGTGGGAGACCCCGTCGAGTCCGACGACGGCCTCCTTGACCAGGTCGGCCTGGTGCGGGTCCTTGAGCGTGACCCAGTAGGACTCGGCCATCATGTCGACGGTCGCGACCGCGTTCGGGCCGGTGAAGCGGTCGGCTCCGTAGAGCTCCTTGATCTTCTTGAACGCGGTGTCCTTGGACTCCAGGTAGTAGGAACTGACGTTGGAGTTGTCGGTCAGCACCTTCTCGATCGCCGACTTCTGCGCGTCGGTGGCTGGCGAGGTGCAGGCCGGGTTGCTGTCCTTGTCCCGGCACAGGTAGACGGTCACCTGGAGCGCGTTGCCCCACTGGTCCGAGGCCTTGGTGGCCTGCTGGTTTAGCATCGCACCGAAGCCCACCAGGGTGAGCGAGACGAACAGGGTGAGCACGACGGCGATGTGCATCGACAGGTTGCGACGCAGGCCCTGGCCGAGCTCGGTGAAGACGTAACGAAGCTGCATGAGATCCCTTTTCCGGTCCGGCTCAGACGCCGTAGCTGCCCTGGCTCTGGTCGCGCACGACGCGACCATCGGCCAGCTCGACGACGCGCTTGCGCATCTGGTCGACGATGCCGGCGTCGTGCGTCGCCATCAGCACGGTGGTGCCGGTGCGGTTGATCCGGTCCAGGAGCTTCATGATCCCGACCGAGGTGGCCGGGTCCAGGTTTCCGGTCGGCTCGTCGGCGATCAGGATCATCGGCTTGTTGACGAACGCCCGCGCCACGGCGACGCGCTGCTGCTCGCCACCGGAGAGCTCGTCGGGCAGCCGGTCGCCCTTGCCGTCGAGGCCGACCAGCTCCAGGGTCTCGGGGACGCGGCGGGCGATCTCGGCGCGGCTGTGCCCGGTGACCTGCATCGCGAAGGCGACGTTCTCGGTCACGGTCTTGTTCTGCAGCAGCCGGAAGTCCTGAAAGACGGTGCCGATCTGGCGGCGCAGGCCCGGCACCTTCCACCCGGCGAGCCGGTTGATCTCCTTGCCGGCGACGTAGACCCGTCCCTCGGTGGGCCGGGCCTCGCGCAGGATCAGCCGCAGCGCGGTCGACTTGCCCGATCCGGACTGGCCGACGAGGAAGACGAACTCGCCCTTCTCGACGTCGACGGAGACCGAATCCAGCGCCGGGCGACCGGTCCCTGGATAGGTCTTGGTGACCTTCTCGAAGCGAATCACCCGATCGAGGATAGGCGCTGGGTGGTGGTATCCCGGGATCCGCGCCGTGAGGGTCGGGCCAATAGGCTCGGGGTGTGACCTGGTTGTTCAGGCGATGGCGCCCCCTCGCGGTGGCGGTCATCACATCGGCGGTCGCGGTCGGTGTCGGCGTGTCGCTGTCGGACCCCGCGGCCCCTGTCGCGACCCCGTTGGCGCACAGCCTCAGCACCCTCGACACCACCACGATGACGCTGGCGCGGGCACCGATGTGCGGCGCGGTCGACGCTGCCGACGTGACCGCCGCCCTCGGGGCCGGCGCCGCTACGTCGACGACCTGGAAAAACGGCGACACCGCACCGCTGGGCTCGGTCTCCGACGTCGCCCACGAGTACGGCTGCTCGTGGACCGCCGGTGCCCGCTCGGCGTCGGCCTGGGTCTTCGCTCCCCCGGTCACCGTCGCCGAGGCCGGTGACCTGGTCGCCGCCGCGAAGGCGGTCAAGGGCTGTACGCCGATCCCGGGCGCCCCCGCGTTCGGCTCGCCCTCGATCGCGCTGAGCTGCGGCGACACGGTGAGCTACCGGGGCCTGTACGGCGACGCCTGGCTGGTCTGCACGCTGACCGGTCCGAGCGCGACGACGACCCCGCTGGCACTGCGCTGGTGCGCCAGCGTGGCGTTGGCGGCCCAGAGGGCGCCGACGGCCCAGCCCTGACCGGCTCACACTGAGCCGGGACGGTCGGCTGCGTTGGGTCAGTCGTCCTTGTCGGCGCCGCGACGCCAGCGGATGCCGGCCTCGATGAAGGCGTCGATGTCACCGTCGAGCACGGCGGCCGGGTTGCCGGACTCGTGCGAGGTGCGCAGGTCCTTGACCAGCTGGTACGGGTTGAGCACGTAGTTGCGCATCTGGTCACCCCAGGAGGCGGCCACGTCGCCCTTGAGGTCCTTCTTCAGCGCTGCCTCTTCGGCCTTCTTCTTCGCCAGCAGCTTGGCCTTGAGCACGACCATCGCGGAGGCCTTGTTCTGCAGCTGGGACTTCTCGTTCTGGCAGCTGACCACGATCCCGGTGGGAAGGTGGGTCAGGCGGACGGCGGAGTCGGTGGTGTTGACCGACTGACCACCGGGGCCACCGGAGCGGAAGACGTCGACGCGCAGGTCGTTCTCGTCGACCTCGATGTCGTCGGTCTGCTCCAGGACGGGCACGACCTCGACCGCGGCGAAGGAGGTCTGGCGACGGCCCTGGTTGTCGAACGGGCTGATCCGGACCAGCCGGTGGGTGCCGGCCTCGACCGAGAGCGTGCCGTAGGCGTACGGCGCGTGCACGGCGAACTCGGCGGACTTGATCCCCGCCTCCTCGGCGTAGGAGACGTCGTAGACCTCGACCGGGTACTTGTGCTGCTCGGCCCAGCGCGTGTACATCCGCATCAGCTGCTCGGCGAAGTCGGCGGCATCGACGCCACCGGCACCGGAACGGATCGAGATGATCGCCTCACGGGCGTCGTACTCGCCGTTGAGCAGGGTGCGGACCTCCATGCCCTCGACCGACTTCTTCACCCGCTCGAGCTCGGCGGCCGCCTCCTCCAGGGTGTCGGCGTCGCCCTCCTCGCCGGCCAACTCGAAGAGGACCTCGAGGTCCTCGATCCGGCTGGTCAGGCTGGTGAAGCGCTCCATCTCCCCCTGCAGGGTGGAGAGTCGGCCGGTGACCTTCTGGGCGTTGGCCTGGTCGTCCCACAGGTCCGGCGCGGCGACCTGGTCCTCGAGGCTGGCGATCTCGCGCTGCATCGCCTCGATGTCGAGCACCTGCTCGATGGTGTGCATGGTCGCGGCGAGCTGCTTGAGCTCCGCGTCGAAGTCGATAGCCACAACACCTGAGGCTACCGGCCCGCGGGGCCGGCCCCGAATCGGTTCAGTCTCCGAGCCCGTCGACCTGGGTGAGGGCCGCGCCGTGACCGCTGACCACCGGCGACCTCGGCCCGCCCGGCAGCCGCAACGGCAGGTCCAGTCGTGCCCGTACGTCGACCCGGACCCGGTTGCCCTCGATCCGCACTCCGACGGTGAGGTCGGGGTACCGCTCCCGGGCGCCCGACGTGACGACGTACTCGTGGACGGCGCGGCGGGCCACCGCCGGGTCGAGTCGCAGGGTGGACCCGAGCCCGTCGGTGTAGACCTCGCGTCCCTCGGCGGCCGCGTCGGCGGCGTAGAGCGCGGCACCGTCGGCGACGTTGTCGAGGGACTGGCGTTGCAGCCAGGCGGCAGTCGCGTCGATCACGACCACCGCGGCGAGCAGCAGGATCACGGTGAAGCCGATGATCAGGGGGATCGTCGATCCGCGCTCACGACGCATCGTCGGACTCCTGGTAGCGCCCGATCGGCACCACGTGGCGGGCCTCGAGGGCGAAGGTCGGGTGCCCGAGGCCGAACGAGGCCGGCAGCCAGGGCAGTCCGACGGCGGTGTGGAGCCGGACGGTGACCACCGACGAGGCGTCGTGGCAGGAGTGTGGGCGGGGTGTGCAGGTCACCGTGAGCGAGACCGGCGGGGCCTGCCCGCCGCTGTCGGCCAGGGCTACCCGGACCGCGGCGTGGGCGGCGGCCAGTCCGGCGGCGTCGGTCTCGGCCAGGGCGTAGGCCCGGCCAGCGGAACGGGCGGCGCTGGTCAGGGCGAAGGAGGCCCGCTGCACGTCGAAGACCGCCAGCACCAGCCACACCACCGGCACCATCAGCATGATCGCGAGCCAGCTGAACTCCACCAGGGCACTCCCCCGCTGGCTCCGGCGGCGCAGGCGCCGGTGCCGCCGAACGATCCTCACGGCCGCTCCCGGATCGCGTGGCCCCGCACCGTGAGCGCGATGCCGGGCCCGCCAATCCCGAGGGCGGGGACCGTGGCGTGCACGCTCACCTCGACGGCCGGGACCCCATCCATCAGCACCGTGGTGGCACGGACGTCGTCGGCGTACCGGGCGGCGACCACACCGCGCAGCTCCTGACGGGTGCGTCGCACGCCGCCGGGCAGATCGCCGTCGCTGGCGGCGGCGACGCGCGCGCCCTCGGCCGCGGCGCTGGCCAGGGTGTTGCGCACGAAGAGGACCAGCGACACCTGCAGGATGCCGAGGAAGAGCGGCACCAGGATCAGCAGGATCAGGACGAAGTCGACCACCGCGGCTCCGCGCTGGCGTCGCACCTCACGAGACCTTGTTGAGCGCGCTGGTCAGCAGCGCGCGGAGCTGGTCGTCGGCGATCGAGTACAGCGCGGCGACCAGGCCCGCGGTCATGACCGTGACCAGCACCCAGCCGGGCACGTCGCCGCGCTGCCCGCGACGCGCCGGAGGGACGGTGAGGAGGGTGACGAGGGCGGAGAGTCGGAGCAGGGTGCTGCGACGGACGATGTGATGCATGGTGTGACCTTCCCGAGAGTGAGGTGGATCAGGAGACGACCAGGTGGAGGCCGATCAGGCCCGGGTAGAAGGCGAAGACGACGGTGGTCGGCAGGATCAGGAAGACGACGGGCACCATCATCAGGACCTCCTTGCGGGCGGCGACCTCGATCAGCTCACGCCGACCCGCCTCACGGACGTCGGCCGCCTGCGCATGGAGTACGTCGGCCAACGGGGTGCCCCGCTCGATCGCGACCGCGATCCCGGCGGCGAACCGGGCGACCACCGCCAGACCGGTGCGAGACGCGAGGGCGTCGAACGCCTGAGCGACGGGCGTCCCGGTGCGGACCTCGGCCAGCACCCGGGCCAGGTCGCGGGAGAGCTCACCACCGCTGCGGGCGACCACCCGTTCGAGTGCCACCACCGGGCTCTCCCCCGCCCCGACCGCCAGGGCCAACAGCTCGGCGACGGTCGGGAACTCGACCAGGATCTGTCGCTCCCGGGCCTTGACCTGAGCACTCAGCCGGTTGTCGCGGGCGAGCACGCCGACCAGGAGCGCCGCGCCGCAGAAGACCAGGGCTGCCACCGCCGAGCCGCTGCCCGTCCCGGCACGGAGAAGCCCCCAGACCGCGGCGACCGCGAACGCGCCAAGCCCCCACAGCACCTGCTCGATCCGGAACTCCTGGACGCTGCGCTCCAGGCCGGCGCGTTCCAGACGCCGCCGTACCGAGGCGGTGCCGCCCAGGCCGCGTTCGACGACGCCGGCAGCCGAGGCCAGCAGCAGGCCGACCAGGCCGCCCAGCCCCTGCGGGCCGGCCTCGACCTGACGCCCCGGCACCGTCGCCAGGGCGGGCAGGTCCCGCAGCCAGGGCAGCACGCGGTCGGCGTACGGCGGACGACGGATCGCCCGCACCCGTACGCCGATCACCAGCAGGCCCACCCCGGCGCACCCGCCCAGCACCGCACCCGCGAGGCTCATGACAGCACCCGACGCTCGACCGGGAGCCGGCCGATCCGCATCATCGCCCGGTAGGCGGCCACGCACAGCACCCCACCGACGGCGAGGACGAGTGCGCCGCCCGGGGTGGCGTAGCGCGCGATCACCTCGGGTTGGAAGGACATCAGCAGCAGCACCAGCCACGGTGCTGCGACGGCGAGCCGGGCGCCGTTGACGGTCCAGGCCTGGCGCGCCTCCAGCTCGGAGCGGGTGCGGGCCTCCTCGCGCAGGAAGCCCGACAGGTTGCGCAGGATCGGCCCGAGCTCGCCGCCGCCGACCTCCCGGGCGATCCGGAGCCCTTCGACGACCCTGTCCCCGACCGGGTCGGACAGCCGCGCCTTGAGTCGGTCCAGGGCCGCCCCGAAACGGCCCGAGACCTGGTAGTCGAGGGCGAAGGCGGCGAACGCGTCGCGCAGCACCTCGGGGCCACGCTCGGCCAGCGCCCCCAGTGCCTCGGGCAGCGACATCCCGGCCCGCACCGCCGAGGCGAGGTTGTCGACCGCCTCGGGCCAGACCTGGGCCAGCTCGGCCTGGCGCCGGCGCCCCCGGCCCCGGACCACCGCGACCGGGAGATAGCCCGCCATCGCCCCGAACGCGACCGCGACGGGTGGCGCCGAGGAGAGCACCTGCACTGCCAGGGCGACCACCAGCGCGGCCGCCGCGCACAGCCCGACGAAGCTGGTCGACGAGACGCCGCTCAGCCCGGCCTGGGTCAGCAGCCCCTGCCCCGGCCCCGGCCCCGAGCGGGGTCGGCGCGGCGCTCGCGGCAGCGCGAAGGCCGACCAGCACAGCACCAGTCCGATGCCCACCCCGAGACCGACCAGAGCACCCATCTCAGATCGCCTCCGCCAGCACGCGCCCGATGTCGATCCCGAGCCGCTCGAACCGCTCCGGTCGCGGAGCCAGCCCGGCGCCGCGCGTCAGGACGCCGTCGCGACGCTCGAACAGGGTCGAGGTCTCGATCACGTCACCCTCGACGCGGCCCGACACCCCGATGATCTCGGTGACCCGCCGGACGCCGCGCTGGTCCAGGTCCAGGTGGATCACCAGGTCGATCGCCGAGGCGACGGTCGGCACGACGAAGCGCGAGGAGATGTTCTCCCCGGCGAGCAGCGGCAGCGCGGCGAGCTTGCTCAGCGCCTCGCGTGCGGAGTTGGCGTGCACGGTGCCCATCCCGGGGACACCGGAGTTGAGGGCCAGCAGCAGGTCGAGTGCCTCGGCGGCACGGACCTCGCCGATCAGGATCCGGCTGGGCCGCATCTGCACACAGATATACTTTTCGCATGAAGAATGCCGCTGGGAGCGCCTCGCTCTACATCCGTCTGTCTCGTCAGGCCAAGGGGTCGAACCTCAGCCTCGAGGGCATGATCGACGACTGTCACAAGCTCGCCGCGAGCCTGGGGCTGGACGTGTACGCCGTCCACGTCGACAACGGCACCAGCGGCGCCATCCGAAACCGGCCCGAGTTCCTGGCCTGGCTGGCCGACGCACGGAAGGGCCACGTCTGGACCCTCATCGCGAGCCACAGCGACCGGCTCACGCGAGAGGGTGTAAACGCCGCCGCCATGGTGCTCGACGTCGTCGAGGGCAAGGACTCCACGACCGGCGCTGTCGTCCGCTCCCCCGCCCGGCTGGTCACCGTGGACGGCCTCGACTCCGAGCGCGACGCCGAGGCTTTCCGCTGGCGCTTCGTCATCGCCGCCGAGGTCGCCCGAGCAGAGCGCGAGCGGATCAAGCAGCGGAACATCGACACCAAGCAGCGCCTCGCCAACTCCAAGCGCTTCCCGGGTGGCGCCATCCCGTTCGGCTGCCGGGTCGTTGAGCGCCCCGACCCGATGGACGGCGGCAAGGTCGGCAAGTACCTCGAGCGCGACGACGCCGAGGCGGTCGTCCTCGAGGAGGCGGCTGCCCGAGTGCTCCGGGGAGACTCGCTCCGGCAGACGGTCTTCTGGCTGAATCGCGAGGGCCACAAGACGCGGCGCGGCTTCGAGTGGCAGCGCACCACGCTGATCAACACCCTCCTGAGCGAGCCGTCGAGGGAGCACATCTTCAACGCCGCGACGTACCGCGCTCTCGGGGAGCGGCTGCAGCCCTCGCGGCACGGGGTGAAGAAGCACAACGGCGGTCGACCGGCTGCCCATCTGCTCGTTAGCGGCCTCGGGCGCTGCGGTGGCTGCGGCGGCAACCTGACAACGGCCGGAGGACGACCCAAGGGCGACGGCACCAACTATCCGACCCGGTACGTCTGCCTCCGACAGGGCCAGAACGGCACATGCCCAGGTGGCGCCACCATCGGAGCCAAGGCCTGTGACGACGAGATCGAGCGCCGGTTCCTCGAGCGGTTCGGCGACGAGCCCTACAGCGAGATCCGAACGGTGCTCATGGGCGGCGAGGAGCTCGAGGCCGCCAAGGAGGCCGACGCCGCTGCCCAAAAGGCTCTGGGTGAGGCACTGACTGCCGAGAACTTCGAGGCCGCGCAGAAGGCCAGGGCGGCACTGGAAGCGGCCCAGGCGACGCCCGTGCAGCGCATGGACACCATTCACCTGACCGGGGAGACGGTCGCCGAGCGATGGGCGACGAGCAACCTCGAGGGACGCCGCCAGATGCTTGCTGAGAACCTCGCGAGGCCCATCGTCGTCGTACGCGGCAAGCCCAAGCAGGGGCCAGGACGCGGCAAGGTCGTCAACCTCGATCGGATCAAGGTGGACTGGTTCGCCGACGAGCCGGAGCCCGCGTAGCCGCCCCGTACCCTAGAGGCGTCCCTCCTGCGTAGCGGACATGCAAGAGCCCCCCCGTGCGAGATCGCTATGTTCGGTCTCGATCGAGGGGCTTCTGCGTTTCCGGGCCGACCAAACCCTGACAATAGGAGCCGGTGCCGGTGCGCCCCTACGCCATATCGAGGGGCACAACACCATTGTGACAGCGAAGGGACGGCGAGAGGCCCCGCCGAGCGAAACTCGATGGGGCCTCTCTTGGTCCGGTCTGGCACGCCAGCCTAGGAGCCGGACCTATCCAGCCGCTCCGGTGGGCTGGACGTCCACGAGCCGGTCGGCCTGGCTCCGGAGGGCCACGGTGAACCAGCGGGCGAAGGCGCGGGTGTTGTAGGGCACCCAGGCCTGAGGCTCGGCCAGGACGTCGATCACGTCCGGGAGGTCGCGGGTGATCGTCTCGCGTACGAACGTGGCGACCTCGACCTCGAGAGCCTGCATCCGGCGCTTGAACTCCTCGTGGGCCACGTCGGCCTCGGCCGCGACGGTCACTGGGGGCCGCCGGTGCTGCGACCGGCCACGTTCTCGCCCGGAGCCGCCTGGTCGGGAGCCGTCGGGGCCGAGTTGAGGAACGGGATGAGGTGCTTGGTCTCGACCGCGAGGCGAGCCTCGAAGTCCGTCGGGCTGACGGCGCGGAGGTAGACCTGCTGGGCGTACGAGCCACCACCAGAGACCTCGGCGCCGCGCTTGAGCTTCGCCAGGGTGTGCGGCGGGATCGAGTCGCCGTAGTCGGCCGTCAGGAACGCACCAGAGGCGAAGTCGTCGTCACCCTCGAGGAATCCGATCGCGTCCCGGATCGACGACGTGGGGACGTCCAGGTCGTGCTCCCGGATCGTCGAGGAGTGCCAGGACTTGTCCCAGCGCCCGGTCTCGATCGCGAGCATGTTGGCGGCGCTCACGGTCGAGCGGAAGGCGGAGTAGGCCTTCTCTGCAGCGCGGAGTGCCTTGAGGGCATCCGCCCGCTGCTTGTCGACGCTCGCGGTCAGACCGTCGAACCACTCGTCCACCGACTCATCGACGGCGGCCTGGAACGCACCGAAGGCGGCGGTGGCCTCGGCAATCGCCAGGACGACAGAGTCCTTGGCGGCCGTGCCGACGGCGTACCGGCGGTTGTCGGGGTGCCTCGCGCTTTCGTGGGCCTCAGTGGCGGCGCCGATCGCGAGACGGGCCTTCTGGGCGAGTTCGGCGACGTGCTTGGGCATCCCGTCGAACTGCGTGACGAAGGACAGGCGCTCGCTCAGATCCTTGATCTGGCCGAACGGCGGGAGGAGCATCGCCTGCTTGCGGCGCTGCTTCACGGCGGGGCTGACCCACTCGCCAGGCACGACGTACTCGGCGGCGCGGTCGCCGTGGGCCTGCTGGCCGTCCTCGAACACGCTCTGGAAGGTGGACTCGGTCGCGGTGTCGAGACGCTGGCGCTCGGTGTCGGAGATCGGCGCCTTGTCGGGGGCCTCGTCGGCCTGCTCCTCGGCGGTCTCCTGGACGGAGGGGGTGTACGTGCGGACGATGCGCTCGTCGCCCTCCTCGATGGCGGTCTGGCCGCCGATCAGGATGTTGGTCACGATGTCCTGCTTTCCGGCCGCTCCACTTGGCGACCTGTTCTGGGCGTCCCGGCGCCTCGTGGCCGGGCTCAATGTGCCTCTCCTTCCGTAAGTCGTTGTCGGACTCGAATGTCCGGTAGGTCAGGCCTTGACGGTCTGCCTCTGGCTGGCGACCCAGGCCTCGTACTGCGCCGTGTCGTCGGTGGCGTGGCCGCGCTTGCAGCCGCAGGACTGGGCCTTGGACTGGACCTCGACCAGGACGACGTTGCCGCACCCACAGCGCCCGAAGATGCGGCGCCGCTTCTTGCCCCGCACGGTGTCCTGACGGATCAGGTCCGGCCCGTCGCAGAGGACCAGGAGGCCGCCCAGCATCGTGCCGTCGAGCGGCTTGCGGACGTACTCGCGAGGTCCGGCGGTCTTCGGGCGCGAGCCCTGGCTCTGGAGCTCGTGCTCGTCCGTCCAGTCGCCCGGGAGGATGAGCCGGTACTCAGGGCTGCCCTTGCACTTCGCCGTGCGGACCAGAGGTGCCATGTCGAGGATGTCCTCGGGGACGACGTGCTCGTGGGTCTTCCCGCAGAAGGAGCAGAGCACCCGGGCAACCCGGACGCGGCCCTCGACGACAAGGCTCTCGATGCGAGCGGGGCGGGTCTTCGGAGCAACGCCCATGAAGCGCTCGCGCTCGGCGGTGTTGGCGGTGATGGTCATGCTTCCTCCTGGGATCGCTTGATGAGTCCGGGGTGCTGCTCGGTGCGGCGGCTCCGGCGGGGGTTGGCCTTCTTGGCGGCGCGGCCCGCGATGGCCTCGCCGCTCGTCTTCTGCTTGTGGTGATGGCGGCAGAGCCACTGCAGGTTCGACAGGTCGTGGTTGTCGCCCGCCTCGATGTGGTCGCAGTCGGTGCCGGGGTGCGGGCAGCGAGCACCGGTGCGAGGTAGCGAGGCCTCGCACCGTCCACCGGCGCGCTGCTTGACGGCCGCCCGGCGCGTCTCCCAGTCACCCGGGAGCCGGGAGCGCCTGTCGCTGTCGGCCCACTTTCCGGAGGCCATCAGGAGAACCGCCGACCGTCGGCGCCGGGCTCGTGGGCTGGGTTGGCGAGGAGTCCCGTGTAGCAGTCCAGCCAGCCGTAGACGACGGGCACGAAGTCCGGCGTCGGCACCCCGTGCTCGCGGAGGAAGGCCGCCAGGATGCGCCGGTCCTCGGCGGTGTCGGTCATCGTGAGCTTCGGGCTCGGCATGCCAGGGGGCAGCACGAGACGGGCGCTGTTGATGATGATCCGGGCGTTGGCGAACTCGTCACCGGTGGGCGGCGCGGGCGGCCTGTCGATGGTCGGGTAGCCGCGCCGGACGATCTCGTAGGGCTGGTCGGTCACGGGTTGGTCCTTCCGTTGAACAGGATGTAGAGCCATGCCCCGAGGAGCGCGGCGAGGAGGAGGGTGGTCACAGCGCCTCCCGGCAGTAGTCGCACTCGTCGGGCCGGTAGCGGGGCTCCTCGAGCAGGCAGTGGCCCGTGTGCAACGAGCACTCGTCGTCGCCGCAGCCGCCGTGGAGGTTGTTGTCGTCGCGGCCGGACGTCGGCTCACCACACGCCGGGCAGAACTCCGGGACCTCGCCCGTCCACTCCTCGAGGTGCAGCCACTGGCCGCAGCACCAGCACGTCATGACTCGTCCTCGACGGCGAAGTGGCGCAGGCCGCCACCGCGACCCTCGTGGGGCCGGGCCTCGACGTAGCCGTCCTCGATGGCCTGCTTGATCGCGTCGCGGATGCGGTCGCGAGCGTGGCCCGACTCCTTGAGTCCGTCTTGGATGCCGCGCACCGACGCACCGGGGTTCTCCGTGACGAAGCAGACCACGTCATCCACGGCCGCCGCGATCTTCACGTCCTTGCGCGAGCCGGTGGCGAGGGCGATGGCCGCCTTGCGGGTGTGGGCGTCGAAGTCCAGCCGGGATTCGCCCACGCTGACGTCGCGGCCGAACGCCGAGAAGACCCGGGGCGAGTCCTCCTTGCGAGCGTTTACACGCTCCTGCTTCCAGTTGGCGTCGGGCCAGTCCTGGATGCGGGAGTCACCGCGAGCACGGTTCGCACCGTGGCCCATGTGGTGGACGACGAGCAGGTTGGCGATCCCGGCCTCCTCGCAGAGCACGCCGAGGGCGTCGAGGAAGGGCCGTGCGGCGCCGTCCTCATCGAGGCCGAACGCGGTCAGCATCGGGCTCAGGCAGTCCAGGATCAGGACGTCCACGTCGAGGCCAGCCAGGGTCTCGGCCCAGCGCGCGCGGGTCGCGTCGTCCAGGATGTTGAACGCCGCCTCGCGACCACGCAGCGAGATCGGCAGGACGTTCTCGGCGTTCTCGATGGCCTGGTCGCGCAGCCACTCCTGCAAGGTCTGCTGCGGGAGCTCGGCGTCGAGCAGCGCCACCTTGTGCGGACGCTCGATGTCGAACTCGCCCAGGAACGGCTTGCCGTCGGCCAGGGCGGCGACGAGGTTGTGGGTCGTCGTCGACTTGCCGGACTTCTGGTAGGCGGCGAACACGACGCGGCCACCGGCGGGCCAGAGGTCGCCGACGACGTACTTGGGGGTGTCGAAGTCGGCGGTCAGGAACTCGGCCAGCGTCGGGATCTCCGGCAAGTCGAGCGATCCGGCCTTGTCGGCGGCGATGGCGGCCTTGGCCTCGGCCTGCAGCCGAGCGTGCTTCACCTCCCGCTCGATGAAGGCCTTGCGGGCCTCCTCGGCCTTCTGCTCCTTGGCGGCCTTCTCCTCGGCCTGCTTGAGCCTCCGCTGGTCAGCCTCCCACTGCAGGTCCCGGAGGCGGTTGCGTTCATGGCGCCGACGCTCCATCTCGTCGGCGTCCTCGGGCTCCCACGGCGACGCACCAGAAGTGTCGACGTCGCCAAGTAGACTTGAGAGCGCGAGAGCGTTGGCGTCACCCTGTGCCGGGGTGGCGCCGTTCTCGTTTGCGAGAGCGGTGTCCATGGGTCAGTTGCCCTCGGACTCGTACGGGGCCTCGACGATGTCGTCGGTCTCGACGACGAGCGAGTTCGCGAAGCGCTGGCGGGCCAGCTCCTCGACGGCGTCGACCTCCCACAGGTGCGCGACCTGGCCGCGAACGGTGCGGGTGGCGTAGCGCTTGAGGCCAGCCTTCTTGGCGGCCTCGATGAAGGCGGGCGGAGTGGTCTTGTACTCGTGTGCGGCGCCGAGGGTGCCGATCAGGTCGGTTCCGTCGGGGAGTTGGCGGCACTTGCTGCGGTCGATCACGGGGGTTACCTCCAGTTGGGTGACAGGCAATCTGAGTCACCGCTGCTGAAGGTCCCGGATGGGAATCGAGCGGGTGGAGGAGACCTTGCTCCTTCACTGCTAACAAGATTACTGAGCTCGAAGGCTCGAAGTGCAGATGAGGCCAAGAAAGTCTGGCGCCCCGTCATGTGGGTGTAGGCACCGGTCGTTTACACGGACCAAGCGAGCGAGGGCGCCAGGGCGGACCACAGCACCGTCGCCGCCGGGATCGGGGAGGGATCAAGAACCCCGCACACTTCCAGACCTGAAACCGTCCGGCCGCTGGGGGCGTGAACCGTGCGGAGCGTGCGTACTCCGTACGCTGTCGCACACTCGCACACTTCACTGCCAAGCGTGCGGACCAGAGGCCTTCGCACACTTCCGCACACTTCGCACACTTCGATGTTTGAGGGCGAGGGCGGGCCAGGTCGAGGGCCACCGACGACGCCGTGATGGTGGGCGTAAACGGCCCCAGGCGGCCCCCAGGCTGGTTCTCAACCAGGTAGCTGACAAACGTTGGAACCCGTACAGGGCCAGGGTGGTTATTGCGACCGGCTGGGGTTGGCGCCGAGCTCGAGGGGACCCCCACCGCCTCGGCGTGCGGCTCAGGTGCCGTAGCGAGTGTCCACGTCGGCCGAGACCTTGCACGTTGGGCACGTTCCGGAGACGTCGAAGTCTGTCTTCTCGCTACCGGTGACGGTGGCATGGAACTTCTTGAAGGTCGGCCGCTGCCAGTGGGAGCCACTCCACCCATTGCCCTTGTCGAGTATGCGGTCGGACTCCGTGAGCCCGCACCCAGGGCAGGTCAACGTGATGGTGGCGCTGTCGATGGTTCCCATGGCCCTGAGGCTATCCAGCGCCCGGCGCGCTTAGAGGCCCGATGAAAGCAATCGGTCAGGGCGTCGCCGAAATGGCGAGGCGCCTCTCCACCGTGGCGGATGGCCTACCTGGGATTCGGCTGGCGCGATGACTTTGGGGCGAGGCTTGCGTCCCGAAGTCGCGAGCGTCTACAGACCGGGCAGCGAACCGAGAGTTGAGGGCCATGGCAGAGCGAGACATGCGGGCACCGCAGGTACACGAACCGGCTGAGGTCGTTCTCGACCTCGACAGGCTTGTTGATCCCGTGCGCCCGTCCGGGGCCGAAGCTTCCGACTTCACGTTGGTGACACATGACAACTCACAGGTGGACAACACCGAGGATGCCTGTCGCGTCGCGGCGTTGGTCGGTCCAGCGTTTCGAGCGCACGTCGCTGAAGGTGCGGCGATGCGCGAGCCTGGCCTGCCGTTGTACGAGGGATGGCCTCTGGACGCTGGGCAACAGTCACCGATTCTCAATGGCTGGCGGGCCGCGCCTCATGCCATCACCGTGGGGCTACTCGATCCGGACTCAAGCGAGGCGGCCGCCCTGTATTTTCTGACCTTCCTGCCCGGTCTCGAACAGCCGGTCAGCGACTTCGCGTGGACCCGCCCCGAGTACCGGCGACGCGGTCTCTACCGGCGCCTGAGGCTGCACGTGGACTTCGTTTACGATCCCCTGCGTGGTGGCGCATGGGCGCCGGGCGTAACAGAGGCGCTGGAGCGGGCAGGGCTCACCGCAGAACAAGTCCATGCGCGACGGATGGGTCCAGACGGCACGGACGACCCTGCAGCCATCGCGTCGATCGCCGCTACTCTTTTCAGGAATTCAAAGGCCTACCAGGCTGAACGATTCCTCGGGTCCGACGTCATCGACGATCGGCGCGAGCGCTTGCATGCCAGGATGAACGAGGACCGCCGACACCTGGCCGATGCAGAGTTCGAGCTGCGTCGAGCCGTGGCCTGGGCACGGTTGGCGGGCGACAGCGACTAGATGTCCGTGTACTTAGTAGCCACGCCCTTGGCCTTGCTCTCGGGGTAGCGCTCCTCATTCCGGTTGACCTTGGCGTGGGCAGCCGCCACGAGGTCGATGTCGCACTGATCAGCAAGCCGGGTGAGGTAGATCAGAACGTCCGCGAGCTCGTCTTCAATTCGCGAGCGGGACTCCGCTTTCGTTAGGGCCGCCACGACCTCGTCGTCGGTGAGCCACTGGACCTCGGCCGCCAGCTCACCGACTTCACCAACCAAGGCGAGAACGAGGTTCCTCGGGCTATGAAACTGGCCCCAGTCGCGCCGATCCGCGAAGTCCCGCACTCGGGCTGCCAGATGTTCGAGATCGTGGTCCACGTGGCGAGCGTATTCGAGTTGATCGGCTAGTTGTGGCTGGCCAGATGCCAGGCGAAGTAGCCTCGCGAGGCGTTGTCGTGCGCAGAGCACCGCCGACCGGCGAGGTCGCCTACAGCGGACGCAAGGTCACCGGTGGAAGGGCGGTGTGCGACGACCTGCCCCGTGTCGTCGACAGCGAGGAAGCCGTGCTCGAACATCTCGTCGCACCCAAGAGCGCAAGCAGGCATAACGTTGTTCAGATCCCGAAGCTCATCGGGCGTGCAGGCAGAGCGTCGCTTGATGTGGGCTGCTCGCACGAGTCGGGCGGGATACGTCTTGCTGCACACCGCGCAGGTGAGTTCCGTCCGATCCCCGAACTTCCGGGCGCGGAGCTTGCGCTGCTCACGACGGACGAGCACCTGGGCCAGGGCGTCGAACTCTCCCGTGTGATCGAGTTGTCCGTCGTCGGGGCCGTCTTGCTCGACGATCGAGATCTGCGGCGCGCGATCGTCGGCAAGGTCAACGAGCACGGCACTGCCTTGGGTGTTCGCCGACCAGCGGAGGGCCTCCAATACAGCGGGCTCCAGGGTGACGACCTCTGGTGCGCGCACCTCGTACAGCACCTCGAAGGCGACCCTGTTGGGGTACAGGACCGCACGAGCATCGATCTCATCCGGCCATACCGGGGTCTGCCCTTGATGCAGCGATGAGGTGAATCGCAGGAAGAGCGCGCGGCCCAGACGGGCCGTGTCCCAACCACCCTCGGCCACCCGAGGGTTTGGACCTTGGGTCCCCATGATGAGGAGATCGCCTGGCCGGATCTGGCTCACAATCTGGCGGTGGTCCTTCCTGTCCAGCACCGAGTCCCGCCATCCCCACACGAGGTTCCGCAGACCCGCCTCGAGATTGCGCTGACCCACCTCGCTGGCGGCCACGTACACAGCGAACACGTTCGGCATGAAGTCCCCGTTCTCCTTACGTCAAACCGAAACCACTACCTATCACGCTCTGGCGAAACACGAGCTGTTCCGCGCATTCCAGGCAAATGACGGAGAATGGGTGGTTAGGTTCCACCTATGGCGCTCGCGGACCTGACCGACCCTGATGCAGTACGCAAGGCGATGGCCGAGTTCGACGAGCGAGGGCGGGACGCGTTCCTCGAGGAGTACGGCTTCCACCCGGCCAGGGACTACTTCATCGAGCTCGACGGCAAGCGCTACGACTCGAAGGCCATCACAGGCGTCGCGCACCGCTACCAGCACGGTGAGCTCCTGAGCGCTGGCGACTTCTCCGGTGGAGACAGCACGGTCGCAAACCGGCTCGAGAAGCTCGGCTTCTTGGTCACTCGCCCTGTGAACCTCCCGGACTGGTCCGTCGATGAGTTGATGCTGGCTCTCGACCTCTACCTGCGCACGCACGGCCAGATCTCTTACAGCGCCACCACGAAGGTTGTCACTGACCTCAGCGCAGAGCTCCGATCACTTCGGATCTTCCCGGAAGAGATTCGCGCAGTGCCGCGCTTCCGGAACCCCTCCGGTGTCGCGCTCAAACTCCACAACTTCTCATCCATCGACCCCAACCACGAGGGCAAGGGGATGGGCCACGGCGCCGCCGGAGATCGGTCAGTCTGGCAGGACTGGGCACACCGACCCGACGAGCTTGCCCAGGCAGTCGCCCTCATCCGTGCGCGGGGCGAGACGGACGACGCACCGGCAGACACCGGCGAGGACGAAGAGTACGAGGCTGCCGAGGGGCGCATCCTGTTCCGAGAGCACCGGCGCTACGAGCGGGACCGAAAGCTAGTGGCCAAGAAGAAGGCGGCCGTGCTCAGGAAGACGGGTCGCCTCGCCTGCGAAGTCTGCGACTTCGAGTCATCGGAGGCCTACGGCGTCGAGGGCGTCATCGACGTCCACCACGTCGTGCCCCTCCACAAGATCGGCGAGAGCGTCACGACGATGAGTGATCTTGCTCTGGTCTGCCCTACGTGCCATCGAGTGCTGCACAGGCACCGGCCCATCATTACGCCAGCGGAGTTGCGCGCGAGGAAATCCGACCCCAAACCATAGAAGCTCATTCGCAAGCTGGCCACGAGGACTGACAGGAGAACGGATGCGCTTCTCAGAGGCGTTTGGCATCACCCTCACAGACGCGGACGACTGGTTTGATCCGCACCTCACCATCGACACAGCCCTCTTCCTGGACCCGTTCCTGCTGCTCGCCGCCGGTGGTCATTGGAAGAAGCAACACGCCAGGTTGGTGAAGCACTTCGCTCATGCCTACACGCTGGTGGCCAAGGCCAGCGGACCGAACTCGCTTTCAGCTAGGACCGCTCGGTCCGTTCTCACGTTCCCAGAGCCCTACGAGTTCGGTCTGGGGTACACCAAGAGCGGAACACGAGGCTCGGGATCAGGCGGCGGACAGGCGGGTCAGATCGCAGACGGAATCGCTGTTTCCATCGCCGCCGGTCTCACGCAACCTGAGCACATCGAGGAGATTGGCATCCTGAACGAAGGATTCGGCGCAGACCGCATTTCTGACGCTGCCTGCAACGTCCTGAAGGCCGAGTTCATCGCCTACACCCAGCAGGTCGTACAGCGGCACGGCCTGCCCACCGAGACGTTCAAGATTCGGCGCGCTGGCTTCGACATCAAACAGAATCGCTGGCTCGACGTCATGGCCGACCTGCCAAGCAATCCCGAGACCGGGGATCCGATCCTCCTCCTCCCCCGCAGGCTGCTTAACGATCTTCCTGTCCTGAACGCGGACGATTGGTTCGACAGCGGGTTGAACGACGACATCAGGACTCAGTTGAACCTGAAGGTCGGCCAACACGTCGCGAAGCGCCACATCGTCGAGTTCGCACGACGACGTCCCGAGCGCGTCAGAGACTGGGCACGGCAACAGACCAGTCGTAGCGATCTGTCGGGCTACGACTTCGAGGATGACCCCAAGGGCGTGGCCAACTTCGACGGACCGCCGGTGGCCTTCGCCATGATGCATGCTCTTCAGGGTTTCGAGATCCCCAAGACGCAGGCAGAGTTGTCTGACCTCGTCCGGGAAGTTCTCGAGAAGTACAAGCACTTCTTGGAGCAACAGGGCGGCTGGCAGATGCTCTGGAACTCGGACGGAACCGAAAAGCCTGAGAGTGCCGCTCAGTTGATGTTCGTCGCCATGGCGCAGCACTACCTGCGACTCTTCGATGTGGAGGTTGATCGCGAAGTCGACCTCGGTCGCGGACCTGTCGACTTCAAGATCTCGTCTGGTTCATCCAAGCGCCTGCTGATTGAGATCAAGAAGGCGCATAACGGCAAGTTCTGGAACGGCCTTGAGCAACAGTTGCCGAGCTACTTGGTGTCGGACCAAGCGAACGAGGGATGGTTTCTCGCTATTCGCTATCGCAACAACAAGGCGAGTGAGGACAGGATGAAGGAACTTCCCGACCGCGTGAAACAGTGCGCATCGGATGTCGGTAAGGCGCTCCGCTACATGGCGGTCGACGCCCGCCGTCCACTCTCAGCGTCCAAACTTACGAACGGCGGTACGTGAAGGACAGGGGCTCCAAGTCTTCATTCGGCGGTTCCATCGGCGGCTGCCTTCGCCACTAGCGACTTCATATTGGTGACTCGGTATCCGGCGATCGGGTTTCCCTCGGCGTCAAACAAGGGGTCGATCACGACGATCATCGACTCTTCCTCGGCCTCGCGCACAAACAGATCGAAATCGCGATCCTCAGCCAAGATTACTGTGGCCGGAGCGTCGAAATCGAACCCCGCTTGTCGCCAGTTCTCGAGGAACGCATCGAGCCGCAGCGGGTCGGTCAATAGGACCACGGCATCACCGATGGCATACATGGAGCCGCTCTCGCGATCTGCCAAACAGACGAGCGGGGCGTAGAAGTTTTCGACAGTGCTGTGCGCAGCCACCGTTGCGCGTGTGATTTCTCGCGCCGAGGCCGAGACGACCTTCGGAGGGTTGGGAGTCTCAGCCGAGACCATGTGGGAGTAGTTTCCGAAGCCATGCTCATCCGCGCAGAAGGGGTCGCCCGCTTCCTTTGCGCGCTCGATGCTCGCGTTCATCTCAGCCGCTTCCCGCTCTGCCTGAGCTCGCGACGCGCGATGCACTCTGCCGCGTACCAGGACGTATCGAGTGCTCCCGTCATCCAGGTCGTATGCGACGCCATAGCCACCGGTCTCTCGCGAGGAGTTGTCCGGGTTCCAAGCGATCGGGGTCACGCCCGATAGGCGGCGGCCATCGCGAGCGGAGTTGAACAAGCCTTGTCCGCTCCTGAGTTGCTTGATCCAGGTTCGAAAGTCGAAGTCAGTGAGTAAGGGATGCTCGGCAAGGCCTTCGCTTCCGATCACTCCCAAAATGCGATGAGTTGGCCTCAAGCAGTCGCGATGGACCACACCGGCTTCGTAGGGATGTGTATCTTCATCGATCTCGACCGTGTAAGCGGAATGCTCCGAGACCTGGCGTCCGCAAACCAGGCAAGTCAGAAAGTCGGCGTTCTCGTGTACCGCGCGGCGGAATGCGTCGGCGTGCGCCCGCACCACCGGATCCGCCTCAGGATCGTCAAACTTTCCGGGCATCATGATGACTTCGTGATCCTCGGTCAGCAGGCCGTCCTCGATCTCACGCTCCATCCCGCGGTACGTCGCTGTTCGACGGAGAACCTTCCATCTGACGCCGTTGGCTAACTCCACGTAGCCGTCGACAAACTTGATCCGCCTATCTCCGGAGTCATCAAACCGGCGGACGTCAGCAAGGATTGTCTTGTCCAACTCTTCGTCGTGGACGAGCAGGACTTCCCTTCCCATCGACACGTCGCCCATCTGCTCAACTTGAATGCGAAACGTCTCTGGGGTGTCCGGGCCACCCACCTGTTCTCCGGACCGCATCGTGATGAGCGCCCCCACTCGGGACTGCAGACCTCCGAGGTCGATCGAGAGTCTTCCTCGAGCCAGGCCCAGGCAGATTGCCACGAGGTTGCGCCACAACAGCATCGGGTCGGTGAGCGCCACAGGCGCCAGCGCTGTCACCGCTAGCCGCTCAGTTACGCCACCGTCTGCCAGGTCGAGCGTCTCAACATGCATCTTGCGAAGCAGTGCCGTGCGCGTTCCTTCGTCGCAGGCGGCGCCAGTGAGACTCGTGAACTCGCGATCGATATGCGCGTTCACGACGTCCAGTACGTCGCGCTCGTTCTTCGTGAGCGGATTCTTATCCCTACCGCTTTCGTTCAGCCGGATCGACTCACAGAGCTTCTTGAGGTCCAATCGGATCTTGCTGGAGGCGCCGGGCGAAACGGCCAGGACATACCGATCGTCCCCACTGCTGCCGTCGCGGGACTGTCGCACGAACTGGCGGATCACCTTCGCGAACTCGGAGTCTTCGCCCGTCGACAGAGACAGCGTGTTCTTGGCCTGAATCAGAACCCTGCCTCCCGGGACTATCAGGACGATGTCGTCGATGCCGTCGGCGGTCTCGAACCGAGCCTCGGATGGGCGTTCCTCCACACCGCCCAGTCCGACCAGGCTGAGATCGACAATGTCGGTTGCCATCACGACCAACGCCAATGCGCCAACCCGATGCTGGAAGTCGATACCCGAGTTGGTCGCTGCGCCGCCGCCCGTCACGGAAGAATCCTAGGGGCATCCAACTCAAGCCTCAGCCAGCCACGCACCACCAGTGTTCATGATGCGAGAACTAGCCATTTGTGTCCGCAGCGACTCCTTGACCAGGTCGCGCAGGGTGACCTCGCCGGTGCCCTCGAGCCCGGCCTGGCGGCACTGCAGCGCTACCCAGTCCGGATGCGGGAACCGCAGCTCCCAGACCTCCTCGGCGCTGACCACCCGCTCGCCGCCGGGCACCGCGGCGGCCAGACAGTTGAGCATCGTGGTCTTGCCGGCCTGGGTCGCCCCGGCCACCACGATGTTGAGACCGGCCCTGACGCACGCCTCCAAGAACTCCGCTGCCGAGGGCGTGAGCGACCCCAGCTCGACCAGGTCCCGCAGCCGCGCCGCGCGCACCACGAACTTGCGGATGTTGATCGCCGCGAACCCGCGGCTGATCCCCTCCAGCACCACGTGCAGCCGGTGCCCACCGGGCAGCATCGCGTCCACGAACGGCTGGGACAGGTCGACGCGGCGGCCCGAGGACTTCAGCATCCGCTCGACCAGCTCCTCGACCTGGTCCGGGCTCAGCATCACGTTGGTCAGCTCGTGCCGCCCGGCCCGCGCGATGAAGACCCGATCGGGACCGTTGATCCAGATCTCCTCCACGGACTCGTCGTCGAGGAAGGTCTGCAACGGCCCGAACCCCGCCACGCGGGCGACCAGCTCGGCCACCACCTCGGCAGCATCGGGCACCGACGCCACCGCACCGGTCATCGCCCGCTGGTCGTGGTCACGCACCACCGCCTCGGCGATCCTGCGGACCAGAGCATGATCCAGCTGCGGATCGACGCCCTCACGACGTACGCGATCGCGCACGGAGGCGTCGAGCGTGTCGACCAACGACAGTGCCAGCCCAGCCACCATGACCGGAACCCCTTCCCGAGTGGAGCCACTGCCACCGGAGAGTAGGCATCCACACGGAACACGGCCAGAGGACTTTTGACCCCCTGTGGAGAGACGCCGATCAAGCAATTCGGAAACTTGTCACCACCGTCACAAGATTCCCGACACAAACCGCGCTAACGACGCGGAATCAGCAGGTTCACCCCGGTGTCGAACTGATCGCCCTCCATCCGACCACCCAACGCCGTCACCACCGCACGCGCCTGCAGGAACGTCGACCCCGGACCCCGGACCGTCCCCCGGATCCGCGCCGGATGGTCCGAGGTGATCGAGATCCGCAACGCCCGACCGTCGGCCACCACCCCCAGCCGTACGTCGCCACGGGACCGATGCAGCACATCGACCAGCAACAGCTCGTGCAGGTGCTCCAGCGGGCCCGGCGTGCACAGCACGTCCAGATCCCCCTCGGTCGACAGCCCCAGCTCCCGGTCATGGTGCGCCAGCTCGTCGGCCCAGCGCTGCGAACAGCCCGTGACGAGCTCCGCGACCGTGATCTCGGCCCCCGGCACCCGTGAGGTCTGCCGGGCCAGCTCGACCAGCTCGCCGGTGACCACGTCCAGGGCGTTGATCCGTTGCACGCATCGGTCCAGGGCGTCACGGACATGGTCGGGGATCGACTCGGTCATGGCCAGGTCGTCGAGCTCCAGACGCAGCGAGGTCAGCGGCGTACGCAGGACATGGGAGGCATGCTCGGCGAACGACTGCTCCTGGCTGATCCGGTCCTGGAGCTGGGAGGCCGACGTCTTCAACGCCGCCGCGATCGCCTGCACCTCCGGCATCCGCGAGCGCGGCAGGTCCAGGTCGAACCGCCCCCGGCCCAACGCTCCGGCGGCCTGAGCGAGCTTGCGGAACGGCGAGGCCAGCGCACGGGCCACCAGCGAGCCGCTGAGCGCGGCCGCAGCACCGAGGCCGAGGAAGGAGAGCACCACCAGCCACGGGTCCTTGAAGACGATCTCGCCGACCACGGTGCGGGCCTGGCTGACGATCACATAGCCGTTGGACAGCTCCATCGCCGACCAGATGTCGTTGGACAGGCTCGGGTCCGGGCTGCCCTCGAAGGCCTTGCCCTTGCTCACCACCGTCGCCCCCGAGCGCCACCGCAGCCTGACCATCTGGTCGTCGGCACGGAAGCTGTCCAGGAACGACGGCGTCACCTCACCGCCGGCCGCGGCCTGCACCCGGACCGCCGCCGCGATGCTGGTCGCGGCCTGGTGGACCTCCTCGCGCTCGCGATCGGTGACCGAGGAGGTCAGCGAGATCGAGCGCAGCGCGAAGACGACGCCCCACAGCAGCAGGGCGAGGAGGACGAAGCTGAGGGTGAGGCGTCTACGCATCCCGGTTTCCGCCCTCCAGGCGGAAACCGACTCCACGCACGGCGACGACCTTGTCGGTCACTCCCGCACTCTCCAGCTTCTGACGAAGACGCCCGATCGTCACGTCGAGCGTCTTGGTCGATCCGAACCAGTTCTCGTCCCAGGCCTCGGCCATCAGCCGGTCCCGGGAGACGACCTTGTCGCGCTGCGCGGCGAGCACCGCGAGCACGTCGAACTCCTTGCCGGTCAGCGCCACCTCGGTCGAGCCGGTGTGCACCCGGCGCGCGCCGACGTCGATCCGCAGGGCGCCCTCGGGCAGGCCGTCGGAGCCGTTGCTGCCGGTACGACGCAGCAGCGCACGCACCCGGGCCTGGAGCTCGGCCAGACCGAACGGCTTGGACAGGTAGTCGTCGGCGCCGTAGTCCAGCCCGACCACCCGGTCGAGCTCACCTGCTCTGGCGGTGACGATCATGATCGCGCCGTCGTAGCCGCTCTCCCGAGCGGTGCGACACACGTCGAGTCCATCCATGTCCGGCAGCCCGAGATCGAGGATCAGCACGTCGGTGGGACGGGCGCCGAGCTCCTCGAGCGCCTTCGTCCCACTGTCGACCCACGTGACCGTGTACCCCTCGCGCTCCAGGGTGCGGACGAGGGGGAACGCGATGTCCTCCTCGTCCTCGACGACAAGCACCGTATGAGCCATGTCGGAATGGTAAGCGACACCTGCGGCATCGTGACGTTCCCGCGTCCACCGCGCTCCAGCACCCCTCGCAGGAGAACAGCGCAGGTCAGCGCAGGTCAGGGCACCTCCGGTGCCTGGTCGAGCCGACGCAGGGCCTCGGCCAGGGAGACCTGCTCGATCGCGAGCGGGTCCTCGGCCCCGGCCTCGACCTCGTCCCAGGTCAGCGGCATCGCCACCATCGGACGATCCCGACCGCGCAGCGACCACGGTGTCACCGTGGTCTTGGAGGCGTTGTTCTGCGACCAGTCGAAGAAGACCTTCCCGCTGCGACGCTGCTTGGCCATCGAGGTGACCACCAAAGCCGGCAGCGCTGCGGTGATCTGCTCGGCGATCTGGCGGGCCACCCCGGACGGATCCGGCACCGGGGTCGGCAGCGGAACGTAGAGGTGCATCCCCTTGCTGCCGCTGGCGACCGGGTACGCCTCCAGACCCAGGCCGCCGACCAGCGTCCGGACCGCCAGTGCGACCTGGGCACACTCGGGCAGCCCGGCCGGCTCCCCCGGGTCCAGGTCCACGACCAGTCGGTCGGCGGCGTCCGGCGTACCGTCGGCGGCGACCCGCCACTGGTGGGAGTGGAGCTCCAGCGCGGCGCTGTTCGCCATCCAGGTCAGCCCGGCGACGTCGTCGATCAGGGGGAACCGGGTCCGGCCGACCTGCACGGTGCGCAGCCACGAGGGAGCGTGCGAGGGCACGTTCTTCTCGAAGAAGCTCTGCCCACTGACCCCGTCGGGCCACCGCACCCGGGTCACGGCGCGCTCGCGCAGCTGCGGCAGGATCCGCGGCGCCACCCGGGCGTAGTAGTCGAGCACCTCGGCCTTGGTCGTGCCCGTACGCGGGTACAGCACCTTGTCCAGGTTGCTCAGCGTGAGCACCCGACCGCCGACATCGACACGCATGGGTCCCATCCTGACGCCCCAGACGGCATGATGGAGCAATGCGAGCGATCTGGAAGGGCGCCGTCTCGTTCGGTCTGGTCAACGTGCCGGTCCGGCTCTACTCGGCGACGGAGTCCCACGACCTCTCCTTCCGGCAGGTCCATGCCGCCGACGGAGGTCGGATCAAGTACCAGCGGACCTGCTCCCTGGACGGCGAGGAGGTGGCCTACTCCGAGATCGCCAAGGGGTACGAGACCGAGGACGGCGAGATGGTCATCCTGACCGACTCGGACATGGCCTCGCTGCCCTCGACGTCGAGCCGCGAGATCGCCGTGCAGCGGTTCGTGCCGCGCGAGCAGATCGACCCGCTGATGTTCGAGAAGTCCTACTACCTCGAGCCTGACACCACCGCGGTCAAGCCCTACCGGCTGCTGCGCGAGGCGCTGCGCGACACCGACCGGGTCGCCGTCGTGACCGTCGCCCTGCGCCAGCGCACCACCATCGCCCTCCTGCGCGTGTACGACGACGTGATCGCGCTCCAGACCCTGATGTGGCCCGACGAGATCCGGACCCCGTCCTTCGCCCTGCTGAGCGACGCCGAGGGCGAGGTCAGCGACGCCGAGGTGCAGATGGCCCACCTGCTGGTCGAGACGCTCTCGGGCGACTTCGAGCCCAGCGAGTTCGAGGACGACTACGCCACCGCCGTGCACGACCTGGTGCAGCGCAAGATCGAGGGCGGCGAGATCACCAGGCCCGAGGTCACCACCGAGCCCACCGCACAGGTCGTCGACCTGCTCGCGGCGCTGCAGAAGTCCGTCGCCGACGCCAAGGCCCATCGGGGAGAGGCAGCCACGGGCTGAGCCGAGCGACCCGGCATGATGGGGCTATGACGACGTCGCTCACGCACTCGTGGACCTACCCCGCCCCGCTCGCCGACGTACGGGCGATGCTGCTCGACCCGGCGTTCCGCATCCAGGTGTGCGAGGCCCAGCACGCCGTCACGAGCACCGTCGACATCAGCGGAGACCTGGTCAAGGTCGAGTACGCCCAGGCCACCGACAAGGTGCCCTCCTTCGCCCGCAAGCTGGTCGGCGAGAGCCTGACCATCGTGCAGCGTGAGCAGTGGAGCCCGACCAACGCGACCGTCGAGATCACGGTGCCGGGCAAGCCGGGCGGTGCGACCGGGACCTTCACCCTGACCGAGTCCGACGGCACCACCACTCAGCGGGTGATGCTGGAGATCTCCGCCAAGGTGCCGCTGGTGGGCGGCAAGGTCGAGGCGATGATCCGCGAGCTGCTGCTCAAGGCCTTGGCGAAGGAGTCCCAGGCTGGTCAGGAGTGGCTCCAGAGCCACTGACCTCGGCGGCGTCGGCCTGCTCCCCCGTGGCGCGCTCGGCAGCGGACTCGGCAGCCTGGTCCTGACGCCGCCGGACCGCGATCACCACGAACAGGATCAGGAACGGGCCGAACGCCAGCCCCAGCGTGAGGCCCTTCTCCATCGGATGCAGGGCGCCGAGGTGCCAGAGGACGAGCTGCGCGATCACGCCCTCAGAGTAGGTCCGGGATCTCCGGAATCGCGAACCAGCCCAGGTCCTCGTCGGGATCGGCGTCGGCACCGCGGTCGCTGACGTCGGCGTGGACCGCGGCCCAACTCGTCACCGGGTAGGGCGAGAGCGCACCGTCCAGGACCAGCACCACCCGTCGACCGCCGCGGCCACCGAGCGCTGCCGAGGCATCGGCGGCGCTCATCAGGGCGGCGTACTCGCCCTCCTCGGTGTCGTCGGGCGCCTCGAAGGCGTCCTCGGTCGCGGCGACCTCGCCGGCGGCGTGCCACTGGGCGAGCAGCTCGAGGGTGGCGGGAAGGTAGAGCCTCACGAATCGCTGCCTGTCTGTGTCGAGGGGGTGTCGCTGGTGGTGCCCGGTGCGCGGCCGCGCGGCGCCCGCTGCCGCGTCCCCGAGGCACTGTCGACCAGCTCGTCGATGGCCTCGACGAAGCACTGCCGCAGCGTCTCGGTGTCGGGGATCAGGTCACGGTCGGTGTTGATCCCGAGATACACAGTGCCGTCGTACGACGTCACCCCGATGGTCAGCGCATGGCCCGGTGTCAGCGGCGGCACCGGATAGGTCGCCACCATACGGGCACTGGCGGCGTACAGCGGTGTCTGCGGGCCCGGCACGTTGGTCACGACCAGGTGGTAGGAGTCGTCGGGGCGGGCCGCAGCGGCCCGGTTGCCGACCGCGTGGAAGGTGGTCGGCGCGAAGCCGGTGATCCCGGCCAGCCGGGAGGCGGGCACCCCGCGACCTGCCTCCTGGTGGGACTCGAAGGACCACGACACCTGGTGCAGCCGCACCACCGGGCTGGCCTCGCCCACCGGCAGGTCGACGACGTGGACGGCGATCTGGGAGCCGAGCGAGGTGGCCTCCTCGTTCTCGTCGATCACCGCGACCGGCACCACGGCACGGAGCTGGCGCAGACCGCCGACGGACTCGGTCCGGCTCATCAGCCACGAGCGCAGTGCTCCGGCGATCACGGCCAGGATGACGTCGTTGACGGTGCCGCCGTGGACGGACCGGACCCGACGTAGGTCGGCCAGCGGGGTGTCGACGCCGACGAAGCGACGCTGCTGGGAGAGCCGGCCGGTCAGCGGCGTGATGCGCTCCTGGCCGCGGCTGAGCCGGGCGGCCCGGTTGACGGCGCGGGCCAGCACCAGGCCCCGGGAGCTGACCGTCTCCAGCACCATGTGCGGGTCGGTGAGGGCGTCGTGGGCGACGCCGAGCAGCATCCGCATCGCGGTCGGGCGGGCGCTGGGTGGGGCGTGGCCGACGTCCTCGCCGAGCAGGTCGACGTCGGGCTTGAGGTCGAGCAGGAGGTGACCCAGGTCGATCGTCTCGACACCGTCGACGAGCGCCTGGTGGGACTTGGTCAGGATCGCGAACCGTCCGCTCTCACCGCCGTCGACGCCCTCGATCAGGTACATCTCCCACAGCGGCCGCTGCCGGTCCAGGGGCCGGGCGACGATCCGCCCGACCAGGTCCTCGAGCTCCTCGGCCGAGCCCGGACGCGGCAGAGCCGAGAGCCGGACGTGGTAGCTGATGTCGAAGGCGGGGTCGTCCACCCAGACCGGGTTGGCCACCCCGCCGGGCATGAACCGGAGCTTCTGCCGGTAGCGCGGCACGAACGAGAGCCGATCCTCGACGAGCGCGACGAGGTCGTCGTACCGGAATCCCTCGGGTCCGGGCTCGAAGATCTCGACCGTGGCGTTGTGCCGCGGGGCTGACGGGCGCTCCTCGACGAGGAAGGTCAGATCCCGAGGCGTGAGGCGGTCCCCCATGTGCGCGACCTCCAACTCTCTGGGGGCTCTTGGTCCCCTCTCAGACTCACATGCGATTCTGACAGAGTGTTGCGACGGATCGTTGTCATGCTCGCGGCGCTGACCGCGCTGTTCAGCCTGTCCGCCTGCGGAGGCTCCTCCGACGGTGGCGGGACGGCCGCCACCGACGCGGTCAAGAAGATCACTATCAACGTCGAGGGGAACTCAATCACCCCGAACGGGGACCGTGTCAGTGTGAAGATCGGTCAACCCATCCAGTTCGTCGTCACCTCGGACTCCGAGGGCGAGATCCACGTCCACTCCGACCCCGAGAAGGAGCTGACCTACAACAAGGGGACCACCATCCTCGAGGTCGGCAGCTTCGACCGGGCCGGTGTGATCGAAGTGGAGTCGCACAGCCTGAACAAGACCATCGTCCAGCTCCAGGTCCAGTGAGCTCGGCGCTCGCGGCGGCCGTGATCACGGCCGTCCCCGGCGGCATGGCCGCGCACGGCATCGGTGGTGCGCGCGACCTCCCGATCCCGCGGGAGCTCGCGATCGCCGGTGCGGTCGCGGCCCTGGTGCTCTCCTTCTCGGTGCTGGCGCTGGCCTGGCGCACTCCGCGGTACGACGGCCCGGCGAACGCCGCTCGCGGCCGGCCCGCCCCGCTGCTGCTCTCGGCCGTCGTCGCCTCGACGACGTGGAAGGTGCTGTGGCGGGTCGTCGGCTTCGCGATCTTCGCCTACACGGTGATGGTCGCGGTCTTCGGCAAGGACCTGCTGACCAACCCGTTCTTCGGCATCTACTACATCTGGTGGTGGGTGGGCCTGGTCCCGCTCTCCCTCTTCTTCGGTCCGGTCTGGAAGGCGATCAGCCCGGTCCGCACGATCAACGCCGGCCTGTCCAAGCTCACCGGCAACGACCCCGAGCACGGCCTGTACCGCTACCCCGAGTGGCTCGGTCACTGGCCCGCCGCGCTCGGGCTGTTCGCGTTCGTCTGGATGGAGCTGGTCTACCCCAACTCCACCGAGCTCGGCCCGGTCCGGCTGTGGTGTGCGGTCTACGTTGCGGTGATGCTGGTCGGCGGCGCCTTGTGGGGCAACGTCTTCTACGCCCGCGCCGACCCGTTCGAGGTGTACAGCTCCCTGGTCGCGAAGCTGTCGATCTGGGGTCGCCACGACGGTCGGCTCTGGCTCCGCTCGCCGCTGGCGAACCTCGCCACGGTGGTGCCGCGTCCGGGCCTGGTGGCGGTGGCGGCGGTGCTCTTCGGGTCGACCGGGTTCGACTCGTTCAAGGACTCGCCGACCTGGGTGAAGTTCTTCCAGAGCAACGACTTCATCAACGCCCACAGCTGGGCGCCGACGCTGGTGAACTTCGCCGGCCTGCTCGGCATGTGTGTGCTGGTCGGCCTGATCTTCGTCGGCGCGACGATGGCGACCGGGGTCGGCCCGGAGCGCTCACGACGCTCGCTGCCGGCGACGTTCGCGCACTCGATCCTGCCGATCATCGTGGCGTACGTCGTCGCGCACTACCTCACCTACCTGCTCGAGGGCGGCAAGGCGACCCTGATCAAGGTCAGCGACCCGTTCTCCGACGGATCGAACTGGTTCGGCACCGGCGACTGGTCGGTGAGCTACTGGTTCGCCTACCACCCGACGCTGCTGGCGGTGATCAAGGTCTCCGCGGTCGTGATCGGCCACGTGCTCGGCGTGATCGCCGCGCACGACCGCTCGATCGCGGTGCTGCCCAAACGCCACCAGCTCACCGGTCAGCTGCCACTGCTCTTCGCGATGGTCGCCTTCACCGCCGGTGGCTTGTACCTGCTGTTCTCCTCCTGAGCCCCGGCATCAGGGCGACGGCGCCCGCCCTCCTCGGCCTCACCGCCGGGGTCAGGGCGGGCGTCTGTGCGTGGCCCAGGCCCAGCAGCGCGTGGGTCAGCGCCGAGCTGCCCACGACCTGGACCACGGAGCGTTGCGCAAGCAGCGCCCGGTCCGCGGCGGCGGTGTCCTCAGGCAGCAGGTGCACCGACGTCGGGGCACCGACCTGACGCAGCACCCCCTCGACCTCCTCGCGCGTGCCGAGCGAGTCCCGCCACCGATTGAGCGCCACCCGTACGCCGCTCACGCCGTGCTCCTCCAGGTCGGCCAGCGACCGGCAGGCTCGGCCCAGACCGACCGGGTCGGGCAGCCCGACGAGGACCACCTCGTCGGCGAGGTCGAGCACCTCGCTCCGAGTGTCGGTGCCGACGTCGACCACCACCCAGCCCCACCCCGAGGCGGCCTCGACCAGGGTGCTCAGCGCCCCCTCGGGCACCTCACGCCAGCGGTCGGGACGTGGCACCCCGGTGAGCACCTGCCAGCCGGGCGCCACCGTCCGGGCCGCGTTCTGCCAGCCCTCGGCGATCCGGCCCGAGGCCGCCAGCCGTCCCACCGCGAGCAGCCCGGAGACCTCGTCGAGGACGCCGAGCTGCTGTCCGAGTGAGCCGCCGAGCGGGTCGGCGTCGATCAGGGTGACGCGCTCCCCCGCGGCGGCCAGCGTGGCGGCCGTGGCCAGCGCGACGGTGGAGGCGCCGGGCGCCCCGCGGGCGCCGCACACCGCCAGCACCCGGCACGTGCTCTCCTGCGCTGAGGACTCTGCGGTCGGCGGGAGGGTTTCGGGGGCCTCCTCACCGGGAGCGCGGTGATCGCGCTCATCCTGGCGGGCTGTCGGGCCGTGCGCGAGCAGGTCGGGCAGCCTCCCCAGCGCACCGTCGTCGAGCACCAGCCCGATCCCGATCCGCTGGGCGCGGACCTGGGCCGCCTCCGACGGTCCGGCCGCGACGGCCACCACCAGCACCCCCGCCCTGCCCAGCTGGGCGACGGCGTCGGTGTCCAGGCCCGGCGCGTCGAGGCTGACCAGCGCGCCGTCGGCCTGGCCCAGGGTCACCGAGGCGAGCAGGTCGTCGACGTCGACGCACCGGCGCAGCACGACGGTGCGGGCCTCGCCCTCGAGCAGTGCCAGCGCCTCGGACTCCCAGCCCGCTCCGGCCGCGAGCACCAGGATGCCCCGACGCATCACTGCCGCCGTACGACGGTCACGGTGGGCTGGTCGGCGGCACCGAGGGCTGCGAAGAACGCCTGCGCGTCCTCGTCGGGGACCGCGACGACGAGCTGTCGCTTTCCGGTGGAGACCATCGCCGAGTCGGCCGCCGAAGCCTCCACGACGCTGGCCGCCGCCAGCGCCGGCTCGGCCGCGGCCCCGAGCCGGGCACCGCGCTCGAGCACGTAGACGTCGACCACGCCACCGGGGCCGACCGAGGGCGGGACCTGGTCGGGGTCGACGGAGATCGGCACCTGCACCAGTCCGGTCGCGGTGGCGGGGCTCAGTGCCGAGCGTGGCACCAGCTCCCCGGCCCGGACCGGCTGGGCGAAGACCAGCCCGTCACCCAGGTCGCTGCCCGGCCCGATCAGGGTCGCCGCGACCCGGTCGGAGACCGCCACCTCGGTGCTGTCGAGGTCGACGTCGGCCAGCGCGGTGCCGGCCGCGATGTCGCCCGAGGCGACCGAGACCAGCACCCGATCGTCGCTGTCGGCCAGCAGCCGTGCACCGAGGATCACCGAGACGGCCACGACCGCCACTCCCACCCAGAGTCGGGGGTCACGCCAGCCGGCGCGTGACGCGCGAGTCGCCAGGGGAGCTCCAGGCGTCGCGACAAGCCCGAGATTTCTCGTCACGCCGACATCATGAACGCCGATCCGCTGCCTGTCAGCGAGTTCGGGTTTTTCCACAGGCCCACGCCGGGAGGTTGGCTCGAAGTGGTTACATGGTCCCCATGCCAGGGACTCCCCGCTTCCTGACCCTCGCCGACGTCGCGGAGGTCCTCAACACCTCCAGCGCCCAGGTCTACGCCCTGGTGCGGCGCGGCGAGCTGCCGGCGATCAAGCTCGGCGGCCGCGGCCAGTGGCGGGTCGAGGCGACCAAGCTGGAGGAGTTCATCCAGGGGCTCTACACCGAGACCCGGGAGTTCGTCGACACCCACCCGTTCGCCGAGGCCGACGCCGACGCTGCGGAGTGACCTGGCGGCTTTCCGCTAGTCGGACTGGCCGGCCAGGGTCACCTTGAGCACCTTGTCCTTGCCCGCGCTGTTGACCCGCACCTCGACGGTCTGGCCGGGCAGGTGGGTGCGGATCGCCACGATCAGGCCGACCCCGTCACGCACCACCTGGTCGCCGACCTTGGTGATCAGATCGCCCTTGGCCAGGCCCGCCTTCGCCGCGGGTGAGCCCGGCTCGACCGAGATCACCTCCGCGCCGTCGCCGGTCGGGTCGTCGCCGACGGTGCTCACCTTGGCGCCGATGATCGGGTACGTCGCCTTGCCGCTGCTGATCAGCTGCTGGGCGGTGACCTTCACCTGCTCGATCGGGATCGCGAAGCCGACACCGATGCTGCCCGACTCGGTCGAGCCGCTGCCCCCGGCGGTCGCGATCGCGCTGTTGACGCCGACCACCTGGCCGAGCAGGTTGACCAGCGGACCGCCGGAGTTGCCCGGGTTGATCGCGGCGTCGGTCTGGATCGCGTTGATGTAGCTGAGGTCGTCGGCGGAGTCGCCCGTCGAGACGGGTCGGTTGAGGGCGCTGACGATGCCGCTGGTGACCGTCGAGGAGAGCCCGAGCGGTGAGCCGATCGCAACCACCTGCTCTCCCACCCGCAGCGCCTCGGACGCTCCGAGGGAGGCAGCCTTGAGCCCCTTGGCCTTCGGCGCGTCCAGGACGGCGAGGTCGTAGACGGTGGAGCGGCCCAGGATCGTCGCCTTGACCTTGGTGCCCTCGCCGTCGATCACGTAGACGGGGCCCTTGTCCTTGGCCGCAGCGGCCACGACGTGGTTGTTGGTGATGATGTGCCCGGCGGTGTCGAAGACGAAGCCCGAGCCGGTCGCACCGGCATCCTGGCCGCCGTACTCGGCGACGATCTGGACGGTGGAGGGCAGCAGCGTCTGGGCGACGGTGACCACCGAGGCGTCAGCCGGGTCGATCGGCGCCTGTTGCACGATCGTGGAGCCGCCGTCGTACGACGTCGTGGCCGAGCTCGAGTCGTCGGAGCCGTAGTGGTCCCACAACGCCGCTCCCCCGACACCGCCGACGGCACCGCAGAGCAGGCCGAGCACCGCGACGACGGGCCACACCCAGCCGCTGGGCCGAGCCCGGGGTGCGGGCACCGGGGCGACGGGTCCGGTCGGCGCGGCGGGCGGCAGGGGCTGGCCCCAGGGATCGGACGTCGGCTCGGTCACCCCGCCATTCTGGCCCCTGAGCGGGGCCAGCGGGGGCAGACGCGCTCAGCCTCTACGGCTTGCGGACGTCGACGACCGGCGAGGAGACCGACGAGGCGATCCCGCTGACGGTGGTCGGGGCGATCGTGGGGGCGCTGGCCGGGGCCGCGCCGAGGGCGAGGACGCCCATCACCGCAGCGCCGACGGCACTGCCGCCGATCGCGGCGAGCGCGACGTTGCGACGGTGGTGCTCGGCCCCGAAGAAGGCGCCCGGCTCGCAGCCGCCGGCACCGAGCAGGGAGCCCTTGAGGCCGTCGGAGGCCGCGGCCGGGTCGTAGGTCAGGCCGGCGAGGCGGCGCTTGATCCAGTTCTCCCGCTCGATCAGGTCGTTGCAGGACTGGCAGGTGGCGACGTGGGACCAGGCCCGGTCCGAGTCAGCCTCGGAGAGCTGGCCGTCGAGCAGCGCACTGGCGCGGTCACCGAGGTGACCGCCCACCTGCCACATGCTCACGACTTCGACCCCCAGCTGAGCACCTTGGGCCCGGAGTAGCGCAGGCGACCGGCCTTGGGCGCCCGGTGCGCGAGCGCCTCGCGCAGCATCGAGCGGCCCCGGTGGATCCGGGAGCGGACGGTGCCGAGCTTGGCACCGAGGATCTGGGCGATCTCTTCGTAGGAGAGGCCCTCGACGTCACAGAGCACGACCGCGGCACGGAAGTCCGGCGGTAGCGCCTGCAGAGCGGCCTCGATGTCGTCGTCGAAGCGCTGGTCGGTGAAGGCCAGGTCCGGGGTCGGCTGCGCCGAGGCGAGCTTGTCGGCCCGCTCGTCGGAGAGCGCGTCGAAGCGGATCCGCTGCTTACGGCGCGCCTGGTCGAGGAAGAGGTTCGTGGTGATCCGGTGCAGCCAGCCCTCGAAGGTGCCGGGCGTGTACGTGTCGAGCGAGCGGAAGACGCGGACGAAGACCTCCTGGGTCAGGTCCTCGGCGTCGGGCCGGTTCCCGGTGAGCCGGTAGGCCAGCCGGAAGACGCGGTCTGAGTGCTGCTCGACGACCTCGTCCCAGGTGGGGACGCCGGCCAGCGCATCACTCTCCAAGAGAGACATGTCTCTGCTCCTTCTCCCCCGACCGATCGGTCCGGGGATCCTCACACTACGAACCTCATCTGAAGGCTCTCTGAGAGTTGTCAACGAGCCTGCACGGGGTTTCGTTCCCGACGCTACCCGGCGCTCACGTTAGGTTGGGAACCGTGAGCGACCCGATCAGTGCTGCCAGCTGGATCTATGCCGACGAATTCGTGCCCGAGGACGAGATCCTCGTCGCCGCCCGGGAGCGGGCCGCGAACGCCGGGATCACACCGGTCAACCCCGGCGTCGGCAGCGCCCTGCGCTTCCTCGCCTCCGTCCTCGACGCCCGCGCCGTGATCGAGGTCGGCACCGGCACCGGCGTCTCGGGCCTGTGGCTGCTGCGCGGGATGCGCTCGGACGGCGTGCTCACCTCGATCGACATCGAGGCCGAGCACCAGCGCTTCGCCCGCCAGACCTTCACCGCGGCCGGCATCCCCACCCAGCGTGCCCGCACGATCAGCGGTGCCGCCCTCGACGTGCTCACCCGGCTCACCGACGGCCACTACGACCTGATGTTCGTCGACGCCGACATCGAGGAGTCCGAGGCCTGCCTGACCGAGGCCCTGCGGCTGCTGCGCCCCGGCGGCGTGGTGGCGTTCAACAACGCGCTGCGGTCGGGCAAGGTCCCCGACCCCTCGCAGCGTGACGCCGAGACGATGGCGGTGCGTGACCTCGGTCGCACCATCGCCGCCCACGACAGCCTGGTGCCGCTGCTGCTGCCGATCGGCGACGGACTGCTGCTCGCCAAGCGCGAGTGGCAGGCTGATTGACTAGGGGCATGACCTCGACTGCCGCTCCCCTCGACCTGACCACCGATGTCGTCACGCTGACGCGTCAGCTGGTCGACATCGAGTCGGTGAGCCGCAACGAGGGGCCGATCGCCGACGCCGTCGAGGCGGCACTGCGGGCCCTGGGCCACCTCCGGGTGGAGCGGTTCGGCAACACCGTGGTGGCCCGCACCGAGCTGGGTCGCGCCGAGCGCGTGATCCTGGCCGGCCACCTCGACACGGTGCCGGTCAACGGCAACCTCCCCTCGCGCCTGGACGGCGAGATCCTGCACGGCCTGGGCACCTGCGACATGAAGGGCGGCGACGCCGTCATCCTGCGGCTGGCCGCCACCCTGACCGAGCCGAGCCGCGACCTCACCTTCGTGCTCTACGACTGCGAGGAGATCGAGGCCAGCCTCAACGGCCTCAACCTGCTCACCCAGCAACACCCCGAGGTCCTCGCCGGCGACTTCGCGATCCTGATGGAGCCCTCCAACGCCGGGGTCGAGGCGGGCTGCCAGGGCACTCTGCGGGTCCAGGTCCGCACCACCGGCGAGCGAGCCCACTCGGCCCGCAGCTGGGTCGGCTCCAACGCCATCCACGCCGCCGCCGACATCCTCACCCGGCTCTCGGCCTACGAGGCCCGCCAGCCGGTGATCGACGGCCTGACCTACCACGAGGGACTCAACGCGGTCTTCATCTCCGGCGGGGTGGCCGGCAACGTGATCCCCGACGAGTGCGTGGTGACCGTCAACCACCGTTTCGCCCCCGACCGCTCCGAAGCCGAGGCGCTCGCCTTCGTGCGCGACTTCTTCGCGCCGTACGACGTCGTGCTGACCGACTCGGCTCCGGGCGCGCTGCCCGGTCTGGACCGGCCCGCGGCGCAGGCCTTCATCCAGGCCGTGGGTGGCGAGGTGGCACCGAAGTTCGGTTGGACCGATGTGGCACGGTTCACCACGCTGGGGATCCCGGCGGTGAACTACGGGCCGGGCGACCCGCTCCTCGCCCACAAGGCCGACGAGCACGTGCGCGTGGCCGAGATCGAGCACTGCGAGCGCGCCCTGAGCGCGTGGCTGGGAGGCAACTGATGCGCGGCACGTTCAACGGACCCCGACTCAACGAGGCCCGCCCCGGGACCACCTCCGACGAGCGCCTGCTGGCCAGCCGTGGCCCGGCCGGGTGGCACCACACCGACGCCTGGCGCGTGATGAAGATCCAGTCCGAGTTCGTCGAGGCCTTCGACCAGCTCGCCGAGCTCGGCCCGGCCGTGTCGATCTTCGGCTCGGCGCGCACCGCCCCCGAGCACCCCACCTACGAGCTCGGCGTCAAGGTCGGCAGCGCCCTGGCCCAGGCCGGCTTCGCCGTCATCACCGGCGGCGGACCGGGCTCGATGGAGGCGGTCAACAAGGGCGCCACCGAGGCCGGCGGCCAGTCCATCGGTCTGGGCATCGAGCTCCCCTTCGAGACCTCGATGAACGACTTCGTCAACCAGGGCATGGAGTTCCGCTACTTCTTCGTCCGCAAGACGATGTTCATCAAGTACTCCCAGGGCTTCGTCGTCCTGCCCGGTGGTCTGGGCACCCTCGACGAGCTCTTCGAGGCGATGACGCTGGCCCAGACCGGCAAGATCAACAGCTTCCCGATCGTCCTGATGGGCGTGTCGGCCTGGACCGGCCTGGTCGACTGGATGCGCGACACGATGCTGGTCGACGGCCGGATCAAGCAGAGCGACCTCGACATGCTGACCATCACCGACGACGTCGACGAGGCCGTCGAGCTGATGGTGCGCGCCCGCGACGCCCAGACCCAGGAGTAGCGCCGATGCTGTGGATCTTCGCCATCATCGTGGTGCTCCTGCTCGGGGCGGTCGTGGTGGTCGCCGCCGGTCACGGGGACGGCCTCGCGCCGACGTACGACGACCGGCGCGACGTGCTGCTGCCCACGACCCGCGACCTCGGGCCCGAGGATCTGCGCTCGGTCCGCTTCACGATGAGTGTGTGGGGCTACCGCACCAGCGAGGTCGACGCCCTGGTGGCGCGGCTGGAGGCGCAGCTGGCCGCCGCCCGGCAGCAGGCCCCGCAGCAGGCGGTCGAGCCCGCTCCCGAGCAGGCGATCGAGCCCCCGGTCGAGCCCACCACGGAGCCCTCGACGGAGTCCACCAGCGCCCCCGAGTCGACCGATCATCCGGTGACTGAGACGCCCGAAGTCGCCGACCGCGGCGACGACCACTAGCATCCGTCCCGTTGTGCGCGACTTCACCCTGCCCCTGAGCATCACCCTCGCCCTGAGCCTGCTGGCCGGCCTGGTGGTGCTGCTGACCCGTCTGCGGCTGCGTCGTACCCACCCCGGGCTGACGCTGCGCCTGCACACCTGGCTGGGCGGGATCGGCTTCGTGCTGTGGCTGATCTTCCTGGTCGCCTCCTCCGACTCGGACTGGACCTCGCTGGTCGGCGTGATCGGCCTGGGCTGCTGGTGGGTGGTGGCGATCACCGGCCTGTTCCTGCTGGCCCGCTGGAAGCCCAGTGCCCGTGGCAAGCGTGCCGCCGCGCTGTCCACCTCGGCCGACTCCTGGTCGACCACCCCGTGGCTCTCGATCGCCGCGCACCTGTCGCTCTTCATCGTGGTCGGCTGGTTCACGTTCGCCTACGTGACCAGCAAGATCTGACGCCGCCGAGCCGTCTCCCGACGGCCGCCGACCGGTCGCCGAGCAGCCGCTGAGCAGTCGCGTCCGGGTGTGACGAATCACGGACCTGGGTGGAACGTTGGCCCTCTGATTCGTCGATGTGGGATCATGGAGTTCCACACTCGGGGTCCTTGACCCTGCCCGACTCGTCGGGCCGCACAGGAAGAGGTCGCAGATGGCGGCGATGAAGCCACGTACCGGTGACGGCGACATGGAGGTCACCAAGGAAGGCCGGAGCTACGTCATGCGTATCCCGCTCGAGGGTGGCGGACGCCTGGTCGTCGAGCTCAACGCAGACGAGGTCGCCTCCCTCGGTGGCGCCCTCAACGCAGCCCTTGCCTGAGCTGCCGGCCCAGGTCACTCCCCCGAGCATCACGCTCGACGGACGCGATCCGCACCTCGCCGGTGCCGAGATCGTCGCTCTGCCGGTGCTGCGCGAGGACGACGCCCTCGTGCTCGGTCCGGGCTCTGCGAGCCTGGCCGACGAGATCGACCTGCTCGCCGCACTCGAGTTCGAGAAGGCCACGGGCAAGGCCGGTGAGATCGTCAGCCTCCCGGTCCCCTCGGGCACCCCGCTGAACCCCGCCCTCCGCCAGGTGCTCCTGGTCGGGGTGGGTTCGGCGAGCGTCGACGAGTTCCGCAAGGCAGGCGCCGCACTGGCCCGTGCCGTCCGCGACCGCGCCACCGTGCACACCTCGGTGCCCGCCGTGGAGCCCGAGGTCGGCCTGGAGCCGTTCGTCACCGGGGTCGTGCTGGCCTCGTTCTCGTTCGACTGGCGTGCCGACGGACCCGCGTCGACCCCGGTCGGCACCGTGGTGCTGGCCGAGCTCGACCCGGCGTACGCCGAGGCCCGCGACCGTGCCGTCACTATCGCCGAGGCGGGCTGGCAGGCGCGGTTCCTGGCGACCGTCCCGTCCAACGTGAAGTCGCCGCAGTGGCTGACCGAGCAGGCCGAGGCGACCGCTGCCGCGGCCGGTCTCCAGATCAAGGTCTGGGACGAGGAGGCGCTGACCCGCGAGGGCTTCGGCGGCATCCTCGGGGTCGGTCAGGGCTCGGCAAACCCGCCGCGGTTCGTCCGGCTGGACTACACGCCGGCGCAGTCCTCGCGCAAGACGCCCACCATCGTGCTGGTCGGCAAGGGCATCACCTTCGACTCCGGCGGCTACAACCTCAAGCCGGGCGAGTCGATGGGCACGATGAAGCGCGACATGACCGGTGCGGGCATCGTGCTGGCCACGATGGCGGCGCTGCAGTCGCTCGACGTCCCGGTCAAGGTCGTCGGCCTGCTCTGCATCGCCGAGAACCTGGTCTCCGGTGCCGCGATGCGTCCGGGCGACGTGCTGCGGCACTACCCCGGCGACGCCACCGCGCGGACCTCGGAGGTCAACAACACCGACGCCGAGGGGCGCCTGGTGCTGGCCGACGGACTGTCCTACGCCGTGCGGGAGATCAAGCCCGACGCGATCCTCGACATCGCCACCCTCACCGGTGCGGTCAAGGTCGCCCTGGGCCAGCAGCTCGGTGGTCTCTTCGCCACCTCCGACGAGTTCGCTGCCGCGATCCGCGACGCCGGTGCCGCAGCCGGCGAGCCGTGGTGGCGGCTGCCGCTCTCGGACCTGTACGAGGAGCGGATCTCGGCCACGATCGGGGACGGCGACAACTCCGCCGGCGGCCCCGGTTCGATCACGGCCGCGCTCTACCTCCAGCACTTCACCGGTGGCCTGCCCTGGGCCCACCTCGACATCGCCTCGGTGGGCGACGCTCCCGCCGATCGCGACGAGTGGACGCAGGGCCCGACCGCCTTCGGGGCGCGCACCCTGCTGACCTGGCTGGCGGCCGGCGCCGCCCACTGAGCAGCCTCACAGCCCGAGAAACGCAGCACGGCCCCTCCCGTCGGGGAGGGGCCGTGCTGCGTCGTACGGGGTCAGTGGGCCTTGGTCACCGCGACCGTGGCGCTGAGGCCGTCACCGACGGTGACGGCGGCACCCTGGGCCGTCTCGCCCACGACGTACGTCGTCGCCAGCGTCTCCCGGGCGATCAGGTCGCCGTGGGTGGTGGCCGCAGCCTGCACCTCGTCGCCACCGGCGACGACGAGCTCGATCCGGTCCGAGACGTCCAGACCGGCCTCCTTGCGGGCGTTCTGGACCGCACGGATCAGGTCGCGGGCCAGACCCTCGGCGGCGAGCTCGGGCGTCACCACGGTGTCGAGCACGACGAAGCCGCCGGCCGGGAGCATCGCGACAGCGGTCTCCTCTCCGTCGGCCGAGGCGACCGTCTCCAGGGTGTACTCCCCCTCGACCAGGGCCAGGCCACCGGCGGTCACGGTGCCGTCGGCCGCGACGGACCAGTCACCGGACTTCGAGCCCTTGATCGCCAGCTGCACGTCCTTACCCAGCCGCGGACCGGCGGCGCGGGCGTTGACCGACAGCTTCTGCGAGACGCCGTAGGAGGCGGCCTCGGGCGCGTCGGCGTCGAGCAGGGTGACCGACTTGAGGTTGAGCTCGTCGGCGACCAGCGCCTCGAAGCCACCGATGCCGGGGCCGACGATGGTCAGGCCGGCCAGCGGCAGCCGGTTGCGCAACTTGCGGGCCTTGCGCAGCGCCGAGGTGGTGGAGCAGACGTCGCGGACGGTGTCCATCGCGGCGACCAGGGCGTCGAGCTCGGCACCGCCGGGCAGGTCCTCGACCGTGGGCAGGTCGGCCAGGTGGACCGAGCGCTCGCCGGTCAGGCCGCGCCAGATCTCCTCGGTGACCAGCGGCAGCAGCGGCGCGATCGTCCGGGTGGTGACCTCCAGGACGGTGTAGAGGGTGTTGAACGCGTCGCGGTCCTCGGACCAGAACCGCTCGCGCGAACGCCGGATGTACCAGTTGGTCAGGACGTCGAGGAACTCCCCGGTCGCCTCGCAGGCCTCGGCGATCGCGTAGGAGTCCATCGCCGCGGTGTAGGTGCCGACGAACTCGCGGGTCTTGGCCAGGATGTAGCGGTCCAGGGAGTCCTCCGACGCCGTGGACCACTCGGCGTCGATGCCGGCGGCGTTGGCGTACAGGCTGAAGAAGTACCAGCTGTTCCACAGCGGGATCATCACCTGGCGCACCGAGTCACGGATGCCGGTCTCGGTGACGACGAGGTTGCCGCCGCGCAGGATCGGGCTGGCCATCAGGAACCAGCGCATCGCGTCGGCGCCGTCGCGGTCGAAGACCTCGGAGACGTCGGGGTAGTTGCGCAGGCTCTTGGACATCTTGTTGCCGTCCGAGCCCAGCACGATGCCGTGGCTGATGCAGGACTGGAACGCCGGTCGGTCGAAGAGCGCGGTGGCCAGGATGTGCAGGGTGTAGAACCAGCCGCGGGTCTGACCGATGTACTCGACGATGAAGTCGGCCGGGAAGTGGTGCTCGAACCAGTCCTTGGCCTCGAACGGGTAGTGGTTCTGGGCGAACGACATCGAGCCGGAGTCGAACCAGACGTCGAGCACGTCGGCCACGCGCCGCATCGTGGAGGCGCCGCTGGGGTCGTCGGGGTTGGGCCGGGTCAGCTCGTCGACCCACGGGCGGTGCAGGTCGCGCTCGCCGTCGGCGTTGAGCGGGAGCCGACCGAAGTCGCGCTCGATCTCCTCGAACGAGCCGTAGACGTCGATCCGCGGGAAGTCGGGGTTGTCGGACTTCCACACCGGCACCGGGGAGCCCCAGAACCGGTTGCGGGTGATCGACCAGTCGCGGGCGTTCTCCACCCACTTGCCGAACTGGCCGTCCTTGATGTGCTCCGGGGTCCAGTTGATCTGCTGGTTGAGCTCCAGCATCCGCTGCTTGACCGCGGTGACCTCGACGAACCAGGACGAGACGCCCTTGTAGATCAGGGGCTGGCGGCAGCGCCAGCAGTGCGGGTAGGAGTGCTCGTAGGACTCCTGGCGGACCAGCACGGTGCCGGGCGTGACGGATCCTGCAGCGCCGGCCTCCGTGTTGCCGGCGGTGACGGCCTTGAGGTGGGCGATGATCGGCTTGTTGGCGTCGAAGACGAGCGTGTTCTTGTACTCCGTCACCGGAGCGGTGAAACGACCGTCCTTGCCCACCGGCATCACCGCGACGATGTTCTCGCGGTCGGTGATCTCCTTGTCGACCTCACCGAAGGCGCCGGCGGTGTGCACCAGGCCGGTACCGGAGTCGGTGGTGACGGCGTCGTCGGCCGCGACCACGCGGAAGGCGTTCTCGTGGCCGAGGTAGTAGGAGAACGGCGGCGTGTAGGTCAGGCCGACCAGGTCGGCACCGGTGCCGCGCCACACCACGGGAGCCTCGTCGAGCTCGGCGAAGAGCTCCTTCTTGAACGCATCCACCCGGGCGGCGGCCAGGATGTAGCGCTCGGGCGTCCCGGTGGGCTGGGCGGACTCCACAGCGACGTACTCGATCTCGGAGCCGACCATGACTGCGAGGTTGGAGGGCAGCGTCCACGGGGTGGTCGTCCAGATCACCAGCTTGGCGCCGACCAGCTCGGCCACCGGGCCACCGGTGACGTCGTAGCCGACCGAGACGGCGGGGTCCTGCCGCATCTTGTAGACGTCGTCGTCCATCCGCAGCTCGTGGTTGGACAGCGGGGTCTCGTCGTTCCAGCAGTACGGCAGGACCCGGAAGCCCTCGTAGATCAGGCCCTTGTCGAAGAGGCTCTTGAAGGCCCACATCACCGACTCCATGAACTCGGGGTTCATGGTCTTGTAGTCGTTGTCGAAGTCGACCCAGCGGGCCTGGCGGGTGACGTAGGACTGCCAGTCGCCGGAGTATTTGAGCACCGACTCACGGCAGGCGGCGTTGAACTTGTCGATGCCCATCTCGACGATCTCGTCGGTGGTCTTGATGTTGTTCAGCCGCATCGCCTCGAGCTCGGCGGGCAGGCCGTGGGTGTCCCAGCCGAAGCGGCGCTCGACGCGCTTGCCCTTCATCGTCTGGTAGCGCGGGACGATGTCCTTGACGTAGCCGGTGAGCAGGTGACCGTAGTGCGGCAGACCGTTGGCGAACGGCGGGCCGTCGTAGAAGACGAACTCGTTGGAGCCGTTCTCACCGGGGTCGCGGGCGTCGATCGAGGCCTGGAAGGTGCTGTCGTCCTTCCAGTACGCGAGCACGCGCTCCTCGATCTGCGGGAAGCGGGGGCTGGCGGGAACGCCGTCGTGCGACGGGTCGGTGCTGACCTTGGGATAGGTCATCGGGTCTCTCCTGGTGGTCGGTCTGCTCTGCCCACCAGGACGATCCGTCAGGACCGCGGTACCACCTGGTTTGCCGACCTTCATCGACCACTCATGAAGCAGGCTGTGACGGGCCACCCGCCGGGTTCTACTGGGCTCCCCTGGTCAGGAGGGCTGTTCTTCCCGGAGCTCGCCGCTGATGACGGCTCGAACGCTGTGTGCCCATGCTACCCGCTCAGCCGAGCAGCAATGGCATGAGTTGAGCCGCACGCAGCCGCAGGGCCTCGGCCGCGGGGCGATCGGCGAGATGGGCGAGCACCGCCTGCTCGAAGAGCCCGTCGAGCAGCGCGTACGCCGCGGGCGGGTCGAAGACCGGCTCGCGGTCGGCGAGATCGGCGTACCGCTGCACGACCCGCCAGATCATCTCCTCCAGGGCATGGTCGATCGCCAGCACGTCAGCACGCAGCTCGTCCTCGAACATCGACTGGGTGCGCAGGTCGTACCAGAGCCGGTGCATCGCGACGTCCTCGCACAGGGTCTCGACCAGCTTGTCGGCGAACCGCGCGACGAGGTCGTCGGCGTCCACCGCAGCGTCGATCACCCCGTCGTAGCGGGTGACGCAGACCTTCTTGTACTCCCGCACGCAGTGCACGATCAGCTCGGTCTTGTTGGCGAAGTAGTAGTGCACGACGCCGTGTGAGAACGGCGAGTTCTGGGCGATCTCGCGCAGCGAGGTACGGGCGTAGCCACGCTCCCCCAGGGTCGCCAGAGCCGACGCGGCGAGCTGGGCTCGGCGTTGATCGAACTTGTCGACCTGACGGACGGCGGCGGCACTCATGGGGTCAGCGTACGTCCTCCACCCTCAATCTTGACGACTGTCCAGAAAAATCTTGACAGTCGTCAAGATCGGACGGAGTGTGAGGCACATCACCTCACTGCACCGACTCGGAGGACGTTCGATGACTGATCTGACAGGACGGGTAGCACTCGTCACCGGCGCTGCCCAAGGGCTCGGCGAAGGCATGGCCCAGGCACTGGCAGGAGCCGGTGCCCGGGTGATGGTCGCCGATGTTCAAGACGACCTGGCCGCCTCGGTGGCCGCCGGCCTCGGCGGCGGGGCGGGCTCGGTCCACCTCGACGTCACCCAGGAGTCCGACTGGATCGCCGCCGTCGAGCGGACCGTCGACCAGTGCGGCGGCCTCGACATCGTGGTCAACAACGCCGGGGTCGAGATCACCAGCCTGATCACCGAGATCGAGCCCGACGGCCTGCGTCGGATGCTGGAGATCAACGTGCTCGGCACCGCCCTGGGGGTCAAGCACGGGCTGCGTGCGATGCGCCCCGGCGGCGCTGCCGGTCACGGCGGGACGATCATCAACATCTCCTCAGTCGCCGCCACGATCGCGTTCCCCGGGATCGCGGGCTACTCCGCGACCAAGTCCGCCGTCGACCGGCTCACCCGGGTCGCGGCGATGGAGGCCGGCAAGCTCGGCTACGGCGTCCGGGTCAACTGCGTCTACCCGGGCCTGGTGCCCACCGCGATGGGCGCCGGACTCGCCCAGGACGTGGCGGCCCTCGGCCTCTTCGACTCCCCCGACGCCGCGGTCGCAGGAGTGATCGACCAGACCCCCGCCGGCCGGCTGGGCGAGGTCGCCGACATGGCCGACGCCGTGGTCTTCCTGGCCTCGGACCAGGCCCGGTTCATCACCGGCATCGGGCTGCCGGTCGACGGCGGGATGGGGATGTGAGTGCGATGACGAGCACGAGTGACAAGCAGGTCGTGGTCTACGGGGCCTCGGGCTACACCGGACGCCTGGTGTGCGAGTACCTCCGTGAGTACGGCGTCGGGTTCATCGCCGCCGGACGCAGCGCCGACACGCTGACGGCCTCGATGAACGCCCACGTCCCCGGGATCGAGACGGCCGACTACGAGATCGTCGAGGTGAGCCACGACGTCGAGTCCCTGACCCGGCTCTTCACCGGCGCGAAGGTCGTGCTGAACACCGTCGGGCCGTTCAGCGCCCACGGCCACGAGGTGGTCCAGGCGTGCCTGGCCGCCGGCGCGCACTACACCGACACCACCGGCGAGCAGGACTGGCTGATCAGCTGCGACGAGACCTACGGCGCCGACTTCGCCGCCGCGGGGCTGCTGCTCTCCCCGGGCCTGGCCCAGATGTACACCACCGGCGAGATCGCCGCACAGCTGTGCCTGGACCAGCCCGGCCTGGACACCCTCGACATCGCGGTGTTCTGGGGTGGCAGCCCGACGATCGCCTCGACCCGGACCATCCTGGTCAACGCCGCCACGTCGGCAGCGCACTATCTGGAGCAGAACCAGTACGTCGACTTCGACCCGAACCAGGGCCTGGTCCCGTTGGTGGTCCCCGGACAGCACGAGCTCGCGCTCTCGCTGCCCTGGGGCGGTACGTCGCACCCGGTCTGGTTCAAGCGCGATCCGCGGGTGGCGAACGTGAAGGCCCAGGGCGGGGTCTTCAACGCCGCCCTGATGAACGGCGTGCCGCAGATCGTGGCGGCCGCCCTGGAGGCGACCAAGGACATGAACGACGCCGACCGCGACGCCGCCCTGACCGCGACCGCCGCCCAGGTGATGAACCAGATGCCGCCGCGGGAGAACCCGCGGCTGAACAAGTCCCTGGACTCGGTGCACGCCTCGGGGCCGTTGGGCCGGGCGCACTGTGTCATCCACGGGAACTCGAACTACAAGCAGACCGGGTTGATGCAGGCGTTCGCGGCGTACTCACTGCTGCAGACGCCACCGCGACGGGTCGGCTTCGCCTCGGGCTGCCAGGCCTTCGGCCACCACGAGCTGCTCGGGTGCTGCGCTCCTTCGGCCTGGTGATGGCCCCGGTGCTGACGGTGCAGGCCTGAACGATGCGCCTGGTCGACTACCTGCACAAGGGCGCCTCGCTCGCCCCGGAGGCGCCCTGCCTCACCACCGACGGCGAGACCTGGACCTACCGCACGGTGGTCGAGCTGAGCGACGCCATCGCCGCGGGCCTGCGGGCCCGCGGCGTGCGGCCGGGCCAGAGCGTCGCGATCTTGTCGGCCAACGATCCGACGGCGTTCAGCTGTGTCTTCGGGATCAGCGCCGCCGGCGCCGTGTGGTGCCCGATCAACCCCCGCAACGAGGCCGAGGAGAACCGCGAGCTGTTGGAGCTCTTCGACTGCGTCGCGCTGATCTTCCACTCCGCCTACGCCCCGCTGGTCGCCCAGATCCGCGATCGGCTGCCGGGGCTGACCACCCTGGTCTGCTTCGACGCCGACCTGCCCGACCTCGCCGGAGTGCTGACCTGGGCCGACTTCCTGGCCACCAGGGCAGCCACCGCGCCGCCGGTGCCGTCGGGGTCGTCCGGCCCGTCGACGCCGGGCGACACCCTGGCGATGATCGTCGGGACCGGTGGCACCACCGGCCGGCCCAAGGGCGTGATGCTGACGTGCGCCAACCTGGAGACGATGACCTCGCTGACCTTGATGAGCTATCCCTTCAGCGGCGTACCCCGGTATCTCGCCCTGGCCCCGCTGACCCACGCCGCCGGCGTGCTCTGCTTCCCGGTGCTGGCCCGCGGCGGCGAGATCGTGGTGATGCGTCATCCCGATGTCGCCGAGTTCCTCGCCCTGATCGAGCGCCACCGGATCACGCACACGTTCCTGCCGCCGACCCTGATCTACCTGGCCCTGGCCCACCCCGATCTGCCCGCCACGGACCTCGGCTCCCTGGAGTGCTTCTGGTACGGCGCCGCCCCGATGTCCCCGAGCCGTCTGGCCGAGGCGCTGGACCGGATCGGCCCGATGGCCCAGCTGTTCGGCCAGACCGAGGCACCGATGATGATCGCGACCCTGGCACCGGCCGACCACCGCCGGGCCGACGGCTCGATCGCCACCGAGCGCCTGACCTCGGCCGGACGGCCGACGCCGCTGTGCACCGTGTCGATCCTGGGCTCCGACGGCGAGCCGGTCGCGACCGGCACCGACGGCGAGATCTGTGTCCGCGGCTCCCTGGTGATGGCGGGGTACTACAAGAACCCGGAGGCGACCGCCGAGGCCTTCGCCGGCGGCTGGCACCACACCGGCGACATCGGCCACCTCGACGCCGACGGCTTCCTGCAGATCGTCGACCGCGCCAAGGACATGATCATCACCGGTGGCTTCAACGTGTACTCCACCGAGGTCGAACAGGCCCTGCTGGCCCACGCCGACGTGCACGACTGCGGCGTGATCGGCCTGCCCGACGACAAGTGGGGCGAGCGGGTCGTGGCCGTCGTGCAGCCGGTCCCCGGCGCCTCTCCTGACCCTGCTGACCTGCAGGCCTTCGTCAAGGGGCGGATCGGCTCGGTCAAGACCCCGAAGGAGGTCTTCGTGTGGCCCGACCTGCCGCGGTCCAAGGTGGGCAAGGTGCTCAAGAACGAGATCAAGGCCAGCCTGCGCGAGGACGGTGCCGCAGCGGGCACGGGTACGAGCACGAGCACGCCGGGTCTCCCCCAATCTGGGTAACCACCACGACACGGCGTACAGGACGCAACCTCACCGGCCCGCTGTGCGTCAGTGGAGTATGACTACTTCCTCTCGGGCACGCGTCACACTCGCAGCCCTCGCCCTGACCGGTCTCACCCTCGCCACCACCACGGCAGGGATCTCGCAGGCCTCAGCCACCCCCACGACGTCGGGCTCCTCCACCGCCTCGACGGCCACCGCGGGCAAGCCGATCACCTCCTTCCCGATCGCCAAGGGCCTGCCGAAGGCCGACGGCCACATCACCCGCTGGGGCCCGACCACCGGCCTCAAGGCCGCGCACCGGCTCAGCTTCTGCGGCACCCAGGTGATGCCCGGCAAGGGCGCCACCCAGTCGCTCACCGCCGGCGCCGAGGACCCGCAGGCCTCCTCGATCCGCACCCTGGTGCACTACAGCACGGCCAAGGCCGCCACCCGCGCCCAGAACCGCGTCGCCCGGGTCGCTCGCACCTGCGGTCAGACCAGCAAGAAGCTCAACGTCGGCTTCGTGACGGCGAAGACCGGCGCGCCCAGCCTGACCGTCACCCGCACCTGGGACTACTCCGTCGGCTTCAAGATCGACCAGGTCTCCCGTTCGGGTCGCTGGCTGCTGCTGGTCAGCACCACCTCCAACGAGGGGTCGACCGACGACGTCGCCTCCTACGTGAAGGCCACCAGCCGGACCAGCCGCTCCCTGGTCCGTCACCTGTCCTCGCTCGCACGCTGAGCCGCGGCACCCGTGTGCGACGACCGGAGGGGGCTCGTCGCACACTGGTGCCATGAGTGAGCTCTCGACGTACCGCACCTATCTGGGCCAGTTCCGCTCCACCCTGGCCCGCCAGTGCGCGGACCTGACACCGGCCCAGCTCGCCACCCGCGCGGTCCCGCCGAGCACGCTGTCCCTGCTCGGCCTGGTCCGTCACATGGCGTACGTCGAGCAGACCTGGTTCCAGCGGGCGCTACAGGGCAACCTCGCTGAGCCTCGGCCGTTCACCGACCCGTCCGACCCCGACATCGAGTTCAACGGGGCGGACGGGTCGCTGGCGTGCGTGAGCGAGGCGATGGACGCCTGGCACCACGAGATCGCCCGGGCCGACGCCTGGCTCGACGCCCAGAGCGACGCCGACATGGCCCGGGTCGTGGTCTACAACGGCGACGGCGCCACCACGACGGTGCGCGACATCCTGGTCCACCTGGTCGAGGAGTACGCCCGGCACTGCGGCCACGCCGACCTGCTGCGCGAATGCCTCGACGGACGGACCGACCTCTAGGGTCACGCAAGGCCGGCTGCCGAAATCCACTTCCCTTCCGCCGCCGTTGCGGGTTGGCTGGGGTGATGGCTTTCGATGGCATGTTCGTCGCCCCGCAGGACGACCCGCGCGGTGACAGTGGCGCGGTCGGGGAGCTCGCGACGTACCGCGACTATCTGGACAACTTCCGCCTCACCCTGGAGATGAAGTGCCAGGACCTGAGCCCGGAGCAGCTCGCCACCCGGTCGGTGCCGCCCAGTGACCTGAGCCTGCTCGGCCTGGTCCGACACATGGCGCGGGTGGAGCACTACTGGTTCTCGATGGTGATCGACGGTGACCTCGGCATCGAGCGCCTCGACGCCGACGACCCCACCGGCGGGTTCCACCGGGTGGAGCCGACCCGGGCCAGCGTCGAGGAGGCGTTCGGCCGGTGGCGGACCTGGCGCGAGTACGCCGACGGCAGCCTGGACCGGCTCGACGGGGTCGATCTGGGCGACCTCCGTCGAGACCGGCACGGCGCCGACCTGAGCCTGCGCGAGATCCTCGTCCACCTGGTTGAGGAGTACGCCCGACACTGTGGCCACGCGGACCTGCTGCGCGAGTGCCTCGACGGCCGTACCGGTCTGTGACGGGGTGCGGTCAGGAGACCGTGTAGCCGTCGAAGGAGTGCACGGCGTCGAACCCGCCGTCGGCGTTGGCGCGGTTGGTGTTGAACCACAGCGTCCCGTTGCTCACCCCGACCCCCTCGATCTCGAAGAGGGTGTACTTCGACGAGGTGATCCGGAAGGAGAGGTCGGAGGCGGCCGACACCGTCCCGGTGCTGCTCGGCGTCACGCCCGGGTAGACCAGCACGATGCTGCGGTTCTCCAGGGTGAGCGGGAAGTACAGGGTGTCGTGGGCGGCGTCGTAGAACATGCCCTGGGTGAGGTAGTCGCCGATGTTCGAGACGGTCGCCCCGTTGACCTGCGCGTTGGCGATGTCGAGGGAGAACGCCTTGGTCAGCGCGATCGTCCCGGAGTTGGCCCGCAGCGGCAGCGAGGCGGTGTAGATCTGCGTGCCGCTCTTGAACAGGAAGTTGATCGCGGTCGAGGTAACGCTGCTCTTCGCGATCCCCGAGACGGCCTTGACCGCACCGTTGAGCTCGATCGCGTACGAGCCAACCTTGTAGTAGGTCGCGCCGTCGTAGCGCAGCTTGACCAGCTGCGCGCCGGTGGCCGCCATCGTGACGACGAACAGGTGGTGGTCGCCGTCGATGTCGACGATGGTCATGTCGTTGGCGTGCCCGAGCCAGGTGTTGTAGCCCAGCCCGTCGGTGCCGTTGGTCATCACCTCGGTGGCGCCGGTGTCCTTGTTCACCCGGTAGATCACCGCACGGTCGTCGTCCTGGGCACTGCGGGTCTTGACCGAGTAGAGGTACGTGCTGCCGGCGGCGAAGCCCTGGGTGGACGTGGCCCCCGAGACGTCGGGCGTGCTCGCCACGTCGGCGTAGGTGTTGTAGTAGGCGGCGTTCGCGGCCTGGCTGGCCAGCAGGAGCACCACCGCGACGGTGGCGGCGATGCTGGTGATACGGGTACTGAGACGCACTGGACTCTCCGACTTCACTCGATGGTTCCCCCCACCGGGCAGGAACGCTAGGAGTCTCGGCGAGCCGCAGCCCGAACCGTGACGGAACGAGCGACCAACAGTGTCCGACCGCCGGTGGCCGACAGCACCCTCACCTCACCGCCGGAGGAGCACGTCCAGGTCGAGCCCGACCGCGACGCCGGCGACCTCCACCTCGCCGACGGGGTGGCCGGCGTCCAGATGGAGCATCGACTCCCAGGCCCGCACCCCGTCGACCCCGACGTTGCGCCAGGCATCCAGCGTCACCGACTCCGGGTCCAGGATCCAGTAGTGCTCGGCCCCGCCCTCGAGATACTCCGCGTACTTGCCGACGGTGTCCTCGGTGCGGGTCGAGGGCGAGAGCACCTCTACGACCTGGAGCGGCGCCGTCCGGACCCAGCCGTCGGCGCCGGGCGGCTGCGCGATCATCATCACGTCGGGGAGCCTGACCCGGTTGCGCGGCAGCTGGAGGAACGCCTCCACCGCGACGTGCCCCTGCGGGAAGTGCTCCAGGAGCAGGGCACACACCCTCGCCTGCGTCGAGCCGTGGCCCCACACCGGGGGCGTCACCTGGAGCACCGCTTCGCCGTCGACCCACTCCGCGCGCGGATGGTCCGGAAGAGCGAGGAACTCCTCCCAGGACATGCGGACCCGACGCAGCGGCTCCTCCACGGGGACTGACATCGCGGCTCCAGATGCGACAGACACATGCAGACTCCTTCCAGTGTGACCGCCAACCCGTGTAGGGGCCACCCTCACACGGATCCCGGATGCTGGGCGTCGGTTATCCACAGGGGCCCGCGGGCGGGGACCTCCCCTAAACTCACTCCACGTGACTACTGCCTGGGGCTTCGCCCTCGTGACCTACTCCGACGCCACCGTCCTCGACGCCTGGTTCCCGGCGCCCGCCCTCGGCGAGGCCCCGGCCGACGCCGCCGCACCGGCCGAGCTGCTCGCGCTGGCCGGCACCGACGCGCTGCGCAAGGTCGAGAAGAAGGTCGAGCTGGTGTCCATCGACATCGACGCCGCTCCGACCACGACCCCGGACGTGTGGCTCCGACTGCACCTGCTCTCCCATCGTCTGGTCGCCCCGCACGGCGTCAACCTGGACGGCCAGTTCGGCCTGCTCGCCAACGTCGCCTGGACCTCGGAGGGTCCGTGCGCGATCGAGGGCTTCGAGCTCACCCGTGCCCGGCTCAAGGCCGCGGGCAAGAACGTCGCGGTCTACGGCGTGGACAAGTTCCCGCGGATGACCGACTACGTGCTCCCCTCGGGCGTCCGGATCGCCGACGCCGACCGGGTCCGGCTCGGCGCCCACCTGGCCGAGGGCACCACCGTGATGCACGAGGGCTTCGTGAACTTCAACGCCGGCACGCTCGGTGCCTCGATGGTCGAGGGCCGGATCAGCGCCGGCGTCGTGGTCGGCAACGGCTCCGACGTCGGAGGTGGCGCTTCGATCATGGGCACCCTGTCCGGCGGCGGCAAGCAGGTCATCTCGATCGGCGAGCGCTGCCTGCTCGGCGCGAACTCCGGCCTGGGGATCTCCCTCGGCAACGACGCGGTCATCGAGGCCGGCACCTACATCACCGCCGGCACCAAGGTGACCCTCGCCGACGGCACCACGAAGAAGGCGCTCGAGCTCTCCGGTGCCTCCAACATCCTCTTCCGCCGCAACTCGGTCTCCGGTGCGATCGAGGCCGTGGCCTGGCAGGGCGAGGGCATCGTCCTCAACGAGGCGCTGCACGCCAACTGACGTGCTCAGGCTGCGGTGAGCTGCTCGTCCATCCAGGCGAGCCGCTCCCGCAGCCACCCGTCGAGGTGATCGACGTTCTCCCCCCAGGTGGCGAAGAACGGACCCGCACCGTCGAGGAACGTCGCCCCCAGCGGCATCCCCGCACCTCCGGCCGCAACCGGCCCGAAGTTCCGGGTGGCACCGGCCGCCAGCGACGTACGCTCCGCTGCGAGGTAGTCGGGCAAGCCGAGGAGCGCCGTGCGCACCTGCGACCACCGCTCCTGGACCCGACCCACGAACCACGGGTCGACGAGCATCCGGTTGAGCCAGTGCCCCTCGGGGCCGGTGAACATCGAGGGGCTGATCGGTGAGGTCAGCGGGAGCTTGCGCAGCAGCCACCCGGTCGGGTCGTCGACCCCGCCCACCGCACCGTTGCCGGCCGACAGGTCGAAGTCCCAGACCGGCCCCATCGTGAGCCGCCCACCGTTGCCGCGGTAGAGCCAGACGCTGTTGTTGAAGCCAGCGTCGACGTTCTTCGTCAGCTCGTTGACCAGGTACCAGTCCACGAACGAGTCGACGTCGACGAGGGCGCGGTAGCCGATCACCGGGTCGGTGACGTCCGGTCCGTAGAGGGCCGACTCGAGCTCGTCGAGGGAGGTCTTCACTCCCGCCAGGTAGGGGTCGGCGTCGGAGGCGACGTCGTACTCGGGCTCCTTGAGGAAGACCTGGGCCCCGTGGCCGGTGGTCAGATGCGGGTCGGAGTCGGGCCAGGAGTCCATCTCGAGCAGGTAGCCGCCGTTGGCCGCCTTCGACCCCTTCGCGTTGTCGCCGTCGACGTCGATCGCGATCCGGTCGGTGTTGGTCTCGATGCTCTCGCCGAGCTGGTAGACGCCGACGTACGTGCCGTTCTGCCACACCTCGACGTTGGTCATCCGCGGGGTCCAGGCCATCCCCATTCGCCGCGCCGTCTCGAAGGCGAGGTCGTTGCGCAGCAGCGAGCGGTCGTAGAAGTTCGCCAGCAGCACCCAGTTCTTCGACGTCGAGCCGCCCGGGCCGAGCAGCGCTGCCTTCGTGTCCAGCTTGATCTTGTATGACAGCTTCACCAGCACCCAGGAGGTGGAGTTGCCCCGCACCCGGAACCGCGAGCCGAGCGCCGGGACCGCGGTCGCCGTCGAGCCGCGGGGAGCCACCGCGATCGCCCCGGTCGTGTAGGCGAACTTGTCGTCGAGGTCGACGTCACCGTCGCCATCGCGGTCGACCGCCGCGCCGATCGGCAGCGCGTCGTCGGTGGTGAGGTCCACCCGGGCCAGCCCGGCCTGGACCGTGACCGGCACCGCCGCGGAGGCGACGGTGGCGCTCCACCCATCGGCGGCCTCAGCCACCGCGCGGAGCTGTTCGGTAGTGCCGGCAGCGCCGGGAGTCACGGGGAGCGCGACCGTGCCGTCGGCAGCGAGCGGCGCCGTGGAGACGGTGACCCAGTCGGTGCCCTCAGCCCGTTCGAGACGTACGCCGCGCCCCGGAACGATCGGGGTGACCCGGGCTCCGACGGTCGTCGCCAGCCCCTCGACCATCACCGCCGCGACAGCGTCCAGGACCACCGTCGGGGCGGCCTCCGGGGTCGGAGTGGGAGTCGAGGTCGAGGGAGGCGTCGGTGTGGCAGGGCTCGTGACCGTGGCGGCTCTCGGGGTCAGCACCACCGTCCGCGAGACCCAGCGGGCCAGCCCGCGCCGGTGCCGCGAGCCTGCCACCCGCGGCGCTACCACCCGGAGCCGTTCGGTCGCCGTGGCCCTCCGGACCAGGGTGAACGCCCCGCTGCGGCGTGCGGTGGAGCGGCTGAGCGTGCTCCACCGGCCACCGGAGGCGACCTGGAGCATGACGGCGCGGCGACGCCGGCCCGGGGCCGTGCCGCTGACCTGGGTCCGCTCCCCCACTGTCGGGTGGGCCGGGCGGAGCCGCAGGCCCGCAGAGGTCGAGGCGGTCGCGGTCTTCGTCGTCGTGGCCTTCAGGCTCGGCCCCGGCACGTCCTGCCCGGCCGCCACCGCCGAGGCTCCGGAGTCGACCAGGGTCGCCAGCACCAGGGCCAGCACGACCAGAACCCACCGATGACGCCTCGACACGACGTCGAATTAGAACATGTTGGGCGCGTCGGGGAGGATGAATCGCGAAACTCCCGCGACGAACAAGGGCTCTGATGCGACGTCTCTTCACCGCCGTCGTCGTTGTCGCCTTCCTGGCGGCAGCAGCGACAGTGGCCTGGCGCCAGTTCGGTGACAAGGCGGCACGCCTCCTCCCCGACGAGTGCCGTGCCACGGTCAACTCGCTCGATGCCCGGGTCAACCCGGAGCAGGCCCGCAACGCCGCCCTGATCGCCGCGATCTCGGTCAAGCGGGGCCTGCCCGCCCGGGCGGCGACGATCGCGCTGGCGACGGCGTACCAGGAATCGAAGCTCTACAACCTGAACTACGGCGACCGCGACTCCCTCGGGCTCTTCCAGCAGCGCCCCTCCCAGGGCTGGGGCACCGCCAAGCAGATCACCGACGAGACCTACGCGACCAACGCGTTCTACGACGCGCTGGTGCGGGTCAAGGGCTACGAGACGATGGAGATCACGGTGGCCGCGCAGAAGGTGCAGCGCAGCGCCTTCCCCGATGCGTACGCCGATCACGAGCCGGGTGCACGGGCGCTGGCCAGCGCCCTGACCGGGCAGAGCCCGGCGGCGTTCTCCTGCCGCTTCGGCTCGTTCAAGGCCGGCAGCGCCACCACGGTTCGCGCCAAGCTCGTCCGCACGTTCGGCACCCATGCCGGCACCCCGGTGATCACCGGCCGGGCCGTCACCCTCACCCCCGCCAACGCCGCCACCGGCTGGGCGATCGCGCAGTGGACGGTGGCCTACGCCAACCGGCTCGGCGTCACCAGCGTGAAGTACGACGGCCGGGTCTGGTCCGGAAAAGAGCAGTGGACCGGGGCTTCGGCGAATGCGAAGAGCCCCGGCCCCCTGGTGTTGACCGTTACGCCGTGAGGCGTGCCACCGCGGCCTCGACGCGCTCGTCGGTCGCGGTGAACGCGATCCGGACGTGCTGCGCGCCGGCGGTGCCGTAGAAGTCGCCGGGAGCGGCGAGGATGCCGCGCTCGGCGAGCCAGGCCACCGTGTCCCAGCAGGACTCGCCCCGGGTCGCCCACAGGTAGAGCGAGGCCTCAGAGTCGTCGATCGTGAAGCCGGCCGCCTCGAAGGCGCCCCGCAGCTTGAGCCGGCGGGCGGCATAGACCTCGGCCTGGGCCGCGGCGTGCTCGTCGTCGGAGAGCGCGGCGACCATCGCCACCTGCTGCGGACCGGGCATCTGCAGGCCCAGGTTCTTGCGGACCGCGAGCAGCTCGCCGATCACGACCGGGTCACCGGCCACGAAGGCACACCGGTAGCCGGCCAGGTTGGAGCGCTTGGAGAGCGAGTGCACCGCGAGGATGCCCTCGTGGGAGCCACCGCAGACGTCGGGGTGGAGCACCGAGACCGGCTCGGCGTCCCAGGCGCACTCGATGTAGCACTCGTCGGAGATGAGCAGCGTGCCGCGCTCGCGGCACCACTGCACGACCTTCTTCAGGTGCTCGACGGGGAGCACCTTGCCGGTCGGGTTGGACGGCGAGTTGATCCACAGGATCTTCGGCACGGCCGGCCCGATCGCGGTGAGCGAGTCGGCGGCGAGCGTGTCGGCGCCGACCAGCGCAGCTGAGACCTCGTACGTCGGGTAGGCGAGCTCGGGGAACACCACGAGGTCGCCGGGGCCGACACCGAGGTGGAGCGGCAGCGAGGCGATCAGCTCCTTGGAGCCGATCACCGGGATGACCGCATCGAGGCTGAGCCCCGTGACACCGTGGTTGCGCGCGAGCCAGTCGATCGCCGCCTGCCGCACCTCGGTCGTGCCGATGGTGAGCGGGTAGCCCGGCGAGTCGACGGCGTCGACCATCGCCTTCTGCACGACGGCGGGCGTCGGGTCCACCGGTGTGCCCACCGAGAGGTCGACGATCCCGTCAGGGTGCGAGCGGGCGGTGGCGGCGTACGACGTCAGGTTGTCCCACGGGAAGTCGGGGAGCTGACGCGAGACCTGGTACATGCGGGGCCCGACCGGGTCAGTGGTCGGTGTTCTGCGGCGGCAGTGCCTCGATGAAGGCCTGGTCCTTGTCGATGACGCCCATCTTGGTGGCGCCGCCAGGCGAGCCGAGGTCGTCGAAGAACTTCACGTTGGCGTCGTAGTACTCCTTCCACTCCGAGGGGGTGTCGTCCTCGTAGTAGATCGCCTCCACCGGGCAGACCGGCTCGCAGGCGCCACAGTCGACGCACTCGTCGGGGTGGATGTAGAGCATCCGCTTGCCCTCGTAGATGCAGTCGACGGGGCACTCGTCGACACAGGCGCGGTCCTTCACGTCGACACACGGCTGGGCGATGACGTAGGTCATCTGGATCCTCCTGAGGGAGCATGGGTAAGGCCAAAGGAAATGCAGAGCCAGCCTAATCTGTGCAGGTGCCTTCCACCGCCCTGGGTCCACATGTCGTCGGCTCCCGCATCGTCGTGCGCCGCCTCGTCCCGGGCCGGAAGGGTCCTACCGGCGGACCTGCCTTCACCGATGTGCTCGGCGTGTGTACGTCGTGGGCCGACGGTCTGTGCGTCGTGCAGCCGGCCTCCGGGGCTCCGGTCGCGGTCCCGATCGAGCTGATCGTCTCGGGCAAGCCGGTGCCGCCGCGCCCCTCGGTCCGGCTCCGGGTCTCGGCGCGCCAGGCGGAGTCCCATGCCGGGCCGATCTGGCCCGGGGTGGAGCGGATCGGGCTGGGCGAGTGGGAGCTGCGCACCGATCGGGACTACGACCCGGCGGCTGCCGGGGACGGGGCGCGGCGCCTGATCAAGCGGGCCAACTCGTGTCTGGCGTTGGGCGATCCCGGTCTGGACCTCTCGCTGGCAGCCCAGCGGGTGCAGGCGTTCTACGCCGAGCGCGGACGTCCGGCGCTGGCTCAGGTCGAGCTCGACTCCCCGACTGAGGCCGCCCTACGTGCGCTGGGCTGGACGCCGATCGAGGGGGCTGACGCCCACCTGGCGTTGGCATCGGTCTCCCGGGCGCTGCGGCTGGCCGGCGTACGACGGCAGCCGGCGGCCCCGCTGTCGGTCGCGGTGGACGGGCCGCGCGTGGTGATCACCGCCGGCCCCGCCGGGGAGGTCTGGGGCACCGGGGAGGCGGCGTTGGACGGGGACTGGCTGGGCATCCACCAGCTCGCGGTCTCCCCCGACCATCGGCGACGCGGTGTGGCGTGGACGCTGATGGCGGCGCTGCTGGAGTGGGGTGCCGAGCAGGGCGCTCGCACCGCCTGGCTGCACGTGGAGACCGAGAACACCGGCGCGTTCGACCTCTACGAGCGTCTCGGATTCTCCCACCACCACACGCTGCGCTACCTGGGTGCGCCAGACTTCTCGGCATGAAGGTGAAGGACCCGTCGGGTCAGACGTGGCGGGTGCATCGGCGGTGGGTGCCGTGGAACCCGAAGGCACGCAAGCTGAAGCCCGACCGCGATCTCACCAGCATCCTGGACGGCATCGATGGCGTCGACGACCTGGCCGGGCTGGCGCTCGCGCTGGTGCTCGGGCTTCTGTTCGTGCTGCTCGCCCCGATCCTGATCCTGGTGATGCTGACCGGGGTGGAGTTCATCCTGATCCTCGCCGTCCTCCCCTTCGCCATCGTCGGCCGGATGTTCTTCGGCAAGCGCTGGTGGGTCCAGGTCCGCCGCGGCCGCACCCTGGAGCGCGAGGAGATGGTCGGCGACTGGGCGGCGTCGGGTCAGGCGGTCCGCGACATCGCCAAGGCGATCAGCGTCGAGACGCCGAGCGTGGTGGCTACGCCGGGTTCTTGACCGTCCCGGTGCACGTCACCGCGTCCTGCGGGATGTAGGTGGTGTGGAAGTTCTCGGTCTTGACCACTGCCTTCTGGCCCGGCTTGTGGAAGTAGCGCTTCACGTCGATCTGGAAGCCGTTGGCCCCGACGGTGGCCTCGCAGTTGTCACCGGCGATGTCGCGCTTCTTGTACGGCGTCGAGGCGTACCGTGCCCCGGTGCTGGTGGTGATGTCCCAGACCTTCGTGGACCACATCGAGACGGTCAGCACGCCCTGGCTGCCAGGCGTGGCCTTCTTGATCGCGGCCCGGATCAGCACGCCGTAGGGGGTGTTGTTCTTGAACCGGAGGTCCTTGGCGCCCCACGCCACGGTGGCCTCGCGACCGACCGGGTAGCGCGAGATGTAGAGCGAGTGGGCGTGGTGCTCGACGTCCTGGAGGCCGGCGAAGAACGCGGCGTTGAACGTCGTCGTCGCCATCTGCGAGACACCGCCGCCGAGGTCGGACTTGAAGACGCCCTCCTGGATGGTCCAGCCGTCGGTGAAGCCGTTGGCGCGGGTGCGCTCCCCCACCGTGCCGTTGAGGCTGAACGTCTCACCGGGCTTGATGATCGTGCCGTTGACCAGCTCGGCGGCCCGCCCGATGTTGATGTTGCGGTACTCGGCGTAGGGGAAGTACGTGGTGAAGCTGGAGATCTTCTCCTTGATCTTCCACCCCTCGGCGTCGGCGGTGGAGACCGCCGGGTCGGCGGTCTTGGAGTTGATCGTGCCGGTGCGCTGGCCCTCGGGCTTGGTGAGCAGCTGGGTGAAGACGGTCTGGGCCTGCTCGGCGTCGAAGCTCACACCGGGCTTGGCCGGGACGACGGTCGGGTGACCGTTGCGCAGCACCACGGTGGCGTCGACCGGTGCGTCGGCGCGGGCGACCGTCGAGGCCTTGAGCAGGGCGGTGAACTTGGTCGCGTCGACGGTCGGGACGAGGGAGCCGTCGGTCGCCTTGAGCGAGATGAGGCCGGCGTACTGCGCCGGGCGCAGCACGATCGGGGACTTGCCGAAGGTGAGCGTGACCGGTCCGGACATCGCGGGGTTGGCGAACTCGGTGACGGCCTTCTGGACGTCGTCGGAGTCGATCGCGGGCACGTCGTCGACGACCTTGAGGTCGAGGCTGCGGTGACCCGACGAAGTCGTGATCGCCTCGGTGAGACCGGCCTGGAGCTCCCCGGCATCGACACCCTTGCCGACGACGGCGTCGGTGACCTTGACGCCGTCGGTGGTGAAGGCGACGGCACCGTCCTTCTTCGCCACGCCGACCCCGGAGTTGACCTTGGCCAGCGCCTTGTCGAAGGCGGCCTTGTCGACCGTGACGACCGGCGCGATCGTGGACCCACCGGTGTAGTGGTTCCACAGGTCCTTCGGGTTCCAGCTCTGTCCGACGCCGGCCTCGGCGACGGTGCCGGCGGCGTCGAGCGTGATCCCGGCGGCCTGCGGCGTGATCTGGACGCTCTTGGAGCCGACCGTGACGGTGACCTTCTGCTCGGCGGTCGGAGCGAGGGTGGTGGTGAGCTTCTTCTGCGCCGCGGCAGGGCTGAGGTTGCCGATGTCGACGCCGCCGACCTTGGTGTTGCGCGGCAGCTTGTTGTCGGCGAAGGCGTACGCACCCGCCCAGACGCCACCGACGACGACCAGCAGCGCGACGATCACCGCGACGAAGGCTCCGATCCCCCGCTTGCGGTCAGACTTCGCCGTGTCAGCCGTGACCACCGGACGTTCTGCCGTGTCGTCAGAGAAGAGATCACCCACCCTGCGAGGCTACAGGCCCGCGAACAGATCCTCCTCGAACCCACTCGGCCCTGTCGGGCCCTTTGTCCCGGCAGCGAGGCGATACACCTCGTAGCCGAACGCGGAGCCGCCCTGGGCGTTGGCCATCGAGAAGAACGGTCCGTCGGCGGCGATCTGGGTCGGGTAGGCCCGCAGCGCAGCCATCTTCTGGTCGAAGTGGTCGGTGCCGTCGATCCGGGCCGCGATCGCGTCGTCGTCGACGGCGAAGAACGGCGGCGGACCGTCGAGGTCGGTGCCGCTGAACGGGGTCTCGACACCCGCGTCGCGGGCAGCCTTCATCCCGTCGCGCATCATCGACCACGACATCGCGTTCCAGTAGATCTTGGAGATCTCCCAGGGCTCGCCGAGGTCGGACCTGTACGACGCCACGGCGGCCAGCTGGGCGGCGTACATCGCCACCCGGTGGGCCTGGATGTGATCGGGGTGGCCGTACCCGCCGAACTGGTCGTAGGTCACCATCACCTGTGGCTGGACCTCGCGGATGATCGCGACCAGCTTGTCGGCGGCCTCGGTCAGGTCGACCTTGGAGAAGGCGTTGTCGGGCGTGTTCGGTGCCGCGATCGCGTGGCCGTCCTCGTGCCAGGCCATCCCGGAGTCGCTGTAGGTGCCGTAGCCACCCAGGAAGCGGTAGTCGGTGACCCCGAGGGCCGCCATCGCGTCGGCGAGCTCACCGCGGCGGTGCTCGCCGAGCGTGTTGTCGCGGTCGGCGGCCAGGTGCTCGAGCTCGGGGACGAGAACCTCGCCCATCTCCCCGGCGTTGGAGGTCACCAGGGTGACGCCGCGGCCCTCGGCGACGTACTTGGCCATCGTGGCGCCGTTCCCGATCGACTCGTCGTCGGGGTGGGCGTGGACGAGGAGGAGGCGCTGGGCAGGTCGGGTCACGGGTTCGATCCTAGGTCGGGGCGCTTGATGCGCTTCGGGGCCGCCGGGAGATCCAGGGGCGGGAGCGGTGGGAGCGGGCTGCTCTCGACGCTCGGGGCGTCCTCGAACCAGCCGTCGAACTCGTCGACCATCATCTCCAGCACCAGGCCGGGGGCGTCGGTGGTCACGGTCCAGGGATGGTCCTCGTCGTCGTCCTCGCCGGAGAAGTGGTCGCGACTCAGCTCGCTCTCCCACCCCTCGGCACCCAGCCGGGCGATCACCGTGCGGGCAGCGTCCTCATCGAAGAAGACACCGCGGGGCCCGAGGCGGCTGGGCTGGGACTGAGGCTCCATGTGCGGCAGGTTAGTCGGGGTGGTCGGTCTGGTCGCGTCGGGGCTGGAGCGCCCCGCGCCTCCAAGGCCACGACCTAGCGTGGAGCAACCTCCGCTGCGTCCCTCAGGACCAGCCGCGCGCGAGCGTCGAAGGTCGGGTGCGCCTTGCCTGCCGGAAGCGCTGGTGCCAGAGCCTCGAACACACGACGAACAGCTTCCTCGTCGTAGTCACTGAGCCGCTCGGTCGCTTGGACCATCACCGAGCCGAACCCCACCTCGTCCACAGAGACGAACGCACCCGAAGAGCGCAACGCCTCGATCCCGCCGATCCGCTCCATCGCACTGGCACCCACGATCGTGACCCACGAATAGCCTCGAAGGAAACCGGTCCCCAAAGCCCCACCGAACCTCGTCCGCGTGGACTCCTCGAACGGCGTCTGATAAACGCTCAAATCTTGATCGATCGATCCGAAGGCGACCGGGACCGGCACCGACGAAACGAAATCCCTCACGAAATCCACCCACCTCTGAGCCACGTCGTCTCTCTCAGCGTCGCCGACCGGTTTCTGAAACAGAGTCAGGGCGCCCCACCCCCGAGGGAGAACTCCCAGACCCGCAGCCAACCGGAACGTGACTCCTCCGCCGCTGAAGCCTTCCTCATCAAGACTGCAGAACGAGACCCCAAGATGACGCGGGTTCTCGCCTAACGCCTTGAGGAACTTCGCCCACGTCGGCTTCGTCCAGGCGTACAACGGACCGCTCCGACGGCGGTCCTCCGGTTCTACCGAAAGGGATCCCCACGGCGTGCCCGGCAGCCCAAGCGGTTCCGTGTTCCGAGCCAGATTCCTCGTCGTCAACGCCGGCGCAGCAAGCAACCGTTCCACCGCCCCCGAGGCCAACGCCGCCACACCACCCTCAGCCCACGGCCGGACCACCTCCTCCCAGACGGCTGGGTCCGTCGGGACCTCAAGGTTGATGATCGCCGCCAGCCCAGCCGGCGCTACGTGGGGACCGAACTCCATCGACAATCCTTTCGCCGAGAACCTGCCGATACCGGGAAGAATGGACCATAGTGCCTGGAAGCATGGGCGAACTCCCGCCAGGAGTCACGAAGGACTCCCAGCGGACAAACGAGTGGCAGGGCATGGGCGCTTCAGGTTGGTCTTATCGATTCCCTTACACCTCGGACGAGGCGGCGTCGCTGCACGCGTTGAAGGAGCACGTGGTGGCCACCGGTGCCTTCATCTGGCCCTTCGAGGACGACGATGAGGAAGCGCCCACTCCCACCACCCTCGACGACGTGAGCGCCGCCCAGGGGCTTCAGGAGTATTGGGAGTCGGGAACGCACTCGGTCCTCGACACGGAGGGCATCGACGCCGACGGCGGATCAGGAGCGATCCAGCCGCTGACCGCAGCGGAGTACCTGTCGACGTTCGCGACCGAGCATCCCACCACGGCCGACGTGGATCGGGTTCTGGCCCTTGGCCCACAGAACCCGCTCGAGGACCTCATCGGTGAACCCTGGAGCGGACGGATCGCCACGCTGCACGATGACGGGCGTCCGACCGAGATCTACGTCTGGGGCTGGTCAGGGGACTAGCCGGTGCGTGCATCCACCCCGGCTCAGCCCACACATCGACGGTTACTACTGACCCCAGTCCGCATCCCTCAACCCGCCAGCCCGACAGGGAGTCTCGATGGCACGGAACACCCGATACCGGATCCTCGGCACACTTCTCGCCTTGCCGGTCGTGACGGCAGGCCTCACCAGCTGCTCGGACAACTCCAAGGCCGGGCAGGAGCATGACGCGGCGACGGCTGTCATCAGCTCTCTGCGCGCCCGCGCCACAGGAGCCGATGGTTCCGACTACGCGCAGACTCTCGCGGAGTACCTGCCCAACCAGACCGTGATCGTGGACGGGGCGACACCGCAGCCTGTGACCGACGGGGTGATTCACGGCCATGTCATCGATGCAGTCGTGGCCTTCGCAGGCACGGTGGCCAGCGACGAGAGCGGCGAGTAACTCGCTGCCGGCACGCCGGTCCCCGTGGACAGCAAGGACGCCGACTGGCGCGAGGTGACGGTGACGATCGCAGTCGATGACGCCTGGGGCCCGAAGGTCGCAGGCAAGGACACCGTCAAGGTCATGCTTCCCTTCAACGGCACCGAGGACATCGACGTCGCCCTCACGGGGATCAAGGCTCTGGGCGACGTCGTCGCCGTCCTCGGAGGGCAGGGATCAACGTCCTCAGGCCCGGACGTGTACCGGATCCAACGCGACAGCACCGCGCTGGGCGTCGTCGAGAACGGCGTCGTCGTCGAATGACTCAGGCGCGGGGCGTCCGCGCCAGCTGCCGACTCTGCGCGACCAGGCGGCCGGCGGAGTCCCAGATCTCGCAGTCCTCCTCGAACATCCCGTCGGCCAGGTTCCGGGTGGCGTGGCGGACCTTGAGCCAGCCCGGGGCAGGGACCCCGCGGACATGGACGGTCAGCTCCAGGGTCGGCGACCAACCGGGCAGGCCCAGGTCGAAGGCGACCGGGGGCAGCAGGTCGGCGATGGTGACCAGGGAGAAGGCGTCGGCGGGGCGGTCGTCGCGGAAGCGGAACCAGGCCTCGATGATCCCCTCGCCGCTCGGTGCGCCCTGGGCCCAGCCGACCCGCGAGGCCGGGAAGCGCATCTCGAACTTGCGGTACATCGGGGCGATCTCCAGCATCGCCGGGCCCATCGCGTCGGTGGAGACGCACGCCTCCACCGGCGGCAGCTCGGGCTCGACGGCAGTGGTGTGGACCTCGCCGCTGATCGATGCCCGATCGGCGTACGTCGCCAGCACACTGATCCGCTTCGAACCCTCCTGCTCCAGGTCCGCGGCGACGACGGCCAGCGAGCCGCCGTCGCGCTTGATCTCGGTGACCACCTCGGCAGGTCCGGGGCGCCCCGGGCCGAGGTAGAAGGCGCTGACGGTGATCGGGTCGGGCTTGGCCGGCACCACCTGGCGGATCGCGTTGCCGATCACGCCGAGCAGGTAGCCGCCGTTGAGGCCACCCCCGACCGTCCACTCCCCCAGGAGGTCGGCCGAGAACCGTCCCTCGCCCAGAGCCTGCACCGCGATGTCGTCGTCGTACTGCGCCATGCTCTTGATATTACTGACCAGTAACCTCCGCTGTTCATCTGGACCCGCCACACTGAAGCCCATGAGCGACAGGCCCGAGCGCCGACCCAGCGCGGTCTACTCCCACGGCAACGAGCCCGACCCCCGCTTCAGCCTCGCCAACGAGCGCACCTTCCTGGCCTGGGTCCGCACCTGCCTCGGCATCATCGCCGGTGCGGTCGCGCTGCACTCGCTGCGCGTCCCCGAGACCGTCTGGGTGCGCACGGTGCTGGTCATCGCCCTGCTGCTGTGCGCCGGGGCGATCGCCGTCGGCGCCTCGATCCGCTGGGCCCGCACCGAGAAGGCGATGCGCCTCGGGCTGCCGCTGCCGGGCTTCGGCTTCACCGGCTGGATCGCTGCCGGGATCTGCCTGGTCGCGGTCGCGCTGTCGGTCGCCTTCGTGCTGTGAGGGGTGTCGTCTCACAAGCCTGAAACATTCGGCCCCTAGGGTCACCGACCGTGAGTGCACTGCAGCCCGGCGCCGGACCGATCACCTCGACGACGTACCTCCCCTCCGGGGTCGAGACCAGCCTGTGGGGCCGGCTCCCGTGCGCCGCTGACTCCCCGATCCTCAGCGTCGCCTCGGGCACCCGACTCACCATCGACACCCTCAGCCACGAGGGCCTCCTGGAGGACCAGGGCCGCGATCCCGAGGCCTTCTTCACCCGCCACGGCGCCACCGAGGTGCTGCGCGACGCCATCGAGCTGGCCGCCAGCGACTACCCGCGCACGTTCGGCGTCGACGGCCCGCACGTCGTCTCCCGGCCGATCGCGGTCGAGGGCGCCCGGGTCGGCGACCTGCTCGCCTTCACCGTCGAGGAGACCCTCCCCCGCGTGCCCTACGGCGTGATCAGCAACCGGCACGCCAAGGGCGCCCTGCCCGACGCCTACCCGCTGGACGACGCGCCGGTCTACAGCGCCTTCGCCTCCGTCTCCGACGACGGCCGCTTCGGGCTGCTCCCCCGCCACGAGGGCGAGGCGCCGAGCGTCAGGTTCGAGCTGGCCCCGTTCCTGGGCGTGATGGGCGTTGCCGTGCCCGGCAGCCAGCGGCCGCACTCGGTGCCGCCCGGCTCCCACGGCGGCAACATCGACATCCGGCTCCTCACCGCCGGCTCGACGCTCTACCTCCCCGTCCAGGTCGACGAGGCGCTGGCCTACGTCGGCGACCCGCACTTCGCCCAGGGCGACGGCGAGGTCAGCCTGACCGCGATGGAGGCCAGCCTGCGCGCCACCCTCTCCCTGACCGTGATCGCCCGCGAGGACGCCCTGCGCGAGTTCGGCGAGCTCACTGGCCCGCTGGCCGAGACAGCCGAGTTCCTGATCCCGACCGGGATGGACGAGGACCTCGACGAGGCGATGCGGAAGGCGGTCCGGGCAGCGATCGCCCTGATCCAGGCCCGCTTCGGGATGGATCAGCGGCTCGCCTACGCCTATCTTTCGGCGGCCACGGACTTCCGTATCAGCCAGGTCGTTGACATCGTGAAGGGCGTACACGCCACCATCAGGAAGTCGGACTTCGCATGAGCGACCCCCACGACACGCTCCAGGAGGCCTTCTGGGCGTACGAGCGCGCCCTGATGGCCAACGACCTCGCCGAGCTGGACCGACTCTTCGCCCCCGGCCCCGGCACGCTGCGCGGTGACGCCAACGGCCTCCTGGTCGGGCACGACCAGATCAGCGCCTTCCGCGGCAACCGCGCCGTCCCCGCCGACGGCAAGCCCTGGAGGCGAATCGTCCAGACCCACGTCCAGGCGATCGACGCCGACCACGCCCTGATCGTCGCCGTCACCGAGCTCGCCACCGGTGGACGCGGCCAGCAGAGCCAGCTCTGGGCCCGCCTCGACGACGGCTGGAAGGTCACCGCCGCCCACGTCTCGGTCCCCGCACCGGCCCTGGACACCCGGATCTGGCGGGTCGTCGGCGACCCGCTCGTGGCCGGTGACACCGAGGGCGACCTCGCTGGGGAGAGCGTCGCCGTCAAGGACCTGTACGCCGTCGCGGGCCAGCCCATCGGTGCCGGCAACCCCGCCTGGCTGGCTCAGGCCACCCCGGAGACCACCCACGCCTGGGCCGTGCAGCGCCTGCTCGACGAGGGCGCCGATGTACGCGGGATCGCCCGCACCGACGAGTTCGCCTACTCCCTGGCCGGCACCAACGCGCACTACAGCACCCCGCCGAATCCGCAGGCCCCCTACCGGATCAGCGGCGGCTCCTCCTCGGGCTCGGCCAGTGCGGTCAGCCTCGGCCAGGCCAGCATCGGCCTGGGCACCGACACCGGCGGCTCGATCCGGGTCCCGGCCGCCTACCAGGGCCTGTACGGCATCCGCACCAGCCACGGGGCCATCCCGGTCGACGGCCTGCTCCCGCTGGCCCCGACCTTCGACACCGTCGGCTGGATGACCCGCGACGCGGCCCTGCTCGCCAGCGTCGGCGAGGCACTGCTCCCCGGCTCGCACCGGGTGCCGAGCGCGACCCCGGCCGACCTGGTCGTCGTCGACAGCCTGCTCGACCTCGCCCAGCCCGACGTCGCCGCCGCGATCCGCGCCTGGATCGACGCCCTGCCCGCCGCACCGCGCCGCGAGCGCTGGGACGCCGACCTGGAGGCCTGGCGTCAGGTCTACGTCACCTTCCAGGCACAGCAGGCCTGGGACGTGCACGGCGCGTGGCTCGCCACCCGGCTGGACACGCTCGGTGACGACGTACGCGCACGGTTCGAGACCGCACGCGACGTCACCGACGAGGCCGCCGAAGCCGCTGCCGAGGCCGCCGACGTCGCCCGCGACGCGATCCGCGCCTTCGTCGGCGACCGGATCCTGGTGCTGCCCGCAGCCAGCTCGGTGGCGCCGCGTCCGAGCGAGGACACCCAGGCGATCCGCGAGGCCACGATGCGGCTGACCAGCATCGCCGGCCTGGGCGGTCTCCCGGCCGTCACCGTGCCGCTCACGACCGCCGAAGGGCTGCCGTGCGGGGTCTGTCTGATCGCCGCTCCGGGACGTGACAAGGACGTGTTGTCAGTCGTGAAACAACTGACACGCTTCTGAAACATCCGTTTCTTACGCTCACGATGTGAGCAGCTTCGACGACTTCAACACGGCCTCGGCGGCCGTCGCTGAGGCCCTGATCGCCCCGTGCGTGGCGATCGGTTCCTTCGCCCGCGAGGTGGTCGCCGATCGCCCGTACGCCGATCTCGGCGCGCTCCTGGAGCGCGCCCGGATCCAGGTCTCGACCTGGACCGACGCCGAGGTCGAGGGCGCTCTGGCCGACCATCCCCGGATCGGCCAGCGCCACCGGGGCGAGGGCGCCAGCGCGGCGATGAGCCACGCCGAGCAGGCCGACCTGGGCCTGGCCAGCGCCACGCTGGCCGCCCGGCTCGAGGCCGGGAACGCAGCCTACGAGGAGCGCTTCGGCCGGATCTACCTGGTCCGCGCGGCCGGGCGCACGGCCGAGGAGCTCCTGGCGCTCCTGGAGCAGCGGCTCACGAACGACCCCACCACCGAGCTCGCCGTGACGGCGAGCAACCTGGGCGAGATCGCCCTGCGACGCCTGGAAGGACTCTTCACGTGACGATCAAGGTAGGCGCCAACCAGTACGGCAAGGCCGAGGTCCGCCTGGTCAAGGTCGATCGACCGGCCGGCTACCCCAGTGCCGACGAGGCGGGCCAGGTGCACGTGCTGCACGACCTCAACGTCACCACCCAGCTGCGCGGCGACTTCGACACCGCGTTCACCGAGGGCGACAACTCCCACGTGCACGCCACCGACACCCAGAAGAACACCGTCTACGCCAAGGCCCGGGAGTGGGGCATCACCTCGGTCGAGGAGTTCCTGATCGGGCTCTCGCGCTACTGGGCCGAGCAGCCGTACGTCGACTCGACCTGGTTCAAGGCCGAGGAGTTCGCCTGGTCACGGATCGGCGAGGGCACCCTGGGCGCGGGCCACTCCTTCGCCCGGACCGGCACCGAGACCCGCACCTGCGTGGTGCAGACCTACGGCTCGGGTGAGCAGGCCGAGACCTTCGTGGTCGCCGGGCTGAGCGACCTGGTCGTGATGAAGTCCACCGGCAGCGAGTTCCACGGCTTCCCGCGCGATCGCTACACCGCCCTGGGCGAGACCGACGACCGGATCATGGCGACCTCGGTGACGGCCTGGTGGCGCTTCGCCGACGACGCCGCGGGCCAGGATCGGGACTGGAACGCCCTCTACGACGGCGTGAAGAAGGTCCTGCTCGACACCTTCGCCGACATCCACTCCCTGGCCCTGCAGCAGACCATCTACGCGATGGGAGCCGCCGTGCTGGAGGCGTTCCCCGAGATCGTCGAGCTGCGGATCTCGTGCCCGAACAAGCACCACTTCGTGGTCGACCTGGCCCCGTTCGGTCTGGAGAACCCTGGCGAGGTCTTCTACGCCGCGGACCGGTGCTACGGCCTGATCCAGACCACTGTGGTCGACGACGACCATGCCCCCCAGCCTCGGGCCTGGGCCGGCATCCCCGCCTTCGCCTGAGGTCCTCGCGATGCGCATCGATGCCGTCAGCGCCTCCCGGGTGCTCGTCGGCGACACCTTCGTCCCTGCGACCCTCCGGTTCCACCGGGGCGTGATCTCCTCGATCGAGGGGGCCGACGCCGAGGTCGAAGGCGTGGTGCTGCGCGTCCCCGAGACGGCGTACGTCGTCCCGGGGATCGTCGACACCCACGTCCACATCAACGAGCCCGGCCGCACCGACTGGGAGGGGTTCTCCTCGGCCACCGAGGCCGCTGCTCTCGGGGGCGCCACCACCCTGATCGACATGCCGCTCAACTCGATCCCGCCGACCACCACGGTGGCGGGGCTGCGGCGCAAGCAGGCCGCGGCCGCCGAGCAGCTGATGGTCGACGTCGGCTTCTGGGGCGGCGCCGTGCCCGACAACCTGGCCGACCTGGAGCCGTTGTGGGAGGCCGGGGTGTTCGGCTTCAAGTGCTTCCTCTCGCCCAGCGGCGTCGACGAGTTCCCGCCCCTGAGCACACCGCAGTTCCACCGCGCCCTGGCTGAGATCGCCCGGTTCGACGGCCGGATGATCGTGCACGCCGAGGACCCGACGGTGCTCGCCGAGGCCCCGACGCCGCCGAGCCGCGCCTACCGTGACTTCCTGGTCTCGCGCCCCGACGCGGCCGAGGTCGCCGCGATCCGGACGGTGATCCAGGGTGCCCGGGAGACCGGGGCACGGGTGCACCTGCTCCACCTGGCCAGCGCCGAGCCCCTGGACCTGATCAAGGACGCCAAGGACGAGGGCCTGCGGCTGACGGTGGAGACCTGCCCGCACTACCTGACCTTCGCCGCCGAGACGATCCCCGACGCCAGCGCCCAGTTCAAGTGCTGTCCCCCGATCCGTGACTCCGGCACGCGTGAGGCACTGTGGGCGGCGCTGCGCGAGGGGATCATCGACGTGGTGGTCTCCGACCATTCCCCGGCCACGGTCGAGGAGAAGACCCGCGGCGACGGCGACCTGCAGCAGGCCTGGGGCGGTGTCTCCGGTCTCCAGGTCGGGTTCAGCGCCGTCGCCTTCGAGGCACGACGTCGTGGCCTCGGGCTGGCCCAGGTCAGCCGCTGGATGAGCCGCACCACCGCCGACCTGGTCGGTCTGTCCCATAAGGGCCGGATCGAGGTCGGGGCCGACGCCGACCTGGCGATCTACGACACCGGGGTGGAGCTGCGGATCGACGTAGCCCGGCTGGCCCACAAGAACCCGATCTCCGCCTACGACGGCCTCCGCCTCGGTGGCCGTGTGACCCGCTCGATCGTGCGCGGCAACGCCCTCGACGTCGAGCACCCCGACTGGAGCTGGGGCACCCAGCTCCGCCGACCCGATGAGGTGAGCGCATGACCGATCCGACCCACCGGTCCCCCTTGCAGGTCCCGCCGCGGCTGCTGATGGGGCCGGGGCCGATCACCGTGGACCCCCGGGTGCTGCAGGCGATGAGCCTGCAGCTGGTGGGTCAGTTCGACCCGTTCATGACCGACACCATGACCGAGACGATGGCGCTGTACCGCACCGTCTTCGACACCGCCCACGAGCAGACCTTCCTGGTCGACGGCACCTCCCGGGCCGGGATCGAGGCGGCCCTGGTCTCCCTGATCGAGCCGGGGATGCGGGTGCTGGTGCCGATCTTCGGTCGCTTCGGCCACCTCCTGGTCGAGATCGCCACCCGCTGCCGTGCCGAGGTGCACACCGTGGAGGTCCCGTGGGGCGAGGTGGTCGACCCCGCGCTGATCGAGACGGCGGTGGCCCGGGTCCGCCCCGACCTGATCGCGATCGTCCAGGGCGACACCTCGACCACGATGTGCCAGCCGCTGGCCGACCTGGGCCGGATCGCCCACGACGCCGGGGCGCTGCTCTACGTCGATGCCACCGCCTCCATCGGCGGCAACGAGTTCCACACCGACGCCTGGGGCATCGACGTGGCCACTGCCGGGCTGCAGAAGTGCCTCGGCGGTCCGTCCGGCTCGGCTCCGATCACGATCAGCCCGGCCGCCGCAGAGCGGATCAACGCCCGCAAGCAGGTCGAGGCCGGTGTCCGCACCGCCGACGACGACACCGCCGAAGGTCGCCGCACCCGTCCGGTGATCGCGTCGAACTACTTCGATCTGGCGCAGATCATGGACTATTGGGGCCCCCGTCGCCTCAACCACCACACCGAGGCCACCTCGATGCTGTACGCCGCCCACGCGGCCGCCAGCCTGCTGGTCGAAGAGGGGGTCGACGCCGCCGTCGCACGACACACTCTGCACGGTGAGGCGATGCTCGCCGGGGTCACCGGCCTGGGGCTGGACACCTTCGGCGACTTGGCGCACAAGATGACCAACGTCGTCGCGGTCCGGATCCCCGACGCGCTCGGGTCCTCCGGTGGCGACCGGGTCCGCACCGCGATGCTCGACGACTTCGGGATCGAGATCGGCACCTCCTTCGGTCCCCTACACGGCAAGGTCTGGCGGATCGGGACGATGGGCTACAACGCACGCAAGGACGCCGTGCTGACCACCCTCGCCGCCCTCGGTCAGGTGCTGCGCGCCGAGGGCGTGACCCTGGCCGCCGACGGCGGTGTGCGCGCTGCCGAGGAGGTCTACCAGTGACCGCCATCGACACCGGTGCCATCGACGCTGCCGAGGTGTTGGCGCGCTGCGCCGCCCTCGACGCCTTCACCGCCCACCCCGGGCTGCTGGAGCGGACCTACCTGACCCCCGAGCACGCGGCAGCCAACGCCCAGACGGCGCAGTGGATGGCCGAGGCCGGACTGGCGCCGTGGGTCGACGCCGCCGGCAACCAGTGGGGCCGCCGCGAGGGCCCCGTGCCCGGCGGCCCGGCTCTGGTGCTGGGCAGTCACCTCGACACCGTCCCCGACGCCGGCTCCTACGACGGGATGCTCGGCGTGATGCTGGCCATCGCCGTCGCCGAGCGGCTGCGTGGCACGGCGCTGCCGTTCGCGCTCGAGGTGGTCGGCTTCTCCGACGAGGAGGGCGCACGGTTCGGCAAGGCGCTGCTCGGCTCGCAGTCGGTCGCCGGACGCTGGGACCCCGCCTGGTGGGAGCAGACCGACGCAGCCGGGATCACCCTGCGCCAGGCGTTCCTCGACTTCGGCCTGGACCCCGACCGGATCGCCGACGCGGCCCGGAGCCCGGAGTCGATCGTGGCCTACCTGGAGGCCCACATCGAGCAGGGCCCGCTGCTGGAGGCCGCCGACCGCTCGCTGGGCTACGTCACCACCATCGCCGGGGCCCGGCGCTTCGTGCTGTCGATCCTCGGCGAGGCCCGGCACGCCGGCGGGACGCCGTACCCGCGACGCAAGGACGCCCTGGTGGGCGCCTCGGAGGCGATCGTGGCGATCGAACGGCTGGCCAGGGCCAGCGAGTGCATCGCCACCGTCGGCAAGATCGAGGCCCACCCCGGAGCGGTCAACGTGATCGCCGGCCGGGCTGACTTCACCCTCGACCTGCGGGCGGCCACCGACGCCGAGCGCGACACCATGTTCGACACGATCGTGGCCCAGATCGGTGCCGAGTGCGAGGCGCGCGGCCTCGGCTTCGCGTACGTCGAGACGCACGCTGCCACCGCGGCACCGTGCGCCCCGTGGCTCCAGCAGGCGGTGATCGACGGGATCGGTGCCACCGACGACCGCGACAGCCACACCCCGATGGGGATCTGGTCGCGGGCCGGCCACGACGCGATGGCGATCGCCGAGGTCGCCGACATCGGGATGCTCTTCGTGCGCTGCTTCGACGGGATCAGCCACCACCCGGGTGAGTCGGTGCGCGAGATCGACGTCGCCCGGGCCCTCGACGCCTTGGAGGCCGCCGTGCTCGCCGTCGCCGAGACCTGGCCCCCACGCACCGGCACCCCCGGACAGGGCTGAGCGATGCGTCTGGACGAGCGGATCGCGCGGGCCCACGCCGAGCTCTCCCCCCAGGAGCGGCGGGCGGCCGACACCCTGATGGCGAACCTGGACGACCTGGCGACCTACCGCGCCTCCGAGCTCGCCGAGCTGGCCGGGGTGTCGAAGGCGACCATGTCGCGGCTCTTCCGCTCCCTCGGCTTCGCCGACTTCGAGGAGGTCCGCGAGCACGTCCGCACGCTGCGCAGCGCCGGCCTCCCCCAGCGCGTCGACGGCGTCCCCGATCTGGAGACGCTCACCGCCACCCAGGCGGCTCACGTCGCCGCAGCGATCACCCAGCCCGGGGTCGCCACCGCGGTGGCCTGGCTGGCCGAGGCCGACGAGGTCGTGATCCTCGGCTGGCGGGGCAGCCACTCGGTCGCCCTCAACCTGCGCCACCACCTGATCCAGGCCCGCGGTGCGGTCACCGTCGGTCCGGTGCCGGGCCAGTCCATCGGCGAGGACCTCGCCTCGCTGGGTCCCGGCTCGGTGCTGCTGGTGGTCGGCATCCGGCGTCGCCCGCGGATCTTCGGTGACCTGCTGGTCCGGGCCCGCGCCACCGGCGCCCGGGTGATCCTGATCGCCGATCCGACCGTGACCGGTCACGTCGGCCACCTCGCCCAGGTCGACCTCTGGCTGGAGTGCCAGGTGGAGACCAGCCTGGCGTTCGACTCCTACGCCGCCGCGGCCGCACTGGCCAGCGTGCTGGCCGACGGAGTGCTCTCGGCCCGCGGGGCCGCCGCCCACGAGCGGGTCTCGCGGATCGCGGGCGCCTACGACGAGATCGGGGAGGTGGAGGAGTAGTGGACCTGGCCTGGGTGGACTCCTGGCGCACCCCGCGCGACCGCACCGGTCTGGGGCTGGCCGCCGGGGAACGGCTGGTCGCCGGTGGCACCTGGCTCTTCTCCGAGCCGCAGCCCTCGGTCAGCGGGCTGGTCGACCTGACCGCACTGAACTGGCCCGCCGCCGAGCCGCTGCCCGACGGTGGGCTGCGGATCGCGGCGACCTGCACCATCGCGCAGGTGCAGACCGCGCCGTGGCCGACCCCGATCGCGGCCCTGGTGCGCGAGTGCGCCGACGCGTTCCTGATGTCGTTCAAGATCCAGGGTGCCGCCACCGTCGGCGGCAACCTGTGCCTGGCCCTGCCCGCCGGAGCGATGATCTCGCTCTTCTCCGGCCTCGGCGCCGAGGCGGTGATCTGGACCCCGGAGGGGGGCGAGCGGCGCGAGCCGGTCGCCGACCTCGTCCAGGGGGTGCTGACCACGTCGCTGGCCCCCGGTGAGGTGCTGCGGGCGGTCGAGGTCGCCGGACCTGCCCTCGCGGATCGGTACGCCATGCGGCGGGTCTCGCTGACGACGTACGGGCGCTCGGCGGCGCTCGTGATCGCCCGTCGCACCCCGACCACCGTGCTGCTGACCGTGACCGCCTCCACCCCGGCACCTCGGGTGCTCGACCTCGGCCCGGATCCCACACCGGAGGCCGTCCGCGCCGCCCTGGAGACCATCCAGCACTGGTACGACGACGTGCACGGTGCCCCGGACTGGCGCCGCGCCACCACCGAGACCCTCGCGGTCGAGGCGGTCGCAGCGGTCACAACCGTCACCGACGTCACCACCGGCACGAGCAAGGAGTCCCGATGAAGCTCAACGGCCGCCAGGTCGACGCGATCCCCGCCCCCGGACAGTGCCTGCGCACGTTCCTGCGCGCCCAGGGCGACCTCGCCCCGAAGAAGGGCTGCGACGCGGGCGACTGCGGCGCGTGCTCGGTCCTGCTCGACGGCCGCGCGGTGCACTCGTGCATCACCCCGGCGATGCGGGCGATCGACGCCGAGGTCACCACGGCCTCCGGCCTGGGCACCCCGGACGCCCTCAGTGCCCGGCAGCGCAACTTCGTCGAGGCAGCCGGCTTCCAGTGCGGCTTCTGCACCGCCGGGTACGTCGTCACCGCGACCGCCCTCGACGCCGCACCGCGCGAGGAGGAGGCCGAACGCTCGTTCAAGGGCAACCTGTGCCGCTGTACCGGCTATCGCTCGATCAAGGACGCGCTCGCGGGACGCTGCACCGTGACCCCGACGGGAGACCCCGCGGAGACCGCGGGCGGCTTCGGGCGCTCCATCGGCGCCCCGGCCGCCAAGCGGATCGTGTGCGGGGCCGAGCCGTACACCCTCGACCTGCCCGACACCGGCGTGCTGCACGTGAAGCTGGTCCGTGCTCCGCACGCCAGCGCGGTGATCACCGCGATCGACACCCGTGCTGCCGAGGCGCTGCCCGGAGTGGTCGCGGTGCTGACCCCGGCCGACGACCTCGGCGTGCTCTACTCCACGGGGCGCCACGACAACCGGCTGGACGACCCCGACGACACCCGGCTCTTCGACGAGGTGGTCCGCTTCCACGGCCAGCGGGTGGCGGCCGTCATCGCCGAGTCGGTCGCGATCGCGGAGCGGGCCGCGGCGCTGGTCGAGGTCACCTACGAGCTGCGGCCGGCGGTCTTCGACCCCGAGGAGGCCCGCCGTCCCGGAGCACCGCTGCTGCACGGTGACAAGGACGCCGCGACCAGCCGGATCAGCGAGCCGGAACGGAACGTGGTGGCCAGCAACCACGGCGAGATCGGCGACGTCACCGCGGCACTGGCCAGCGCCACCCACCGGGTCAGCGGCAGCTGGCAGACCGCCCGGATCAGCCACGTCTCCCTGGAGACCCACGGGGCGCGGGCGTGGATCGAGCCCGACGGCACCCTGGTGGTGCGCTCCTCGACCCAGGTGCCGTTCCTGGTCCGTGACGAGCTGGCCCACATCCTGGGCCGCGACCCCGCCACGATCCGGGTGATCGCCGCCCGGGTCGGCGGCGGCTTCGGCGGCAAGCAGGAGCTGCTGGTCGAGGACGTCGTGGCCGTGGCGACCCTGCGCCTGGGCCGCCCGGTGCAGCTGGAGATGACCCGGGAGGAGCAGTTCACCGCGATCCCGGTGCGGCACCCGATGCGGGTCGCGGTCGAGCTGGGTGCCGATGCCGACGGCGTGCTGAGCGCGATCTCGATCGACGTACTGTCCGACACCGGCGCCTACGGCAACCACGCTGTCGGGGTGTTGTTCCACGCCACCCACGAGTCGGTGGCGCTCTACCGAGTCGCCAACAAGCGGGTCGATGCCGAGGTGGTCTACACCAACAACCTGCCCTCGGGGGCGTTCCGCGGCTACGGCCTGGGCCAGGTGCAGTTCGCCGTCGAGTCGGCGATGGACGACCTGGCCCGCGAGGTCGGGATCTCGCCGTGGGAGCTGCGCCGGCGCAACGTGGTCGTCCCCGGCGACGACATCGTCGCCAGCCACTCCCCCGACACCGACGTGGTCTTCGGCTCCTACGGCCTGGGCCAGTGCCTGGACCTGACCGAGACCGCGCTGGCCGAGTCCCGCGGGCCGCTTCCCGAGCGGTACGCCGGCTGGCGGGTCGGTGAGGGCATGGCGGCGACCATGATCGCGACGATGCCGCCCCGCGGGCACTACTCCCACGCCCGGGTGACGCTGTTCCCCGACGGGACGGCCGAGGTTGCTGTGGGCACCGCGGAGTTCGGCAACGGCACCGCGACCGTGCACGTCCAGATCGTCGCCGAGGAGCTGGGCATCGCCCCGAGCCGCGTGCGGCTGGTGGTCTCCGACACCCACACCAGCGGCTACGACACCGGTGCGTTCGGCTCGGCCGGATCGGTGGTCGCCGGGGTCGCGGTGCACCGTGCCGCGATGGAGGTCACCCGGCTGCGCGCCACCGCCTCCCCGACCGAGCCGATCACCGCCACCGGCACCCACGACGGCTCGCTGCGCTCCCTGGCCTGGAACGTGCACGCCTTCCGGGTCGCCGTCGATCCGGCGACCGGGGAGATCGCGATCCTGGACAGCGTCCAGGCCGTCGACGCGGGCCGGGTGATCAACCCCGAGCAGCTCACCGGCCAGGTCGAGGGCGGCACCGCCCAGGCGCTGGGCACGGCCCTGCAGGAGGAGATCGTGCTGCGCGAGGGTGTCGTGCTGACCCGGACGCTGCGCAACTACCGGCTGCCGCAGATGGGGCACCTGCCGCGGACCCGGGTGCTCTTCGCCGACACCTACGACACCACCGGTGCCCGGGGTGCGAAGTCGATGAGCGAGGCGCCGTACAACCCGGTCGCCCCGGCGCTGGCCAACGCCGTCCGGGACGCGATCGGGCGCCGTCCCTACGAGCTCCCGATGAGCCGGGACCGGGTCTGGCGGCTCATGCAGTGAGGCGTCGGTGCCACTCGCCGACAGCGGTGGCACCGGCGATCAGCACCCCGGCGAGCAGCAACGCCAGCCCGAGGTGGGCCTTGAGCAGTGCGGCACCGACCAGGGCGCCGAGCAGGATCAGCGCGACCGCGGCGAAGCGCCGACCCGAGCCGCCGCCCTTGCCCGACCCGAACCGGGAGTCGGCGGCCAGACCGGTCAGGGTCGAGGTGACCACGACGGTGGTGACGTCCTTGACCGCGATGTGGCGGGCCGCGGCGGCCTGCATCCCCATCGCGACGGCGGCGATCGTGGTGATGGTGACCTCCAGCGGCTTGACCGGCCGGTCGCCGTCGATCAGCAGGGTGATCCCGAGCGCGAGCATGAGGACGGCGACCACCCCGAAGATCCCGGTGCAGATCGGGCTCCAGGCAGCACCGGAGCGGCGCAACGCCCGACCACCGAGGGCGGCTCCGACCATGAAGCCGACCAGGGCGAGCGCCGGGCCGACCACCGGAAGGCCGTTGCCACCCACGACGGCCATGCCGAGCACGACCACGTTGCCGGTCATGTTGCCGGTGAACACCTTGTCCAGTCCGAGGTAGCCGACTGCGTCGTTGATCCCGGTGGTGAAGGTCAGCACCAGCATCAGCCACAGGTGCATGGTGGGGGCGGAGACCGCCTTGAGTCGCTCAGTCACCGCTGCACTGTAGCGAGGGTTTCAGCGGCCTCGGCGAGGTCGTGCACGCCCTGTGTTAATTCCTCGGAAACTTCGGTGGGCAGGTCCAGATAGAAGCCGAGCAGGGCCGAGTCGACCAGCGTCGTGACCCGGGCGGCACGCTCGGCCGGGGCGCCGCAGCGGACGACGTACCGGCTCAGGGCATCGTCCCAGCGCTGGTTCACCTCGCGCGCGATCGAACGGTACGGCTCCGAGCCGATCAGTCCGGTGGCCGCGGCCTGGAGGTAGACCGAGAGGCAGCCCGACAGCGGCGGCTGCTGGTAGGCCTCCCACAGTGCCCGCACCCCGGCGGCGACCCCGTCGACGGCGGGCAGCGCCTCCAGGGCGTCGATCGAGCGCTCCTCCGTCCGTGTCAGTACGGCGGACACCAGGCCGTCACGGGAGCCGAAGTGGTACATCAGCATCCGGTCGCTGGTCCCGATCGCGGCGGCGACCGGGCGCAGGGTCAGGCCGATCAGGCCCTCGGCCACGACGTGGTCCGTGGCCCGGTCGAGCAGATCCTCGCGACGCGTCATGGGGCGAGTGTAGCGAGTGCTACAGTTGCTCCGTTGTAGCGAGCGCTACACCTGGAGGATCGACATGTACGCAGGACTCTTGCTCGCCGGAGCCATCGCCGTGGAGGTGATGGCCAGCCTCGCCCTGCCCAAGGCCAAGGGGTTCACCGACCCGCTGTGGAGCCTGCTCGTGGTCGCCGGCTACGCAGGCGCGATCTACCTGCTCACCGTGGTGGTCAAGGACATCCCGGTCTCGGTCGCCTACGCGATCTGGGCCGGTGCGGGCACCGCCGCCACCGCCGTGCTGGCAGCGATCTTCCTCGACGAGACCCTGGACTGGATCAAGGTCGTCTCGATCATGCTGATCATCGGCGGCGTGGTCGGTCTCAACCTCAGCGGCACCCACGCCTGAGCATCACAGGTCCGCGGCTGCCCCCCTGCCCGCAGCGCGACCGCTGAACAGGCACCCGCCGAGGAAGGTGCCCTCCAGTGCGTTGTAGCCCATCATCCCGCCGCCGCCGAAGCCGCTGACCTCGCCGGCCGCGTAGAGCCCCGGCAGCGGCGTGCCGTCACTGGTCAGGCAGCGTCCCGCCAGGTCGGTCTCCAGGCCGCCGAGGGTCTTACGCGAGAGCAGGTGCAGCTTCACCGCGATCAGCGGGCCGTGCTCGGGGTCGAGGATCCGGTGCGGCTTGGCCGCCCGGCTGAGCTTGTCGCCGCGGTAGTGCCGGCCGGCGTACAGCGCCGTGACCTGAGCGTCCTTGGCGAACGGGTTGGCGATCTGCCGGTCGCGGGCCTCAAGGATCTGGCGCAGCCGGTGCTCGTCGAGCTGCGGACCGGTCGGCTCGACGTCGGCGAGCCGGTTCATCCCGGCGACCAGGTCGGCGAGCGTGTCGGCGACGACGAAGTCCTCGCCGTGCTCCATGAAGGCGTGCACCGGGTCGGGTCCCTTGCGGGCCCGCTCAAGGACGCCCTTGACCGACCTCCCGGTCATATCGGGGTTCTGCTCCGAGCCCGAGAGCGCGAACTCCTTGTCGATGATCGACTTGGTCAGCACGAACCACGAGTAGTCGTGGCCGGTGCGGCGCAGGTGCTTGAGGGTGCCGAGGGTGTCGAAGCCGGGGAAGAACGGTGCCGGCAGCCGCTCACCGGTGGCGTCGAGCCAGATGCTCGACGGACCGGGCAGGATCCGGATGCCGTGGTCGCCCCAGATCGGGTCCCAGTTGCGAATGCCCTCGACGTAGTGCCACATCCGGTCGCGGTTGATCACCCGGGCGCCGGTCGCCTCGGTGATCGTGATCATCCGGCCGTCGACGTGCGCCGGGACGCCGCGCACCATGCTCTTGGGCGGCTTGCCGAGCCGCTCGGGCCAGCTCTTGCGGACCAGGTCGAGGTTGCCGCCGATGCCGCCGCTGGTGACCACGATGGCCTGGGCGCGCAGCTCGAACTCGCCGACCTCGACCCGGCTGGACTCCTGCCCGCGGGCGATCCCACTGGGCTCCAGCACCGCACCGCGTACGCCGACCGCCGCACCACCCTCGATCACGACCTCGTCGACCCGGTGCCGGAAGGCGAACCTGATCCGCCCGCCCGCGACATGCTCGCGCACCCGCCGCTCGAACGGGTCCACGATGCCGGGGCCGGTCCCCCACGTGATGTGGAAGCGCGGCACGGAGTTGCCGTGCCCCTCGGCCCGACCGTCACCCCGCTCGGCCCACCCGACGATCGGGAAGACCCGGTGCCCCATCTCGCGCAGCCAGGCCCGCTTCTCCTCGTGCGCGAAGTGCACGTACGCCTCGGCCCAGCGCCGCGGCCACAGGTCGTCCTCGCGGTCGAACTGGGCACTGCCCCTCCAGTCCTGCAACGCCAGGTCGACCGAGTCGTGGATCCCCATCCGGCGCTGCTCGGGACTGTCGACGAAGAAGAGCCCGCCCAGGCTCCAGAACGCCTGCCCGCCGAGCGCCTGCTCAGGCTCCTGGTCCACCAGCAGCACCCGCTTGCCGGCGTCGGCCGCCTCGGCGGCGGCCACCAGGCCGGCCAGTCCGTGGCCGACGACGATGATGTCGGCGATCTCAGCACTACGACTCTGCGGGGCGCTCATGACCCGAGCCTACGGCTCCATACCGTCGGAATGTCAGGTGTTCGTCGAGATCCAGTAGCGCCGCTTGTCGGCCACGTCGCCGTCGTACTCGCCACCGGCACGCTCGATCGTGCGGGCCGAGGCGACGTTGTCGTGCCGGCAGGTGAGCAGCGTCTGCTCGATGCCGAGCGTGGCCGCGTGCGCGAGCAGGAGGCGCAGCGCGCGCCCGGCGTGGCCCTGTCGCCGGGCCGAGGGCCGGATCGCGTAGCCGATGTGGCCGCCCTCGGTGCGCAGGAAGTCGGTGTCGAGCCGGTGGCGTACGGCGCCGAAGCCGAGCACCACCGTGGGCAGGCTCGGATCGATGATCCAGAAGGAGTCGCACGGCACCAGCCCGTCGGGCAGGACACCCGCGGGGTCGGCCTCCTGGCGCCCCGCGGCGAGCACCGCGTCGAGGCTGGGCAGGTCGGCGTCGAACCCCTCGACCCGCCAGGCCGGGCTGCCGTGCAGCGCGAACGCCAGCGGCTCCCCCGTCGCCACCACGTCGGACTCGAACTCCCGCACGCAGTCCAGCCAGGACTCGGCCAGGGCCAGGTCCGGGGCGATCAGTGCGGTGCGGTCGGCCTGCGTCGGTCCGGCAGCGCTCACCGCGCGCCCGGGTTCATCGCCTGGGCCATCCCGCGGGTGGCGAGCTGGTCGGCCAGCTCGTTGTCGGCGATCCCGGCATGGCCCTTGACCCAGAACCACTCCACGGTGTGCCGCTCGCAGGCCGCCTCCAGGCGCTGCCACAGGTCGACGTTCTTCACCGGCTGCTTCGAGGCGGTCTTCCAGCCGTTGCGCTTCCAGCCCGCCAGCCACGACGTGATGCCGTTCCGGACGTAGGAGGAGTCGGTGTAGATGTGCACCTCGACGGCCCGGTTGAGGGTCTCCAGCGCCATGATCGGGGCGGTCAGCTCCATCCGGTTGTTCGTCGTCGTCTCGGACTCGCCGCCGCACATCTCGCGCACGTGGTCGCCGTACCGCAGCACCGCACCCCATCCACCCGGACCCGGATTCGGCGTGCAACCGCCGTCGGTGTGGATGATGACGCGCTGTTCAGACATGAGGTCCAGCCTAGAGTTTTCTCATGGCCCGCTCCTCATCCCTGTGGTCGCTGCGCTCACGCAACTCGATCCTGTCGATCTGCTCGGCCGACTCGGTCCTCTCGATCGGGTCGAGCGGGTCGTTCGCCTCCCTCGGCTCGGTGGCCTCCTTCGCCTCGATGGGGTCGGTGGGCTCGGCGATGTCGCAGTTCTCGATCGGCTCCTTCCAGTCCCGGGGCGCGTTGCTCTCGGCCCAGTCCGACGGCGCGGTGACGTCGTGGCGGACCCGTGGACGGCGTACCGGCGTGATCACCGTCGCATCTGCGGCGGGTGTCGTCGTGGGGGCGGCGCTGTGGTGGGTCGTGGGCGAGAAGATCAGCAGGTGAGCCGATCGTTCGGGGACCTGCCCCCCACCACCCAACGCCTGCTGAACGTCGGCCCGCACAACGGCGCCCACCGGATCGCCGGGCGTGCGATGGTCTCGATCGCGGTGCCGCTGCTCACGCTGTGGGCGACCGATCACATCTCCTGGACGATCTACGCCGCGTTCGGTGCCTTCACCTCCCTCTACGGTCGTACGACGGTCGGCCGCGCGCGTCTGCAGCTGCAGGTCTCCTCCGGCGCCCTGATCACCGCCTCGGTCCTGATCGGAGTCCTGGTCGGGATGAGCCCGGCGCGGACCTGGCTGGCCATCCCGATCGTCGCCGCCATCGCCGCGGTCGGTGCGGCGATCTCGACCGCGCAGCGCCAGCACCCGCCCGGTCCGCTCTTCCTGGTCTTCGCCAGTGCCGCCTGCGCCACGATCCCGTCCACGCCCAGCGACCTGGTGCCGGCGTTCGCGGTCAGCGCCGGCGCGGTGGCCGTCTCGGTAGTGGTCGGCTCGGCCGGCTGGTGGCTGCGCTCGCTGCGCGGGTGGAGCGACCCGACCCGGTTCGAGGCCTGGGACTTCTCCTCGATCCCCTACCGGCACGTGGTGCGCTGCGGCCTGGCCTGCCTGATCGCCGGCACCCTGGCCACCGCGGTCGGGATCGGTCACCCGTACTGGGCGATGGTCTCAGCGGTGGTGCCCCTGGTCGTCCCCGACATCGGCGTCCAGCTCGAACGCGGCATCCTGCGCATCGTCGGCACCGTCGGCGGTGTGCTGGTCGCGGCCTTCCTGCTCGACCTCGGCCTGCCCACCCTCGGCCTGGTCTGCTGCATCATCGCGACCCAGACCATCGGCGAGCTCCTGGTGGGCCGCAACTACGCCCTGGGCCTGCTCGCGATCACCCCGACCGCGCTGCTGATGGTCTCCCTGGCGCACCCCTCCCCGATCCACGAGCTGGTCGTGGACCGCACCGTGGAGACGATCATCGGTGTCGCCGTCGGCGTCGCCACCGGTCGTCTGGCGGTCCGCCGCGGCTGAGGCCAGCCCGCGCAGGCAGCTGCGCATCATCGCCCGGTGGTTCCAGGCCAGCACCGGACGCAGCAGCACCGACGCCACCCCCAGCGCACCCCGGGCCCGCACCTCCTGACGGAACGCCAACCGGGTCCGACCCGGTGCCGTCTCGGTCAGGGTGAAGCGGGCGAAGCCGTCCAGGTCACCGCCGAGGGTGACCTCCAGGACCGGGAGGTCGCGGGCCGAGGCGTGCGCGACCAGGTCGAGGGAGTACGGCAGCACCGAGCGGCACACCAGCCAGGCGGTCTCCTGGTCGAGCCGGGCCACGGCCCGGACCTCGGGCCACCAGCGCGGGTAGGCGGCGAGGTCGAGCAGCACCGCGGCGACGGCGGGCACCGGCGCATCGACCTCCCAGGTGGAGGTGAAGGTGTAGCGCGCCCGGTCCGCCATCCCTCACCCCCGGGGCGATCCGATCCGGGGCAGCACGTGGTCGGCGTACGTCGACAGGAACGCTGCCTGGTTGAGGCCGACGTTGTGCACGAAGACGCGGTCGTAGCCCTGGTCGAGGTGTCCCTGGATGGCGGCGGCGTGGACGGCCGGGTCGGCGCTGACCACCAGGCGGCCGTCGAGGTCCTCGGGTCGCACCAGCCGGGCGATCTGCTCGATCATCTGCGGTGAGCGCAGGTCGCCGCGGGCGAAGCGCATCGCACCGATCGGGTAGTGCGTCACCGCCTGGGCCAGCGCCTCGTCGTCGGTCGGGGCCCAGGAGACGTTGAGGTGCAGCCAGGCGGGCATCGCGGCGGCGTCCTTGCCGGCCTCGGCGGCTCCGGCCCGGAACCGCTCCAGCACGGTGCCGGCCTGGTCGTAGGAGACACCGACGGCGAGCAGGCCGTCGGCGGTGCGCCCGGCGCGCCGGGCGGTGACCGGTCCCCCGGTCGCCACCAGCACCGCCGGCGCGGTGGCCGGCATCGTCCAGAGCCGGCTGGTCTCCAGGGTGAAGTGGTCCCCGGCGAAGCGGGTGTCGCGGCCGGCGGCGGAGGCGGCGAAGAGCCGCTTGATCAGGTCGACGGCCTCGAACAGCCGGGCGATCCGCTCCGGCGGCTCGGGCCAGTAGCCGCCGGTGACGTGCTCGTGCAGCGCCTCCCCCGCACTGAGCGAGAGCCAGGCGCGGCCGGGGTTCATCGCCCCCAGGGTGGCGACGGCCTGGGCGATCGCGGCCGGGTGCATCCGGCCACCCGCGGTGGCCATCCCGGGCCCGACGTCACCGCCGGTGCGCTCGGCGATGGCGGCCAGGACGGGCCAGACCGCGGGGGCCTGCCCGAGGCTGGGCAGCCAGGGCTGGAACAGGTCGGCGGCCAGGGTTCCGACGAACCCTGCCTGCTCGGCCAGCACCGCCAGCTCGACCGCGTCACGCGGGGCGAGCCGGTCGACGGCTGCCACGTATCCGACGCTCGTCACGGGCGCCATCGTAGGGCGTTCACCTACGCGTACGCGATCAGCGGCCGTCCGGTGCGGGGGTGGCTCAGGACGTCCACCTCGACACCGTACGTCGTCCCGATCAGCTCTCGGGTCAGGACCGTCTCGGGGCTGCCGGCCGCCCGCACCACCCCGTCGGCCAGGACGACCACCTGGTCGCAGAACGACGCGGCGAGGTTGAGGTCGTGCAGCGCCGCGACCACGGTGATCCCGTCGGCGGCGAGCTCGCGCACCAGGGTCAGGGTCTGCAGCTGGGCGGCGATGTCGAGGTGGTTGGTGGGCTCGTCGAGGAACAGCACCTGCGGCTCCTGGGCCAGGGCGCGGGCGAGGTGGACGCGTTGGGCCTCACCGCCCGAGAGCGAGCCGAGCTCGCGCTCGGCGAAGGCGTCGACCCCGGCGCGCTTCATCGCGGTCTCGACGGCGTCGTCCTGCCCGGTCGCTCCGGCGAGGCCGTCGAAGCCCCACAGCGAGCGGTGCGGGGTGCGGCCCAGGTCGACGGCCTGGCGAACCGTGACGCCGATGTCGGCGCGGGCGTCCTGCTCGACCAGGGCGAGCAGCCGGGCACGGCGGCGCCGTGGCATCGCCAACACGTCCTCGCCGCCGAACAGGACGGTGCCGGTAGCGGGCAGCAGGCCGGCCAGGCCGCGGAGCAGGGTCGACTTGCCGGCGCCGTTGGGGCCGACCAGGGCGGTGACGGTGCCGGGCTCGGCGCTGAGCGAGGCCGCGTCGACGATCCGGCGCCCGGCTCGCTCGACGGTGAGGTCGACGACGTGGAGACCTCTCATGCGCGTCCTCGGTTCCTGATCAGGACGGCGACGAAGACCGGGGCGCCGACCAGCACGGTGATGATCCCGACAGGGAGCTCGCGGGGCTCGAAGAGGGTCCGGGCGCCGGTGTCGACCCAGATCATGAAGACGGCACCGATCACCGCCGACAGCGGCAGCAGCAGACGGTGGCGCGAGCCGACCAGCAGCCGGACCGCGTTGGGCAGCACCAGGCCGACGAAGCCGATCGACCCCGAGACCGAGACCATCGACCCGGTCAGCAGGGCCGTGCCGCCGAGCAGCACCCAGCGCGCCGCGGAGACCGGCACACCGAGCCCGGCCGCAGCGGAGTCGCCGAACGCGAAGGCGTCCAGGATCCGGCCCGAGGCCAGCAGCGGCAGTCCGACCACGGCGAAGGCGCCCCACGAGATCGCCGCCGAGGACCAGTCCGCGCCGCCCAGCGAGCCCAGCAGCCAGTTGAGGATCTGGCGGTAGGAGTCGCCGTGGGACTCCGAGAAGATCACCAGCGAGGTCAGCGAGCCGACGAACGAGGAGACCGCCAGACCGGCCAGCACCGTCCGGGTCGGGGTGATCGCGCCGAGTGAGCGGGCCAGCGCCAGCGTCGCGGCCAGGGCGGCCATCGCCCCGACGAAGGCCGCGACCGGGAGCAGCACCGACAGGCCGGCGAGCAGCACCAGCACGGCGCCGAGGCTGGCCCCGGAGGAGAGCCCGAGCAGGTACGGGTCGGCGAGCGGGTTGCGGGTCAGGGCCTGCATCACCACCCCCGACAGCGCCAGGCCGGCCCCGACCGCAGCGGCGGTGAGCACTCGCGGTAGCCGCAACTGCCACACGATGCCGTCGCGGATCAGGCTCAGGTCGCTGTGCCCGATCCCGAGGTGGGACGCGATCGAGCCCCACACCTCGGTGACGCTCAGGTCGGCCGCCCCGAAGGTCACCGCGGTGACGATCGAGGCGGCCAATGCGAGCAGGGCGAGCCCGACCCAGCCGAGCTGCCTCACTGCGCGAGCAGGCCCATCGAGCCGAGGTCGTCGGAGATCGTCTGCGCGGCCGAGACCGACCGGACGCCGGCCTCGGCGGCCGGGAACGGGATCACCAGGAAGCGGTGCTTCTTGACCGCGGTCAGGGCGGCGGTGGCGGGGTTGGACTCCAGGGTCTTGATCTTGGCTGTGGCCGGGTTCCAGGTGGCGTCGACCAGCACGATCACGTCCGGGTCGGAGGCCACGATCGCCTCCCAGCCCATCGAGGTCCAGGTCGCCTTCTGGTCCGCGGCGACGTTGGTCAGGCCGACCGCGTCGAGCACCATCTGGGGTGCGCCGATGCCGCCGCCGACGTACGGGGTGTCATCGCCCGAGGACCACCACAGTGCGGTGGTGCCGGCCTTGGCCTTCGCGACCTTGGCCAGCGCAGCGCGCTGCTCGGCGACCAGGGCGGTCGCCGCCTTCTCCGCGCCGAGCACCTGGCCGGCCTGCTCGAACTGGGAGAAGAGCAGGTCGAAGGTCATCTTCTTCGGCTGGTAGGCCGGCTCCTGACAGGCCGCCGGCGAGACGTACGTCGCCACGCCGAGCTTCGCCAGCGTCGCCCGGTCACCGGCGGTGTCGGCACTGAAGTTCGACTCCCAGCCGCCGAAGACCAGGTCGGGCTCCTTGGCCAGCACGACCTCCTTGCTGGGGGCCTGGTCCGAAAGCACCGGCACGTTCGCGACCTGGTCGGCCCACTGCGTGGGCACCGGGCCGTCGGCGAACGCGGTGCCGACCAGCTTGGATCCCAGGCCAAGGGCGAGCGCCAGCTCGGTCGAGGTGGACTTGATCGTGACGATCCGCTGCGGGTCGGTGCCGAGCGTGACCGTCGTACCGCAGTTGTCGACGGTTCCGGCCGAGGCGGCCGAAGCCGACGGCGACCCGGAGGCGCCGGTGGTGTCGGAGGATCCGCAGGCCGCCAGGGCCAGCGACCCGGCGAGCAGGGCGGGGATCAGGGCGGGGGTGAGCTTCATGGGTTCTCCAGAGGTGTCGGGGCAGCACAGACCGCGCACACCCGAGGCGGGCTGCGCTGGTGATCGCACCTCCCCAAGTCCGGGAACGCACACATCGGCCCAAGTGACGGCCGACGGATCAGCCGAACCCTAGCGTGCCGCTGCGGGCCGGCGGCATGGGATCCTACGCAGATGACGCACAGCGGCCCGGTCACCGCCCGCTGGCTGACCCGGGGTGCGGGTGCCTGCGCGATCGTGCTGGGTGCCCTGCTCCTGTTCCGTCCGGTCTCCTCACTCGCCCTGATCGTGCTGATCACCGTCGGCGGACTGCTGGCGCTGGCGGTCGGCGAGTTCACCGGCGAGCACGACCACCCACGCTGGGCACGGGCCAGGGCGGTAGCGTGGCTGGGCGCGGCGCTCGTGCTGGTGGCGTGGCCCGACGTCGGGGTCCGGGGCCTGGCGATCATGGTCGGGCTGAGCCTGGTGGTCGACGGGGCGATCGGCCTGGTCGCCGAGCGCCGCTACCTGACCGGGCTCGCCTCGGTGATCCTCGGTGCGCTGGCGCTGGGCTGGCCAGACGTCACCCTGATCGTGCTTTCGGCACTCTTCGCGATCCGGCTGCTGCGCTTCGGTCTGAGCCAGTTCATCACGGTGCCCTCGACCCGCTGGTGGTCGAAGGTCAAGCCTGGACTGGCCCTGGGCGGTGCCCTGGTGCTGCTGCTGATCAGCCTGACGTTCAATGCCGACAAGCCGCACCCCGACGCGTTCTACGACGCTCCGGCCCCGGTGCCGTCCGCCGCCGGGGTGCTGCTCCGCTCCGAGCCGTTCACCCGGCAGGTGCCGGCCGGGGCGCGCGCCTGGCGGATCCTCTACACGACCACGCGCGCCGACGGCGTCCCCGCCGTGGCCAGCGCGATCGTGCTGGTCCCCGAGGCGGCCTCGGCCGCCCCGCGCCCCGTGGTCGCCTGGGCGCACGGCACCACCGGCTATGCCCGGGGCTGTGCGCCGTCGCTGCTCTCGGACCCGTTCGAGGCGGGCGCGACCCCGGCGCTGAGCCAGGTGGTGAGGAACGGCTGGGCGATGGTCGCGACCGACTACGTGGGGCTGGGCACCGCCGGTCCGCACCCGTACCTGATCGGCCAGGGCGAGGGGCGCTCGGTGCTCGACGCGGTGAAGGCGGCCCACGATCTGCCCGGCGTCTCGCTCTCGCAGCGGACCGCGATCTGGGGCCACTCCCAGGGCGGTCATGCGGCCCTGTGGGCGGGGCAGCTCGCGCCGACGTACGCCCCCGACCTCGACCTGGTCGGGGTGGCGGCGCTGGCGCCGGCCAGTGACCTGACCGGGCTGGTCGCGAACCTGACGACGGTGCGGATCAGCTCGGTGTTCGCGTCCTACGTGCTCCAGGCCTATGCCGACACCTATCCCGACGTCTCGTTCGACCACTACGTCAGGGCCACGGCGCGGATCCCGATCAGGGAGATGGCGACCCGCTGCCTGGACGAGCCGGAGGTCTTCGTCTCGGCACTGTCGGCGCTGCTGTTCGGCTCCTCGCCGTGGTCGCGCGACCCGGCCTCGGGCGCCCTGGGACGCCGCCTGGCGGAGAACACTCCGGTGGGCACGATCACGGCCCCGCTGCTGATCGCTCAGGGCGAGGCCGACACCCTGGTTCGGCCGTCGATGCAGCAGACGTACGTCGAGGGCCGCCGCGCTCGGGGCGGGGCGGTGGACTACCGCACGTACCCGGGCCAGGACCACATCGGCCTGGTCGACGACCGGTCGCCGCTGATCGCGGACCTGCTGGCCTGGACGACGGCGCGGTTCGGCTCCTCCTGAGCGCTCAGGCCTGGTCTCAGGCCAGGGCGAGGAAGAGCTTCTCCAGCTTCTGCGCGTCCACGCTCTCCCGCCCACCCTCGACCAGGCACTGCTCCAGGCCGGTGGCGACCAGAGCGTAGGCGCCCCGGTTGATCGCCTTGTTGACCGCGGCGAGCTGCATCAGCGCAGCCTCGCACTCGGCCCCCTCCTCCAGCATCCGGATGACGGAGGCGAGGTGTCCGTTGGCCTTCTTCAGGCGGGTGATCGTGGCCTTGATCTCGGCGGGCTCGAGCTGCATGCCACCAATAGTAACCCCCTAGGGGGATGTGTTACGGTCGAAACATATCCCCCCAGGGGGTTCCTTCGTCTTGAGAGGCAGCCATGACCGACCACTCCCCGCACGGCACCGAGGTGCTGCGCGAGCTCACGCCCCTGCACCGCAACCTGCGCCGTGCGATCCCCGACGTCTACCGCGGGTTCGGCGAGCTCTCGGGCGCTGCCTTCGCCGACGGAGCCCTGGACCGCAGGACCAAGGAGCTGATCGCCTTCGCGATCGGCGTCGTCGAGGGCTGCGACGGCTGCATCGCCTCGCACGGCCAGTCGGCCGCACGCGCCGGTGCCACCCGCCAGGAGGCCGCCGAGGCCATCGGCGTGACGTTCCTGATGCACGGCGGCCCCGCCACCATCCACGGTGCCCGCGCGTACGACGCCTTCTGCGAGTTCGCCGACGCCGTCGAGGCCCACGAGCAGGAGGCCTGAGCCATGTGCCGTCCCGTGACCTGCAAGACGTGCCAGAAGATCACCTGGGCCGGATGTGGTCAGCACATCGCCCAGGTGAAGGCCGGGGTACCCGCCGACATGTGGTGCGGCGGGCACCCGCGTGAGGAGCGCAGCGGCGGGCTGCTCAGCCGCCTGTTCAAGCGCGGCTGAGGCCGCGCGGGGGCCGGTCGCTCAGACGGCGGCCGGCTCCAGGATCTGCTTCATCGCAGCCAGGGTGGCGGTGATGCCGGCCTCGGCGTTGCCCGGGGCACCGGCGATGATCGTGTCGGCACGCTCGGGGTACTTCACCCGGATCGTGGCCTGGCCCTCCTCGGAGAACTCCCACGACTCGGTGAGGACCGCGGTGCCCTCCTCGGGGCCGGCCGTGACGGCGTACGTCCACGACGCGATGCCCGGGCCGGTCGACCAGCCGAAGGTGGTGCCGTCGGCGACGAGGACCTCGTTGCGGGTCTCCCAGGTGCGGCCGGCGACCTCGTTGCGTCCGAGGAAGGACGCCCCGACCTCGGCGACGGCACCGTCGTCCCAGACCACCTCATGACAGACCGGGGACCACTCCCCCGTCCGGGTGACGTCGGAGAAGAGGGCGTAGACCTCCTCCGGGGCAGCGGCGACGGTGACGGACGCGGAGTAGGTCAGGGTAGGCACGCCCGCAACCTATCGGCCGGGGGTGAGCCTGGTGCAGGCCGCTCCCACCACGGCGAGCACCGCACCCCCGGCAGCGACGGCGAGGAACCAGGCCGTGACGTCGGAGGTGAGCGCGTCGAGCACCGCCCCACCCAGCGCGTCGGCCGCGTCCAGGGCCACCCCGCGAGCGAAGAACCACGCCACCAGCCCGACCAGTGCCGTCCCCACCACGGCCAGGCCGGCGATCACCAGCGCGGTGGCCCGCCGCTGTGCGACCAGCAGACCGGCAGCGGCCAGGACGAGGGTGGCGACCAGGGAGGGTACGGCGAGCAGGTCGAGGAGCCTCGCGGAGTCCAGCGCCCTGACCAGCGACGGTGAGGCGGCGATGTCGACGGTCCCGCTCGGCGTCGGCAGCGCGCTCGCGAACGGCACCCCCATCGCCGTCAGGCGCTCGCGGAGTCCCTCGAAGAGCACCCCGAGATCGACGCTGAGCGACTGGTTCGAGACGCTCGCCCACAGGTTCTCTCGCCGGATCGTGGCCACCAGCTCCTGGTGCGAGCGGCGCACTGCCGTGCGCCACACCTGGGCGAACTGATCGGTCGCGACCACCCTCGCCGTCGTGGCCGAGGCCACCGGGGCGAGCGCGGACGGCAGCCCGTTCTCCTCCATCGCCTGCACCAGCGCCGACGTCACCCGCCGCTGCACCTCGGGCCGCTCGATCAGCGGGCCGACGGCACTGGTCCACCGGTCGCTGTCGAGCAGGTGATGCTGGCCCCAGACCGCGACGAAGGAGAAGGACCCGACGAGGAGCGACGCGATCAGCAGGACGGCAGCGAGCGTGGTGCGCAGGCCAGACATGGCCCCACCCTCTCAGCCGAACAGGGGAAAGTAACGCCCCCCCCCACGACGTGAACAGGGGGAGAGTAACCCCCACCACGGCGCGAACTTGGGGAAAGTAACCCCCACCTAGGCGGGGCTACGCAGCCCACCCGGAGCCATCACCAGGTCCGGGTCGACCTGCACCCGCTCGATCCCGATCGGGTCCAGGACCTCGTGCAGCCGGCGCAGGGTGAGGTGGTCGTGGGCGGTGCCCGCACCCATCGCCTCCTCGAGCCGGCCGAGGGAGGTGAACGCGATCGCGGTGCGGGTGCCGTCGGGCAGCCGACCGGTCAGGAGTACGTCGATCCCGTCACCGACCCGGCGTACGGGCACGACGATGTGATCACGTGGGGCGTCCAGCGCCTGGGCCATCGAGGTCAACTCCTCTGCGGGGGCCACGGATCCGTTCCGCGCCCGGTCACTCCGACCCTCCTCCCGCGGTGGCCCCGAGGCCAGCCGAACCGCGTTAGGTCCGCATCAGGATCGTGTCAGTGCCCCGTCAGGGCTCCCCGCCGAGCGTCCCGGCGCCCGCACAGTAGGGGCATGCGCATCCCGCCGTACCACCACCATCACCGTCCCACCGGCCTCGGCGACCTCACCGGGGTCTGGGTCGTGTGCGCCGCCGCCGCGATCGCGACCGGTCTCGCCCTGCTGGCGCGGCTGCTGCTCGGAGACTGACGCGAGCACCCTAGGCTCCTCCCATGCCCTCCCGCACCAAGGCCGCCACCTACGCACGGCGTCGGGCGCGACGGATGGCGAAGGTCGACCACGACCTCACCCCCGCCCAGTGGGAGGCCATCCAGGAGGCGTGGGGCGGCTGCGCCTACTGCGGCGCGGCGGGCGGCACGGGGCCGGGCCAGGGACTGCAGCGCGACTGCATGCTCCCCATCTCCCGCGGCGGGCGGTACACGCTGGACAACGTCGTACCGGCGTGCGCGTCGTGCAACGCCAGCAAGTGCAACACCGAGCTGACGGTCTGGATGCGGCGCAAGCGGCTCGACGAGCGGGCGTTCTGGGCCCGCACAGTCGAGATCACGCAGGCCCTGAGCGACCTCAGAGGACCTTCTTCACCACACTCGACTTGAGCTGCATCTGCCCGAACCCGGGCACCTTGGCGTCGATGTCGTGGTCGCCGACGCCGTCGGTGATCAGGCGGATGCCCTTGACCTTGGTGCCGACCTTCACGGTGCCGCCGCCGGCACCCTTCACCTTGAGGTCCTTGACGATGGTGACGGTGTCACCGTCGGCCAGCTCGTTGCCGACGGCGTCCTTACGGGATGTGCGGCCACCACCGCTTAGCCTTGCCGCATGCTTCGACGGATCGCTGCCCGCCTGTTCTGGTCCGTCTCCGGTTGGAAGCTGGTCACCGAGCCGGCCCCGACCCGCCCGACGGTGCTGATCGGGGCGCCGCACACGTCCAACTGGGACTTCATCCTGATGTTGGCGATCGCGTGGCGGCTGGGGATCCACGTCCGGTGGCTGGGCAAGGACGGCCTCTTCCGCGGCTGGCGCGGACCGCTGATGCGCGGGCTCGGCGGCATCCCGGTGGACCGTTCGAACCCGGCGGGCGTCGTCGACAACGTGGTCGCCCAGGCCCACGCCGGGGAGGTGTTCGGCCTGGTCGTGACGCCGGACGGCACCCGGGGCGCGCACACGCACTGGAAGTCCGGGTTCTACCGGATCGCGCGGGAGACGCAGATGCCCGTCACCCTGGGGTACGTCGACCGCGTCACGAAGACGACCGGGCTCGGCCCCACGATCGAGCTGACCGGGGACATCGCCGCCGACATGGACGTGATCCGGGCGTTCTATGCCGACAAGGCGGGGTTCCACCCGGACAAGCGGGTGGAGCCGCGGCTGGCCTCGGAGGACGCGCCGGGAGCCTGAGGTCAGGCGCCCCAGATCCAGTTCACCAGGCCGCTGAGCGGCTCCGGGACGGACCCGAGGTCCACGTCGGCCGCCATCCGGGCGGCGTACTTCGCCTTGCGCTCCGACGAGGCGGCGAAGAAGCGTCGGAGCTGCTCGCGCGGCTCGGCTTCGCTGTGGGCTGCCTGGGCCTGGAACGAGCGGAACCCGCTGAGGTCGACGTACGACTCCAGCACGGGGGTCAGCTCGCTGACCCCGATCGCACCGATCAGCTCGTCGAGCAGATCCCTGCGGCAGGCGAAGAAGCCCTGGCGGGTGAGGTCCTCGCCCTCCTGCCGGTTGAGGGCTCCGGCGACGAACCGCTCCTCGGCCTCGGAGTAGAGCCCGCCGACGCGGTGCCCGGCGGCGGTGGCCTCCTCGATCCCGCGCCCGAAGTTGCCGGCCCCGTTGAGCACGGTGACGGTGATGTTCTCGGTCTCGAAGTCCACGCCATAGCGCGGCGCGAACGCGACCAGGGCCGCCTGATCAGCGGCAGACTCGACGAGGAGGGTGATCGGCTTCGACATCAGGCCTGAAGCGTACTGAGGGTCCTGAACGGCGCCACATCGGGCCGCCCCGGACAGGCAGACGCGGCGCCCCGGGTCCCCGGTGCGCCGCGCGCCATGGTGTGTCTCGCTGCTAGGCGGTAATCGCCTCGGGCGTGTCGTGACGACCGCTCGCGTCGCCGCTGCGCACCTCGATCCGGCGCGGCTTGGCCTTCTCCGCTACCGGGATCGTGAGTCGCAGCACCCCGGCGTCGTAGTGCGCGTCGATCTGGCCGAGGTCGAGATTGTCGCCCAGGACCAGTTGCCGGCTGAAGAGCCCCTTCGGGCGCTCCGAGGCCAACGGCTCCCAGTCACCATGGCGAGCCGGTCGCTCGGCTCTGACCGTCAACACGTTGCGCTCAACGTCGATATCAAGGGTGTCAGCAGCAACGCCGGGCATGTCGAGCTCGACGATGAAGCGGTCGCCCTCGCGCCACGCGTCCATCGGCATGATGGCCGGGCGTGAGGTCGTGCCGGTCCCCAGAAGCTGCTGGGCGAGCCGATCGAAGTCACGAAACGGGTCAGTACGCATCAACATAGTGGTTCACCTCCAATGAGATCTGGTTGACGACCTATAGTGGCCGCTAGAGATTTATTTAGCACTCCGATGTGCAGCTTTCAAGAGCCAGTGGAGCCGCGAGCCTCCACGCCCGACGCGACCGACACGACAGGACCGGTGATGGCGATCCCCCACGACAGCCAGGATGGGACGGTGGCGCTGTATGCCATCTCCATCGCCGCAGAGCTGGTCGGCACCGGTATCCAGAATCTGCGCGCGTACGAGCGACGCGGTCTGGTCGCCCCGCACCGGACCCCGGGCGGCACCCGGCTCTACAGTGCCAACGACCTCATCCGCTTGCGCCGTATCACCACGCTCCTGTCCGACGGCCTCAACCTCGCTGGAGTGGAGGTCGTCCTCCGACTGGAGGACCAGAATGAGGCGTTACGACTCAGGCTCGCCCGTATCGACCCCCGGGGCACAATGAAGGCCCCCGCCCCCGACGAAAAGCCGATCAGTGACCTCTGAAACCAGCACCCCGCTCGAGCAGCTCCACGACTCCGCACTCGACGTCGGCGCGGATCTGTTGGCCATGCGCCTGCACTACCGGTTCGGGATGGACGTCGTCCTCACCAAGATCTCGATGCTCCAGCGCGAGTTCGAGGGCACCCGGGACTACTCCCCGATCGAGCACGTCCGGTCGCGGCTCAAGACGCCACAGAGCCTGATCGCCAAGGCGCAGCGGCTCGGCGTGCCACTGGTCCCGTCGGAGATCAAGGCGCACATCCGCGACATCGCCGGGATCCGGGTGACCTGCAGCTTCACCACCGACGTGTACTGGATCGCGCAGATGCTGAGTCAGCAGCCCGACGTCACGGTGGTCGAGGTCAAGGACTACATCAAGAACCCGAAGGCCAACGGCTACCGCTCCCTGCACCAGATCATCTCGGTGCCGGTCTACCTCTCCGACCGCACCGAGCACGTCTTCGTCGAGCTCCAGATCCGCACGATCGCGATGGACTTCTGGGCCAGCGTCGAGCACAAGCTGTTCTATAAGCACGACACCGACCTGCCCGACCGGCTCCGCGCCGAGCTCGACTTCGCGGCCCGGCTGGCGGCGGACCTGGACGAGCGGATGGAGAACCTGCGCACCGAGATCGAGGAGCCCTCGGTCTCCCGACAGGCACTACCCCCGACCCCGTAACCTCGTCTCATGACGTACGACGTCGCCGTCTGGGTCGGCGCGATCCCCTCGAGTCCACACGCCGCCGACGAGGAGTTCGAGCGTCGGATGGATCAGCTGGAGGAGGCCGACGGGGAGCTCACTCCCGCACCCGAGCTCCTGGCGTACGTCGAGGCCGCGCTCGCCCTCTACCCCGCGCTCGACGACGCTCCTGAGGGCGCCGAAGGCTCCGATGACGACTGTCCGTGGGCGTCGGCACCCCTGGCCGACGAGATCGTCGGCGACACCCTCTGCTTCCCGTTGACGTGGACCGGTGCGGAGTACGCCCGTGATCCGCTCGCCGAGCTGGCCGCCTCGATGGGGCTGGTCTGCTACGACCCCCAGGAGGAGACCCTGCTCCCCTCTCCGCCCGCCCATCGGGCGGTGCGCGCCGCTGAGCGCCGGCCGCGGACCTGGTTCAGCAGGCTGCTGGGGCGCTGACTCCGCGCGTTCAGAGCGCGGCGGCCGGCGCGCGCCGAATACGCCCGGCACAGGAAGGAACTCGGCCACCTCGATGGTGCCGACCTCCAAGGTGCGGATGGCCCTCCAGGACCGCATCGATCTCCTGGCGCGACGGGGCCTCCAGGATGGAGTAGCCACCGATGCCGCTCTCGGACTGGACCGGCGAACCCCCATCGACGATCACATCCCCCGCCCTGCCGAACCAGTCCATCCAAGCCTGCATCCCCGCCTGCTGCTGCTCGGGCGTGGCGTTGGCCATCTGCTCCGCCGCGCTGGCGTCGGTCCGATAAAGAAGGAGAAACTTTGCCATTGCTGTGCTTCTGATCTTCGAGATGACAGCACCCGCACCCGCGGGCCTGAGGCGAACCTAGAAGCCCATGCTGAGACGCGGCTGATCCTCAGTCAACGGCTGAGGAAACGAATACCCACGGAGCACACCGACGACGAGAATGCGTCACGTGGCGCTCTGCTGCCGTTCCTCGCCGGAGTCGAAGTGCTGGTCCAGGTAGTCGGCCACCGACAGGTCCGAGGTGCGCATGAGAGAGAAGACCTCAGCGCCCTGGCTCGGCTCGTCGCTCATCGCGAAGGCTTGGTAGAAGCCGACCGCCTCCCCGTCGCCGAGCAGGTCGACGTACTCGGCCGCCTCGGTTTCGGCTTGGGCGATCGCATCGTCGAGGTCCGGAGCCTTGAAGATGACGACCCGTTCCTCGTAGACGTCGCGCCCGTCGAGTCGCTCAGCGAAGCGATAGACGCTGCGCACGCCGAACCAGTGAGACACGGCCCGAGCGTACTGCTCCCCCTGCCGGCGGTTGGCCTACACCGCCAAGCGGTCTCTGGCCTCCCCCACCCGTCGCTTCGTCTCAGCCGCCAATTCGTCGTGGCAGGGCGTTCGGTAATCGATGTTCACGATGCAGCCGAGCTTCGCGGTCCACGGCTGGTCCGGGATCGACGCAGGAAGGTCGGTCGCCGCCCACCGGACCAGGCGATCAGCCAGGAGCTTCCAGTCCGCCCGTTCGAAGTCCTTGGGGCCGATCTCCTTCAGGAGGAGACCGGTCTGAATCTGGTCGGCCTCGATGTCTACCAAAGTGGTCCTGGAATTTGAGCAAGAACTCAGTAGAGACTCAGAGGTAGCGACTCAGCCGCCGCAAGACGGCATCGGCCATGAACCCCCGCTTGTCGCGAATAATTGCGTCTCGCCGCAATAGTGCGTTTATCGCAACAGCGAAACGGATCCACAGGATCCCTGTCAGCGATCATCCGTGAATCCTTCCGGCCCATCCGCCGGCACGAACTGACAGTCTTCAAGGCGTCAGGACGTCGTGAATCGCGATATTGAGCCGCCAGCCAGCAAGGCCCTTGCGCCACACGAAGACGGATCAGATGGGCTTAAGGATCGTGTTTGCAAACTCCTCAGTTCGCTTCCGAATAACTTCCGGGGTCCAGGATTCATATCCGAGCGTTCCGACGCTACGCGGATAGTCCGAAACCCGAGGCGACAGATATGTCGCCTTCTTTTCACTAAAGTCCTTGTTTTGAGCAGATGAATTCTTAGACTTGCTAAGCAGGACCAGATTTCCAACCGAATGAACCAAAGACTTTATTTCGTCGACAGTGAAGTCTGTCAACCACTGGCTCTCGGCGCGCGGATTCTGAGGCAGAATATGTTCGATAGAGCGAGGCGAGAACTCTCGCGGTTCGATCAATTCAGTCGCCTGAATCTCCGCACGAACGAGGAGATACTTCGCGAATCCAGATCCATAGAACTTACTTTCGCGACAGGCATTCTGAACTGCCTCGAGGCCCACGTCCATTGATTCAATCACAGTCGCCGGCCGAACTGAGACGTCGATTGACTTCAGAACGCCCGTATAAGACGAATAGCGCTCATCCTTGCGAACTCCTCGAACCCACTGATCCACAAATAGGCGTTCGAGAGCAAAGAGAAATGTCATTAAATCGGATTTTCCAAACTTGCCAGCGAAGGACAGGACACAAGCCCTCCACTCACTCGCCCGAAATTCTCCAACCATTGCATGCATTAGGGTCTTAAAGCGCGCATTATCCTCGGTGTCAGCAAGGAAGTCCCTGGCAATGAAAATCGCGTCCCAGAGATCAACATACTCACCCAAGGAGTTAATGAAATCCGTGCCGGGCGATGGCCGACCCGGCTTGTTGTAGATGCGGGTCTCGAACTCATGCAGAAGGTCGCCCTCCGGCTTCTCTTGCACATAAATCAATCGAAGCGCAGCGAAAAGGGCCTCGAAATCACGCTCTCCCAGTGCCTCTTCATACCCCTCCCACTTACGTGCATACTCCTCCCGCAAATCATCATGCGAGATTTCACTCGGGCTAAGATTAATTGCCTTCAAGACATCGATCCGACGGAGCTGTTTTCCTCGGTCATTGACCACTGTAAATAGCCGAAAGGCGTCATCAAAACTGCTCGCAGCAAGGTAAATTACCACGACGTGCTGAACAATGAATTCGATGAGACCTCGGAGGTAGTCCTGAGATTGACCCACGAGTGCATCCCGGAATATGGATACGGCGTCTCGATATCGGCGAGCAGTCGCATCCAGCGGCAGAATTTCGATCTCCGAATCAAGCGTGCCGCGCGATCGCACCACAATTCGTTCATACGGGCCAGAGTCGCGAACTGAGAGTCGTGGCCTAGATGGAATTCCCTGGAACTTCTTCTCTGGCTGCACGAGTAGGTCCTGAACCTCGTCCGCATCGGACTCGAGTAGATCCCTCAGGCATGCTAGCAGTATTGAAAGAGCCGTGAGGCGCTGCTGGCCGTCAACGATATCGAAGGACTCCGGAGCAGTCTCATGTAGCACAAGAGTTCCCAAAAAATAATCGGTATCTCTCTTGGCTGCCATCAAGTCGTCTATCAGATCCGAGAGCTGGTCTCGATCCCACGAGAATGGACGTTGATAATTCGGGACAGAAAAGAAGAACCCTTCAGCAAAGAGTTTTCCAATGCGAACCGTGTCACTATTGAGATTGACCACAGCCCCTCGCTTCACTTTTCGAGATTCACCCTGTTGCGACAGTCGAATCGACATGAATTTCCGCAGATATTGCATGTCGAGACACTCCTCGACGACTGGCCTGGAGCGCTCGCAACACTTCGCGGCGATCCGTAAGCTCTCACCCACCCTCAACCTTATAGGCCCACTGCCGGTCAAGGGTACTGCGAGGCAAGAAATCGCCCATGACTCAGACGTTGAAGCGGAACTCCACCACGTCGCCGTCCTGCATCACGTAGTCCTTGCCCTCCATCCGCACCTTGCCCACCTCGCGGGCCTTGGCGACGGAGCCGGCAGCCATCAGGTCGTCGAAGGAGACGATCTCGGCCTTGATGAAGCCCTTCTGGAAGTCGGTGTGGATCACACCGGCAGCCTCGGGGGCGGTGGCGCCCTGCGGGATCTCCCAGGCGCGGACCTCCTTGGGCCCGGCGGTGAGGTAGGTCTGCAGGCCGAGGGTGGCGAAGCCGACGCGGGCGAGCTGGTGCAGGCCGGACTCGGAGATGCCGAGGTCGTTGAGCATCTCCAGGGCCTCCTCGTCGGTCATCTCGATCAGCTCGGACTCGATCTTGGCGTCGAGGAAGATCGCCTCGGCCGGGGCGACGATCTCGCGCATCTGGGCCTTGAGGTCCTCGTCGGCCAGCTCGTCGGTGTCGCAGTTGAAGACGTAGATGAACGGCTTCGCGGTCAGCAGGGTGAGCTCGCGGATCAGCTCGCGGTCGATCTTCGTCGCCGAGATCGGCGAACCGGCCTCCAGCGCGTCCTTGGCCTCCTTGACCGCGGCGAGCTTGGGGGCGGTCTCCTTCTTGATCCGCGCCTCCTTCTCCAGGCGCGGCAGGGCCTTGTCCACGGTCTCCAGGTCGGCCAGGATCAGCTCCGTCTGGATCGTCGAAATATCCGACGCCGGGTTGACGTCGCCGTCGACGTGGGTGACGTCCTCGTCGCGGAAGACGCGGGTGACCTGGCAGATCGCGTCGCCCTCACGGATGTTGGCGAGGAACTTGTTGCCCAGGCCCTCACCGGCCGATGCGCCGCGCACGATGCCGGCGATGTCGACGAACTGGACGGTCGCCGGGAGCAGCTTCTCCGAGCCGTAGATCGTGGCGAGCTTCGCCAGCCGCTCGTCCGGCACACCGACGACGCCGACGTTGGGCTCGATCGTGGCGAACGGGTAGTTCGCCGCGAGCACGTTGTTCTTGGTCAGCGCGTTGAAGAGCGTCGACTTGCCCGCGTTGGGGAGACCGACGATTCCGATGGTGAGAGCCACGAGGGTTGAGTTTATGGGCCCGTACGTCGGCCCGGGGAATCCTCCGTGTGCCACGCTCTGTCAGGTGAGGACCGACAACAGCCCCACCCTGCGTCAGCCCACCCGCCCGGTGAGCCACCTCGCCCCGCGTCTGTGGCGGCTGGTCGCCCTGCTGCTGGCGGTTCCGGTCTGGGTGCTGGGCGTGCTCGCACTGGTGCTCGGGCTGCGCGCCGAGGCCGCCGGATGGCACTGGGGCCTCACCGTGGTCGGCGTACTCGCGTTGCTCGCCCCACTGCCGTGGCTGACGCTCATCCCGGTGCTGCGCTACCGGGTGCACCGCTGGGACGTCACCGACCTGGCGCTGCACGTCCGGCACGGCTGGCTGATCCGCACCGACGAGATCGTGCCGCTGTCACGGATCCAGACCGTGGACTCGGTGCAGGGGCCGTTGATGCAGCACTACGGGCTGCGCACGGTGACGGTGAAGACGGCCTCCTCGGCCGGCCACGTCGAGATCGCCCAGCTCGACGACCCGGTCGCCCGGGAGGTGGTCGCCCACCTGGTGGCGATCACCGCGGCGACCCCGGAGGACGCTACGTGAGGCTCTTCGCCCCGAGCGTGGATCCTGACGGCTGGCGCTCGCTGGACAAGCGCACCCTGCTGACCGACCCGATCAAGGTGCTGCGCAACTTCGCCGTCCCCGCCCTGGTCGGCATGATCGGGATCGCCTCCACCGGCGGCGGCTGGGGCGCCCTGTTCGTGCTGCCGTTCGCTCTGGCCGGCTCCGCGTTCTTGGGGGCGATCCCGTGGCTGACGACGAGCTACCGGATCACCGCGACCCACGTCGAGATCCGCTCAGGCGTGTTCAACCGGCGCACCCTGACCGCACGTCTGGATCGGGTCCGCAGCGTCGACCTGGAGGCGCAGCTGATCCAACGCCTGCTCGGCATCACCACGGTCAAGATCGGCACCGGAGTCGACGAGGGCCAGGTCGAGCTCGACTCGCTGTCGCAGGCCGGCGCCGAGGAGCTCCGCCGCTCCCTGCTCCACCGCTCCCACACCACCGCGGACCCGACCCCCGCCGCCCCGGCCCCGATCGCCCACATGGAGTGGTCCTGGCTCCGCTTCGCCCCGCTCAACCTGGTCAACCTCGCCCTGCTGGGCGGCACCCTCGCCGCCCTGGCCGGCCAGCTCCAGGGCGACCTGCGCTCGGTGATCAACCGCGACACCGTCAGCAACGTGCTCAGCCACGGCGCGCTGTGGCTGGCGATCGTGGTCGTGCTCGCGATCGCCGTCGGCTGGACCGTGGTCGCGTGCCTCGGCTACGCGCTGCGCTGGTTCGGGCTCAGCGTCACCCGCGAGCAAGGCAAGGACGGCCCGACGCTGCGGCGCCACTCCGGGCTCTTCACCACCCAGTCGATCACCGTCGACGAGTCGAAGGTCCGCGGCATCTGCCTGCGCCGCCAGCTCCTGATCCGGGCTGCGGGCGGGGCCGAGCTGTCGCTGCTCACCATCGGCCTCAAGGACGACACCCCGGCCCTCCTCCCGGCCGCTCCCCTGCCCGTCGTACGTCGACTCGGAGCGAACGTGCTCGCCGACGACGCCCCGCTCGTGGCCCCGCTGAGGCCCCACGGCCCCAAGCCGCTGTGGCGCTACCTGCGCTGGGCGGTGGTGAAGGCGGCCGTGGTCGCGGTGGTGCTGGCGGTGCCGGTCTGGGCGTTCGACTCGTCCTGGGCGGTGGTGGCGGTGCCGACCGTGGTCGTGCTGGCCTGTCTGACGCTGAGCGCGATCGGCCGGGCGCGGGCGCTGGGCCACACCCAGACCGAGCACCATCTGGTGGCGCGCTCGGGGTTCCTGGTCGAGGACCTGGTCGCCCTCGAGCTGGACGGGATCGTCGGCTGGCGGCTGCGCCAGACCCCGTTCGACCGCCGGCTCGGACTGGCCCGGCTGACCGCGACGACGGCCGCGGGCAAGGAGAAGGTCGTCATCCACGACGTACCGCTGGGCGCAGCGATCACGCTGGCGGCCGGGGCGACCCCGACCCTGGTGGAGCCGTTCCTCACCCCAGCTCGGTGATCGCCCCCGAGCGCAGCACGAAGAGCCGCACGCCCAGCTCGCGGGCGGCGATGAAGGTCCACGAGCGCGGCTTGAACGCCTCGGCCGTGGTCTCGCTGAGCAGCAGGCCGATGGTGGCGCCGGGGAACTCACGCTCGCGCAGCCACTGCATCTTGAACAGGTCGGCGAGGGTCTTGTTGCGCTGCTGGGACGTGTAGGCACCCTGGTTGAGCACCGCCTGGATCAGGAACGTCCCTTCAGGGTCGACCCCTTCGAGCTCGACGTTGGTGCCCGGCGCGATCTCCAACGCCCGGGGACGCAGCCGCACCCCGAGGTGGTCCGACAGGGCGAGCAGCCCCGCCCGCTCAGCGGAGTCGGGGCCGAGGCGACGCCATTCGTTCATGCCCTCAACTGTGGCAGAACGGTCCGGCCGAACAGCGGCAGGTCACTGAGGTAGTCGGGGAAGATCAGCATCAGCCCGTCGAGGTCGGCCGCGGCGACCAGCCGTCGGATCTCGGCGGCGACGGTGTCGGCCGCCCCGGCGACGTACGGCACCTGGAAGGCCTTCTCCCCCGTCGCGTCCTCGACCCAGGAGCGGGCCCAGTCCTCGGGGATGCCCCAGGCCAGGCTCATGTTGAGCAGCGCCTCGCGGTCCAGGCCTTCGCCGTACGCCGACACGCGGGCCTGCGCTGCGGCATCGGTCTCGCCCTGGACGACGGTGAGCATCGCGTAGGTCTTGCAGGTCCGGCCGAGCTCGGCGGCGCGGGCGTGGACGCGCCGGGACTTGTCGGCCATCTCCTCGAAGGAGTCGGCGCCGAGGAAGGCACCGTCGGCCCAGGTGGCCTGGAACTCGATGGCCTCGTCCGAGGCGCCGGCGTTGATGATCGTCGGACGCGGGCTCGGGTGGGGGCGTGACTCGGCGCGGTCCAGGGTGAAGAACTCCGAGTCCATCGACACCTCCTCGGCCGCCCAGAGCCGGGTGACCGCCTCGGTCCACTCCGCCGTCATCCGGTAGCGATCGGCCTTGGACAGCTCGCTCCACAGCCCCATCTGCTGGAACTCGTCGGCGTAGGAGCCGTTGACCACGTTCATCCCGGCTCGGCCCCCGGAGACCTGCTGGAGGGTGGTGTACATCTTCGCCGCCACCACCGGGTGGTGCAGGTTGGCGTGCATCGTCGCCCAGATCCTGACCGTGGAGGTGCACTCGGCGAGGGCTGCCATCAGGGTCATCGACTCCAGGGTCTCGCCCCAGTGGTCGGTGCTGCCGCCGAACCCCTTCCACTTCGCCATCGACATGATGAAGTCGAGTCCGGCCTGCTCCGCATCGACCGCGACCTGCCTGTTGTAGGCATAGGTCGCCTCCGGGTGCGGGGCCGTGGTGGAGACCAACCAGCCGCCGTTGCCGATCGGCAGGAAGACGCCGTACTCGGTCTCCACCTGACTCTCCTTCATCATGTCGTCGACGGGCCGCTTACGGAGCCGGCCAGATCACCTTGTTGTCGTCGCCGACGACCTTGTTCGCGTAGTCGTTGTCGAACCAGGTCTGGGCGGTGGTCGGGTCGATCTTCGAGCCGGCGTAGGTGTTGACGTCGCCGACCAGCGAGGTCACGTTGGCCAGGTCGATCGAGCCGAACTTGCCCGGCAGCGGGTTGTCGGCCACCAGGGTGGACTCGGTGGTCCACACGGCGGTCTCGTGGGCCTTGTCGTCGTTCGGGTCGGCCTGCTGCTTCTGCTGCAGGTCGATGCACTCGGCGATGTGGGCCGGCTCGGCGCAGTACTGGAACGCCTTGAAGGTCGCCCGGAGGAAGTCCTCCAGCGCCTCGGGGTGGGCCGCAGCCCAGTCGGCGTTGGCCGCGATCGCCCCGACGGAGCCCGCGACGCCGTAGTCCTTCGGCTCCCAGACCGTGACCTTGGTGCCCTTGTCCTTGAGCAGGTTCGGCTCGTTGGAGATGAAGCCGGTCAGACCCTGGACCTGTCCGCGGGTCAGGATCGTCGGGTCGTAGCCGACCTTGACCTGCTTGACCTTGCTCATGTCGACGCCGGCCTTGTCCAGCATCGCCGAGACCGACACCGGCACCCAGCCCTTGTAGCCCAGGGTCTTGCCCTGCAGCTGGGTGAGGTCGGTGATCGAGGGCATCGTCATCAGCACGTCGAGGCCGGCGTTGGAGTACGACGACACGCCGAGCACCTTCGGCGTACCGCCATTGGCGATCGTGGAGGCGTTCGAGGTCAGCACGTCCTGCTCGGAGAGCGGACCGATCTGGACCTTGCCGCTCTGCACAAGCTTGGCGTTGACAGTGGTGTCCCCCTGCCCGGGCTGGAGGTCGACGTTGAGGCAGAGATCCTTGTAGTAGCCCAGCTTGTCGGCGGCGATGACCTCGAGGATCGAGGCTGAGGCCTGCCAGTAATAGCCGGACATGTAGGTGATCTTGCCTGCGGCTTCGTTGGTCTTGCAGCGCGCTGCCGAGATGGCACCGGAGCTGCCGGGGGACGCCGAACTCTTGTCGTCACTTCCACCACAGGCGGAAAGCGAAGCAACGAGTACAGCGGCTCCCAGGGCAGCCACGGTGTGGCGCAGTCGGGTGCGGATGAACATTCGTTTCTCCTTGTTGGGCCCCCGGGCGGGGGCTTTCTTAGGTGTTCTGTCTGGACTCCTGCCAGTGCAGAACCCTGCGTTCGACGATGGTGACGAACAGCAGGAGGAGTGAGCCCATCATCGCGAGGACGAAGATGGCGGCCCACACCGTGGACAGGTGGTTCATGGAGGTGGCCACCTGGATCGTGGTGCCGAGGCCTGCGGCGGAGCCTGCGGCGTTGAGCTCGGCGACGACGGCGCCGATGATCGAGAGCGGGAAGACGATCTGGAGCGCGGCGAAGACGTAGGGCAGGGAGCCGGGGATGCGCAGGTAGCGCAGCACCTCCCAGCGTGAGGCGTTCACCGACTCATAGACCTGCAGCACCTGCTTGGGCACGGTCCGCAGCCCGGCGGCGGTGTTGATCAGGATCGGGAAGAAGCAGATCAGGCTGGTCAGGATCAGCTTGGGCGCCGGCCCGAACCCGAAGGCCACCACCAGCGCCGGGGCGATCGCGACCAGCGGGGTCACGTTGAGCACGACCGCGACCGGCATGATCGCGCGCCGGGCCAGGGGCAGCTCGGAGATCAGGATGGCCAGCGCGAACGCCACCACGAACCCGATCCCGAGCCCGGCCAGGGCCTCGCGCAACGTCACCCAGGCCTGCTCCAGGAAGTACGTCGGCTGGTCGCGCAGCTGGCTGCCGATGTCGCTCAACGGCGCCAGCAGATAGGGCCACTGCCCGGCGGCCCAGTGCCACACGAACCCCAGCACGACGGCCATCACGACGCCCGGACCCCAGATCGCGGGGCTGAGGAAGCTCAGCCGACGACGTACCGACGTCCTCATCGCTCCTCCGCCGTCTCGGAGTGGCCGAAGGCGAACCGGAGCTGCTCACGGATCTGGAGCTCGTAGGCGTGGAACTCGGGGCTCTCCACCACGTCGTTGCCGCGCGGTCGGGGCAGGTCGATGTCGACGACGTCGGTGATCCGGCCCGGCCGCGGTGCCATCACCACGACGGTGTCGGAGAGCCGGACCGCCTCGGAGATCGAGTGGGTGACGAAGACGACGGTGGAGCGGGTGTCGCCCCACAGCTCCAGGAGCTGCTCCTGGAGCGCCTCGCGGGTGAACTCGTCGAGGGCGGAGAACGGCTCGTCCATCAGCATCACGTCGGGACGCAGTCCGAACGCGCGCACGATCGCGGCGCGTTGCCGCATCCCGCCGGAGAGCTGGCTGGGGAGCTTGTGCATCACCTCGCCCAGGCCGGCCCGGCGGAGCAGGTCCTCCATGTCGGGCAGCGGGGTGCGGTTGTGCTTGCGGTTCATCCTGGCCGGGAGGCTGACGTTCTTGAGCACGCTCAGCCAGGGCAGCAGCGACGGGCCCTGCGGGACCAGGCCGAGGGCCTTGCGCTCGGCCGCCTGCCGCGGGGTCATGCCGTCGACGGTGACGGTGCCACGGTCGGGCTCCTCCAGGCCACCGATCAGGCGCAGCAGGGTGGACTTGCCGCAGCCGCTGGGGCCGATGATGGAGACGAACGCGCCGGAGGGGACGCTGAGGTCGACGTCGCTGAGCGCCATCACCCGGGAGTCGTCGGGCAGGTCGTAGTGCCGGCAGACGTTCTGCACGACGATCGCGGGGTCAGCGGGTGCTTCCCCGTCGCGGCGCAGCTTCACTCGCGACATTCTTCCCCACGGGTAGGACAGAACCGACTTCTCGGTCCGGTCCGTGGTCCTGTCGGGGCGGGTCGCTAGCCTGGGCGCGTGCGCATCGCTACCTGGAACGTGAACTCCCTGCGGACCCGTATCGACCGGGTCGAGGCCTTCCTCGACCGTCACGACATCGACGTCCTGGCTGTCCAGGAGATCAAGGCCAAGAGCGACCAGATCCCGATGATGGGTCTGCAGTCGCGCGGCTACGAGGTCGCCGCGGTGGGCTACAACCAGTGGAACGGCGTGGCCCTGATCAGCCGGGTCGGGATCGAGGACGTCCAGGTCGGCTTCGACGGGATGCCGCAGTTCAAGGAGGCCGACGAGGCCCGCGCGATCTTCGCGACCTGTGGCGGCGTCCGGGTCGGCTCGCTGTACGTCCCCAACGGCCGCAAGCCCGACGACCCGCACTACGCCTACAAGCTGGAGTGGCTCGAGGCGCTGCGCGTGGCCGCTGCGGAGTGGAACGACACCCCCACCGCCCTGGTCGGCGACTGGAACGTGTGCCCGTTCGACGAGGACTGCTTCGACCCGAAGCAGTTCAAGAACTCCACCCACCTCACCCAGCCCGAGCGCGACGCGTTCTTCGCGATCGAGTCGACGTACGCCGACGTGGTGCGGCCGTTCGCCCCCGGCCCGGAGGTCTACACCTACTGGGACTACTTCCGGCAGCGCTTCGAGCGCAACCGGGGGCTGCGGATCGACTTCGTGCTGGGCTCCCCCACCTTCGCCTCCCGCGTCACCGGCGCCTTCATCGACACCGAGGAGCGCGACCCGGCCCAGGGCACGGGCGCCCCGAGCGACCACGCTCCCGTGGTCGTCGACCTCACCGACTGAGCCTTGCTAGCGTCGCGCTGTGATCCGACCCGCCACCCAGCGCGACGTGCAGGCTCTGCTCACCCTGTGGGCGGTCGCGGCGGAGAACGACTCCCGGCCGACCGACACCGCGGCGATGGTCGAGACGCTGCTCGCCCGCGACCCGGAGTGCTGCCTCGTCGCCGAGGAGGGCTCCGCGATCATCGGCTCGATCATCGCGGGCTGGGACGGCTGGCGTGCCCACCTGTACCGCCTGGCCGTGCACCCCGACGCCCGGCGGCGTGGGATCGGCTCGGCACTCCTCGCCGCCGCCGAGACCCGGCTCCGCGACCTCGGTGCCGGCCGTTTCGACGCGATGGTGTTGGAGGGCAACGAGCTGGGGCAGTCCGTGTGGGCCGCTGCCGGCTACGCCCCGCAGCCTGAGTGGCGACGGTGGGTGCGCGGGTCATGACGATGACGCGGGTGCAGCGCTGGGAGCGTCGCTCGGAGGTCCCGCTGCTGCTGCTCGCCCTCGGGTTTCTGCTGGCCTACGCCTGGCCGGTCCTGGACCCGCGGCTGAGCCCTGACGTCGAGACCGTCCTGACGATCGCGTCCTGGGCGGTCTGGATCGTCTTCGCCGTCGACTTCGCGATCCGGCTCTTCCTCGCCCACGATCGACGGGCCTACGCCCTCTCCCACTGGTACGACGTCCTCCTGATCGTCCTGCCGATGCTCAGACCTCTGCGGATGCTGCGCCTGCTCGGCCTGGTGCGGGTGCTCAACCGGTCGGCCGCCTCCCGCGCCTCCCGGGCCGTGACCTACGTCGCCGGGGTGGCGGTGATGGCGGTCGGCCTCGGCGCCCTGGCGATGCTCGACGCCGAGCGCGACGCCCACGGTGCGAACATCACGACCTTCGGCGACGCACTGTGGTGGGCCGTCTCGACGGTGACCACGGTCGGCTACGGCGACCGCTACCCGGTCACCACCGAGGGCCGCTGCGTGGCCTTCGCCCTGATGCTGGTCGGGATCTCCGTCGTCGGTGTCGTGACCGCCTCGGTAGCCGCGTGGCTGCTCTCCTCGATCAACGCCGACAAGGCCGAGGAGCAGATTCCCGACGAGTGAGCCGGGCTGGTCGGGCCGCCCGGTTTTGTCGGTGCCTTCCCATACTGTGATGGGTATGAAGCCGAGTGGTTCGGACGTCGTCACCAACAGTGCTGAGGCACTGTTGGCGGGCTGGCGTGCCGACCAGGCCAAGGCTCGCCGTCGTGAGGTGAAGGCCTTGGACAAGGCGATCCGCTGGCTCACCGTGGTGGCCGAGATAGGCCCGTCGGAGCAGCGGTACGGCCTGGAGATGCCCGTTGGTGGCGATGGCTGCCCTCGCATCGGCGAGGAAGCAGTGGCCGAGTTCGCTGCGTTTGCCCAGATGAGCCCCCGCGCTGCACTGTCGTATCTCGCTGATGCGTGGGACCTGGCCTGGCGGTTCCCCGAGACCCTCGCTGCCGTCCGCGAAGGCAGGGTCGAGGTGTGGCGAGCCCGGCAGGTCGCCGCGACACTCCGCGGTGTTCCGGCCGAGGGTGCGCGGTACGTCGACGAGGTGATCGCCCCGATCGCGCATCGGGTCGGGATGGCCCGGCTCCGACGCATGGTCGTCTTCGCCGAGATCCTGAGTGACCCCGACGCGGCGGTCGCCCGGGCTCGGGCAGCAGCCGAGGGCCGGGCGATCAGTGTCTCCGGGACCGGGCAGCCCGACGGCCTCGCGGACGTGTTCGGACGCTTGGATGCCGCTGACGCGGCGGACTTCGAGGCCGCGATCCAAGAGGTCGCGGCCGAGCTTGCCACTGTGGATGAGAACGCCGAGTCCGAGTCTCTGGACGTCCGCCGGGCGAAGGCAGTCGGGGTGATCGCGCGCCGGCACCTCGCTGGGGAGACCCCAGGAGCGGTGACGCGGGTGGTGCATACCTACGTCCACCTCACCCCTGACTCACCCGTCGCCCACATCGAAGCCGGCAACACCCTGGCCCCGGTCGAACGTGTAGCTGAGTGGTGCCGCACCGCCGGCACGAAGGTCATCATCCGACCCGTCCTCGACCTCGCCACCCCGCACACCCGCGACGGCTACGTCCCCACCGAGACCATGCGCGAACAAGCGATCCTGATCAACCGGACCTGCGTCCACCCCTGGTGCGACCGCACCGCCAGAGCCAGCGACCTCGACCACATCACCCCCTACAACCCCAGCGGACCACCCGGCCAGACCACCAGCACCAACCTCGCACCGCTCTGTCGCCACCACCACCGCCTCAAGACCCACAGCGGATGGCAGTACCAGCACCTCGAACCCGGCATCTACCTCTGGACCACCCCGGCAGGGCGGCACTACCTCCGCACGCCCAGCGGCACCACGACGCTCCACAACGTCGGGCCTCCAGCCGCCTCACGAGGGGTAGCCTGACGAGCATGGAGGCCAGCGACCTGTTCGGCGTACCCGACGAGCCCGACCTGAGGATCACCGAGCCGGCGGACCACGCCGCGGGGGTGAAGGCCGTCGCGGTGGCGATGGGGCGGGCACTGCACGAGATGGGTCCGGCCCGCACCGCGAAGACCCTGACCAAGCTCAACCAGGTCGACGGGTTCGACTGCATGAGCTGTGCCTGGCCCGATCCCGACCCGGAGCACCGCCACACCGCGGAATTCTGCGAGAACGGCGCGAAGGCGGTCGCCGAGGAGGCCACCACCGAGCGTGTGACGCCGGAGTTCTTCGCCGAGCACAGCGTCGCCGACCTCCGCCAGCGCACCGACTACTGGCTCGGCAAGCAGGGCCGGATCACGCATCCGATGGTGCTGCGTCCCGGTGCGACGCACTACACCCCGATCGCCTGGGACGACGCGTTCGCGCTCATCGGCGACCAGCTCAATGCTCTGGACTCCCCCGACAACGCCGCGTTCTACACCTCGGGCCGGGCCTCGAACGAGGCCGCGTTCGTCTACCAACTCTTCGCTCGCGCCTACGGCACCAACAACCTGCCGGACTGCTCGAACATGTGCCACGAGTCCAGCGGCGTCGCACTGGGCGACACCATCGGGATCGGCAAGGGCAGTGTCTCGCTGACCGACCTCTACCGTGCCGACCTGATCGTGCTGGCCGGCCAGAACCCGGGCACCAACCACCCCCGGATGCTCTCCGCCCTCGAGATCGCCAAGAGGCGCGGCGCCAAGATCCTCAGCATCAACCCGCTGCGCGAGGCGGGGCTGCGCAACTTCCGCAACCCGCAGACCCCGCGCGGCGTCGTCGGCCACGGCACCGACCTGTCCGACCTGCACCTGCCGATCAAGATCGGCGGCGACCAGGCGCTCTTCACCGCGATCGGCTCCCTCCTGCTGCGCTGGGGCGCCATCGACCCCGAGTTCATCGAGGCCCACACCGAAGGGTTCGAGGCCTGGCGTGCCCACGTCGCCGAGATCGACTGGGACCAGATCGAGCGGATCACCGGCTTGGAGCGGCGCCAGATCGAGGCCGCCGCCGCGATGGTCGCCGACTCCACCGCCACGGTCTGGTGCTGGGCGATGGGCCTGACCCAGCACCGCCACGCCGTGCCCACCCTCAAGGAGATCGTCAACCTCGCCCTGGTCAAGGGCGACATCGGGCGGCCCGGCGCGGGCCTGTGCCCGGTCCGCGGCCACTCCAACGTGCAGGGCGACCGCACGATGGGGATCTGGGAGAAGCCGCCGGCCGACTTCCTCGACGCCCTCGACGCGACCTTCGCGATCACCTCACCCCGCGAGCACGGGTACGACGCCGTCGACACCATCCGGGCGATGCTGGACGGCCGGGTCGGGGCGTTCGTCGCCCTGGGCGGCAACTTCCTGCACGCCGCCCCCGACACCGCGATCACCGCCGAGGCGCTGCGTCGTACCGCCCTGACCGTGCAGATCTCCACCAAGCTCAACCGCTCCCACCTGATCACCGGCGCGACCGCGCTGATCCTGCCGACCCTGGGCCGCACCGAGCGCGACAAGCAGGCCGCAGGGCCCCAGTTCGTCACCGTCGAGGACTCGATGTCGGTGGTGCACGCCTCCCGTGGACGCCTCGACCCCGCCAGCCCCGAGCTGCGCAGCGAGGTCGCGATCGTCACCGGGATCGCCGAGGCGGTCCTCGGCACCGCCAGCGGGATCGACTGGGCGGGCCTGCGCGCCGACTACGCCCGGATCCGGGCCGGGATCGAGCAGGTCGTGCCCGGCTTCGACGACTTCGAGGCCCGCGTCGCCTCCACCGCCGGCTTCGTGCTGCCGCACCCGCCCCGCGACGAACGCCGCTTCGAGACCCCGACCGGCAAGGCCCAGTTCACCGTCTCCGACCTGGACGAGTTCGACGTGCCGCCGGGCCACCTGGTGCTCCAGACGCTGCGCAGCCACGACCAGTACAACACCACGATCTACGGCTTCAGTGACCGCTACCGCGGCATCGAGGGCGGCCGCCATGTCGTCATGCTCAACGGCCGCGACATCGAGGCCCTCGGCCTGCGTGACGGCGACCGGGTCGACATCGTCGCGCACTGGCCCGGGGACGACATCGACCGTCGGGTCACCGGCTTCCGGGTCGTCGAGTACGACACCCCACGCGGCTCGGCGGCGGCGTACTACCCCGAGACCAACCCGCTGATCCCGCTCGACTCCGTCGCCACCGGCTCCAACACCCCGACCTCCAAGTCGGTCGTCGTCCGGTTGGAGCCGTCCGCATGGGCCGGGTGACGACCCGGCGCCCCGTTCTCAAGGTCCGTCCCGACAGCGTCGTACGCCGTCCCGACACCCTGGCCGTCGAGGAGCCGTTGGAGCTGCGGATCGATCACCGCTCCCTGGTGGTGACGATGCGCACCCCCGGCGCCGACGTCGACCTCGCCCACGGGTTCCTGCTCGGCGAGGGGATCATCGGCGGTGGCGCCGACGTGATCACCGCGCAGCACTGCTTCGACTCCGACCTCAACGTGCTGGAGATCCAGCTCGGCCCCGAGGCCACCCCGCCGACCCGGCAGCGCACGTTCGTCGCCACCAGCGCCTGCGGGGTCTGCGGCAAGGAGTCGATCGAGGACGTCCGGCGTCAGACCCGCTGGCCGCTCACCGCACCGACGCCGCAGACCGCTCCCCTGGTCGCGGCGACCACGGTGCTCAGGCTCCCCGACCTGCTCCGCGAGGCGCAGGCGGTCTTCGATAAGACCGGTGGGCTGCACGCCGCCGGGCTCTTCACCGCCGAGGGCACCCTGCTCGCCGTCCGCGAGGACGTGGGCCGGCACAACGCCGTGGACAAGGTGATCGGCTGGGCGGTGCGCGAGGGGCTCACCCCGCTGCACGAGGTGATCCTGATGGTCAGCGGCCGCGCCTCGTTCGAGCTGGTGCAGAAGGCGGTGATGGCGGGCATCCCGGTGCTGGCCGCGGTCTCGGCGCCGTCCTCCCTGGCCGCCGACCTCGCCGAGGAGACCGGCCTGACCCTGGCCGGCTTCGTCCGCGGCTCGGGGATGAACGTCTACACCTGGCCCGAGCGGATCGACACCGGGTCCTAGACCAGGCCGACGTCGCGACCGTGGTGCACCAGGTCGTGCAGGAAGTACGGCACCAGCGTCGCCACGGTGAACCGCGAGCCGTTGGAGCGCTGCCCGGTCCGCTCCAGCGCCGAGGCCGGGACGAGCTCGATCGCCCGGGCGATCGCCTCTCCGGAAGCGGCCAGCTCGACGGCGACCACGGCCGGGTCCTGCGAGCCGTAGTCGGCGGCCAGGGCGGTCTCGTCCTGGTCCCAGTTCGCGAAGTCGGGGTTGTCCAGGACGAGCATCAGGTCGAGTCGGGCGAGCATGATCCGGCAGACGTCGCGCAGGTGGGCGGCGTACTCCAACGGCGACCAGGTCGCCTCGTCGGGCCTGGCCCCGAGACCGGTGCGCGACTCGAGCAGGTGCACCCACAGGGCGACGTGGCGCCGGGTCACGCCGGGCACCTCGGCGAAGCGCACCGCCGCCGGGTCGAAGCCACACTCGGAGCACTGCCGCTCCAGGACCCAGGTCCAGTCTTTGTCATCGGGGACGATCGCCATCGGGCCATCCTCCCAGGCCGACTCAGCGGTGGGCGACCCATTTCGTGCTGCCCGCGACCGTGTCGCGGCCCTGGGCGACGATCACCAGGTAGCGCGTCCTCGCCCGCCCGTTACGGTCGCGCACGACCCGCTTCGCCTGCCCCTGAGCGTCGAGCGTCGCGGTCCGCAGCAGGACCTTCCGCTTGCCCTTGAGTCGATAGAAGCGGGCCGTGGCACCGGCCGCGTCCGCCCCGGCCGAGACCCGCAGCACGTCGTGGCGCTGTCCGCGGTTCGTGACCGTGAGCGTCGGCGAGATCGAGAGTCGCTTCAGGGCGATCGGTGCCAGCGAGCTGCCGGCCGGGATGGAGGAGCAGTTGCCGATCATCGGCAGCCCCGCCATCCGTGCTCCCAGCCACGGCAGCGCCTGGGCGAAGAACGCCAGCGCGGCCGTGGTGTGGTCGGCCTTGTCGACCACCTGGAGGTTCACCTTCACCCCTTGCGAGCAGTACTCGTGCGCGAGTGCCTGGGTGTCCTTGACGATCATCACGTTGTCGCCGATGCCGTCGGCGTTGCCGACCGCCATGAACATCGGCGAGGTCGGGTGGCCCGGCACGCTGCCCATGATCAGCCGGTTGACGATCCGGGTGATCACCGGGATGTGCAGGAAGTCCGCATAGGCAGGCTTCACCAGCTGCTGCACGGTCAGCCCCGGATAGGCGCCGTTGAAGGAGCCGATGCACTGGTCCGAGACCGCCCGGGTCACCTTGGCACCGTACGGCGACAGGTACCGGCTCAGGTCGGTGTCGAAGGCCCTGCCCAGCGCCACCACAGCCGCCGGGATGACGCCCGACCACGTCTTCGAGCCGTTGACGTAGTTCAGGTTGTGCGCCAGGTCGACCGGGATGCCCCCGATCGCGGTGCCGGCGATGGTGAGCTCGGGGGCGTAGCTGGGCGCCAGCTCGGCGGCCCACTCCCCGCCGATCGAGCCGCCGGAGTAGCCGAACAGCCCGACCTTGGTCGTGGCCGGGAGGCCCAGCAGGGACTCGGTGGCGCGGACCGCGTCGAGCGTGTTCCACCCCGACTCGTGGCCAGCCACCCAGTGCAGGTCCTTGCCCTCGAAGTCGGGCACGGTGACGGCGTACCCCTGGGCGATCAGGCTGGCGATCAGGCCGGACTCGATCTGGGCCTGCTGGTTGTTGTCGGCGGTGCCGGCGTCGCCGCCACGCAGGGTGTAGCTCGGCGAGCAGATGTCGCCGAGGGCGTCGTAGAAGCTCAGGTAGCTCACCACCCCCGAGATCGCACCGACCGGCGCGATCACGGTGGTGACGGTGCTCGACGGCCGGCCGAGCTCGTCCTGGGTGCGGTAGAGCACCTGGGTGGCGTTGACCGGGATCGTCGAGACGATCTTCGCTGTCACCGCCCGGGTGCGCAGCACGGCCCCCGGCTTGGCGGCCGCCATCCCCGCCGGATCGGCGTAGAAGGCGTCGTCGTGCGGGCGCGGGATCGCGTCGGCAGCGACAGCGGCCCGGGCCGGCAGCGTCAGCCCCGCGGCGACCAGGAGCGGAACCAGCAGGAGCCGAGTGAGGTACGTCACACGACTCTTAACCCTGCGACGCCCCGAAGGTTACGCGCGGGTGGCGATCAGCACCGTCGCCTCGCGCTCCTCGTCACGGACCGCCGCCCCACGCAGCCCGGCATCGGCGATCAGGGTCAGTCCGGTGGCGACCTGGTCCACCCCGACCTCGATCAGCAGCCGGCCCCCGACCGCGAGCCAGGCCGGGGCCTGCGCGATCAGGACCCGATGGTGGTCCAGCCCGTCAGCGCCACCGTCCAGGGCCGTGGCCGGCTCGTGCAGCCGGGCCTCGGGCGGCATCGTGGCCAGCGCCGCCGAGGGCACGTAGGGCGCGTTGGCCACGATCAGGTCGACGGTGCCGCCCAGCTCGGCCGGCACCGGCTCGAACCAGGAGCCGCACAGCACCCGGTCGCCCGGCTCGGCCAGGTTCCGCGCCGCGCAGGCGACCGCGACCGGGTCCACGTCGACCGCCCACACCTCCAGATCGGGCAGGTGACGGCGTACGGCGGCAGCCAGGGCGCCCGACCCACAGCCGAGGTCCAACAGACGCCGCGGCGGGTCGGGGGTCGCGAGCGCCACCGCGACCAGGGCCAGCGACCGCTGCCGGGGCACGAACACGCCTCGGGACAGGTGCAGCCGCAGCCCGCCGAAGTCGACCCAGCCGAGGATCACCTCCAGGGGCTCCCCCGCCTCACGGCGGACCACCAGCCGCTCCAGGTCCGCACCGGCGGCGGCCTGGATCAGCAGGGCCGCCTCCTCCTCGGCGAAGACGCAGCCCGCCGCACGCAGCCGGGCCGTCACGGCGACCTCGTGAGCGTCCACACGGCCACGCTACGGGAACGAGAACACCGAAATGTGCGTTGATAGGAACGTGCACCACCATTTCAACGGCCTCAAGACCGCGCTGCTGTTCGGGGTCATGTGGGCGGTCGTCTTCGGCGTCTGGGCCCTGCTCGGCGCCAAGTCGTCGCTCCTGTGGATCTTCGTGCTGATCGGCCTGGGCACGACCTTCTACGGCTACTGGAACTCCGCGAAGATGGCGATCCGAGCGATGCGCGCCTACCCGGTGACCGAGCAGCAGCAGCCGGCGATGTACCGGATCGTGCGCGAGCTCTCCACCAAGGCGGGCCAGCCGATGCCACAGCTCTACGTCTCCCCGACCGAGGCACCCAACGCATTCGCCACCGGCCGCAACCCGAGCAACGCCGCGGTGTGCTGCACCGAGGGCATCCTGCGCCTGCTCGACGAGCGCGAGCTGCGCGGCGTGCTCGGTCACGAGCTGATGCACGTCTACAACCGCGACATCCTGACCTCCTCGATCGCCGCGGCGATGGCCGGTCTGATCACGTCGCTGGCCCAGTTCCTGATGTTCTTCGGCGGCGGGCGCGACGAGAACGGCAACCGGGCCAACCCGTTGGCCGCGATCGCGATGGCGATCCTGGCCCCGATCGGCGCCAGCATCATCCAGCTGGCGATCTCGCGGACCCGCGAGTACGACGCCGACGAGGACGGCTCGAAGCTGACCGGCGATCCGCTCGCCCTGGCCTCGGCGCTGCGCAAGCTGGAGGACGGCACCGCCGCCGCCCCGCTCGCCCCCGAGCCGGAGCTGCAGAACGTCTCCTCGATGATGATCGCCAACCCGTTCAACACCGAGGGCGTGCGCAACCTGTTCTCCACGCACCCGCCGATGGAGGACCGGATCGCCCGGCTGGAGTCGATGGCGGGCGGCACGTACCCGAGCTAAGCGCTCAGAAGCGGTCGGGGTCCCCCGCGCCGCGACGCAGGATCTCGGGGGCACCCTCGCTCCAGTCGATCACCGTGGTCGGCTCGGCCGGAGTGTCCTCGCCGGTCTCCACGACGATGTCGACGACGTGGTCGAGCGCCTCCTTGATCTCCCACCCGCTGGTGCGCGCCTCGGACTCGCCGGGCATCATCAGGGTCGAGGAGAGGATCGGCTCACCGAGCTCGTCCAGGATCGCCTGCACCACCACGTGGTCGGGGATCCGCACCCCCACCGTCTTCTTCTTCGGGTGCAGCAGGCGCCGCGGGACCTCCGGGGTGCCCGGCAGGATGAAGGTGTAGGGCCCCGGCGTGGCCGCCTTGATCGCCCGGAACGCACTGTTGTCGACGTGCACCATCTGACCGAGCTGGCTGAAGTCGCGGCAGATCAGGGTGAAGTGGTGCTTCTCGTCGAGCTCGCGGATCGCCAGGATCCGCTCCTTGCCGTCCCTGGACCCGATCCGCGCGCCGAGGGCGTAGCCCGAGTCCGTCGGGTAGGCGATCACCTGATCGTCGCGCAGCGCCTCGACGATCTGCGAGATCAGTCGCGGCTGCGGGTTGACCGGGTGGACATCGAGATAACGAGCCATCTCACGCTCCTGCCTGGGCAGCGGCCTTGAGGTCGCGCCGAAGTTCCTTGGGAAGGGCAAAGACCAGCGACTCCTCGGCGCTGGTCACCGCCTGCGCACCGGGGAAGCCACGATCAGCCAACCACGCCAGCACGTCCTGGACCAGACCCTCGGGGACGCTGGCACCACTGGTCACCGAGACCGAGCGGACGCCCTCGAGCCAGCCCTCCTCGATCTCGCCGGCGTCGTCGACGCGGTACGCCGCCTTCGCGCCGGCCTCCAGTGCGACGTCGACCAGCCGCATCGTGTTCGAGGAGTTCCGCGAGCCGACCACGATCACCAGGTCCGCCGCTACGGCGATCTCCTTGATCGCGAGCTGGCGGTTCTGGGTGGCGTAGCAGATGTCGTCGCTCGGCGGGTCGATCATCTGCGGGAAGCGGGCCCGCAGCGCCTTGACCGTCTCCATCGTCTCGTCCACGCTCAGCGTGGTCTGGGAGAGCCAGACCACCTTGGCCGGGTCGCGCACGACCAGGTTCTCGACGTCGCCGGGGTGCTGGACCAGCTGGATGTGGTCGGGCGCCTCCCCCATCGTGCCCTCGACCTCCTCGTGGCCGGCGTGGCCGACCAGGACGATGTCGTAGTCCTCGTTGGCGAACCGGACCGCCTCGTAGTGCACCTTCGTCACCAGCGGGCAGGTCGCGTCGATCGTCTTGAGCTGGCGGACCTCGGCGTCGGCGTGCACCGCCGGGCTCACCCCGTGGGCGGAGAAGACCACGGTCTCCCCCGCCGGCACCTGGTCGAGCTCCTCGACGAAGATGGCACCGCGGCTGCGCAGGTCGTCGACGACGTGCTTGTTGTGCACGATCTCCTTGCGGACGTACACCGGAGCGCCGTACAGCTCCAGCGCCTTCTCCACGGTGACGACGGCACGGTCCACGCCCGCGCAGTATCCGCGCGGAGAGGCCAGCAGGACCTGCTTCTCGTCGTCGCTGAGCACGCGGGGCATCGCCAGATCTGTCACCGGGCCAGTCTACGGTTGCGTCATGGCCTTGGAGACTTCCCCGGAGCAGCCCGCCCCGGTGCGGCAGATCGCGAACGCGATCTCGGGGTGGATCGACAAGCTGGGTGCGGTCTGGGTCGAGGGCCAGATCGCCCAGATCAGCCGCCGACCGGGGATGGCGACGGTCTTCATGACGCTGCGCGACTCCCATGCCGACATCTCCATCCAGGTCACCGCCCAGCGTCACGTGGTGGACTCGCTGGCGACCCCGCTGACCGAGGGCGCCAGCGTGATCATCAACGCCAAGCCGTCCTTCTACGCCAACCGCGGCACGCTCTCGCTCTTCGCCCGCGAGATCCGGCCGGTCGGTCTGGGCGCCCTCCTGGCCCGGCTGGAGCAGCGCCGCCAGCTGCTCGCCGCCGAGGGGCTCTTCGCCGCCGAGCTCAAGCGCCGGCTGCCGTTCCTGCCGCACACCATCGGCCTGGTCACCGCCGCCAACTCCGCCGCCGAGCGGGACGTGCTGGAGACCGTACGCCGGCGCTGGCCCGGCGCCACCTTCCGCGTGATCCACACCCCGATGCAAGGCACCCGCTGTGTGCCCGAGGTGATCGACGCACTGGACCGCCTCGACCACGACCCCGACGTCGACGTGATCGTGGTGGCCCGTGGCGGCGGCTCGGTGGAGGACCTGCTGCCGTTCAGCGACGAGTCCCTGATCCGCGCCGTGCACCGGCTCACCACCGCGGTGGTCAGTGCGATCGGGCACGAGCCCGACACCCCACTGCTCGACCTGGTCGCCGACCTGCGCGCCTCCACCCCGACCGACGCCGCCAAGCACGTGGTGCCCGACGTGGCCGAGGAGCTGCGCCTGGTCACCGGCGCCCGGGCCCGGCTGCGCACCGTGCTCGACCACTGGCTCAGCCGCGAGCAGCTCGGCCTGGACTCACTGCGCAACCGTCCCGAGATGCGCGACCCGCGCTCGATGGTCGACGGGCGCCTCGACGAGATCGCCGCCCTGCGCGAGCGCAGCCGACGGGTGCTCTCCCACCAGCTCGACCGGGCCGCCGACGACATCGACCACCACCGCGCCCGAGCCCGGGCGCTCTCCCCGCTGGCGACGCTACGGCGCGGCTACGCGGTGGTCCAGGACGGCGAGGGCCGGGTGTTGACCAGCATCACCGCGACCGCGCCTGGCGCCCCGGTGAGCATCAGGCTGGCCGATGGGCGGATCCACGCCGACGTACGCACGACCGAGCACGACAAGGAGGCCGCCGATGGCGACCGCGAAGAAGACTGAGTCCCCCGCCGACCCCGCGCCGAAGGTCAGCTACGAGGAGGCCCGCGCCGAGCTGGTCGAGGTCGTCCGGGCGCTGGAGAACGGCGGCACCACCCTGGAGGAGTCGCTGGCACTGTGGGAGCGCGGCGAGCGGCTCGCCACCGTGTGCCAGGAGTGGCTCGACGGGGCGCGCGCCCGCCTCGACGCCGTTATCGAGTCTGAGCAGTAGTCGGCGCCGTGGTCAGGGACTCGGCGACCGCCTGAAGATCCTCGACCGAGGCCGAGCCGTAGACCACCACGGTGGTGGTGCCGAGCTTGGTCGCGAAGGCATGGTCGCCGCCCGAGTCCGACCAGGTCGTCCAGGCGGTCGGACCGGTGGCCAGCCCCGAGGTGAGGGTGACGTCCTTGCCCTGGCGCGCGTGCTTGTCGACGTACGTCGTCAGCAGCGTGCTCAGGTCCTCGTTCTCCTGCTCCACGCCGATGAACTTGTCGTCCTTGGTCAGCACCGACAGTCCCCAGACCGGACGGTCGCCCGGGGTGAAGCGGACCGCGGTGGCGATCGCACCGGCGGGCAGGGTCGGCGGATAGGCGATCGCGTACTTCGCCTCCTGCACGGTCTGCACGGTGCCCAGGTAGTCGACCGCCTCGGGCTGGATCTCGGGCCGGTCGTGGGTGGCGTTCTGCAGGGCCCAGTAGGCCACCACGCCGATTACCGCGACGATCATCGACGCGATCAGGCCCCCGAACGTCCGCGGGTACCGACGGGCTCCCTGCGCCGGTTCGGAAGGGGTCTGCTGCGTCTGAGTCACCGGACCAGTGTTCCAGAGGGCACTATGGATCGTTCAAGCGACGTAGGTCTCACAAACGCACGCTCAGAGGTCATCGTGAGGCAACCCGCGACCGCTAAGGTGCGCCTTATGAGCACCCTCCCCGAGTCCCTGGACGTCCCGACTCCCGCCCCCGACCGCAACCTCGCGCTCGAGCTCGTGCGGGTCACGGAGGCCGCCGCGATGGCAGCTGCTCGCTGGGTCGGGCGGGGTGACAAGAACGGTGCCGACGGTGTCGCGGTGAACGCGATGCGCACGATGATCTCGACCGTCGCGATGAACGGCACCGTCGTGATCGGTGAGGGCGAGAAGGACAACGCCCCGATGCTCTACAACGGCGAGCAGGTCGGTGACGGCACCGGACCCGAGTGCGACGTCGCCGTCGACCCGATCGACGGCACCACCCTGACCGCCAAGGGGATGAGCAACGCCGTCGCCGTCATGGCGGTGGCGCCGCGCGGCACCATGTACGACCCGAGCGCGGTCTTCTACATGGAGAAGCTCGTCACCGGCCCCGAGGCCGCCGACGTCGTCGACATCCGGCTGCCCGCCGCCGAGAACATCCACCTGGTGGCCAAGGCCAAGGGCACCAAGCCCTCCGACATCACCGTGATCGTCCTCGACCGTCCGCGTCACGCCGACCTGGTCGACGAGATCCGCGCCTCCGGTGCCCGGATCAAGTTCATCACCGACGGCGACGTCGCCGGTGCCATCTCCGCGGCCCGGGCGGGCTCGGGCGCCGACCTGCTGCTCGGCGTCGGCGGCACCCCCGAGGGCATCGTCGCCGCCTGCGCGATGAAGGCCATCGGCGGCACCATCCAGGGTCGGCTGTGGCCCACCGACGACGCCGAGCGTCAGCGCGCGCTGGACGCCGGCCACAACCTGGACCCCGACTTCGTGCTGCACACCAACGACCTGGTCACCGGCGACGACTGCTTCTTCGTCGCCACCGGCATCACCGACGGCGACCTGATGCGCGGCGTCTCCTTCGGCCCGCACGGCTCGGTCTTCACCGAGTCCCTGGTGATGCGCAGCCGCTCGGGCACGATCCGCAAGGTCGCCTCCGAGCACCAGCTCTCCAAGCTGCAGGCGTACTCGGCGATCGACTTCGGTCGCTGAGCCTGCCCCGCCGCCACAGCGCCGTCCTCCCCCGTGGGAGGGCGGCGCTGTTTGATCTCCCCTAGATGGGGGCACCACTCCGACGACGCTGGACGCCACCAGCCCCAGGGGTTATACCTGTGATGTAGGTCACTGCTGAACATCGGGAAAGGCAGCTCTATGAGGCGACGAGGGAAAGTGCTCGCTTCCGTCGCGGCTGCCGCCCTGGCCTCGACCACCCTGGCGGCCTGCGGATCCTCGGGCGGCACGCCCCAGCTGGTCTGGTACATCAACCCCGACAACGGCGGGCAGGCAGCCCTGGCCAAGGACTGCAGCACCTCGCAGTACACGATCACGACCCAGCTCCTCCCCCAGGACGCCACCCAGCAGCGCGTCCAGCTCGCCCGCCGGCTCAACGCCCACGACAGCTCGATCGACCTGATGAGCCTCGACCCGGCCTACACCGCCGAGCTCGCGAACGCCGGCTACCTGGCGACCCTGCCCGACGCACTCCAGGCGAGCCTGAAGCAGCAGTCGTTCAAGGGCGCCGTCGACGCCTCCAGCTGGGACGGCAAGCTCGCGGTGGCCCCGTTCTGGTCCAACACCCAGGTGCTCTGGTACCGCACGTCGGTGGCCCGCAAGGCCGGCCTGGACATGACCAAGCCGGTGACCTGGGACCAGATCATCGACGCCGCCACGAAGACCGGCACCAAGGTCGCCGTCCAGGCCAACAAGTACGAGGGCTACGTCGTGCTGATCAACGCCCTGATCATGGGTGCCGGGGGCGACATCGCCAGCAACCTGACCGACGGCATCGACGCGAAGGTCGACATCGACTCCGCCGCCGGCAAGGCCGCCGCCCAGGTGATCCAGAAGCTCGCGCACAGCTCGGCAGCACCGCCGGACCTCTCCATCGCCCAGGAGGGCCAGTCCGAGGCCACCTTCGCCTCCTCGATCGGCGGGTTCCTGACCAACTGGACCTACATCTACAGCGCCCACAGCAAGACGCTGGGCAGCGATCTGGGCTATGCCCGCTACCCCGAGACCGTGGCGGGGCAGGAGTCGCGTCCGCCGTACGGCGGCATCGGGATCGGTGTCAGCAAGTACTCCCAGCACACCGACCTGGCGATGCAGGCCGTCGCCTGCCTGACCTCACCGACCAGTCAGGGCACGTACGCCCTGGCCGAGGGCAACATGCCGGCCAGCGCGGCGGGGTACGCCTACCCCGCCCTGCAGAAGGCCTACCCCGCCGATCTGCTCAAGCTCTTCGAGACCAGCGTCGACCAGGCGGGTCCGCGCCCCACCACGCCGTACTGGAGTGACATCTCCGGCGCGATCCAGTCCACCTGGCACCCCCCGGTCTCGGTCAGCCCGAGCACGCCTGGCGCCTCCTCCACCTTCATCACCCAGGTGCTGCACGGAAGGAAGCTGCTGTGACCACCACCGTCGCCACCGCTGCCACGCCCCACCGGCAGCGCGCCACGACCGACAGGGCCGCCGCGGAGAACCGTCTCGGCCTCAAGCTCGTCGCACCGGCCGTCATCGTGATGCTGGTGGTGACCGCATGGCCGATGATCCAGGCGCTCTACCTCTCGCTCTACCGCTACCGGCTGACCACGCCCGACGACCGGGCCTTCGTCGGCCTGAGCAACTACGGCACGATCCTGACCGACTCGCTGTTCTGGCGCGACACCCTCAACACGGTGCTGATCATGATCGTGAGCGTCGCCGTCGAGCTGGTGATCGGCTTCATCTTCGCGATGGTGATGCACCGCGTGATCTTCGCCCGCGGGCTGATCAGGACCTCGATCCTGATCCCGTACGGCATCATCACCGTGGTCTCGGCGTTCGCCTGGCAGTTCGCGTTCAGCCTGAACAACGGCTTCGTCAACAGCTGGTTCGCCTGGCTGCCCGGGATCCAGACCGGAGCCGATGCGACGAACTGGTTCGGACACCACTGGACCGCGATGTTCGCGATCGTCGTCTCGGAGATCTGGAAGACCACGCCGTTCATGTCGCTGCTGCTCCTGGCCGGACTCTCCCAGGTGTCGGACGACATGCTCGAGGCGGCCCAGGTCGACGGTGCGACCTGGTGGCAGCGGCTGTGGAAGGTGATCCTGCCGAACATGCGGGCCGCGATCATGGTCGCGGTGCTCTTCCGGGCACTCGACGCATTCCGGATCTTCGACAACATCTACGTGATGACCAAGGGTGCCCAGAACACCGAGTCGTCGTCGTTCCTGACCTACCGGCAGGTGATCGAGCAGTTCCAGCTCGGGATGGGGTCGGCACTGTCGGTGCTGCTCTTCCTCACCGTGCTGCTGCTGGCGTTCGGAATCGTCAAGCTCTTCCGGGTCGACCTGGCCCGGGCCCGAGGGGAGGGCTGATGGCACGCACGACGCGCAAGACCCTCGTCGGCAACGGCGTCGGGCTGGTGGTGATCCTGGTCTGGTGCCTGCTGCCCGTGGCCTGGATCCTGTCGCTCTCCTTCAAGTCGCAGGCCGAGACCAACTCCGGCAGCCCGCAGTTCCTGCCCCAGACCTGGACCCTGCAGAACTACCGCGACATCTTGAGCAACTCCGACTTCCTCTACGCGCTGCGCAACTCGTTCGGGATCGCGATCATCGCCACCGTGCTGTCGGTGATCTTCGCGACCCTGGCGGCGTACGCCATCGCTCGCCTGGAGTTCCGGGGCAAGCGCCTGGTGCTGTCCCTTGCACTGGCGATCGCGATGTTCCCGGTGGTCTCCCTGATCAGCCCGCTGTTCGACATGTGGCGCACCTTCCACCTGTTCAACACCTGGCCCGGCCTGATCATCCCGTACATGACGTTCACGCTGCCGCTGGCGATCTGGACGCTCTCGGCGTTCTTCCGCGAGATCCCGTGGGAGATGGAGCAGGCCGCCCAGGTCGACGGCGCCACCCCGTGGCAGGCGTTCCGCAAGGTGATCGTGCCGCTGGCCGCGCCCGGGGTCTTCACCGCGGCGATCCTGACGTTCTTCTTCGCGTGGAACGAGTTCGCCCTGGCGATCTCCCTGACCTCGACCACCGGAGCCCGCACCGTGCCGGCCCAGATGTCGTTCTTCGTCGGCGGCGACCCGTTCAACCCGCCGTACGGCCAGCTGGCCACGGCGTCGGTGATCGTCACGATCCCGATCGTGATCATCGTCCTGCTCTTCCAGCGCAAGATCGTCGCCGGACTGACCTCCGGCGCAGTGAAGGGGTGACCTCATGGCGTCCATCACCATGAACCACATCGTGAAGAAGTACGGCGACGGCTTCCCGGCCGTCAACGACGTCAGCATCGACGTCGCCGACGGGGAGTTCATGATCCTGGTCGGCCCCTCGGGCTGCGGGAAGTCGACCCTGCTGCGGATGATCGTCGGACTGGAGGACATCACGTCGGGCGACATGCTGATCGGCGAACGACGGGTCAACGACCTGGCGCCCCGCGACCGCAACCTGGCGATGGTCTTCCAGAACTACGCGCTCTATCCGCACCTGACGGTCTACGAGAACATCGCGTTCCCGCTCCGGCTGGCGGGCACCCCCGAGGCCGAGATCGAGACGAAGGTCAGGGCGGCGGCCGAGACCCTGGAGCTGAACGAGCACCTGGAGCGCAAGCCGTCCAACCTCTCCGGCGGCCAGCGCCAGCGGGTCGCGATGGGGCGCGCCATCGTGCGCGACGCGGACGCGTTCCTCTTCGACGAGCCGCTGTCGAACCTCGACGCCAAGCTCCGTGGCCAGATGCGCACCGAGATCGCCCGGATGCAGAAGCGGCTGGGCATCACCACCGTCTACGTCACCCACGACCAGATCGAGGCGATGACGCTCGGCGACCGGGTCGCGGTGCTCAAGCGGGGCGTGCTGCAGCAGCTCGCCACCCCACGCGAGCTCTACGACCACCCGGCGAACCTCTTCGTCGCCGGCTTCATCGGCTCCCCGCCGATGAACTTCATGCCCGCCACCGTGGAGGGCACCACCCTCACCCTCCCCTTCGGCGAGGTCGAGCTCCCCGCCGAGAAGGCGCAGGCCGCCGCCGGCAGGGGCCTGCTGATCGCCGGGATCAGGCCGGAGAGCTTCGCCGAGGCCTCGGCACCGCACGCCCGCAACGTCTCCGAGGCCAACACCTTCGACGCCACCGTCGACGTGGTGGAGTGGCTGGGCAACGAGACCTACGCCTACATCCCCTTCGAGGCGCCGCCCCAGGTGCACAGCCAGCTCACCCAGCTCGAGCAGGAGCTCGACGGCGAGGTCGTGCGCACCCAGCTGGTGATCACCCTGGACGGCTCCAGCGAGGTGGCCGAGGGCGACCGGGTGAAGATCTGGATGGATGCGGAGAAGGTGCACCTGTTCGACCCGGCGACCACGGAGAACCTCACCGTCGACCTCGGCCGGGCCGGCCGGATCCCGCATCGGGAGGCGAGCGATCCCCTCGGCACGTAGTCTCGCGATATGACTCTCGCGCAGCTCGGCTCCCTCGACCTCGCCTACGACACTTTCGGCGACCCGTCGGCGGAGCCGTTGCTGCTGGTGATGGGCCTGGGCGGACCGCTGATCTGGTGGGAGACCGGCTTGTGCGAGCAGCTCGCCGACGCCGGCTTCCACGTGATCCGGTTCGACAACCGCGACACCGGCCAGTCCACCAAGATCCGCGGCAAGGTCACCCTGCCGGGCATCGTCGGCGCCTTCCTCGGCCTGCCGGTGAAGCGACCCTACGGCCTGGAGGAGATGGCCGAGGACGCCTTCGCCCTGCTCGACCACCTCGGCATCGAGAGCGCCCACCTGGTCGGGATGTCGATGGGCGGCATGATCGTCCAGACGATGGCGGTCAGCCACCCCGAGCGGGTCAGGTCGCTGACCTCGATCATGTCGACCACCGGCAAGCGCACGGTCGGCTGGCAGGACCCACGGATCCTGCCGGCCCTGCTCACCCCGGCCAACGGCCAGGAGGGGTTCGTCCGCAACTCGGTGCGGATCTGGTCCCTGATCGAGTCCCCCGCCTTCCGGCTCACCCAGGCCCGCAAGGTCTACAACGCCGAGGCCACCTGGGAGTACGGCGTCAGCGCGGCGGGCACCGGCCGGCAGATGATGGCGGTCCTCACCCAGCGCGACCGCACCCGCGACCTGGGGCGCCTGACGGTGCCCGCCCTGGTGGTCCACGGACTCTCCGACCGGATGGTCCACGTCTCGGGCGGCCGGGCCACCTCGATGGCGATCCCCGGCTCGGAGCTGCTGCTGATCAAGGGGATGGGACACGACCTCCCCGAGCCGCTGTGGCCGACGTACGTCGCCGCGATCAGGCGCACCGCCTCCCGGGCGACCCAGCACGCGGGATAAACTCAGGCACCGTGGCGAACGCACCTGAGTTCCAGTACTCCGACCTCCTGCCCGCACACCACGACGACACGCCCTACCGGCTGGTGACGGCTGAGGGTGTGTCGACGGTGGAGGTCGACGGGCGCACGTTCCTCAAGGTCGACCCGGAGGCGATCCGTCGCCTCACCTACGAGGCGATCCACGACATCCAGCACTACCTGCGCCCGGCCCACCTGGCCCAGCTGCGCAAGATCATCGACGACCCGGAGGCCTCGGGCAACGACCGCTTCGTCGCGCTCGACCTGCTCAAGAACGTCAACATCTCCGCGGGCGGCATCCTGCCGATGTGCCAGGACACCGGCACCGCGATCGTGATGGGCAAGAAGGGCGAGGGCGTCCTGACCGGCACCGACGACGGCGCGACCGTCGCGAAGGGCATCTACGACGCCTACACCAGCCTGAACCTGCGCTACTCGCAGATGGCTCCGATCACGACGTACGACGAGAAGCCGACCGGCACCAACCTGCCGGCGCAGATCGAGATCTTTTCCACGCCGGGCACCGAGGGCAAGGCGCCTGAGTACCACTTCCTCTTCATGGCCAAGGGCGGCGGCTCGGCGAACAAGTCGTTCCTGTTCCAGGAGACCAAGGCGATCCTCAACCCGGAGCGACTGCTGACGTTCCTGGACGAGAAGCTCAAGAGCCTCGGCACCGCCGCGTGCCCGCCGTACCACCTCGCTGTCGTCATCGGTGGCACCTCGGCCGAGCACACCATGAAGACCGCCAAGCTGGCCTCGGCGCACTACCTGGACCACCTGCCCACCGAGGGCGACCTGACCGGCCACGGCATCCGGGACCCGAAGCTGGAGGAGGAGATCTTCAAGCTCACCCAGGAGTTCGGCATCGGCGCCCAGTTCGGCGGCAAGTACTTCTGCCACGACGTCCGCGTCGTGCGGCTGCCCCGCCACGGCGCCTCGCTGCCGGTCGGCATCGCCGTCTCGTGCTCGGCCGACCGCCAGGCGCTGGGCAAGATCACCGCCGAGGGCGTCTTCCTCGAGCAGCTCGAGACCGACCCCGCCCACTACATGCCCGAGGCGGGCGTCGCCGAGACCATCGAGTCGGGCGAGGTCGTCGAGATCGACCTCAACCAGCCGATGTCGCAGATCCTGGCGACGCTGTCGTCCTACCCGGTCAAGACCCGGCTGTCGCTGACCGGGCCGCTGGTCGTCGCGCGCGACATCGCGCACGCGAAGATCAAGGAGCGGCTCGACGCCGGCGAAGAGATGCCTGCCTATCTCAAGGACCACCCGGTCTACTACGCCGGCCCCGCCAAGACCCCCGAGGGCATGGCGTCGGGCTCGTTCGGGCCGACCACGGCGGGTCGGATGGACTCCTACGTCGAGCAGTTCCAAGCAGCCGGCGGCTCGATGGTGATGCTGGCCAAGGGCAACCGGTCTAAGGCGGTCACCGAGGCCTGCCACGCGCACGGCGGCTTCTATCTCGGCTCCATCGGCGGCCCCGCGGCGAGGCTGGCCCAGGACTGCATCAAGTCCGTCGAGGTGAACGAGTATCCCGAGCTCGGCATGGAGGCGATCTGGAAGATCGAGGTCGAGGACTTCCCCGCCTTCATCGTGGTCGACGACAAGGGCAACGACTTCTTCACCGACCCCGCCGGCACCACCACGGTGCCGCTGAGCGGCATCCGGGTGAGGTCGGCGCAGTAGTCGACGCAGTAATCCCTGCCACGAACCCCTGCCACGGTCGACCCCGCAGCGCAGCGGACCGGATCTCTCCAGCCGGGTCCCGCTCGTCTTCCGGGAGGGCTACCGTGGCAGCGTGTTGATCGCGGAGGACGTCCTCCTGCTCCTCATCCGCCCCGACAAGGGCAGCCTCAGCACCTCGCACCCCGAGG
>NZ_JASLGR010000043.1 GCF_030150155.1 Nocardioides sp.
GGCCGGGGCGGTGGCGGCCCGGGGCGCGGTGGCCGGAGCCCCGGGCGGCGGGCCCGAGGGACCGGCGCCGGCCCCGACAGGGCGCCCGGGCGGTGCCCCGATCGGAGCGCCGTTCGGAGCGCCGGTGGCCGCCCCGGGGAGTCTCCCCGCCGGCGCACCATCGGTGTCGAGCTCGACGGAGTTGACCGCCTTGTCGTGCCAGCCCTGGCGGCGCGGGTCGCCGGGGATCAGGCAGGCCATCACGATCAGCGGGATCCAGACCGAGCCGAGCAGACCCAGCACCAGGCTACGCAGCAGCGCCCTGCCCATCCCGATCGGCGCACCGCTGCCGGCGTCGACCACGCGCAGGCCGAGCAGCACCTTGCCGACCGTGAAGCCGCGACGGCCGAGCAGCACCCACTGCCCGATCCCGACCACGAGCAGGGCGATCGAGGTGCCCACCCCGACGGCACTGCGGCCGCCGATGACCGCGGCGAGGCCGCCTGCGACGCCGGCCACGAGGACGACCACCACCAGATCCAGCGCATAGGCGCCGATCCGCTTCCCCACCGAGGCGTACCTCGGCTGCCCGATCGAGACCGGAACCGTCATCGCTTCACCTTCTTGTCTCATCGCTTCTCTCGTGGCTTCTCGCGTCGCACGAGCTCGTGCAATCTGTGGGTCACCCGGCCGGCCAGCGCCCCGATCCGGTCGCGGCCCCGCTCCAGCCGGGCACGCAGCCGCCGGCCGAGGTCGGCCCACGGCACCGAGGCGGGCGAGAGCCACGCCCACGGACGGCGCCACCAGGGCCGCGAGCGCGGCAGCCGACGGGTGGCGGTGCGGACGTCGGCCCAATACGCCGCCACCTCGGCGTCCTCGGGGGTGCCCCCACCGAAGATGTGGGCGTCGGCCCGGGCGGCCAGGTCGACCGCACCCCCGTCGGGGAAGGTCTCCTCCAGCAGGTGGCCGTTCTCCAGCCGGGTGTTGCTGTAGGGCAGGGTCACCCCGAGGTCGCGGGCACGGTCGGTCAGCTCCCGCCACCCGCCGCTGAGCCGGGTGGTCGGATCGGCGGCCCGACGGCGGCGTCGACGGCGCAGTGCCTTGAACAGCACGATCCCCCACAGCGGGCTGGTCAGCAGCAGGATCTGGCCGCCGCGCAGCAGCACCGCGGCGATGTCGCCGACCAGGCCCCACAGGTCGAACTTCGACTTCTTGCTGTCGCCCTGCTGCAGGTTGGCCCCGGCCTCCTTCGGCTCGCCGGGCGGCTGCGGCGGCTGGAGCACCTGCGGCTGCGGGTCGTCGTTCGGGTCCTCCTTGGGACGCTGCAGGATCTGCTGGTCGGGCGGGGTCGGGTCGAAGGTGACCCAGCCCAGTCCGGCGAGCTTGACCTCGACCCAGGCCGCCATGTCGCGGCCCTCGATCGTGACCGCGTTGCTGGTGCTGTCCGAGGGCGTCCTGAAGCCGATCACCACCCGCGCGGGGAGGTTCCGGATCGCCTGCGCGGCGAGCGCCATCGCGGCGGCGTACTGCTCATCGTCGCCCAGCGGCTGACTGTTGGGCCGGGTCAGCAGGGCGAGCCTGCTGTAGCCGTGGCCGGCCGGGACGTTGCCGTCACCGTCGGTGAAGAAGCCCTTGTTCTTGAACGCGTCGGCGAGGAAGAGCAGCCAGGCACCCGGGGCGCCCCCGACGAACTCGTCGTTGCCCTGCCACTCCTTGACCCGGGAGATCAGCTCGTCGGGCACCATCGCCGGGGTCGGCGTCGAGACGCCGCCGTCGACCTCGGCCAGCGAGGTCTTCTCCCGGGCCGGCTGCGCGGTGACCTCGCTCTGCAGCCGGTACGTCGTCCCCGGCTTGACCGCCGCGGTGCTGGCCAGCGTGCCCGTCTCCCGGTTGTAGACCAGCTCCGAGAGCGCCGCACCCGGCCTGCCCTCGACGCTCACCGTGTCGGTCTGACCGATCGTCGGCACCCACGGATCGTGGTAGTCGGGGTCGAGGATCGTGACCGAGACCGGGGTCGACCTGGCACCGGCGCGGGCGTCGGAGCGGAGCCGACGGAACGTCCCCGAGTCCGAGGTGGCGTGCTCGCCGCCGGCGACGTTCCACACCACGCCGTCGTAGTAGTCCATCGTCGCCAGCCGCACCGCCGAGCCCTTCGGCAGCCCCTGCACCGAGAAGAGCTGCTTGGCCTTGGCGACGTCGGAGTTCACGTAGGCGCGGTACTTCGACAGCGGACTCGGGTAGTCCTGCGGGTCGAACGGCGGCTGCACGTAGTCGCGCAGCACCCGACGCTCGGTGTGCGAGGTCAGCGCCGGTGCCGCGGCCATCGCGACCCCGCCGGCGATCGCGACCACGACGGCCGTCATCAGGGCCCGCCGGCCCCACCGCGCCCGGACGTGGCGCAGGCTGCGCAGCCGCATCCACACGATCAGGACCGCGCCGAGGGCCAGGCCGCGGCCCAGCACGTGGTGCGTGTCGACGTCGCCGTACGCCGCCGCCGTGACGAACAGGGCCAGCACCGCCAGCGACGCCGCAGCGGGCCAGCGCGAACGCCACAGCAGCACCCCCGCCAGCAGACCCGCCAGCAGCGCGCTGACGAAGGGCACCACCAGGACCGCGGCCGTGGTGCCCAGCGGCACCGGTGCGGTGAGCGCATCGCGCCAGGACTCCACCAGACCGTGCAGCAGCCCGCGGACGGCGGCCGAGTTCGGGCCGAACCCGGAGCTGGCCAGGTCCGGCACCGCCAGCCCCGGCCCGAGCACGAGGTAGACCAGGGCCAGCAGCAGCGCGGTGGCCCAGGGTCCGAGCCGGAGCAGGTACCCGGCCAGGGCGATCAGGGCCCCCAGCGCGAGACCCGCCACGACCGCGACCAGCCAGCGCTGGCCGGCGTACGCGTCACCGAACGGCCAGGCCGCCAGCGCACCGCAGGCGAGGATCAGGACGACGTCGATCAGCATCACCAGCGGCGAGCCGGGGTCACGGGTGCGGCGGGTGCTGGTCGCGGAGACGGTGCGTCCGGCGACGCTCCCGCTGTGCTGGGACAGGCTCACAGGGCGGCCCTCCGCACCAGCGGGGAGAGCTCGTCCAGGTGCGGCACCGAGACGACGGTGAGGTCGCCCATCGTCTTGACCACGGGCTCGGCACCCAGGACGCAGCGGAAGGCGATCACCCGCATCTCACTGGACAGGTAGCGCCGGGCCCGACGGAACTCGGCCAGCTCGGTCAACGAGCCGCCGAAGAGCACGCCGACGCTGGCCGAGCCGTGCTCGGAGGCGAGGGTGCGGGCGACGGTGGACAGCGGTCCGGCCCCGGGAGTGAACTCGACCCCGGAGAGCCGGTCGAGGAACTGTCGGGTCGAGCGGGCCCGCAGCGCACGGGCCGAGGTGACGGTGCTCAAGGTCTGGCCCTCGCTCAGCACCCGGACGCCGAGCGATCCGGCGACCGAGATCGCCAGCTCCAGCTCGTCGTCGCTGGCGTAGTCCTCGACTCGGGTGGAGAGCATCACCAGCAGGTGGGAGCGGCGGGTCTCCTCGAACTGGCGGACCATCAGCCGCCCCGACCGGGCGCTGGTCTTCCAGTGGATGTGGCGGCGGTCGTCGCCGGGCACGTAGTCGCGCAGCGCGTGGAAGGCCACGTCGGACTCGGTCAGCTTCTTCACCGAGTTGCCCTCGAGGTCGCGGATCAGACCGGCCGCGGAGCTCTCCACCCGCACGGTGCGCGGGTGGACGTAGAGCAGCTCGGCGCCGGTGAGGTCCTGCTCGCGACGCAGCAGCGAGAGCGGATCGGCACGCACCGAGGTGACCGGGCCGACGGTGAGCACGGCCCGGCGCGCGGTCGGGATGGCGAACAGCTCCTCGTGCTCGGCGCCGGTGCCGAGCGAGGGCAGCTCGAAGGAGGCCCGACCGGCCCCGACCGGCAGGTCGACGATGCTGGGCAGCAGCCGCCGCCCCGAGGCGTTGGTGAGGATCAGGGCACCGTGGGCCCGCTCCCCCACCACCACCCGGTCACGGGCGAGGTCCAGGGTCGAGGAGAGCTGGTGGGCCCCGACCACGAACGGCACGCCGACCAGGAGCAGCGCGAAGCCGAAGAGCGCACCGATCACCAGCTCGGCCCATCCCGTCCGTACGCCGACCACGAGCGCGATCACCGCGGCCGCGGCCAGCACCCAGGCGGCGACCGAGACCACCGCGGTGGCGCGGCGCCAGCCCGCGACGGCCGGCGCGCACCGCTCGGTGAGCAGCCGGGAGCCGCTGAGCGCAGCGGCCAGCACCCGCCGGCGTAGCACCTGGCCACGCCGACGGACCCGGGCGATGCGCCCCTGCGTCGTCTCCTCGGACACCATCAGGCAGAGGTCTCCTGCGGGGCCGGCAGCCGGCCGAGGATGCGGCGCAGCACGTCGGTGGTGGTGGTCCCGCGGAACTCCTCCTCGGGGTCGAGCACCATCCGGTGGGCCAGCACGGGCTCGGCGAGCGTCTTGACGTCGTCGGGCAGCACGTAGCTGCGCCCGGTCGCCGCCGCCCAGGCACGGCAGGCCCGGACCAGGCCGAGACCGGCCCGCACCGAGCAGCCGAGCAGCACCTCGGGGGCCCCGCGGGTCTCGGCGAGCAGCCGGGAGATGTACTCCAGCACGGCCGGCTCGACGTGCACCTCGGCGGCCAGCGCGATCATCGAGGCGACGTTCTCCGAGGAGATCACCGGCTGCAGCCGGGTGACCGCCTTGCCGTGGGCGTGGGCGAGGATCTGGACCGTGCTGGCGTGGTCGGGGTAGCCGATCGAGGTCTTCATCAGGAACCGGTCGAGCTGGGCCTCGGGCAGCCGGTAGGTGCCGGCCTGCTCGATCGGGTTCTGGGTGGCGATCACGACGAACGGCTCGGGCACCCGGTGGGTGACGCCGTCGACGGTGACCTGGCTCTCCTCCATCACCTCCAGGAGGGCCGACTGGGTCTTGGGCGAGGCCCGGTTGATCTCGTCGGCGAGCACCACGTTGGCGAAGATCGGCCCCTCGTGGAAGGTGAACCGAGCCGTGCTCTGGTCGTAGATCGTGACGCCGGTGACGTCGCTGGGCAGCAGGTCGGGGGTGAACTGGATCCGGTTCTGGGTCCCCTTCATGGTCTGCGCCATCGCCCGGGCCAGCGAGGTCTTGCCGGTGCCCGGGAAGTCCTCGAGCAGCAGGTGCCCCTCGGCGAGCAGGCACGTCCAGGCCAGCTGCACGGTCCGGGTCTTGCCGACCAGCGCGGTCTCGACGTTGGCGACGAGCTGTCCGAACGTGGTGGCGTACCACTCGGTCTGGTCCTGGGTGAGTGCCATCGGGTCTCTCCTCGGGTCGGGATCTCGGGATCGTGGAACGGGCCTGCGTCAGCGGCAGGCGGCGTAGGTGCGGGCGGTGGTGCGGGTGGTGCCGTGCCGGGAGGTGACCTTGGCCTTGAGCGTGATGGTGCCCTTGGCCGGCACCTTGACGCCGTACCCCTTGACCTTCAGCCGGCTCAGGGTGCGGACCTTCTTGCCGTTGACCACCACCACGACCTTGCGGGCCTTCTTGCGGCCGACCTTGGTGACGGCGATCCGGGCCGTGTGGCGGGCGCACGACACCGCCGCCGGGAGGGTGACCGAGCGGCGCGGGAAGAGCGCACCGCGCTGGGCGCCGGTGGCGACGCCGACCCCGATCACGTCACCGCGGAGCGAGGTGGTCCAGCTGGTGGTCTGCACCTTGGTGAGCGGCGCCTTCGCACTGGCACCGCCGCCGGCCGAGGTCCACAGGTCGACCAGGCCACCGGCCGGGAGGTAGGCCCTGATGGTCTGGTCGGTGGCGATGTCGCGGTCGGGCACGAAGGTGCTGGCGGTCCCGGCGGCGGTCCAGACGGTCAGCTTGATCCGGGTGACGCTGCGGGCCCGGTTGGCGACCCGGAGGGTGAGCCAGCCGGCGCCGGCGACGGGCTGCACGGTGTGGCTGCTCATCCACGGCGTGGCGTTGGCGATCACGGTCCCGTTGGCACCGCACGAGGCACCGGTGCCCGAAGGCCAGAACGAGAGGCTGCCCGAGGCCTGCACGGTGAGCAGCGCCAGGCCGCCGCCGCGCAGGGTCGGCGTGATCGCGACGTCCTCCTTGAGGGTCACCTGCCCGACGGTGCCGCCCCCGGTGGTGGTGAGCACCCGCGACGACTCCGCCGACAGGGCGGCGCGGGCACCGGCGGCGGTCACGACCCGGGGCAGCTTGTCGGCACCGGAGAGCTGGCACGAGCCGCCGCCGATCGCCTGGAGGTAGCCGTCGATGGTGGTGCCGGGGGCCGGCTTGGCCGTCGCCGGACCGGCGACCACGGTCGAGGCGACCAGGGCGGCCGCGCCGGCACCGACCGCCGCGATCCGGCCGAGCCGGACTCGGCGGGTGCCTCCTGCTGCTGCGCTGTGTTCCATCCCGAGATCTCCCCTTCGTCGCTGTCCTGCTGGTGCTGCCGGTGCTGCTGATGTGGCTGATGTCGCTGATGTCGTCGTCATCGCGTCGTCATCTCGTCGCCTGGACGCCGTCGACCATCACGTCCACGCTGGCGTCATCGTCCTGGAACCAGCAGCCGTCGCCGGTGTCGAAGGCGACGTTGCCCCACTGGTCGGTGGTCACGTTCTCCGCGCAGGTGCCGACCTTCGTGGAGCCGCTGACCGCCAGCGAGACGGTGGCGCTCTTCGCGAAGCCCTCCCCGGTGATCCGCACCGAGCGCAGCACGCAGCTGGGCTGGTCGAGGCCACCACACGGCGAGCCGTCCGCGGCCCGGCGAGCCGTGCCGCGCCCGATCTTCGCCTTGCGGGTGTTCGAGCGGCCGCACAGCGGCACCTCGTCGGAGTACATCCGGGCGTCGGTGGCCGCAGAGACGGTCCTGAACTTCACGCAGCCCTCGGCCCCGCCGTAGTCGACGCCGATCCCGGGCGGATCCCAGCTGCGCACCGAGCGCCAGGTGGTGCCGTCGTAGTACTCCACCCCACGCACGTCACGGCCGTTGGCACCGCCGGCGCTCGCACTCACCTTCACGCCGTAGTAGCCGTCGGCGTAGCCGCTTCCGGTCGGGGCGCCGGGCTTGCCCCAGGTCAGGACGTCGCCGAGGGAGTCGTCGGCACCCCGGATGTCGCCGGTGCGCCCCTTCGAGGTGACCGCGTAGATCCGCACCGAGTGGTAGGAGTTGTCGGAGAAGGTCAGGTCCAGGCCGCCTGGGGCCGCGCCCGAGACCCGAGTCGGTCCGACCAGCCCGGAGCCCTCGATCGCGTAGTACTGGAGATCGAGGCCGCCGAGGCTGCGCGGGGCGGAGAACCTGATCGTCGCGGTCCGGTCGGCGGGCGAGGTGACGTAGGAGAGCCCCTCGACCTTGTCGGCCGGCCGGAACGGCATCGCTGCGTCGCTCGGGCCGCGCGGGCCCTCCCCGGCACGGTTGATCGCCGCGACGCTGAACGTGTAGCTGGTGCCGTTGTCGATGCCGTCGTCGTGGGTGAACGTCCGCGAGGTGCCCTCGACGACGTAGCGGTTGGAGGAGCACCGGTCGCAGTAGACGGCGTACTTCGTGATCGGGTCGCCGTTGGCGTCCGGGGCGGGCCAGTCCACCTTGATGTAGGGGCTGAAGTTCGCCAGGCTCGGCGTCACCGACGGCTTCTCCCCCGCCGCAGGCTTGCCGAACGGCACCTCGGGATCGCTCTTGCCCGACTCCGAGCCGGGACCGGCGGAGTTCACCGCGTAGATGCTGAACTGGTAGCTGGTGCCGTTCTCCAGCCCACTGATCGTGGTCGAGGTGACCGGGCCGACGGTCCGGGTGCCGCCGTTCCACTTCACCACGTAGTTCCCGATGGCGTCGCCCTCGTTGTCGGGCACGTCCCAGTGCAGGGTCAGCTGCCGGTCGCGTCCGGTCGGGCTCGGGTCGACCCGCGGCGGCGTCATGATGCCGGGCACCTTGTTCGGCACCACCGACGCCGAGGCGTCGCTCCACGGACCGGTGCCGGCCTCGTTCTCGGCAGCGACCTTGAAGCTGTACTTCGATCCCGGGCTGAGTCCGTCCAGGGTGCAGGTCGTGGCCGAGCAGGTGGTGCTGAAGCCGTTGCTGCCCTGCACCCGGTAGCCGGTGATGGTGGCGCCGTTGTTGTTCGGCTCACGCCACGACAGCACCACCGAGCGGGCCTCCACACTCGAGACCTCGGGCCGGGTGGGCTTGTCCGGCGGCGCGGCGACCGCGACCTTGATCCGGCCCACCACGTCCCGGCTCCGGTCGCCGCTGGCGTCGGAGACGGTGAAGCGCACCGTCACCACGCCGGTGCCGGTCGGGACGAACGAGATCCGGGTGCCGTCGACCTTGAACCGGGAGATCGCCGAGGCAGCGCCGCCGTCCACGGAGTAGGAGTCGTGCACCGTGAGGGACTTGCTCTCGTCGGCGTACGGGTTGATCGCATAGCTGGCGATGTCGACCGAGACCCGCTCGTCGCGCTTGGCCTTGAGCTCGACCGTGGGCACCCGGGCCAGCGGCCTGTCGCTGGCCACCACCTGCACCCGGATCGTGCCCTGGGCGCGGCCGCCCTCGCGGTCGTCGACGGCGAAGACGATCGTGCCCGAGCCGGACTCGGCCCCCGGCGCGGTGACCCGCAGCAGGCTGTCGGTCAGGCTGGTCTTGATGCTGCCCTCGGTGGAGACGATGGCGTACGCCATCTGGTCGGGCTTGAACTTCGGGTTGACGTCACGCACCAGGCCGGCGAGGTCGAGCTCGGCGTCGGTGTCCTGGGCGACCTTGATGTCGGCGCCGCGCACCGTCGGTGGCACGTTCGTGGCCGGGGTGACGTCGATCGGGATGGTGACCACCGACTCCAGGGCGGTGCGGTCGTCGCCCCCGCGGGTGTCACTGACGTTGACCGAGACCGACGCCGGGCCGACGTACCCGCGCGCAGCGGTGAAGACGAGCTGGTTCTTGGCGCTGGTGGACTGCTCGGCGCGGCCGTTGATCGCCTCGGGGTCGTCGCCGACGACCAGGGACGCGGTGCGTCCCGGACGGGTCACGACCACCTGACGCAGGTCCAGGGTCAGCGGTACGCCGGCCTTGGCCACGACCGGGACGGCGGCGGCGTTGACCGTCGGAGCGATGTTGTCGGTGCCCCTGACGAAGACCACACCGGAGGTGTCGGGTGACTGGCTGTCGGCGTCGCCGAGGTCGTAGATCACGACCTGGTCGCGCGGGGTCAGGGTGATCTTGAGCTTGTTGCCCACCACCGCGCAGCCGTTGGCGGTGTCGGCACGACAGCGCAGCAGCCGCAGCTGGTCGGGCGACCCGTCGACGTCGAGGTCGTTGACCAGCGGCTCCACCTCGACGGTGGCACCCGCCGGGCGACCGGCGATGTCGGCCAGCTCGACCACGTCGTCGCGGGCGACCGGGGCGTAGTACGGGGCGTCCTTGCGGGCCTCGACGCGCAGCATCGCGTTGTCGCTCTGCCGGGCCTCGTCCAGCAGCTGGTAGCCGACCGTGGAGGTGACCGGCTTGCCGTCGTCCAGGCCGGGCACGTCCAGGGAGATGAACCCCTTGCTCTGGCTGGCGTGCAGGCTCTTGGCGGCCTCGAGCTTGTCCCCGATCAGGAGCTTGTCGTCGTCGGGGTCGACGTCGTTGCCCAGCACGTAGACCGAGACCCGGCGGTTGGGCCTGACCGCGATCGAGTCGTCCAGGGCCACCGGCGCCTGGTCGACGGCGAGCCGGGGCACCACCCCGACGCGGACCGCGGCGACACCGATCGCACCGAACTTGTCGCGCACCTCGAGCTGGAAGAAGTCGGTCCCGGGCCGGTTCTCGTAGGCCTCGTACTTGATCCAGTCCGCACCGGTGTCGAGGATCCGGCCACGCTTGGGGGCGCTGATGATCCGGGTGAAGGTGAGCGCGTCGCCGTCGGGGTCGGCGCCGGCCAGGTCGACGGCGATCACCTTGGGCTGACCGGCCACGGCCCGCTCGATGATCGGGGCCGGTGCCGGCGGGTGGTTGTTCTCCGCGGAGTCGGGGATGACGAAGACCATCACCTCGGCCGCCGAGGTGAGGCCGTCGCCGTCCTTGACGCCGTAGATCGCCTTGAACACCTTCGGCTTGCCCTCGGGCAGCGCGGGCGCCTTGAACCGCAGCACGTCGTCGGCGACCCAGATGTCGAGCTTGCGGCCGTCGGAGTCGGGGGTGGCCTGGACGTAGGCCAGCTGGAGCTTGCCGCCCTCGGGGTCGGAGTCGTTGGCCAGCACCCCGATGGTGGCCACCGAGCCCTCCCGCGCCGTGGTCTGGTCCTTGTTCGCCACCGGGCTGCTGTTCTCCCCGGTCGCGCTGCGCTGGCTGACGGTCAGGGTGCCCTCGGCGGAGTTGTGCCCGTCGGAGACGGTGTAGCTGATCACCGCGGCGCGGCCCGCCAGATCGGTCGAGGAGCTGATCACCGCGACCCGCTTGTCCACCACCGAGACCTTCACCCCGGGGATGGAGGAGTCGCCGACCTTGGTCACCACCAGCACGTCGCCGTCGACGTCGATGTCGTTGAGCAGCAGGTCGGCCTCGGTGGTCGAGCCCGGCGAGAGCACCGCCTTGTCGGCCACCGCGATCGGCGGCTGGTTGTTCTTCGGCGGCGACTCCACGTCGAACCTGACGAACGAGCTCGCCGAGGCGCCCGAGGGCGAGGACGCGCGGTAGTCGAGGTAGTAGGTGCGGGCCTTGTCCGCGGAGAAGGTGAACGTGCCGGTACGGGGGTCGGGCCGCAGGTAGGTGCCGGTCGCGTCGCCGCGGACCTTGACCTTCTCCAGCAGCAGGTCGCCACCCTCGGGGTTGCGGTCGTTGAGCAGCGGCTGGACCAGCACCCGGGTGTTGGCCACCCCGGACTTGAGGTCGGGGATCAGCTCCGGAGCGAGCTCGGCAGAGTCCTTGACGTCGACCGGGAACTTGCCGACGTACGACTCACCGTGGCCGTCCTCGATGGTGTAGCTGACCGACTTGGCCCGGCCGCCGTCACCGTCGTCGGTGAACTGGAGGGTGCCGTCGGGTCGGAACTCGACCTGCCCGCCGGTCGCGGTGGCGCCGGTCAGCACCAGGTCGTCGCCGTCGCGGTCGAAGAAGTCGGCCAGCAGGTAGAGCGAGGACGACTTGCCCCGGCCGACGGTGAGCCGCTGCTCGCGGTCCTTCATCATCTCCGGCTTGTGGTCCTTGACCCCGTTGTCCAGGATCGTCAGCCGCACCTCGGCGGAGTCCTCACCGCCGTTGCCGTCGGTGATGAAGTAGCGCAGCCGGGCCAGGCCCGGCTCGGTGCCGTGCAGGGTGACCTGCAGCTGGGTGCCGCCGCTGATGATCTTCGGCTCCACGTCGGGTCCGCTGATCGACTGCACCTTGGTGATGGTGATGATGTCGCCGTCGGGATCGTGGTCGTTCATCGCCACGATCGGCAGGATGCTGGACTTGTTCGGGCGCGCCGCCAGGTCGTCGTCGGTCGCCTCCGGTGGCCGGTTCTGCTTGCGCTCGACCTTGTCGGTGACCTTCTCCTGGGTCGGCTTGTTCTGCTTCTCCGGGTTGATCGAGTCCCAGTTCGAGACCTTCTTGTGCCCGGGCTGCTGGACCAGCCAGGAGTCGCCCGAGGCGACGTCGTTGAGCACCACGACCTGACGGTTCACCCGGAACCGCAGGCTGGCACCGCTCTGGACCTCACCGCCCAGGGCCTGGGCGTCGTCGTCGGCCGCGTCGGGGCAGTCACGCAGGTAGTTGGCCGCACCCGGGGTCGGGTCGGACCAGGCCGCGTAGACGCAGCCGGCCACGACCACCGGCGGCGCCGGGTCCCCGGCGATGGCACCCTCCAGGTGCAGGGTGTGGCGCAGGCTGGTCACGTCGCCGCCGTCGAAGGGCACCCGGAGCACGTCGGTCTGGGTGCCGACCACGACCGAGTCGGCCTTGGCCGAGGGCTCCTGGACGTGGAGGTGGCTCAGGTCGTCCTCGTGCAGGTCGATGGCGTCGTGCCCCGGGATCAGCAGCCGGCCGCTGGTGCGGTCCAGCACCACCGGGGTGTCCCCCACCACGGTGACCTCGAGGTCGTCGGCCGGCGCCTCGGGCAGATGCCCGGCCCCGCTGGTGCTCAGTGGGCCGCCGTCGGCGAAGGAAGCCTGCGTGATCGCGCCGTCGCGGTGCACCAGGTAGGCGGTGCCGTCGGTGCCGACCGCAGCCGCGGCGACCTTCTCGGCAGCGAAGTCCTTCGACTTCGCGGTGATCGTGGCGAGCACGCCCTCGCGCTGGACCCAGGCCCGGCCCGTCGAGGGGTCGCGCAGGGCGAAGACCCCACCGTTGTAGGCCACCTCGGTGCCGGTCGGCATCGCGGTCGGGCTGCCCCCGGCGGCCTTGGCCACGTCGATCGGCACGATCGAGGTGTCGCTGCCCACCACGCCGTCGGTGAAGAGGCTGGTGGCCTGCTGCTCGATGTCGAAGGAGACGCCCGGCGCCTGGAGCCCGAGGTCGAGCTCCTGGATCTGCGGGTTGAGCCGGCCGATCAGGCCGTCGCGCTGGTTGGTCACCCAGACCGAGCCGTCGTTGAACGTCACCTCGGTGATCGGGTCGCCCTCGTTGTTGATCGCGATCAGCACGATCAGACCGGCGACCAGCGCCAGCGAGATCGCCGAGGCGGTACGCCGGAGCCGCCTGCTCCGGTGCCGCAGGGTCGACAGCATCCTCATTCCTCCCCGTCCGCGGGACGGTCCAGCAGCGGCAGGTGCTCACGCCGCACGATCCGGGAGGCCAACGCGTACTCGACCAGGCGCGAGCGCCGCCCGACCGCGTTGCGTCCCGGTCCCCCACGCAGGCCACGCACCCCGGCGCGGTCGAACTTCTCGCAGACGTTGTCGAGCTTGCGGTTGAAGGTCGTGATCGACCAGCCCAGCCGGCGTGCCACGGCGACGTTGGTCGGGATCTCGGCTGCGCCCGAGCCCACCCGCCGCAGCGCGTTCTCGCACAGGGCCAGCAGCAGCCGGAACTGGCTGTCGGTGAGCGCGACCGAGCCGAGCGTCATGTCGCCGTCCTCGGCGGTGAACTGCTGGGCAGCGGCGAAGACCGGGATCTCGGCGCTCAGATTCACCTCGTACGTCGTCGGGCCGGCGGTGAAGAGCAGCGAGCAGGCCGGCAGCACCAGGGGCAGCCGCGCCCCGGGGCCGAGGGTGGACTGCAGCCCGCCGACCTCGCCGCTGACGGTCACCGACAGCCTGCTGCCGACGTTGCTGACCCACCAGAAGCCGGCGTCCCACTCCAGCTCCACCAGCCGGCGGTGCAGGTAGCTGTTGTCGGCGTCGACGATCAGGTCGGCGGCCCGGCCGATGCCGAAGGTGGCGCCGGGCTCGACCACGTACTCCTCGCCACAGAACTCCACGCTGAGGGTGGAGTCGTGGTCCTTGGCCCGGGAGGTGAAGGAGAAGCTCATCTCAGCGCACCGCCATGCAGAACGGCTCGGACGCCTCGGCCCGCTGGGTGAGGTTCTTGCGGATCACCGTCACGGTGACGCACCCGGTCTGACCCGACCGGAGCCGGAAGTCGATGCTGGTGGCGGGGATCCGCAGCTCGGGCAGGGACTCGCCGTTGCGGGTCCTGACCACCTTGTAGAGGTCGCCGTCGGCGGGTGCCTGGTTGACCCAGCTGAACCGGTAGCCACCGCCGATCCGGGTGGCCTTGACCGCCGGGGCCGGGGCGGGGCCACCGGCGGCGTCGGCGGGCTTGATCTGGAACGGGTCCGGGGCGTTCTCGCCGGGGCCCGAGCCACCGCGGAGCATCGCGATGACGCCGTACGCCGCGATCGCGACGACGACCACGCTGACCACCGCGATCACCCAGGGGCTGCGCCGGCCCTCCTCGGCCCCGCCCGACGTGGCGGTCCCGACACGGTGGCCCGAGCGGGAGGCCTCGGGTGCCATCTGGAGCGAGGGGCCCGGGGCGACGAGTCCTGCCGGCGCTGCCTGGAAGCGGCGCTGCATGATGGTCGCGGCCTCGATCTCGCGGGGCAGGGCGGTGGGATGGAACTGCTCGGGCACGATCACCGAGACCGGCTTGATCATGGTGCGCTCGTCGTTGGCACCGGCGGCGGCGCCCTCGCGCGGTCCGGCGTCGAGGACCTCGAGCCGGGTCGGCGTACGACGCAGCTCGATCTCGATCTCCTGGAGCAGGTGGGCGAAGGCCATCGCGCTGGCCGGGCGGTCCTCGGGGCGCCGGGACATCGCCGCGAGCAGCACCTCGTTGAGGGAGTCGGGCACGTCGGTGCGCAGGATCCGGCTCGGCCGGTGGCGCTCGATCCGGCTGATCAGGGTGGCGTTGTCGTTGGGCGCACCGGGCACCTCGAACGGCGAGCGGCCCGCCAGCAGCGAGTAGACGGTGCCGGCCAGGGAGAACACGTCGCTGCGGACGTCGGCGTGCGGGGAGTCGGAGAGCACCTCGGGGGCCGACCACGGCACCGACATGCCCTGCTCGGCCTCGGCGCCCTCGCCCACCGCCGAGGAGATCCCGAAGTCGGTGAGCAGCGGAGCCCCGTAGACGTTGGTGAGGATGTTGTGCGGCTTGATGTCGCGGTGCAGGATCCCCGCCCGGTGGGCGGTCTCGACGGCGCTGGAGACCTTCACCGCGATCTCCAGGACCTCGGCGACGTCGAGCCGCTCGCGCCGGAAGCGCTGGGCGAGGTGGGGTCCGGGGCAGTGCTCCATGACCAGGTACGGGTGTCCCTCGGCGCTCACGTCGGCCTGGTAGATCGGCATGATCGACGGGTGGCTGGAGAGCTGGGCCATCACGTTGGCCTCGGCGTAGAACATCTCCAGCCGCGCTCCGTCGGCGCCCTTCTTGAGCACCTTCACCGCGACCCGGCGGGTGGGCAGGCGCTGCTCGTAGAGGTACACGTCGGCGAAGCCACCCTCACCGATCGGCTCGATGAAGGTGAACCCGGGAAGGTTCGGTGGAGCGGGGACAGCCATCGTCAGACCTCAGGCCCCACATCGATCGTGACGGTGAGCTCCTCGGACAGGGCCAGCACGGTGCCGCGACCGACCTCGGTGGCGTGGCCCTTCACCAGGGTCTGGGCGGGCTGGCCCGGACGCAGCAACAGGGTGCCGTTGGTGGACAGGTCCGTGACCAGCAGCCGGCCGCCGTCCCAGCTGACATCGAGATGGGTGCTGGAGACGTACGGGTCGCTGACGGTGACCAGGGTGGGTACGCCGCCGGTGCTGATCTGGCGGGCCTCCGGACGGCGTCCGATCAGCACCCGTGGGGCGACCACGTGGCGGGTGCCGTCGGCCAGGACCACCGCGGCGCGCTGCACCGGCGGCTGCCCCGCCGAGCGCTCCCGCAGGGCGCGCAGCTGCTCGGCGGTGATGGTGTGGCCGTCATGGTCGCCGGGCACGACGGCGCTCTCCCCGGTCCCGGAGATGGTGGCGCCGAACATCGCGTCGAGGGCGTCGAGCTGGGACTCCTGGGTCTCGGGAGCGTCCGCGGGGTCGGCCGACGGCACCGTCGAAGGGGCAGCACTGGGCGCGGCGGGTTCGTCCTCGATCTCGTCGGCGGTGTCCGCGTCGATCGGCGCCGGCTGCTCGATCTCCCCCGTGTCGGCGGCCTGGTCCGGCAGCGCGGCCTCCGGTGCGGCAGGCTCGGGCTCCGGGTCGGTCTCGGGCTCGGCGATGGTCCGCTCCGCGACCGGTGCGGGCGGGGCCGGGGGCAGCGTCGGCGGCACCGGCGGCACCGGCGGCAGGCTGGGAACCGGCGGCAGGCTCGGCGGCGCGGGCGGGACGGGCGGCACGGGCGGTGCCGCCGGGGCAGGCGACGTCGGGCCAGCAGGCGGGGTGACCGGCGCGGTGGCAGCGGCAGCGACGACCGGCGGGGCCGGGGGCGCGACCGGGGCGGTCACCGTGGCCGACGTACGGCTCCACCAGACCTGCGAGGCGTAGACCACCCCGGAGTCCAGGGGCAGCTCCGGGCCGGTGGATCCGGTGACCCGCGGCGCGGCGGCGACCACGACCTCGGCGCCGGCTCCCCCGGCGAGGGTCTGCTCGATCCAGGTCGCGACGCCCTCGCCGCTCCAGGTCTGGCCGTCGACGGTCGCGGTGAAGGCACCGCGCAGCACGATCCGCAGGTCGTCGCCGTCGGCGATCACGCAGGCGAAGTCCGAGAGCGAGGCGAGCGCACCCTGGGAGAGCGCGTCGATGACGGCCAGCACCACCAGGTCGCTGCCGGCCAGCGTGGTCAGGGGCTCGACGTTGGCGGCGCCGGTGGCGACCAGGCCACGGTCGGTGACCAGGACGACGGAATCTCCGGGGACGTAGTACGCGCTCATCTGGGCTTCCTCTGGAGGGGGATGGTGTCCTCGCGCAGCGCCGCGAACGGCCCCAGCCCGAGGACGTCGATCACGACGACGGTGACGTTGTCGCGCCCGCCCATGTTCACCGCGGCGTCGACCAGGTCGCTGACGGCCTGCTCGGCCGAGGCGGCGTTGGACAGGATCATCGAGATCGCGCGGTCGCTGACCTCGCTGGTGAGCCCGTCGGAGCACAGCAGCAGCCGCTGCTTGCTCTCGACGGGGAGGAGGGAGAACTCTGCGGCGGTGTTGCCGGCGGCGCCGATCGCCCGGGTGATCACGTGCCGATCGGGGTGGGTGGCCGCGGCCTCGGCCGAGAGCTCGCCGGAGTCGATCAGCTCCTGGACCACCGAGTGGTCGTGGGTGATCTGCTCGACGGCGGAGCCGGTCCAGGAGTACGCCCGGGAGTCGCCGACGTGGGAGATCAGCCAGTAGGCCCGCTCCCCCTCGACCAGGTAGGAGGCGCTCACCATCGTCGCACCGGGCTCGGCCGGACCGGCGCCGTCGATCCCGGCGACGGTGACCCGCGCCCGGGCCAGTGCAGCCTCGACGTCGGCAGCGGTGGCGCAGGCGTCGCCGCTCAGCGGGGCGAAGGCCTCGACCACCAGGGCGCTGGCGATGTCGCCACAGGCGTGTCCGCCGATGCCGTCGGCCACCACGAAGACCGGGGGCCCGACCAGGAAGGAGTCCTCGTTGACCGAGCGGACCGCACCGGCATGGGTCGCACCGGCGCAGGAGAGCACCGTGGTCGCCGCCGAGGGCGCCACGTCACGCGGCGACCACCGGGTGGTGGTGACGTCGACTGCTGTGGAGAGAGCCATCTCAGGCACGTCCGGCGTCAGGGGGTCGACGTCGCGTGATCGCACCTGGATGTGTACCGCTGAAGAATCGCCATTGCCCTACCCCCGAGTTGTGCCCGCACGACCGGACCCGATACCAGCCGTGCGGAACGCGACACTATGTCATGGTCGCTCTCAGGAAAAGTTCAAGAAAGACTCTGCCCACATGACGAACGGCTCCGGCATGGGGAGTTCTCCCCTTGCCGGAGCCGTTCGGAGGATCGCGCGTACGGCGATCGGTGCAGGATCAGAAGTTGATCATGTGGCCGACGATGCCCTCGACGGCCTCCTTGACGGCCTCGCCCAGGGTCGGGTGGGCGAAGACGTTGCGGGAGATCTCGTCAGCGGTGAGGTCCCACTTCTGCGCGAGCGTGAGCACGGGCAGCAGCTCGGTCACGTCCGGGCCGATCATGTGGGCGCCGAGGATCTCGTTGTACTTGGCGTCGGCGACGACCTTGACGAAGCCGACGGCGTCGCCGAGGCCCTGGGCCTTGCCGTTGGCCGAGAACGGGAACGTCGCGGTCTTGACGTCGTAGCCCTTGTCCTTGGCCTGCTGCTCGGAGTAGCCGAAGGAGGCGATCTGCGGCTGGCAGTAGGTCGCGCGCGGCACCATGTCGAAGTTGATCTCCATGGTCTCGGCACCGGCGATCGTCTCGGCCGCCACGATGCCCATCGCCTCGGCGACGTGGGCGAGCATGAACTTGCCGGTGCAGTCACCGATCGCGTAGACGTTCTCGACGTTGGTGCGGCCGCGCTCGTCGATGGCGATCGCACCCCGCTCGGTCAGGGCGACGCCGGCGTTGTCGAGGCCGTAGCCCTCGACCCGCGGGGCGAAGCCGAAAGCGGCCAGGAACTTGTCGGCCTCGAGCACCTGCTCCTCGCCGCCGGCTGCCGGGGCGACCGTGACGCGCACGCCGTTGCCGGTGTCCTCGGCACCCTTGACGGCCGTCGAGGTCATCACCTTGACGCCGAGCTTCTTGTAGTGCCGCAGCAGCTCCTTGGAGATGTCGGCGTCCTCGGTCGGCACCATCCGGTCGAGGTATTCGATGATGGTGACGTCGACGCCGAAGTTCTTGAGCACGTAGGCGAACTCCACGCCGATCGCTCCGGAGCCGCCGATGATGATCGAGCGCGGCAGGTCGGCGTCGAGGATCTGCTCCTCGTAGGTGACGATGTTCTTGCCGTTGGGGGTGACCCCCGGGACGCTGCGCACCGTCGCGCCGGCGGCGATGATCAGGTTGTCGAAGGAGTACGACGTGGTCGCGCCGTCCTTGCCCTTCACGTCGATCGCCTTCGGGCCGCTCAGCGTGCCCCAGCCGTCGATCTCGGTGATCT
>NZ_JASLGR010000048.1 GCF_030150155.1 Nocardioides sp.
GGGGAGGGGGGCGGACGCGCGGGTGGCGGCGGGGTCGTGCCGAGGATGGGTGTCCGTCGGTGAACCTCTCGGTGCCGGTGCAGCCGTATCCCGCGGATGTGGGCACCGCCACAATATTGTCAGCGATGGTCAAAATGGAAGGGGTGGGGGAGGGAAAGCCTGGAATGTCCGGGGTGCGGGTGGTGAGCGGGTGCCGGTGCAGGTGGCAGTGCGGGTGCCGGTGCGGGTGTGTGGAGGTTGCCAGCGCGGGTGGCAGTGCGGGTGCCAGCGCAGGTGCCAGCGCGGGTGCGCGGAGGTTGCGCAGCAGCGGCGAATCGGTCGATCAGGCTAAGTTGTCCGACCGTGACGTCTGCCTCGCTCCGTGGCCGCCCGGCGGCGACCTCGCACGCCGAGATCGAGCGTGCTGCGTTCGATCTGTTCGCGGTGCGCGGCTTCGAGGCCACGACGCTCTCGGCGATCGCGCAGGAGATCGGGGTCTCCGCGCGGACCGTCACGCGCTACTACGTGTCGAAGAACGACATCCCGTGGGGCCAGTTCGACAGGACCCTGGACCAGTTCCGCGAGCTGCTCTGGGCGATGCCGACCGAGCTGCCGCTGTGGGACCGGGTGCACCGCGGCGTGATCGCGTTCAACGACTTCCCGCCCGACGCCTCCCCGTCGCACCGCGACCGGATGGCGCTGATCCTCGGCACTCCGGCGCTGCAGGCCCACGCTGTGCTGCGGTACGGGCAGTGGCGCTCCGTGATCGCCGAGTACGTCGCCGAGCAGCGCGGCCTCCCCGTCGATGCCGCCCTGCCCCGCCTGGTCGGCCACGTCAGTCTGGCGCTGGCCGTCGATGCGTACGAGCGTTGGCTGGCCGAGCCGTCCGGTGACGGCGTACGCGATCCGGAGGGGGACCGGCAGCTCCTCCTCGCCTTCCTGGGCGAGGCGATGGACGATCTGCGGGAGTTCCTCACCTAGCCGACTTCCGGGTTCACCACCGCCGACTTCCGGGTTCGCCACCGCCGAGTTCCGGGTTCGCCACGCGCGAGTTCCGGGTTCGCCACGCTGACTTCGTGACGAACACGGATCTCAGCCGTGGCGAACCCGGAACTCGGTCAGAGGGAGGTGTCGATCAGGTAGCCGCTCTGGAACTCCGACTGGAGGACCGAGGCGAGCTGGTCGTAGGAGACTCCCTTCTTCTGGGCGAGGTCCGAGAGCGACGTACCGCTGGTGAGAGCGTCGGTGAGGGTGTCGGCGTCGGTGTCGAGCAGGGTCGAGAGTTGGTCGAGCGTGCGTGACTGCGACTCGGTCATCTCGCCGCCCTTGAGTCCGCTCGGCGGCTGGCCGCCCGGAGGCGGACCCTGCGGCCCGCCCTGCGGTGCCTGGAGCCCCTCGGTCTCGACGAGCTTGGTCGTCATCTCCTGGAGGTTGCTGCTCTGCTTGAGGTCGTCGGGCGCGTCGGCCATCAGCGCCGAGACCAGGTCGTCCTCGCTGACCCCGGAGGTGACGGCGAGGCTGGCCAGGCTCGAGCCGCTGGCCAGGGCACTGGAGACCGCATCGGTCGTCATGCCGAGTGCCTTGGCGGCGGTCTCGAGGAGGCCTGCGGGCTTGGCATCGGTGGTGGAGGCGGTCGCGTACTGCCACGACGAGCCGCTGGTGATCGAGCTGATCGACATCGAAACCTGCTTTCTGCACGGCGTCGGGTGGTGTGGGCCATGCAGCGGGTACGTCGGCACCGCCCGGTTCCGGGTAAGCATCGGCAGTCGATGCATAGGGCTTCTTCAGGTGGTCTGGGGTCCGTGTTCAGCAGTGCTCGCGGCGCCGTTGTGACGGTGGTGTGAGGCTGCTGTGGGCGGCCCCGATGCCGGCTGTGTGGAGGGTTCCTGCGGTCGCCGTGACGTTCAGTCCCACGGCACGTCGTAGTGACGGGCGACTGGCTTGAGGATGGCGTACTCGTTGGCCAACGAGACCAGGACGCTGAGTAGCCAGGCGGCCGCGGTCGTCCAGACAGTGAGGGCGTGTGTGGTGGTCGAGGCCGCGATCAGCACGACGAGTGTCGGCACGACGTACAGGATCGCGACTCGGATGGCGACGAAGATCGCGACAAAGGGGATCGCCGCTGCCGCCAGGACCTTGCCGAACAGCGTGGCTTCGTCGTCGGCGTCGCTGTCCTTGTCGCTGGTAGCCCACGGATCGTCGTGCTCTCCGACGTCGATCCCGAGGAGGTTCACCTCCGTGTCGGGGGCCGGAGCGAGCAGCCGGAGTGCCTGGACGGAGGCCATCCCCACCACTGCTGCCACGGCAGCCCATCCGAGTGACCGAACTGCCCCGACATCGAAGATGAGCAAGCATGCCAGGAACACCGAGGAGAAGGATTCGACGGCGACGGCCTCAGTGCGCAGCCGGAGTCGGAACAGCCGATGGCGACGCTCGCTCACGCCGATGATCCTGTCATTGGACCGGCCGGAGTCGAGGAGATCGGGACCGGCGGAGGGGCTAGGCGTCGCGGCGCGACCGTTGGCCGTCCTCCCAGCACAGCGCGGTGACGGCTCCCGTAGCGGTCGTGATCGGGGCGTGTAGGGGACCTTCGTCTAACGCCGACAGGGCCTGGATCCGGCATGATGCGGGCATGGGCGAGTGGGCCTCCAGGTGGGGCGATGAAGGTGCGCACCGCAGGGAACTGATCCCATTCGGTGAGCGCGAGCCGCGACCTGTCCCTCACGGCTGCGCCCGCTTGGTCGAGGCTACGTTTCACGGCTGGCTTGGTCTCGACGATCCCGTTCTTGTCATCTGGGACAACGAGCGAGAAGTAGTTCGCCTCATGACTGGCGAGATCCGTTGGTATGCCGGAGACGGTCAGCAGGCGTTCCCCCGCGATGGTCAGATCGTCGTTGAGTCTGAGGGCGTCTATCCGCCCGGCAACCGTTACATGGACGCTCTCGCCGTACGGTCCTTGCAGGATCTCATGGACGAGATCAATGCAACTGAGATCGTGGCGGTTGACCCCGACCGCGTCATCCACGTCATGGGTCGACAGGACGGCGTCCGCGCTGAAGTAGAAATCGCGTCCGATAGTGGGATCGTCCTGCGCGCGTCGGGGGTTCAGGGGACGATTCCCTTCAGCGTTGAGGTTCGTGCGATCCGTCTCATCGAAGGCGAGGAGGTCCTTGAACCGGTGGACGTTCACTGGCCGTACTCCTAGTCACGGCGTATGCCTTGGATGGGGCCGAGGTGCCATGTGGATCTGTCATGCGGAGCCTGCGGAGAAGCGGGCCGCGAGGCGTTGCAGTCAGCGTGATCCGATTTACGATCGCAGACGTGGCACCGACTGAATCTCAGGAAGTTCTTGCCCCTCTCACCAGCGCCGCCATCTTCCTCACCTTCACCGTGAGGCAGGGGGCTGAGGCGACGGTGCGCGATGTCCTCGGTGATGTGAGCGGTATCCGGCGTTCGGTCGGCTTCCGGGCCCCGGAGGCGCGGCTGAGCTGCATCGCCGGGATCGGATCGGACCTGTGGATGCGGATGATCACGACGTCCGCACCGGCCGAGCTGCACCCCTTCGTTGCCTTGGACGGAGGGAAGCACCGCGCCCCGGCGACCCCGGGGGACCTGCTGTTCCACCTCCGGGCCGACCGGTTGGACCTCTGCTTCGAGCTCGGCAAGCAGCTTGCACAGCGGCTCGAGGGCGTCGCCGACGTGGTCGACGAGGTGCATGGCTTTCGGTCCTTCGACGAACGGGACGTGCTCGGCTTCGTCGACGGAACCGAGAATCCCGAGGGCGCTGCGGCAGCCGGCGCGGTGCTCGTGGGGGACGAGGACTCGGTCCATCGCGGCGGCAGCTACGTGATCGTGCAGAAGTACTTCCACGACCTCGCCGGGTGGAACGCCCTCAGTGTGGAAGCCCAGGAGCAGGCGATCGGGAGGACCAAGCTCGACGACTGGGAGTTCCCCGACGAAGACAAGGCGCCCAACGCCCACATCAAGCTCAACGTGATCGAGGAGGACGGCGTACAACGGCAGATCCTGCGGGCCAACATGCCGTTCGGCCGGATCGGGGCGAGGGAGTTCGGCACCTACTTCAGCGGCTACGCCCGTACCCCTGCGGTGACCGAGGAGATGCTGCGGCGGATGTTCGTGGGTGATCCGCCGGGCACCACCGATCGGATCCTGGACTTCTCCACCGCCCAGACCGGCTGTCTCTTCTTCGCCCCGAGGGTCGACTTCCTCGACGGGCTCAGTGCCGACGTCAGTGATCCGAGTCGGGGGTGAACCCGGAAGTGGGTGGTGGTGAACCCGGAAGTCGGTGGTGGTGAACCCGGAAGTGGGAACGACGAAGGCCCCCGACAGAGTCGAGGGCCTTCGGTTTCCCGTGTGGCGGGTGAAGGATTCGAACCTTCGAAGCTTTCGCGACGGATTTACAGTCCGGCGTGCCGTCTGGCTTTTGGTGGTGCGAGCGCGGAGGTAGTTCGCCGATGGATTACTGGCCTGACCTGCGACGATGCGTCCCTGACGTGAGTTGCTCCGTGTCTCCCAGAGGTGACCGGGAATGGAGAGGACCGAAACTCGGGCGCGTATAGGGCGCGGTGGTGCTCGACGTCGTCATTACGAGCGCGGCGAGGTCGTCGACCGCTGTCCCAGGGTGAGCGAGTTTCAGGGGCTGGGTTCGGCTGCAGAGAACACGTCCCACGCGCTGGACCTGCGGCATTCCGCCCAGATTGACGGGTTCAAGGCGGCTCGGCGCAGTTACACCTTTAGCTCCGAAAAGGCGACGTTGTGCCTGCCCAGCACCTGCATCCATTCTTTCTCCGACTGAGTGAGGTCAGCTTCAACCAGTAGGCCGACCCTCCGCATTTCGTATCGGACGAGCCAGTGCTGCTGGTAGTCGGTTTCGCAGAGGTAGTCCCACCCCAGAACTCGCGCCTTCGTGGCTGCCCGCGAACGAGGAACGAAGATCATCAACGCCAGGGCGACCAGATCGTCGTCCATCCGTAGGAGTGGCTCCCACACCGACTTGTTAACTCGGCGCCCGAGAACGCGACGCAAGATGTGGAGGTTCCACAGCACGACGTCTGTTTCGGCCCGATCGGCGGCGTCACGCATCTGCCTCTCCACCACTCGGGCGATTCGCGCCTTGTCCGCCTCTCCGATCACATCCTTGATCGTGTCGAGTTCGCCAGCCAAGAACGGGGCTAGGTGGGGATGGAACGTGCACAGACGCGTCAGTTCGTCGACGATCAACACTGATGATACCTGACCCGATTCGCGGCGACCACGGAGAGTTTTCACAGCAAACTTGAGGACTGAGTACTGGGGGTACCGGTGAGCCAACAGCTCGGCATGACGCAGGAACCTCGCCCCGGCCAATGGTGTGACCTTTGCGGGAACGTGAACGCGGACGTCCTCAATCCACGAATCTCCGACACCTTGCCGGAGGTCGGCAATACGGGTCTTCCTAGTGTTCAGGTCGAGCCGGTACTCCGAGAGTGCGTGCTGCAGATCAACCACAAACCTCTCGGCTTCGGAGCGATCCGAGCAGTACGACGTGTAGTCATCCACGTACCGCAGGAAATCGTGCCCCTTGGCCACCAGAGAGTCATCGACCCTCTGTAGGACCAACTCCGCGAGAAGGTTCGATACGGCTGGACCGATCATTACGCCTTTCGTCTCGCCGTCGTGACAGTTCCGAACAAGGAGATCGAGTTTCGCCTGCCAAGTCGTCTGCGACCGATCGGCCTTGGCGTTCTTCTTCCCTCTGGTAGCCCAGTCGATTGCGTGACTGTAAACACTGGGAAAGCAATTGCTCACATCCGCCTTTACTAGGAACTCCTGGCCTTGAGCAAGGCGGGTGTCTCGACTTAGGGATACTTCGGAGGTCTCGTAGTCCATCTGGACTATGCGGCCATTCTTGTGAAACCTTGGCTTGATCTGCGAGCGTGGGCTCCCGAGGAGTTGAGCGAGGTGTGACCAGTTGTCACCTACATGGAGCGCAAGGCGGGAATATGGCACAGGATGCGGAATTCCAAGCCTTCTCACGAGTCCATCGAAGCGGCGTGCTCGGAGTTCCGTCCACGCAGCAGCGTGGTGGGCCCTACCAGGGAGCGTCGCCAGGTCCTTTGCACAATCCACGGAGAACGACTCGGAGGAGAGGATCGCCGGGAGTTCTTCTCCGACTGCCTTGACGCTAGGGAAATACTGCCGCTGAAGCAGTGCCTTCCGAACAGCGTCCGCATCCAAGTCGCCCATTGCAAGGGATGCGAAGAAGTCAGCAAAGTCAGTCTTAGGCATTCGTGGCCCTCCGGTCCTACGCGGTCATTCGAGCGAGCACCGTCAAGCCCGGTCCCTTCGCGGCAAGATACCAATAGGTTCTTCGGCCGCGGAGGCGGGCTGAATACCGCAAGCCCCGAGTGTCAACCAGGCCGGAGCATTCCCGGGCAGAGCCCGGGCCGTGGCTCGCCAACTCATGGGCTTTCAGCGCTCCTACCTCCCGGCTACCACAATGTAGATTTCACCGCATCCCGCGTCGGGTCGCTTCCCACCTGCGTGACATCGCCGTGTTCAGTCGTCTTCGCCTCGGTTCTCGATGAGGAAGGGCTTTCGCTGGTCTGGCAGCTTCTTCCCGAGTGCGGCGATCTCCCGCGCCACGTCAACGAGGGTGCCGTCGTGACGCGCTACCGATTCTCGGAAGTCTGCCAGGTCGACACTGTACTCACTGATCGGCACGGGTCCGTAGGGGCCGTCGCACGCGATGTGAACCCGGTGGGCCAGCGATCCGGGTCGGTTGACGAGATCAGGTGACGTGCCGAGAGTCCAATGAAGCGCGCGTCCCGGGGCCAATGAAGACAGGCCCTCACTTAGACGTCGATGCATCACATCGAGGTGGGCCCCTCCGCGGTCAACCGGGAATGGTGGGTCAATCGTGATGCGCACGTTTACGGCGACGGTTGGGCCCGAATTGCCAACGACGAATTCCAGGTTCCATCCGTTGCGGGATTGCAGTCGAACATCGGCCCAGACGTAGGGCGACGACGAGCCTTCGGCGATGGCTTGCTGGAGGTCTGTCTGTCGCCGCATCTCGCGGACCTGCTGTTGAACGAATCGACCTGACACACCTGTGGCGACCGCGGCTGCAACCGCTGCAAATGACGCGATCACTGCAATCCAAGTCTCCATGGGACGCATGGTAAGCGTTGGCGCCCGACTGACGAGCAGGCTCCGCCGGGGTCGAGCAGGCTCGCGTCATACCACCGCGTTTGACGTGGGGCACCTTCTCTCGGTCGGCCGTGATGCTCGGCCTGAGTGACAGGTTCGCGTGCGGCAGGGCGCGGCCAGTGCCGCTCAGGGCCGCCCGCCGTCATCCATCTGACACCGCCGGGAGCGTGAAGTCGCCCTCGGTGATACGACCGACCATGAAGTAGATGACGACGAGCTGGTTGATCGCACGCTGGTTGCGGTAGTCCTCGAGCAGGGCGTGCGTCGCGATGCGGCACAGCAGCTCGTCCATGAAACGGGCCAGCATCACGGGCGAGTCGATGATGACGTCGAACTTCTGGCCCATCTCGACCCAGCGGTCGATCTCGGCTCGCTCATTCGGGCGGATTCGCTCAACGTGGTCCACCTCGTAGGCGTAATTCTCGGCGAGCGTTGCTGGCGTGGCAGTCGACTCGGGCTGCCGCGACTCGCCTCGACGTTCGAGGTAGGCAATGTTGCGGCAAGCGTCGCTGCAGTAGACGCGGATCCTCCCCTTGCCTGACTTCGGGGGTAGCGGCTGGCCGCAGGTCTTGCAGGTGACGCGTGCGTTGCTCATACCGATCAGGTGCGTCAGGGACGCCGCCCAAGAAGGCGTATCCCACGATCTGTCAAGCGTGTGACGTTTTTGGGAGTCGACGTTGGGGTCAGTCGGGGAGGGGGCAGTGATAGCGGCTGGGCGGTTGGCCGACGGAGGATGGAGAGGTCTGTGGAGGCTGGCCGTGTATAGATGGGAGATGTCTCCCGTCTATGGAGAGGGTTGGTCCCCGCGCAGTCAGAGACTGCGGGCCCGATTCGGTTCCCCTGGCGTTGCCGGTGGGCCACCGGCACCGGTGCCGGAGGGCCTCCGGCACCGAGCGGCGCACCGGACGTGGCTGGCTCTCGCCGTGCACCTCCTGATTGAGAGAGCCGCGTGGCATCGAGGCTTCGTCGCGACCGCGAGGAGGGTGCCATGTCCCATCACCTGACGATCACGGACGCTTGCGATGAGTTGGGCGTCGCACGGTCGACGTTCTATGACTGGCGGGCCGCGAAGAAAGCGCCACGCTGCATCAAGCTGCCCAACGGCGGTCTTCGGATCCGCCGCGCCGATCTGGACCGCTGGCTTGAGGAGCACGAGGAGCCTGCGGACTCCGAGGGTCACGCATGACCGCGCCGGACCTGTCGTACGACGTCCGGATCTGGGACGTCGAGGTCCGCGCGGGAGCGAGGCGGACGACGTACCGCGTGCGCTGGTTCGTCGGGTCGGCCCGCTTCGCCGAGCAGTTTCACGACGCGCAAGCTCGCGGACTCCTTCCGCGCGGGCCTCCTCCGGTCGGCCAGCCGGGGAGAATCGTTCGATCGCCGGTCGGGCGGTAGCAGCAGGCCACGATCGGCTCCGGCTCTACACGAATGAAGCGATGGTCGAGAACCAGCGGCTGTACGGGAGGATCGGCTACGTCGAGACGCACCGAGCCTGCGAGAACGGGCTGAGGCGGATCTTCTACGTCAAGGCCTTGGATGGCTGATGAGGCTGCCGGCCGAGAGCTCGATGAGGTCGGAGTCGACGAAGCGTTCCTCGATCGCGACGATGTTCGCCTCAATCAGCGCCAGCAACTCCGAGTTGTTGATGTTGCCGGTCAGAACGCGGAAGAGTCGTCTCGGAGTGCCGCTGACCAGATGGCTGTTGAGAAAGTCGACGTCCTTGGTCACCACTATCCGGCTCTCGCGGTCAGCCAATGCCGCGATGTCGCTGTCGGGCGTCGCATTGCGTTTCGGCAGATCGAGGGTGTGAATCGCGTCGTGACCCAACTCGTTCAGCGCCCGAGCGAGTCGGCGCGGTAGCTGGGCATCGACCAGGAACTTCACGCGGCGCCGAGAGGCTCGATGTGACCGCGAGTTGTCATGGCACCGAACTCCAGGGCAGCCAGGAGGTCGTCACGCTCCAGATCCTCGTAGTCGTCGAGAATCTCCTCGAACGTCATCCCGGAGGAGAGCAGGTCGAGCAGCATCGAGACCGGGTAGCGCAGGCCACGGACCACGGGCTGGCCGTGGCAGATGTCCGGGTTCGAAGTGATGCGGTCCAAGCGGGTCACGTGAACATCGTAGGCCGGATTTCGTTCCCCTGCCGGTGCCGGAGGCCCTCCGGCACGGAGTGGTGGGCCGGACGCGGCTGGCTTCCGCGGTACACCTCCCGTTTGAGAGAGCGACGTGCCACGGAGGCTTCGTCACGACCGAGGAGGGTGCCATGTCCGATCACCTGACGATCACGGACGCCTGCCACGAGCATGACCGCGCCGGACCTGTCGTACGACGTCCGGATCTAGGACGTCGAGGTCCGCGTGGGAGCGAGGCGGACGACGTACCGCGTGCGGTGACGAGGAGATGCTGCGGCGGATGTTCGTGGTCCGCCGGGCACCACCGCCCAGGCGGGCTGCCTCTTCTTCGCCCCGACGGTCGACTTCCTCGACGGGCTCAGTACCGACGTCAGTGATCCGAGTCGGGGGTGAACCCGGAAGTCGGTGGTGGTGAACCCGGAAGTGGGTGGTGGTGAACCCGGAAGTCGGTGGTGGTGAACCCGGAAGTGGGTGGTGGTGAACCCGGAAGTGGGTGGTGGTGAACCCGGAAGTGGGTGGTGGTGAACCCGGATCTGGGTGGTGGTGAACCCGGAAGTGGGAACGACGAAGGCCCCCGACAGAGTCGAGGGCCTTCGGTTTCCCGTGTGGCGGGTGAAGGATTCGAACCTTCGAAGCTTTCGCGACGGATTTACAGTCCGCTCCCATTGGCCGCTCGGGCAACCCGCCTGGGATGTCTCCGGTGAACCGGACGACTCGGGAACGATAGCGCAGGGGAGTGGCGGAGTGAAAAACGGCGGTCGTCCCGGTGCGCGAGGGGGTGGAACGGCCCGGCTCAGGGCAGCGCGACGGGCTCGGGAGGGACCGCCGCATACGCCTCCCGCAGTACGTCGACACGACCAGCGAACGCCACCGAGCCGATCGACGCGATCGGGTGCACGCCCCGCCCGGACCCCAGCGCGGCCGCCGCGGTGAACCCCTCCAGGTCGGAGGCCGTGACGATGCGATGCTCGATCGGTACCCGGGCCCCGACCAGGGCGACGGTGACGCTGGGCAGCACCGGACCGGCGGGGGTCACCCAGGTGCCGTCGGGGCGGCCCAGCACGAGGGACCAGGTGGTGCCCTCGGTGAGCGTGCCATCGGCGGTGAGCATCACGGCATCGTCGTACCCCGCCGCGATCGCGGTGTCCCGGAGCGCGAACTCCGGGGCGGTCGCGGTGTGCTTCATCGTCGGGCGCATCCGGTCGTGGCGCAGGGCGGCTACCCGGAGCGGGTGCGCCGACGGGGTGAGTCCGCGGGAGGTCACCTCGGCCTGTAGGGAGGCCGACTCGACGGCCAGCCGCACCAGGTGCGGCAGCGCCAGGCCGGACTCGGCCACCCCGCGATGCAGGGCGGTCGCCATCGCCGAGACCGCCACCGACGACCCGTACAAGGCCCGGGTGTCGCGCTGCAGCCGCTCGACGTGCAGCCCCCAGCCCCGCACCCCGATCCCGTCACCACAGGGCAGGGCCTCGACGCGCACCGTGGTGAAGCAGCCATACTTCGGGGCAGCGTCCGCAGTCGTCTCGCTCATCGCCCTCGCATAGTAGGTCCCCGCGTGCCCCGCAGTCTCCGTGTCGTCGTGGTGGACAACCACGACTCCTACACGTTCAACCTCACCGCACTGCTCCAGGTAGCCGGCGCAGCGGTCGAGGTCGTGCGCAACGACGACCCGACCCTGGACGCCCTCGGCGCCGACGACCTCGACGCCCTGGTGATCTCCCCGGGACCGGGCACGCCGCTGCGTGCCGCCGACGTCGGCCGGCTGCCCGACCTGCTCGACCGGCTGCCGAGCACCCCGATCCTCGGCGTCTGCCTCGGCCACCAGCTGCTCGCCCACCACCTCGGCGCCACGATCGAGCAGATCGCGCCGCACCACGGCCACCTCTCGACGGTCAGCCACGACGGCACCGGGCTGTTCGCGGGACTGCCGACGCCGTTCACCGCGACGCGCTACCACTCCCTGACGGTCTCGGCCGTCGACCTGCCCCCGGCCCTGCGGATCACCGCCCGCGCCGAGGACGGCGTCGTGATGGGCCTCGCGGTCGACGGACGCCCCTGGCACGGCGTCCAGTTCCACCCCGAGTCCGTCGCCAGCCAGTACGGCGACCGGCTGGTCGAGTCCTTCCTGCGTTCGGTAACGAGGACGGCATGATCGAGGACCTCTTCGCTCGCGAGCTGGGCGATGCCGCCGACGCGTTCTGGGTCGACCGGCCCGATGGCAGCGCCCTGCTCGGCTCGGCCGACCGCGTGGCGACGTACGACGTCGGCGACGGGGTCCGGATCGACGGCGTCCTCGTCGCCGAGGACCTGTGGACGTGGCTGGCCGGGCTGGATCCGGGGGAGACCTGGGTCGGCTATCTCGGGTACGGCGTCAAGGCGATCACCCGCGGCGGCGTGCCGCATCCTCGGCCGAGCCGGACCCCCGATGCGCTCTGGATGCGGGCTGACCGGCTGATCGAGGTGCCCGCGGCCGCCGCGAGCGCCCAGGCCGTCCCGATCGCCCAGCCTGTCCCGATCGCCCAGCCCGCCCAGACCTCCCGGACTTCCCAGGCCCCCCTGCCCTCCACCCCGAAGACCGACGTCTCCTCACGCGACCGGACCGGCTACCTCGCCGACATCGCGACGATCGTCGGGCACCTGGCGCGGGGCGAGACCTACGAGGTCTGTCTGACCCGGACCGTGAGCACCGCAGCGCCCCGGGACCCGCTCGCCCTGTTCACCACCATGCGCGCCACGATGCCGACCGGGCGGTCGGTCTACCTGCGCCACGGCGACCTGGCGATCTGCTCGGCGACGCCCGAGGAGTTCCTCACCGTCACCCCCGACCGGACCGTCACCTCCAGTCCGATCAAGGGCACAGCGGCGCGCCACCACGACGACCCCGACGCCGACGCCGCCGCAGCGCAGCGGCTCACCACCGACCCCAAGACCCGGGCCGAGAACCTGATGATCGTCGACCTGGTCCGCAACGACCTGCACCAGGTCTGCGAGCCGGGCTCGGTACGGGTGCCGCGCTTCCTCGCCGTCGAGTCCTACCCGACGGTGCACCAGCTCGTCTCCACCGTCGTCGGTCGACTCAGCCCGGGGCTGACCCGGGTCGACGCGATCCGTGCCGCCTTCCCGCCGGGGTCGATGACCGGTGCGCCGAAGGAGCGCACCATGCAGATCATCGACGCCCTCGAACCGGTCGCCCGCGGCGTCTACTCCGGCGCGATCGGGGTGCTGGGTGCCGATGGGGGCGCCGACCTGCGGGTCGTGATCCGCACCGCCGTCGTCGACGGCGCGACGGGCGAGGTCACCGTCGGCACCGGTGGCGCGATCGTGTGGGCCTCCGACCCGGCCGAGGAGTGGGCCGAGACCGAGCTCAAGGCCGACGCCGTGCTCCGCGCGGTCGCCGCCTGCGCAGCGCTCAGACCTGAGGGCGGTGCATCCTGAACAGCTGCTCGGCCCCGATCGTGTAGTAGTCCGCCGGCCCGCCACCGCGCAGCACCGGCTCGCCGGCGACGGTGCTGTACGACCCGTCGACCAGCAACGCGGAGTCGATGTGGACCCCGACCACCTCGCCGAGCACCAGCCAGGTGTCGGTCGCGACGCCGTCGGCGCTGGTCAGCTGCAGGATCTGCGAACGGCGGCACTCGAAGACCACCCCGGCCTCGGCCACGTGCGGCGCCCCGACCACCGTGGAGGCGCCCGCGGTCAGGGCGGCGAGGTCGAACTCGTCGACCGCGCTGTCGACCATCGCCGAGGTGGTGTTCATCTGCTCGGCCAGCGGCCGGCTGACCAGGTTCCAGCAGAACTCCTCGGTCGCCTCGATGTTCGTCACCGAGTCCTTGTGTCCGAGGCTGGCGAACCCGACGATCGGCGGCGTGTAGTTGAAGGCGTTGAAGAAGCTGTACGGCGCCAGGTTGCGCACCCCCGAACCCGAGACGGTCGAGATCCATCCGATCGGTCGCGGGCCGACGATCGCGTTGAACGGATCATGGGCCAGGCCGTGCCCGCGGGCCGGTTCGTAGAAGTGCCGTGCCATGCCCTCAGCCTAGGCTCGCGTGCCCCCCACCGGCCGGTCGGTGCTGGCCGCGCGTGGCGGCGTACGGAACAATGGGGGTCATGGCTGAATCCTCCTTCGACATCGTGAGCAAGCTCGACCGCCAGGAGGTCGACAACGCGCTCAGCCAGGCGGCGCGTGAGGTCACCACCCGGTTCGACTTCAAGGGCACCGGCGCCTCGATCGAGTGGAAGGGCGAGACCCAGATCGAGATCACCGCGTCGGCCGACGACCGCGCGAGCGCCGTGCTGAGCGTCTTCCAGGACAAGCTGATCAAGCGCAACCAGTCCCTGAAGATCCTCGACGCCTCCGAGCCGCGCCAGTCCGGCCAGCAGTCCAAGATCGACATCTCGCTCAAGGAGGGGATCACGACGGAGAACGCGAAGAAGATCTCCAAGCTGATCCGCGACGAGGGCCCCAAGGGCGTCAAGGCTCAGATCCAGGGCGACGAGCTGCGGGTCTCCTCCAAGAGCCGCGACGACCTCCAGGCCGTCCAGACGCTGGTCAAGGCGCAGGACTACGACTTCGCGGTGCAGTTCCAGAACTACCGCTGATCCGTCAGTAGGCCGACCCCGCACCGTCCCACGGTGCGGGGTCGCTTCGTTTTCCACAGGCTCGGGTGCTGGCCCTGACGGTGGGGTGGGGAGCGGGTTACCCTCGATCCATGACAGCAGCTGAGGTGATCCGCGCGGCGATGGAGCTGTCGCCGGCCGAGCGCCAGGACGTCGCGCTCGCGTTGATGCGCAGCGTCGATGAGAGTGTCGACCTGGAGGAGGTCGCTGCTGCCTGGAGGACCGAGATCGGCGGCCGCATCGAAGCGCTGCGGGAGGGCCGGGCCACCTTGCTCAGCCGCGACGACCTCGATCGATTCCTGGACCAGCAGGGCACTCGGCGGGCCGTGTGACGCTCACGCTTGCGGTCCAGGCGGAGGCCGCGGCGGAGGTCCGCGATGCCATCGCCTGGTTCGACAAGGGGGCCCAGGGACGGGGCCAGGTCTTCAGGTCGGCGTTCAACGACGTCGTGGACCGGTGCTTGCTGTGGCCCGAGTCGGCCCCGGTCTACGGGATCGATGCGGGGGAGGTCATCGTGCGGTCGGCCGGTGTTCCGGGGTTCGGCTATGCCATCGTCTACCTCGTCGAGGGCGACGTTCTCTACGTCGTCGCGCTGGCCCACCAGCGGCGGCGGCCGGGCTACTGGCAGGCGCGGCTCAGCCCTGACTCCCGCGAGCGTTGATCGGCCGGCGCGCCGTGAGCCGCCTCTTTGACCCTCTGGCTAGGTTCGTCGAGGTGAAGACCCTCGCCCTCGCTGTCGTGTCGGTGACCGCCGCCCTGGCTTGCACCGGCTGCGGTGGAGGCAGTGCTGCGGTGGCGACGACGTCGGCGACCTGCCACATCGGCGGAGAGGTCGATGCGGACGTGACGTTGGCGCAGAGCCCGTCGGGGCTGAGCGTCTCCTACGCCGGGAAGGCGTTGCCGGAGACGGGGGAGGTGCTCTACCTGGTCTCGGTGGACAACAAGCTCGGTGACGAGGTCCAGCTCGGGGTGCGTTTGAGCGGCGGCAAGGAAGACGGCACCTACGTCTTCGATCCGGGCCAGGACGAGATCAAGGACGTCGCCACTCCGGCGACCGTCTCGGCGACCTCGATCACGGCGTCCTACCCGCATGCCCGGCTGAGCTCGTTGAAGGACCACGGCGGGGTGAAGACGTGGGCCGCGAGCGTGATGGTGGGCCAGAACGAGGTCACGTGTGACGGCGGCGACGCGCAGGGGTCGCGCCGGTTCTAGCCCTCGGCCCCAGCCCCGGACCCAGCCTGAGCCTGCGCCCGCGCCCGCGCCACCTCCGGCGCCAGGTCCAGCACCGTCCGGAGGAAGTCGCCCAGCGCGAGTGCGACCTGGTGGCCGAGCGGGGTGAGCCGGTACTCCACGCACGACCGCTTGGCCGCGACCACCTGGCGATGGACCAGCCCGTCGCGGGTGAAGCGCTGCAAGGTCAGGGAGAGCATCCGGTCGTTGATGCCGGTGACGTCGGTCTTGAGCTGGCCGTACCGCGACGGCCCGGCGGCCAGCGAGGTCAGCACCAGCATCGCCCAGGGATGACCCACGGTCTCGACGGCGGCGTGGACGGTGCCGGCGCCGTCGAGCAGCTCCGCGACGTTGACCGCGGGCTGCGGGCAGTCCTCGGGGGAGGCGGGGGAGAGGGGCGAGGCCACCCCTCGACGGTATCACTCTTGGAATAAGAGTGATGTGGGTCTGGTTGTGCTCGGTGTCACCGTCCCGACGACCTTGGAGGTCATCACCATGAGCATGAGCAGCACCCGCAGCGCAGCCACCGCTTCGACCGAGGTCGTCGATCTCGGCCGCCCCTGGCCCGGCGTCGGCCCGTTCCTCTTCGCCGCGTTCCACTCCGACGCCTACCCGCGCGGCACGGCCGCGATGGGCCCCGACGCCGACCTCGCCGGCCGTCCGCTCGGCCAGGACTTCGGCAACCCGGCCGGCTGGAACATGTACCACGGCACCACCGTGCCCGGCTTCCCTGCGCACCCCCACCGTGGCTTCGAGACCATCACCCTGGTCACCCAGGGGTACGTCGACCACGCCGACTCCACCGGCGCCTCCGCGCGCTACGGCGTCGGCGACGTGCAGTGGGTGACCGCCGGCAAGGGCGTCAGCCACGCCGAGATGTTCCCGCTGCTCGACACCGAGGCGGAGAACCCCTTCGAGCTCTTCCAGGTCTGGCTCAACCTGCCCGCCGAGGACAAGTCGGCCGACCCGGAGTTCGTCATGTACTGGAACGAGGACATCCCGGTCCTCACCCCCGCTGACGCCACCGGTCAGGTGTCGATCAAGGTGATCGCGGGGGCGTACGGCGACGTCGTACCGGCTGCACCGCCGCAGCGCTCGTGGGCCTCGCGCCCCGACGCCGACGTGGCGATGTGGCTGGTCGAGCTCGGGCCGAGCTCGACGGTGACCCTGCCGGCTCCGGCCGGTGCGGAGACCGAGCGGATGCTCTACGTCTTCGGCGAGGACGCCGCCCTCACCATCGACGGCACCCCGGTGCACGCCGGCCAGGGCTTCGCGCCCAGCAGCGTGCGCTCGCTGGACCTGAGCACCGCCGAGCACGGTGCCCGGATCCTGTTGCTCCAGGGCCGTCCGATCGGGGAGCCGGTGGTCGCCTACGGCCCGTTCGTGATGAACAGCGAGGCCGATATCCGGCAGGCGTTCGAGGACTACCGCCGCACCGAGTTCGGCGGCTGGCCGTGGCCGGTCACCGATCTGGTGCACCCGCGTGAGACCGAGCGGTTCGCCCGCTACGGCGACGGCAGGGTCTCGCGTCCGGCCGACTGACCCCCGACCGACCCCCGACCGATCCCAGGCTGAGCGCCGGTAGGCAGCCGGCGTTCATGCCTTGGAGCCCAGAACAGCGTACGGTCCTGCTGTGATCACCCGCGGCCTCATCGGCAGCCTCTGCGTCCTCGCAGGTGGCTGGGTGGTGGCGACCCTGCCTGAGTCCACGCCGATGCTGCGCCACCACGTGCTGGTGAACCTGCGCAGCCACGAGTGGTCCCGGATGGTCGCCCTGGCCGTGATCCTGATCGGTCTCGGCCTGATCTCGCACTCCTGGCTCCGGCTCCGGTCCCTGGTCGCACGCGGGCGCGACCAGGCCGAGAGCCTGGCCCTGGTCCGCTACACCACCGTGATCTGGGCGGCGCCGCTGATCGTGGCACCGCCGCTCTTCTCCCGCGACGGCTGGTCGTACGCCGCTCAGGGCGCCCTTGTCGCGGCGGGGATCTCGCCCTATCAGCACGGCCCGTGGATCCTCGAGGGTCCGGTGCACGAGGCCGTCGACCCGATGTGGTGGTTCACCCCGACGCCGTACGGCCCGCTCCCGGTCTGGTGGGGCGCGGAGATGGCGCACCACACCGGCAACCCGCTGATGCTCGCGATCGGGCACCGCTTCCTCGCGCTGGTCGGCCTGGCCCTGCTCGCCTGGGCGGTGCCGAAGCTGGCCCGCTGGACCGGGGTCAACCCGGCGGTCTCCACCGCGATCGTGATCGCCTCCCCGGCGATGATGGCCAACGGTGTCGGCGGCCTGCACAACGACCTGCTGATGATCGGCCTGATGGCCGCCGCCCTCGTCGTCGGCGTGGAACGGCACTGGGCACTGGGGGCGGTGCTCGGCGGCCTCGCCGCCGCCGTGAAGCTACCCGGGGGACTGGTCTGTCTCGGGATCGTGCTGGCCACCGTCCCCGCCGGGGCCTCCCTGCTCAGACGCGGGCTGCGCGCCGTCGAGATCGGGGTGGTCGCGCTCGCGGTGCTCTTCGGTCTCGGCTTCGTCAGCGGCCTGGGCAACGGCTGGCTGGAGGCGCTCGGCGTCCCTGGCACGGTCAACACCCTGCTCACCCCGGCGGTGGTGATCGGCGGCCCGATCGACGGCCTCTCCCACCTGCTCGGCCTCCATCTGGGCCACGACTTCTTCATCGACGCGCTGCGCAAGGTCGGCAACGTGATCACCGTGATCGCGGTCGGCTGGGTCTGCCTGCGCTGGCCCACCGGCGACCGCGCCAAGGCGGTCACCGCTGTCGCGCTGATGGTCAGCGTGCTGGTGATCTGCAGCCCCGTCATCCAGCTCTGGTACCTGCTCTGGCCGGTGCCGTTCCTGGCCGTGCTGCCGATGGCGCGCCGCCCCCAGATCGCCCTCGTGGTCGGGCTGGTCCTCTCCGCCCTGGTCGCGCCGCTGGACCCGTCGCTGCACGGTGCCTACAAGGTGATCGTGATGGTGATCGTCATGATCGTGCTCGTCCTCGGCGTGCTGTGGGGCCTGACCTGGCTACGCCGTCGTCGTGAGGCCCGGGAGCTCGCCGGAACCGACGGTGGCGTGGACCTGCAGCATCCGATCCACGGTGGCTGACCAGGAGAACTCCTCGGCACGAGCCCGGGCTGCCGCCCGCCGCTCTGCGGTGGGGCGCCGCGTCAGCCGTCGTACGGCGTCGGCGAGCGCGTCCGGCTCCGGCTTGGCCCACGCGCCGGAGGCGGCGTCGACCAGCTCCTGAGCGCCCCCGACGTCGGCGGTCACCACCGGGGTGCCGCAGGCCAGCGCCTCCAGGACGGCCAGCCCGAACGTCTCGGCGGGGCAGCACGACAGCGCGATGTCGGCCTCCCCGATCCGCCGGGCCAGCAGCCGCCGGTCGCCGAGGTGGCCGTGGAAGCGCACCGGCGCTGCGCCGGCCAGCGTCCGCAGCTCGGTGAGCATCGGGCCCTCGCCGTACACGTCGAGGGTGAGCGCGACCCCGGCGTCGTGCAGTGCGACCGCCGTGGCGACCGCGAGCTGGGGTGACTTCTCCGGGGAGAGCCGGCCGACGTGGATCAGCCGCAGCACCTGCTGCGACCCGGACCCGGACCGGATCTGCGGGCCGTTCCGCGGCACCGGCCTGAAGTGGTCGAGGTCGACCCCGAGTGGCACCCGCGCCATCGGCGTCCCGGCGGCGGCGGCCAGGCCCGCGAACTCACGCTGGGCGTAGTGCGAGGTGACCACCACGGTGTCGAAGGCGCGCACCAGGATCCGGTTGAGCAGCCCGATCGAGACCTTGCCGAGCCCGGCGCCGGGCTCCATCCCGGTGCGCAGGGCGAACTGATCGTCGAGCCGCTCGTGGCTGAACAGCACCGACCCGACCCCGGCCCGCCGCGCCCAGCGGGCGACCGGCAGCAGGGTGAGCTTGTCCGAGCACTCGATGCTGGTCGGCGCCCACTCCTCGAGCACGTCGACCACCCGCCAGGGCTCCAGGATCAGCCGGTAGCCGCCGCCGACGCGTGGGGCGCGCACCTCGACGACGGGGCCGTGCGGGCCGTCGTAGCGCCGATCGACCTCGCCGGGGATCACCAGCAGCCGCTCGCACCCGGCTGCGGCGTAGCCCGCCCCGAGCGCCTCCAGGGCCGTCTTCATGCCTCCTGAGCGGGGTCCGACGAAGTTGGCGAGCTGAGCGATCCGCACAGCACGCGACCCTCCCCGTTCGAGGTGAACGGGGAGGGTCGGTGAGGTGGATCCGGTACGTCGATCGCGGGCCGTCCCGCGCCCGACGTGGTGATCGACTCAGGGGGCCACAGGCTGCCCGGTGAGCTTCTTGTAGGTGTAGGCCGCACCGAGCATGACGACCGGGATCGCCACCAGGGCGCCGACGCCGCACAGGCACAGACCGATCACGTAGACCAGGCCGCCGACGATCACCCAGACCAGCATGTTGGCCAGGTTGTTGCGGGTGAAGTCGAACGATGCCTTGAGGGCATCGACGGGGGCGAGGTTCTTGTCGACGACGAAGATCGGGGTGAAGAGCAGGAAGAACTCCGCGGCGATGCCGGGCAGGATGCAGAGCACGGTGCCGACCGCGGTGATCACCGCGACCAGCAGGCCGGCGAGCACGACGCTGCCGATGTTGATCCGGCTCACCAGCCCGGAGATCTGGAACGGCCGACCCTCGGTGACGTCGAGCGCCCCGCGCAGCAGGGCGGCGCTGATGATCATGGTGATCACGCTGAAGGCGAACTGGCCGACGGCCCCGACCAGGAAGGAGGCGAAGGTGCCCGAGCCGTTGGTGCAGACCAGCTGCCCGCTCGAGTTCATCTTGCACTCCGCCGGGTTGGTCAGGGCCAGCTGGGCGACGACGCTGATCCCGATGGCGACAGCGACGCCGAGCAGCAGGATGAACGCCGCCAGCATGATCTGACCCAGGTTCTCCTGGAACTTCTTCCAGCCGTAGGCCAGCGCGTCGCCGACCGCCCAGTCGCTGGGCTGGGGGGAGGGCTTGGAGAAGTCGGGGCCGGGCGGAGGCGGCGGAACCTGGCCGTAGCCGCCGTAGTTCCCGCCGCCGGGCGGGGTCGATCCGTAGTCGGGGCCGTCGGGGGGCAAGGTCGACATGTCAGCACCTTCGGGTTGGGGAGGCGGGGACCGCCGTGACATGCGGCAACGTAACGTGCCGCGCCACCGGTTGAACAGGTCCGCGAAGGTGGCACCATCGGAGAGGTGAGCAATCCCGAGGCCAAGCCTGACCTGCTCGACTGCCCCGCCGCGGCCGACGTGCCGCGTCCCACGGCGCCGGTCGAGATCATCGTGGCGCGTGACGTCCCGCTGGGTGGCCCGCGTGCCATGCCGGTACGCCGCACCCTGCCCAGCCGGCAGCGGTCCCTGATCGGGTCGTGGTGCTTCGTCGACCACTACGGACCCGACGACGTCGCCAGCACCGGCGGGATGAAGGTGCCGCCCCATCCCCACATCGGGCTGCAGACGGTCTCCTGGCTCTTCACCGGCCGGATCGTGCACCGCGACTCGGCGGGCAACCATGCCGACGTGCTGCCCGGCGAGCTCAACCTGATGACCGCCGGTCGGGGCATCTCCCACTCCGAGATCTCCGCCGACGAGGACGAGCCGGTGCTGCACGGTGCCCAGCTCTGGGTGGCGCTGCCCGAGGAGGCCCGGCACGTCGAGCCGGGCTTCGCCCACTACCGGCCCGAGCCGGTCGCCGGACCTGGCTGGGCCGCTCGGGTCTTCCTCGGCACCCTCGCCGGGTCGACCTCCCCGGTGTCGACGTACACGCCGCTGCTGGGGGCCGAGATCCTCCTCGACGCCGGTGCGGAGGTCGAGCTCGACCTCGACGTCGCCTTCGAGCACGGCATCCTGGTCGACGCCGGCGCCGTCACGGTGCTGAGTCCCGAGCACGGTGCCGAGCCGATCGCTGCGAACGAGCTGGGCTACCTGGCGCCCGGGCGGTCGGCGGTGCGGCTGCGGGCGGCGGGTCAGACCCGGCTGCTGTTGCTCGGCGGGCCGCCGTTCGGGGAGGCGATCGTGATGTGGTGGAACTTCGTCGCGCGCTCCCATGAGGAGATCGTCGAGGCCCGCGAGGAGTGGATGACGGCGATCACGGACCCCGGTTCGGGGGCGGTGATCGGCGACTCCCAGAGCGTGGTGGCGACCCGCTTCGGCACCGTGATCGGGGACCACCTCGCCCCGATTCCTGCTCCTGGGCTTCCAGGTACTAGGCTGCGTACGCGTCGTTAAGAGCACCGGGTTCCGGATGGGTAAAACCGAAGGAACCGCCCCGATTTGGACCGAGCGGGGAGGCCCGGTAATCTTCTCGGTCGTTGCCCCTTTAGCTCAGTCGGCAGAGCGTCTCCATGGTAAGGAGAAGGTCTACGGTTCGATTCCGTAAAGGGGCTCTGGAATGGCGTGTGGCCCGATCGCTTCGGCGAGGAGGCCCACACTGTTCAACCCTTGGCGGGGTAGCTCAGGCGGTTAGAGCGCACGACTCATAATCGTGAGGTCGCGGGTTCGATCCCCGCCCCCGCTACCACCGTAGACGCACCATCACCATAAGGACTTCCCGTGGCCAGCAAGAGCAGCGACGTTCGCCCGAAGATCACTCTGGCATGCACCGAGTGCAAGGAGCGGAACTACATCACCAAGAAGAACCGCCGCAACGATCCCGACCGGATCGAGCTGGCGAAGTTCTGCCCGCGTTGCCGCAAGCACCAGGCGCACCGCGAGACCCGCTGATACAGCTTCCGAACAGGCCCGACCGCTGCGGTCGGGCCTTTTCGCATTTCCCGTGAACCGGGGAACGTGAACCAGGGAACGTGAAGCAGGAAAAGCAACGGCCCCACCCGGCGAACCGGGTGGGGCCGTTGCGGTTCTGAACCGTCCAGGACCGTCCAGATCAGACGAGTCGTACGACGGCCTTCGGATTGCCCAGCACTCGCTGACCGTCGCAGGTGGCCTCCAGGACCAGGGTCAGGGTCTCCTCGGTCCGGGTCGAGGACTTCACCCCGATGGTGACCTCCGCGGCGCCCTCGGCCGGAACGACCACCGGCGAGGTGAACTTGGTGCCGATCTCCAGCACCTCGGCCCCCTCGGTCCAGTGCGCCACCGCAGCCGCGGCCAGGCCCATCGTCAGCATGCCGTGAGCGATCACTCCCGGAAGGCCCACCGCGAGCGCGACGGCCTCGTCGGAGTGGATCGGGTTGTGGTCGCCGCTGGCGTCGGCGTACGCGACCAGATCGGCTCGGGTGAGGGAGAAGACCTGGGGGACGAAGTCGCTCATGCTGCACCTCCGTGCACGAGGGTGGCCTTGGCCTCGCCGACGAGCTCGCCGGAGGCGTCGGTGATCTGGGTGAGGGTGCCGATCAGCTCGGCGCCGCCCAGGGCGCGCAGGGAGGCGACCTTCATCGTGGCGGTCAGCTCGTCGCCGACGACGACCGGACGGTGCCAGGTGAAGCGCTGCTCACCGTGCACGATGTGCTCCAGGTTGGCACCGACGTCGGCCAGGAAGGCCAGCATCGCGTCGTTGAGCAGGATGATCGGGAAGGTCGGGGGCACGCCGTCGCCGCTGTAGCGGGTCGCAGCGGCGAACGCCGCCACCCGCTCGGGGTCGACGGACCAGGGGCCGACGGGCGCGAAGTCGCGCTCCAGCACAGAGTGATCCACGCTTCCGACCCTAACCGCGCTCGCTCGCCGGGACGGGGTGTGGAACCGACAACGACGACGGAGGCTGATCAGCGACCTGCGACAATGACACGGTGACACTGCTCGCCGACCACACCACCGTGCACCTGGGGGGCCCCGCCCAGAACTGGATCGAGGCCACCACCGTCGAGGAGCTGGTCGCAGCGGCCGCCGACCCCACCGCTCTGATCCTGGGCGGCGGGTCCAACCTGATCGTCGCCGACGAGGGCGTGCCCGGCACCGTGGTGCACGTGGCGACCCGCGGGATCACCCCCGACACCGACGACCCGTCGTGCGGCGGCGTGCTGGTCACGGTCGCGGCGGGGGAGAGCCTCGACGACCTGGTCGCCACCACGGTCGAGCGTGGCTGGGCGGGCCTGGAGGCACTGTCGGGGATCCCCGGCAGTGTCGGTGCCACCCCGATCCAGAACGTCGGTGCCTACGGCGCCGAGGTCTCCCAGACGATCGCCCGGGTGCGGGTCTGGGACCGTGTGCTCCAGGGCTTCCGCACCTTCTCCGCCGACGAGTGCGGCTTCGCCTACCGCACCTCGCGGTTCAAGGCCGATCCCGGCCGCCACGTCGTGGTCGAGGTGGTCTTCCAGCTCAAGCCGGGGACGCTGTCGGCCCCGATCGGGTACGCCGAGCTCGCCAAGCGGCTCGGGGTCACCGTCGGCGACCGGGTTCCGCTGGCCGACGTCCGGGCAGCGGTGCTGGGGCTGCGCTCGGCCAAGGGGATGGTGATCGACCCCGCCGACCACGACACCTGGAGCGCCGGGTCGTTCTTCACCAACCCGATCATCGAGCCCGCCGAGGTGCCGGACGGTGCGCCGTCGTACGACCAGGGCGACGGCACCGTGAAGACCAGTGCGGCCTGGCTGATCCAGGCGGCCGGCTTCGAGAAGGGCTACGGTCGCGAGGGCGTCTCGGTGTCGACCAAGCACACCCTGGCGCTGACCAACCGCGGCGCGGGCACGACCACCGCGCTGCTCAGCCTGGCCCGCGAGATCCGCGACGGCGTCGAGCGCGAGTTCGGCATCACCCTGGTGCCCGAGCCGGTCTTCGTCGGCGCCCCGGAGTGGTGACCGGCCGAGGCTGACCCTCGTCCCCGCTCAGCGGGAGAGGGCGACCAGCACCTCGTGGTGCCCGGTGTGCGGGAACATGTCCAGCAGCCGTGCGCTGGCCGGGGTGAAGGAGCCCATCCGGGCCAGGTCGGCGGCCAGCGTGGTCGCGTTGCACGAGGAGTAGATCACGGTCCGCACCGAGGACGCCTCCAGCCAGTCCGCCAGCGCCGGGCCGATGCCGCGCCGCGGCGGGTTGACGATCACCAGGTCGGGCTCCGGTGTGGTGGCCAGTGCGAACGCGGTCGCGTCCCCGGCCAGCCAGGTCGCCTCCACCCCCAGCTCGGCGCTGGACAGCCGGGCCGAGACGATCGCCTGCTCGGAGAACTCCACGCCGGTCACCGCCCGCCCTGCAGCGGCGACGTGCAGGCCGAAGCCGCCCACCCCGCAGTAGAGGTCCCAGACCGAGGACGGCGCTGCCTCGTCGACCAGGGCCGCCGCCTCCCGGTAGAGCCAGGCGGCGACCTCGGTGTTGGTCTGGAAGAAGGACTGTGGCCGCAGGTGCAGGGGGCGGCCGTTGACCTCCATCGTCAGCGTCTCGGCCTCGGTCAGGACGATCTCGTCCGGGCCCTCCAGGACCGCCTTGTGGTCGGGCTGGAGGTTGACCGAGACGACGCTGGCCGGGATCTGCTCGGTCAGCCACGCCAGGTGCTTGCGGATCCGGGCCACGCCCTCGGTGGAGCGCAGCACGAAGCGGACCATCAGCTGCCCTGCCGGGGAGACGGTCGCCAGCACGTGCTTGAGCTCGCCGCGGCGCGTCGGCACGTCGTACGGCGTCAGCCGGGCGCGCGTGACGAACGCGGCGATCGCGGGCAGGGCGTCGTGCAGCCGGACGTCGTGCAGGCCGCACTCGCGCAGGTCCACCCCGACCCCGCCGGGGCCCAGGATGCCGAGCGTCGGAGCGTCGAGGGTGCCGCCGACGACCATCTTCGCCTTGTTGCGGAACCCCGACTCGGCGCTGGCGACCGGCTCACGCCAGGGCAGCCCCGCGGGCAGCAGCCCGGCGACGTGGGTCTGGAGACGCTCCACCTGGGTCGGGTAGGCGACCTCGAGGAGCTGACACGATCGGCACACGCCGGCGTCGTAGTACGTGCACTGCATGAGCCAGGGTCAGGCGTTCACACCGGTGTCGTTGATCGTCACCGAGCCGTCCCAGGCGAAGGCGATCAGGAAGATGAAGGCGATCAGGCCGAGGATCGCGAGGACCAGGATGATCGTGCCGATCAGTCCGAGGATGAACCCGGCCTGGGCGTTCCCGCGTCCGCCGAGCCGGCCGGCTGCGGCGTCGATCCGTCGCTTGGCCCGGATCCCCATCACCATCGCGAACGGGGAGCCGACGAAGCCGACACCGCAGATGAAGCCCATCACCAGGCTGATCACGCCGGTGATCATCGCTGCCTGGGCACCGGGGTCCTCCGGCTGGGCGAAGGTGTAGCCCGGCGGCGGGGTCTGGGTCCACCGGTCGTAGCCCGGCGGCGGGCCGTAGGACTGCGAGCCGCCGGTGGACGCGTCGTACTGCGGGTTCTGGCCGTACGCCGGCCCGGTGCCGTACGACGGCGGGGTGCCGTACTGCGGCGGGGCGGTGTAGCCGGGCGGCGGGGGCGGCGTCGACGGGTCGGCGGCCTCGGGCTTCGGGTCCTTGCCGAACCGGGGAGGCTCGGGCGCTGCGCCGTACTGTCCGGGCGTCGTCGGGTCGCTCATGCCCTCATCATTCCGTATCGACGCCGAGCGCGCCTGCTTCGCCGGGGAGCGGAGCGGCCAGCCAGGCGTCCACCTCGGCCAGCAGGGCCGTCCGCAGCGACTCCGGCGCTCGGGAGGCACGGATCGATCCGGCCGCCAGCGAGGCCAGGTCGGCGTCGGTGAGGTGGTGGGCGGCCCGCATCGCGGCGTACTGCCCCAGCAGCCGCGAGCCGAAGAGCAGCGGGTCGTCGGCCCCGAGCGCGATCGTGGCACCGGCGGCCATCAGGGTCGGCAGCGGCACCTCGGTCAGGGAGCCGTAGACGCCGAGGGAGACGTTCGAGGTGGGGCAGACCTCCAAGGCGATCCCGGCGGCGACCAGGGCGTCGAGCAGCCGCGGGTCCTCGGCCGAGCGGACGCCGTGTCCCAGCCGGGTGGGGTGCAGCGACTCCACCACGGTGCGGACGTGGTCGGGGCCGCGCAGCTCGCCGCCGTGCGGCATCAGGGCCAGGCCGGCGCGCTCGGCGATGCCGAAGGCGTGGGCGAACTCCGGGGTGGCACCGCGGCGCTCGTCGTTGGAGAGCCCGAAGCCGACCACGCCGCGGTCGACGTACTGGGTGGCGAGGCGGGCCAGGACCCGGGCGTCGAGCGGGTGCCGGGTCCGGTTGGAGGCGATGATCGTCGCCATCGCCAGGCCGGTCTCGCGCGAGGCCACCTCGACCGCGTCCAGGACCAGGTCGGTGAAGGCGGTGATCCCGTCGAACTTCGAGGCGAAGCCCGACGGGTCGACCTGGATCTCCAGCCACCGGCCGCCGTCGGCGACGTCGTCCTCGGCGGCCTCACGGATCAGGCGGTAGATGTCGGCCGGGGTGCGCAGCACCGACCGGGCGACGTCGTAGAGCCGCTGGAAGCGGAACCAGCCCTTCTCATCGGCGGCGGAGAGCTGCGGCGGCCACTGCGAGACCAGCTGGTCGGGCAGCCGCAGCCCGTCGCGTTCGGCGAGCTCGAGCAGCGTGGAGTGCCGCATGCTGCCGGTGAAGTGCAGATGCAGATGGGCCTTCGGAAGCGCCCTGAGGTCCCGCCGCTCGGCCACGAGCCACTAGCCCTGGGCGACCAGGGCCTCGGCGGCGGCCAGCTTCACGCAGACCGCGACGGCCGTCATCGACGCCTCGACGTCGGCCAGCGAGGGGTACGACGGCGCCAGCCGGATGTTCTCGTCCTTCGGGTCGTTGCGCCCCGGGAAGGCCGAGCCCGCCGGGGTGAGCGCGACGCCGGCGGCCTTGGCCAGCTCGATCACGCGGCTCGCGGTGCCGGGCAGCACGTCGAGGTTGACGAAGTAGCCACCGCGCGGCGTGGTCCAGGTCGCGATCCCGAGGCCGGAGAGCTGGGAGTCGAGGATCGTCTCCACCGCGGCGAAGCGTGGCGCGAGCAGCTCGCGGTGCTTGGCCATGTGGTCGCGCACGCCCTGGGCGTTGCCGAAGAACTCCAGGTGGCGCAGCTGGTTGACCTTGTCCGGGCCGATCGAGCCGAAGCCGAGGTGGGAGTGGAACCAGGCCACGGTCTCGGCCGAGCCGCCGAGGAAGGCCACCCCGGCACCGGCGTAGGTGATCTTCGAGGTCGAGGCGAACACGATCGGGCGGTGCGGGTGCCCGGCGACGGTGGCCAGCGACACGATGTCGGCGGTCTTGGTCTCCTCGGCGGTGAGGTGGTGCAGCGCGTAGGCGTTGTCCCACAGGATCTTGAAGTCGGGCGCCGCGGTCGGCATCGAGGCCAGCCGCTCGGCGACCTCCTGGGTGGTGACCGAGCCGGTCGGGTTGGCGTAGGTCGGGACCAGCCACATGCCCTTGATCGAGGCGTCGTCCTTGACCAGCGCGGCGATCGCGTCCACGTCGGGGCCGTCGGCCAGCATCGGCACGGTGATGGTCTCGATGCCGAGCCACTCCAGCAGGGTGAAGTGCCGGTCGTAGCCGGGGACCGGACAGATGAACTTCACGGTCTCGCCACGCGCGTCGAGCCACGGGCGCTCGGAGTCGACGCCGCCCTTGAGCAGCAGGTAGGTCAGCACGTCCTTCATCAGGGTCAGCGAGGAGGCACCCTGGGCGGAGATCTGGTTGAGCTCCAGGCCGAGCAGCTCGGCGAACATCGCCCGCAGCTCGGTGACCCCGGCGAGGCCGCCGTAGTTGCGGGCGTCGGTGCCGTCGGCGCAGGTGGTGGTGGCCGGCAGGGCCAGCAGTCCGTCGGACAGGTCGAGCTGCTCCGAGCTCGGCTTGCCGCGCGTGAGATCGAGCTTCAGTCCGGCGGCCAGGAGGCCGTCGTACGCCGTCTTCTGATCCTCGAGGAAGGTGCGGATCTCGTCGTGGGACAGGTCGGACAGGAGGGTCTGCTCACTCACTGGTACATCGTCCCAGATCGACCCCCTCAACGGCGAGCCAGTTCCGGGCTAGTGTGCCGTCATGAGCATGTACGCCGTCACGGACCCGGCCACCGGCGAGGTGGTCAAGGAGTACCCGACCGCAACTGCGGCCGATGTCGAAGCGGCCCTGGCGGCCGCCACCGAAGCCTGGCGCACCTGGTCGAGGTCGACCACGGTGGCCGAGCGCGCCGCCCTGGTCCGCCGGGTCGGGGAGCTGCATGTCGAGCGCAAGGACGAGCTCGGCGCCATCATCGTGCGCGAGATGGGCAAGCCGCTGGAGGACGCGGTCGGGGAGGCGGAGTTCGCCGGAGCGATCTTCGAGTACTACGCCGACAACGCCGAGCGCTTCCTGGCCGACCAGCCGATCGAGCTGCTCGACGGGGAGGGCAGCGCGGTGATCAAGCGCTCGCCGTTCGGCGTGCTGCTCGGGATCATGCCGTGGAACTTCCCCTACTACCAGGTCGCCCGGTTCGCCGGCCCCAACCTGTGCACCGGCAACCCGATCATCCTCAAGCACGCCCCGCAGTGCCCCGAGTCGGCCGCGGCGATCCAGCAGATCTTCGACGACGCAGGGTTCCCGGCGGGCACCTACGTCAACCTCTACGCCACCAACGAGCAGGTCGCCGACATGATCGCCGACCCGCGCATCGCCGGGGTCTCGCTGACCGGCTCCGAGCGTGCCGGTGCCGCCGTCGCCGAGATCGCCGGGCGCAACCTGAAGAAGGTCGTGCTCGAGCTCGGTGGCTCCGACCCGTTCATCGTGCTGGGCGAGCCCGGCTCCCTCGACATGGACGACCTGGTCGAGAAGGCGGCCCTGGCCCGGCTCGACAACACCGGCCAGGCCTGCAACGCGGCCAAGCGGTTCGTCGTGGCCGAGGGGCTCTACGACGAGTTCGTGGAGAAGTTCACCGCGAAGGTGCTCGAGGGCGCCGAGGGCATCACCCCGCTGTCCTCCGAGGCCGCCGCGACCCGGCTGGCCGAGCAGGTCGACGCCGCCGTCGCCGGGGGCGCCAGCCTGGCCAGCGCGGGGGAGCGCCGGGGTGCGTTCTTCCCGCCCGGTGTGTTGACCGGGGTCAGCGCCGACAACGAGGCCTACTACCAGGAGCTCTTCGGCCCGATCGCGATGGTCTTCAAGGCCTCCTCGGAGGACGACGCGGTCCGGATCGCCAACGACACCCCGTTCGGCCTCGGCTCCTACGTCTTCACCGCTGACGCCGACCAGGCCGCCCGGGTCGCCGGCCGGATCGAGGCCGGCATGGTCTTCGTCAACGGCGTCCTGGCCGACGGCGTGGAGCTGCCCTTCGGCGGAATCAAGCGCTCCGGCTTCGGCCGCGAGCTCGGCAGCCTCGGCATCGAGGAGTTCGTCAACAAGAAGCTGATCCGCACGATCGCCTGAGATCGTCGCCTGACATCGTCGTACGACGACGGCCCCGCCCCAGCAGTGCTGGGAGCGGGGCCGTCGCCGCTTGTCACCCTGAAGGTGGTGGTCCTCAGAGTGCAGCTGCCTCCGCGGCGAGGTCGCGGATCCGGTCCCAGTCCCCGGCGGCCAGGGCGTCGGCCGGGGTGATCCAGGTGCCACCGACGCAGCCCACGTTGGGCAGGTCGAGGTAGGTCCGGGCGTTCGTCGTACGGATGCCGCCGGTGGGGCAGAACCGTGCCGTCGGCACCACGGTGGGCAGCGAGGCGAGGAACGTCGCCCCGCCGATCGCGGCCGCGGGGAAGAACTTCATGCTGGTGATCCCCGCCTCCAGGACCGCGAGCACCTCGGAGACGGTGGCGGTGCCGGGCAGGAACGGCAGCTCGGTCTCGAACATGCCGTCGAGCAGCTTCGGGGTGGCGCCGGGGGAGACCAGGAAGCTGGCGCCCGCGGCGGCCGAGGCCTTGGCGAGCTCGGGGGTGGTGACGGTGCCGGCGCCGAGGATGATCTCGGGGACCTCGGCGGAGATCGCCCGCATGGCCTCCAGTGCGACCGGCGTCCGCAGGGTCAGCTCGATCACGGGCAGGCCGCCCTCCACGAGCGCTTTGGCGACGGGGACGGCGTGCTCGATCTCCTCGATCACGACGACCGGGATGACCGGGGCGATCGAGAGCAGGTCGGGGGTGGTGGTCTCAGACATGGGCGGGGGACTCCTGAACGGTGCCGACGTGGGCGGGGGTGCTGGGCTGGGGGACGGTGGTGCTGGCGGGGGCCGGTGAGACCGGGGAGACCGCGGCGACCGGGGAGAAGACCGATGCGCCGGTGTCGGCAGGACCGACAGCGTTGCGGAAGGCGGTGAAGAGCTCGCGACCGGTGCCGACCCACTCGTGGTCGGCCAGCCGGCGCCCGGTGGCCGGCCGCTGGGCCAGCTCCTCGGCGTCGACGGCGATGGTGAGCCGGCCGTGGTCGGCGTCGAGGGTGATCAGGTCACCGTCGCGGACCCGGGACAGGGGGCCGCCGAGGGCCGCCTCCGGGGTGACGTGGATGGCCGCGGGCACCTTGCCCGAGGCTCCCGACATCCGGCCGTCGGTGACGATGGCGACCTTCTGGCCGCGGTCCTGCAGGGCACCGAGCGCCGGGGTGAGCTTGTGCAGCTCGGGCATCCCGATCGCGGCCGGCCCCTGGTAGCGCAGCACCGCGACGAAGTCGCGGCCGTCGAGGGCACCGGCGGAGAACGCGGCCAGGAAGTCGGCCTGGTCGTCGAAGACCGCCGCCGGTGCGGTCACGGTGCGGTGCTCGGGCTTGACCGCCGACACCTTGATCACGCCGGTGCCGAGCGGGCCGTGCAGCACGTTGACGCCACCGTCGGCCGAGAACGGGTCGCTGGCCGGACGCAGCACGCTGACGTCGTACGACGTCGCCGGACCGTCGACCCAGACCACGCCCGGCTCGGTGGGCGTGGCGCCGAGGCCGTCGGGGTCGAGGCGTGGCTCGGTGGCGTAGCGCGACAGGCCCCGACCGAGGATCGTCTCGACGTCGTCGTGCAGCAGTCCCGCCTCCAGCAGGGTGCGGATCATGTAGCCGACCCCGCCCGCAGCGTGGAAGTGGTTCACGTCGGCCTCGCCGTTGGGGTAGACCCGGGTGATCAGCGGCACCACCGCCGACAGGTCGGAGAGGTCGTCCCAGGTCAGCACGATGCCGGCGGCCTGGGCGATGGCGACCAGGTGCATGGTGTGGTTCGTCGAGCCGCCGCTGGCGAGCAGGGCGACGCAGGCGTTGACGATGGCGCGCTCGTCGACCAGCTGGCCGATGCCGGGGCCGCCGGTGAGGGCCAGGTCGGTGACGCGGGCGCCGACGGCGCGGGTGAGGGCGGCACGCAGCTCGGTGTCGGGGTTGACGAACGAGGAGCCGGGCAGGTGCAGGCCGAGCACCTCCATCAGCAGCTGGTTGGAGTTCGCGGTGCCGTAGAACGTGCAGGTGCCGGCGGAGTGGTAGCTGGCCGACTCCGCTGCGAGCAGCTCCTCACGGCCGACCTTGCCCTCGGCGTGCAGCTGGCGGATCCGGGACTTCTCGGCGTTGGGCAGTCCCGAGGTCATCGGTCCGGCCGGGACGAAGGCGGTCGGCAGGTGGCCGAAGGCGAGCGAGCCGATCAGCAGGCCGGGGACGATCTTGTCGCACACGCCGAGCATCAGGGCGGCGTCGAACATGTCGTGGGACAGGCCGATCGCGCAGGCCATCGCGATCACGTCGCGGGAGAAGAGCGAGAGCTCCATGCCGGCCCGGCCCTGGGTGATGCCGTCGCACATCGCGGGCACCCCGCCGGCGACCTGGGCCAGGCCACCGGCGCGGACGACCGCCTTCTTCAGCAGCGGCGGGTAGTCGACGTACGGCGCATGGGCGCTCAGCATGTCGTTGTAGCTGGTCACGATGGCGACGTTCGGCTTCGCGGTGGGGGTGACCACCGCGAGCTCGCGCTTGTCGGACTCGGGGGCGGCGGCGAAGCCGTGGGCGAGGTTGCCGCAGCCCAGGCGGCCGCGGGCCGGACCGGCCAGGCGGGCGTCGGCGAGGCGGCGGAGGTAGGCCTCGCGCGTCGGTCGGCTGCGCTCGATCAGGCGCTCGGTGACGGCCGCGAGGGCCGGGTGAAGGCTGGTGGGAAAGCTCGGGGAAGGCGTGGCTTCTGTCACGCGACACCACTTTGGCAGTGACTTTTGATCGATACAAGACTTGCATAGGTATTTTCGAGACAAAAGTGATGGCTAGGATCGCGCTCATGGTTGATTCCAGGCCTGCCACGACCGGCGACGTGCTCGATCTGATCCGTACCGGCCGAGCCGCGACCCGTGCCGACGTCGGGCGCCTCACTGGCCTCTCCCGCACCGCTGTCGCCAGCCGGATCGCGGCCCTGGCCGACGCCGGCTACGTCGCGTTCGGCGGCGACAAGGCCTCCACCGGCGGACGCCCTGCGGGCTCGCTGCGCTTCCGCGGCGACGCCGGGGTGGTCCTGGCCGTCGCGATCGGGCGCAGCCGCAGCCAGCTCGCGGTCTTCGACCTCGAGGGCCACGAGCTCGCCGGCGACACCCGCGACCATCGCGTCGGGGTCGCGGCCGACGAGCTGATGCCCGGCGTCGTCGAGCGCCTGGCCGCGATGCTCAAGGAGATCGACGAGGAGGTGATCGGCGTCGGGATGAGCCTGCCCGGGGTCGTCGACGCCGAGCGCGTGGTCTCCGTGGAGTCCCCGGTTCTCGGTGGCTGGGACGGTGTCGAGCTGATTCCGTACCTGCGCGAGGTGACGCCGGCGCCGGTCTTCCTGGCCAACGACGCCGACGTGCTGGCCCGGGCCGAGATCTTCGGCAAGCGCGGCCTGCGGAACTTCCTCGTGGTCAAGGCCTCCACCGGTCTCGGGATGGCGATCGTCGCCGACGGCCAGGTGCTCTCGGGCACGCTCGGCGCGGCCGGCGAGATCGGCCACACCCGGATCGAGGCCGGTGACCTGCCGTGCCGCTGCGGCGCCGACGGCTGTCTGGAGTCGGTCGCCGGGGGATGGGCGCTGGTGAACTCCTTCAACGACTCCGGTCGCCAGGCCAGCCACATCCGCGACCTGGTCGCGCTGGCGCTGGCCGGTGACGCGGTGGCCCGCAACCTGCTGCGTGAGTCGGGGCGCCGGCTCGGCGAGATCCTGGCGATCGCGATCAACCTGCTCAACCCGGAGGCGGTCGTGATCGGGGGAGACATGGGGGCCGCGTTCGAGATCTACGTGGCCGGCGTACGGGAGACGGTCTATGCCCGCTCCACGGCGCTGGCCAGCCGTGATCTGCGGTTCCTGCCGTCGGCTCAGGGCGACTCCGCGGGACTCGTCGGCTGTGCAGCTCTGGCGATCGACAACGTGCTCGATCCGGCCGCTGTGGATGCCCGATTGGTGCGGCACCCGGCAGACCTGTAGTGTCTTCTTCTGGTGGATCGCCCACATGATGTTGTGCGCCCTGGTTAGGGTGTCACCAACACATGGATTCATCGGAGGGCACTAGCTCAACTGGCAGAGCATCGGTCTCCAAAACCGAAGGTTGGGGGTTCAAGTCCCTCGTGCCCTGCACCGATCGTGGACAAGGAGAGGCATGTCCGAGAGCACGACCACCCCGGCCCCGCGGAAGCGGGACGGCGGCGAGAAGCGCGTCAGCCCCTTCACGTTCTACCGACAGGTGGTCGCGGAGCTGCGGAAGGTCGTCTGGCCGACGCAGCAGCAACTGTCCACCTACTTCGTCGTGGTGTTGGTGTTCGTCCTCGTCCTGATGGCGATCGTGTCGCTGCTGGACCTGGGTCTCGGGAAGCTTTTCTTCGAGATCTTCAGCGGCCGTAACTGACAACGTCGTCACGAGATTTAATGGAGCAAAGCGTGTCTGAGCAGGAGTTCGAGGAGACCCAGGTCTCCGTCGAGGCCGAGGCGACCGACGAGGTCGAGACGGACGAGGCGGTCGAGATCGAGGCCTCCGAGGCGCCCGTCGACGAGAACGCCGACGAGGTCGAGGCCGAGTCCGGCGACGCTGACGAGAATGACCCGCTTGAGGCGTTCCGTCGTGAGCTGTGGGCCAAGCCGGGTGACTGGTACGTGGTGCACACGTACTCCGGCATGGAGAACCGGGTGAAGTCCAACCTGGAGAACCGCATCATCTCCCTCAATATGGAGGACTACATCCACGAGATCGTGGTCCCCACCGAAGAGGTCTTCGAGATCAAGAACGGCCAGCGCAAGAAGGTCAAGCGCACCGTTCTCCCCGGCTACGTCCTGGTCCGGATGGACCTCACCGACGAGTCCTGGGCCGCGGTCCGTCACACCCCGAGCGTGACCGGCTTCGTCGGTCACCAGCACCAGCCGGTCCCGCTGTCGATGACCGAGGTCGAGTCGATGCTCGCTCCGGCCGTCGTCGCTGCCGCCGAGGCTGAGGCCGAGGCAGTCGCCGCCGGCACCGCCTCCTCTGGTGGTGCGGGCACGATCCTGGCGCAGAAGAAGCCGGTCGAGGTGGCCGACTTCAGCGAGGGTGACTCCGTCATGGTTGTCGACGGTCCGTTCGCCACGCTGCACGCGACCATCACCGAGATCAACGCCGAGTCCCAGCGGCTCAAGGCGCTCGTCGAGATCTTCGGTCGTGAGACCCCGGTGGAGCTCAGCTTCAACCAGGTCAGCAAGGTCTGATTTTTTCGTACGCCGGTCGGCCCGACTCCTCCGTGGAGTCGGGCCGACCTGCTTCGGTTTGGTCCGGTCTGATTGCTTCGTTTTGCCCCTGCCGGGGCTCGTGGCTCAGACTGGAGGTTCGGCTGCCCTCCGGGGCGGTCAGTGGCAGAGGCGCCCGCCTCGTCATGACCACAGGAAGAAAGAGATAGAGGAATGCCTCCTAAGAAGAAGATCGCCGCGCTGGTCAAGGTCCAGCTCCAGGCTGGCTCCGCTACCCCGGCTCCGCCGGTCGGTACCGCGCTCGGTCCGCACGGCGTCAACATCATGGACTTCTGCAAGGCGTACAACGCCCAGACCGAGTCCATGCGCGGCAACGTGATCCCGGTTGAGATCACCATCTACGAGGACCGCACCTTCGAGTTCATCACGAAGACGCCGCCGGCCGCTGAGCTGATCAAGAAGGCCGCTGGCATCGCCAAGGGCTCGTCGGTCCCGCAGAAGGACAAGGTCGGCAAGCTGACCAAGGACCAGGTTCGCGAGATCGCCACCACCAAGCTTCCCGACCTCAATGCCAACGACATTGAGGCCGCCATGAAGATCGTCGAGGGCACCGCCCGCTCCATGGGCGTCACCACCGACTGAAACGTGGGAGAGCCGCGCTGGCTCGTTCACCACATCTCCTCTTAAACACTTAAGGAATCACCATGCAGCGCAGCAAGACCTACCGCGCCGCGGCTGAGACGTTCGACAAGAACGAGATCTTCAGCCCGCTGGCCGCGATCAAGATCGCCAAGGGTTCGAGCAAGAAGAAGTTCGACGAGACCGTCGACGTCGTCATGCGACTGGGCATCGACCCGCGCAAGGCCGACCAGATGGTTCGTGGCACCGTCAGCCTGCCCAACGGCACCGGCAAGACCGTCCGCGTCATCGTCTTCGCGAACGCCGACAAGGCTGACGAGGCCCGCGCCGCTGGCGCCGACGTCGTCGGTGGCGACGAGCTGATCGAGAAGGTCGCCGGCGGTTGGACCGACTTCGACGCCGCCGTCGCCACCCCCGACCTGATGGGCAAGGTCGGTAAGGTCGCCCGCATCCTCGGCCCGCGTGGCCTGATGCCGAACCCGAAGACCGGCACCGTCACGATGGACGTCGCCAAGGCTGTCTCCGACATCAAGGGCGGCAAGATCGAGTTCCGCGTCGACCGCCACTCGAACCTGCACTTCATCATCGGCAAGGCCTCCTTCACCGAGGCTCAGCTCGCGGAGAACTACGCCGCGGCGCTCGAGGAGGTGCTCCGTCTCAAGCCGGCCAGCTCCAAGGGCCGTTACATCAAGAAGATCACTGTCTCCACGACGATGGGTCCGGGCGTCCAGATCGACGCCAACCGCACCCGCAACGTCGCCGGGGAGGACGAGGCCTGATCCGCCTCGCTTCACGCGTCACCTCACCAGGGTCCGTCACCATCACGGTGGCGGGCCCTGGTGCCATTTCGGGCTCCGTTGCCGGTGGGCGACAGGCTCAGTCCAGCAGTCCGTGGCGCCGGGCCAGCGCGATCGCCTCGTCGCGCGAGGCCGCACCGAGCTTGCGGTACAGCCCCCGCAGCTGGGTCTTGAGGGTGTTCGTGCTGACGTGCAGCGACGAGGCCAGCTCGGGCAGGGTGCCCGGCCCGGCCAGTGCCACGAGGACCCGGCGCTCGGCGGTGGTCAGCAGCCCCACGGCGTACGCCCGGTGCCGACCCCGCGGCTCGGGCAGCGCGGCGGCGCCCGCCGCCGCCAGGGCGGTGTGCAGGGCCGCAGGCAGCTGCGCGGTGAGCCGGCGCAGGTCCGGGTCGAGGTGGCGGGCGACCACGATCCCCGCGCCGGCCTCGACGTCGATCGCCTCGATCAGGTGGCGTGCTTCCCGCCGGACCCGGGGATGGCGGGCCTCGCGCTCGGCGAGCACCGCGGCCCGACGTGCCTGGCTGCGGTCGTCGGCGGCCAGGTGGGTGCGCGCGGACACGAGGGTGTCGAGTCCGGGGATCGCCGACGGGGCGATCTGGGCTACGAGTGGTGCCACCGCGTCGAGGCGGCCCGCGGCGAGCTCGACCTCGGCGCGGGTCAGCAGCGCGAAGGTGTGGTGCATCGACCCGGTCGGGCCGAGGTCGCGGTGCCGGTCCAGGGTGGCCGCGACCAGGTCGCAGGCCCGGTCGATCGCTCCGACGTCGACCAGGTGCCGGCTGATCGCCCACAGCGCCAGCGGCCAGAGCTCGTCGTAGGCCAGGGTCGGCTGCAGGCGGTCGACCAGACCGTCGGCGACGGTGTCGTCGAGGTGGTCCGAGGCGATCAGCAGGTCGGCGATCAGGACCGGCCGGGCCATCGTGTCGGCCTCGATCAGGGTCGCGGTGTGGGTGGCGATCCCGGACCAGGCCAGCTGCCAGCGGCCCAGCTCCTGGTGGTCGCCGAGCAGGGCGGCCAGGAGGACGCCGTACGGCGCTGCCGACGGCCCCGCGTAGCCGGTCACGTCCTCGGCACGGGCGGTCCAGGCGTGCTCGACGTCGAGTCGGGCACGGTCGAGGTCGCCGGCGTGCAGGGCCGCCTGGGCCGCCTGCAGGTGCCAGTAGGCGACGAGCTCGACGGTGGGGGAGAAGCGGGTGCCGCAGGTGGCCTCCAGCAGCGGCCGCGACCGCTCCGCCAGCCGTACGCCGTCACGGGCCCGCCCCGCGGTGCGCAGGGAGACCATCGCCAGGATCGCGGCCTCGACCAGCGGTCGGCCCCGACCGGCGCGGATGGTCGCCCGCACCTGGTCGGGCCCTGCAGGCAGGCGGACCCGGTCGGGGTCGTGCGGGAGGCCGCCGATCGCCTCGGCGATCAGACCGGCGCGGGGCGTGGGCGCGAGCTCGGCGGCGCTCGCCGACCCGGTCAGGTCGAAGACCAGCTCGTGGACGCTGCGGTCGAAGATCAGGGTGCACCAGTGCCGCTCGACCAGGCCGAGTGCCTCGGCGCGTGCGCCGGCGTCGTAGGCCCTGCGGAACGCCGCGGAGGGGCCGCTCGGGCCGGGCGGCTCCGGGGTCAGGGAGAAGCTCATCGGGGCCCTTCGGAGCAGGGGTCGGGGCAGGGTTCGGGGCAGGGGAGGGAGGGGAGGGTGAAGGCGGGGTGAAAACGGGCCGAGACGGGTGAAATCTATCGCCCCTCGGTCAGGTCCTGGGACCTGCGGCCGAGTGCCGGGACAGCCGGTCGGCGCGGCGGGTGCCTCGGAGGGGGAGGCATCGTCCCGCCGGCCGGTGAGGTCCTTCGCGATTTGGATCGGTGCGGCGGACGCCGTACTGTCAGTCCCTGAAACCAGAGACCGCCGGTTATCTGAGGGCATCAGCCTGATGATCGAAGGGTTCGCGAGAGCGAGCGGCCTGCGCAGGATTCAGAGTACGAACCCAGCAGTTCATCTGCGAAGTCCACGCCCTGAGCCTGTGCTCAGGGCGTTTGTCGTTGTGGAGCCGCGGAGGTCTCGTCCACGGAAGAAGGAGACCCATGGCGCGGGCAGAACGTAACGCCGCCGTCGCGGAGATCGTTGACGAGTTCAACGCCTCCGCCGGTGCCGTGCTGACCGAGTACCGCGGTCTCACCGTCAAGGAGCTGCAGACGCTGCGTCGCTCCCTCGGTGCGAACGCCAACTACGCCGTGGTCAAGAACACGCTGACCAAGATCGCCGCCAACCAGGCTGGCTTCACTGGTCTCGATGACTACCTTGCTGGCCCGACCGCCGTTGCCTTCATCAAGGGCGACGCTGTCGAGGTTGCCAAGGGTCTGCGTGACTTTGCCAAGGCTAACCCCGCCCTTGTGATCAAGGGTGGATTCCTGGACGGCAAGGCCCTCGACGCCAAGGAGGTCGGCAAGCTCGCTGACCTCGAGTCGCGCGAGGTTCTTCTTGCCAAGCTGGCCGGCGCCATGCAGGCGTCGCTGGCCCAGGCGCTGTACGTCTTCAACGCCCTGCCCACCAAGGCCGCGCAGCTTGCTGCCGCCCTGCAGGTCAAGGCCACCGAAGACCCCACGATCCTCGCAGGTGGTGCCGGTGCTCCGGCTGCCGCCGAGGAGGCTGCCACCGAGGTCGCTGCTGAGGAGGCTCCCGTCGAGGAGACCACCGAGGCCGCTGCCGAGGAGACCACCGAAGCCTGACCTCTCGGTCAGCTCGGACACCACCTGAAACCCCGGCCTCTCGTCGTACGACGAGGGCCACATTGAAAGGAAGCCAACATGGCTAAGCTCAGCACCGCAGAGCTGCTCGACGCGTTCAAGGAGCTCACCCTCATCGAGCTCTCCGAGTTCGTGAAGGAGTTCGAGGAGACGTTCGGCGTCACCGCCGCCGCTCCGGTCGCCGTTGCCGCTGCCCCGGCCGCCGGTGGCGCTGCTGGTGGCGACGACGCTGCCGCTCAGGACGAGTTCGACGTCATCCTCGAGGACGCTGGCGACAAGAAGATCAACGTCATCAAGGAGGTGCGCGCCCTGACCTCCCTCGGTCTGAAGGAGGCCAAGGACCTCGTTGAGGCCGCGCCGAAGGCCCTCCTCGAGAAGGTCTCCAAGGACGCCGCTGAGAAGGCGAAGGAGGCCCTCGAGGCCGCCGGCGCCAAGGTCACCCTCAAGTGACCTCTGGGGTAACCCAGCGCTGACGCGTTTTTCTGTCGCAGGGGCGACCACCTTCGGGTGGTCGCCCCTGTGTCATTTCCCGCTGTACGCCGCCACCTCCCGGCCCCGCCGGAGGGCTGTCAATGACCGTTCAGGTCCATGTTTCAGGACCGCTCGGCCCACGACCCGCGCCCTGCTCCGCCCGTAACCTCGATCACACTCGGGCGTTGTGACTGATCAGTAGCAATCAGGCCAGGGATGGGAGGTCGATGGTCATGGGCGTCGACATCAAGATCGAGCACCTCACGAAGAGCTTCGGCAAGCAGCTGATCTGGGGGGACGTCTCGCTGACGGTCCCCGCCGGGGAGATCTGCGTGATGCTCGGGCCCTCGGGCACCGGCAAGTCGGTGCTGCTCAAGACCCTGATCGGCCTGATCAAGCCCGACCAGGGCGCCGTCGTGATCGAGGGCACCGACCTGGTCTCCTGCTCGGAGAAGGAGCTCTACGAGCTGCGCAAGTTGTTCGGCGTGCTGTTCCAGGATGGCGCGATGTTCGGCTCGATGAACCTCTACGACAACGTCGCCTTCCCGCTGCGTGAGCACACCAAGAAGTCCGAGTCCGACATCCGCAAGATCGTGATGGAGAAGATGGACCTGGTCGGTCTCGTCGGGGCGGAGGACAAGCTCCCCGGTGAGATCTCGGGCGGTATGCGCAAGCGCGCCGGCCTGGCCCGCGCCCTGGTGCTCGACCCGGAGATCATCCTCTTCGACGAGCCCGACTCGGGTCTGGACCCGGTCCGCACCGCGTTCCTGAACCAGCTGATCGTCGACCTCAACGCGCAGATCGACGCCACCTTCCTGATCGTCACTCACGACATCAACACCGCCCGCACGGTGCCCGACAACATCGGCCTGCTCTACCACAAGCACCTGGCCATGTTCGGGCCGCGCGAGATGCTGCTCAGCTCCGAGGAGCCCGTCGTGCGGCAGTTCCTCAACGCGCAGCGGGTCGGCCCGATCGGTATGAGCGAGGAGAAGGACGCCGACCAGCTCGCCGCGGAGAAGGACATGGACCTCCCGCCGCTGCCGCCGATCGCGCTCCAGCTCGACCCGTCCAACGGCATCCCGCGGCGCAGCCAGCGACCCGCGGGGGAGTGGTGCCGGCTCAACGGCGTCGTACCGCCGCCCGGGTCGTTCCAGCCGGACTCGGTCCTGGCCGGGGGCAGGAGCGCCTCCGCGGAGGCCTGACCCGTGTCAGCTCTGTCAGCCGCACGGGTGCTTCGGCCCGTCGGGACCGCAGGCAGGTTCTTCGCCTTCGCGCTCGACGTGTTCCGCAGTCTCTTCCGTCGGCCCTTCCAACTCCGCGAGTTCATCCAGCAGGCCTGGTTCATCGCGTCGGTGACGATCGTGCCCACCGCCCTGGTCGCGATCCCCTTCGGCGCGGTGATCGCGCTCCAGGTCGGCGGTCTGATCAAGCAGTTCGGTGCCCAGTCCTTCGTCGGCTCGGCCAGTGTCCTGGCCGTGGTCCGCGAGGCCGGCCCGATCGCGACCGCGCTGCTGATCGCCGGTGCCGGTGGCTCGGCCATCGCCGCCGACCTCGGCGCCCGCAAGATCCGTGAGGAGCTCGACGCGATGATGGTGCTCGGGATCGACCCGATCCAGCGCCTGGTCGTGCCCCGGGTGCTGGCCTGCATGCTGGTCTCGGTCTTCCTCAACGGCCTGGTCAGCGTCGTCGGCGTGGCCGGTGGCTACGTCTTCAACGTGGTCATCCAGGGCGGCACACCGGGCTCCTACCTGGCGAGCTTCACCGCCCTGGCGCAGCTGCCCGACGTGTGGCAGGGCCTGGCCAAGGCGTTGGTCTTCGGCCTGATCGCCGCGATCGTGGCGTCGTACATGGGGATGAACGCGGCCGGTGGCCCGAAGGGGGTCGGCGACGCGGTCAACATGTCGGTCGTCGTCACCTTCATGCTGCTCTTCGTCGCGAACTTCGTGATGAGCGCGATCTACTTCCAGTTCGTCCCCTCGAAGACAGGGTGACGCGATGAGCCTCCTGACCTCGATGAGCGCCACCGTGAGCAACGTGGTGCGCAAGCCGATGAACGGCCTGGACCACCTCGGCCGCGAGCTGGCGTTCTACCTCAAGGCGCTGGCCTGGATGCCGCGTGCCGCCCGGCGCTACCGCAAGGAGGTCGCCCGGCTGCTGGCCGAGGTGACCCTGGGCAGCGGTGCCCTGGCCGTGATCGGCGGCACCGTCGGCGTGATCACCGCGATGACCTTCTTCACCGGCACCGAGGTGGGGCTGCAGGGCTACGCCGCCCTCAACCAGCTCGGCACCAGTGCCTTCTCGGGCTTCATCAGCGCCTACTTCAACACCCGCGAGATCGCCCCGCTGGTCTCCTCGATCGCCCTGGCCGCCACGGTCGGCTGCGGCTTCACCGCACAGCTCGGCGCGATGCGGATCTCCGAGGAGGTCGACGCGCTCGAGGTGATGGCGGTGCCGTCGATGCCGTTCCTGGTCACCACCCGGATCCTGGCCGGCCTGATCGCGATCGTGCCGCTCTACGTGCTCGGCCTGCTGTCGTCGTACTTCGCGACGCGGGTGACGGTGACCACGATCTTCGGTCAGTCCACCGGCACCTACGACCACTACTTCACCACCTTCCTGCCGCCCGGCGACGTGCTGTGGTCCTTCGGCAAGGTGCTGGTCTTCAGCATCGTGGTGATCCTGATCCACTGCTACCACGGCTACAACGCGTCGGGCGGTCCTGCCGGTGTCGGTGTCGCGGTGGGCCGCGCGGTGCGCACCAGCATCGTGGCGGTCACCGTGCTCGACCTCTTCCTGTCGATGGCGATCTGGGGCACGGCGACGACGGTGAGGCTGGCGGGATGAGCGCCCTCAAGTTCCGTGCGCTCGGTGTCTGCTTCCTCGCCCTGATGATCGGCGGGGTGTGGCTGACCTACGCCGTGTTCACCAAGAAGTTCACCTCGTACGACGAGGTGACGCTCCAGACCACGACGCTCGGCCTGCAGCTGCCCGACCGGGCGGACGTGAAGATCCGCGGCGTCCTGATCGGCGAGGTGCTCAAGACCACGGCGACGGCCGACGGCGCCACCCTCACCCTCGGGATCAAGCCCAGCCAGCTCCACACGGTGCCGGCCAACGTCACCGGGGCGATCCTGCCCAAGACCCTCTTCGGCGAGAAGTACGTCTCCCTCGACATCCCCGCGACCCCGTCGTCGCAGTCCCTGCGGACCGGGGCGGTGATCGCGAAGACCCACGTCGCCACCGAGCTGGAGGCGGTCCTGACCGACCTCTACCCGCTGCTGCGCGCCGTCGACCCGGCCGACCTCAACATGACCCTCAACGCCGTCTCGACCTCGTTGGAGGGACGCGGCGCCGAGCTCGGCTCGACCCTGGAGACGGCCGACGGCTACCTGAAGAAGCTCAACCCGCAGCTGCCCGAGCTGATCGACGACCTGCGCAAGACCGCCACCGTGTCGAACACGTACAGCTCGATCATGCCGAAGCTCGCCCAGATCCTGCGCGACTCGATCATCACCACCGGAACGCTCAAGGAGCAGCAGCAGCCCGTGCACGACCTGCTCACCAACGTCACCGGCCTGTCCAACACCGCCAAGGCGTTCCTGCTCGCCAACGAGGGCAGCCTGACCAGCCTGGCCCAGATCAACGACGGCCTGCTCTCCAACGCCGCCCGGTACTCCCCGGAGTTCCCGTGCCTGCTCGGTGGCCTCGACGCCCTGGGCCAGCGCGAGTCGGGGGTCTTCCGCAACTACACGCTGCACATCGTGCTGGAGACGCTGGCCAAGCAGCCGCGGACCTACACCGCCGCCGACAAGCCGGTGCTGCGCGAGGACCGGGGTCCGACCTGCGGTCACCTGCCGACCCCGAACTGGTCCCAGGCCAACCCGCTGCGGGTGGTCCCGCAGGTCGACGACGGCGTCCAGGGGGCCGTCCGATGAGCCGCACGGGCCTGGACAAGAAGACCGCGAAGGACCTGGTCCGGCTGCTGATCTTCATCGTCGTCACCGCGATGGCCACCGGCCTGCTGGTGCTCACCATCGGCAACATCTCCTTCGGCGGCTCGAACCGCTACGAGGCGGTCTTCTCCGACGCCACCGGGATGAACAAGGGCGACGACGTCCGGATCGCCGGGGTCAAGGTCGGCACGGTCAAGGACATCCAGATCAAGGACCGGACCAAGGCGTTGGTGACCTTCACCGTCGCTGACGACCAGCACCTGGCCGATGCCACGAAGGCGACGATCCGCTATCGCAACCTGGTCGGGCAGCGCTACCTCGCGCTCACCGACACCCTCGACAGCGGGGCGCGGATGAGGCCCGGGCAGACCATCCCGATCACCCAGACCCAGCCCTCGCTCGACCTGAGCACCCTGTTCAACGGCTTCAAGCCGCTCTTCCAGGCGCTCTCGCCCGACGACATCAACAAGCTCTCCTACGAGATCATCCAGGTCTTCCAGGGGGAGGGTGGCACCCTGGAGAGCCTGCTCTCCCACACCGCCTCGGTGACCCAGACGCTCTCCTCGCGCGACGCGGTGATCAACTCCCTGATCGACAACCTGAACCAGGTGCTCAACCACCTCGGCGACCGCGACACCCAGCTCTCCTCCCTGATCACCACGTTCCGTCAGTTCGTCGGCGGACTGGCCAAGGACAAGGACGCCATCCTGGGCTCCCTCGACCAGATCTCCGAGGTCTCGGTGCAGACCGCCGACCTGCTCAAGGGGATCCGGGACCCGTTCCCCGACGACGTGAAGCAGCTGCGCGCCCTGGCCGACAACCTCAACAACGGTCGCAGCGAGCTCGACCGGGCGCTCCAGGTGCTGCCGATCAAGCTGAACAAGATCGGTAATACGGCCAGCTACGGCTCGTGGTTCAACTTCTTCCTGTGCGACTTCAACGGTGTGGTGAAGCTGCCCGGCAACCAGCAGATCAAGCTCGGTACGTCGACCCTGAACCTCAACACCGGGACGAGGTGCAAGCTCGGATGACACGACGGATGAGGTGGCCGCTGGCCCGCTCCGGCGCGGGCGTGCCCGGGGGAGGACGCCCGGCGTTCAAGCCGTTCCGCGAGCGCAACCCGATCACGGTCGGGGCCGTCTGCCTGGCGGTCCTCGCCCTGCTGATGCTGGCCGCGTTCAAGGCCCAGGACCTGCCGCTGATCGGCGGCGGCACCAAGTACTACGCCGACTTCGCCGAGGCCGGTGGCCTCAAGACCGGCGACGAGGTCAGGATCGCCGGGGTCCGGGTCGGCAAGGTCGACCAGATCGCCCTGGACCACGGGCACGTCAAGGTGCGACTGCGGCTCAAGACCGACTCCGCGTTCGGCCCCGACACCCGGGCCACGATCAAGGTCAAGACCCTGCTCGGCTCGATGTTCGTCGCCCTGGAGCCGGCCGGCGACGGTCAGCTGAAGAAGGGCGCCGAGATCCCGGTCTCCCGCACCACCTCGCCGTACGACGTCGTGCAGGCGTTCACCGGACTGGCCGACACCGCCGGCGCCATCGACAGCAACCAGCTCGCCGAGGCCCTGACCACGCTCTCGGACCTGACCCGGACCACCCCTGACTCCTTCAAGCAGGCGCTCAGCGGGGTCTCGGCGCTGTCGCGGAACCTGGCCGCCAAGGACCAGCAGATCGGCACCCTGCTGACCAACCTGCAGCGGGTCTCGAAGGTGCTCGACGAGCGTGACGGCGACATCGTCGCCCTGATGAAGGACGCCGACAGCCTCTTCACCGCCCTGGTCGCCCGGCGCCAGGCGGTGCACGACCTGCTGAGCTCCACCTCGAGCCTGTCCCAGCAGCTCAGCGGGCTGATCACCGAGAGCCGCGCCGACCTCAACCCGGCGCTGACCCAGGTGAAGAACGTGCTCGGCGTACTGGAGAAGAACGAGGACAACATCGATGAGAGCCTGCGGCTGATGGCGCCGTTCTACCGGCTGTTCAGCAACGTGCTCGGCAACGGTCCCTGGTTCGACTCCTACATCCAGAACATCCCTCCCGTTCCGGCGGTGGGCTGATGCGTACCGTGCTGAAGTGGGTGGTGCCGGCGGTGATCGCGCTGGTGGTCGTGGTGAGCGGCGTGCGGCTCTTCCTCGGCCACGACCAGCGCACCGTGGTCGCGCAGTTCCCGCGCACCGTCTCGATCTACCAGGGCAGCGAGGTCCGGGTGCTGGGGGTGACCGTCGGCAGCGTCGACAAGGTCGAGCCCGGTGGCACCAGCGTCAAGGTGACGATGCACTACGACGCCGACGTCGAGGTGCCGGCCGACGCCAAGGCCGTGATCGTGTCGCCCTCGGTCGTCGGCGACCGGTTCATCCAGCTCACCCCGGCGTACGTCTCGGGCCCACGGCTGGCCGACGGTGCGGTCCTCGACGTCTCCCGTACGGCGACCCCGCTCGAGCTCGACGACATCTACGGCGACCTCGACACCGTGGTCAAGGCGATCGGTCCCGAGGGCGCCAACAAGAACGGCGCGCTCAGCGACCTGCTCGACCAGACCGCGAAGAACTTCGGTGGTCAGGGTGCGCAGCTGCACCAGACCATCGGCGACTTCAGTGACCTGACCCGGACGCTGGACAACAACAAGGACAAGCTCTTCTCCTCGGCCAGCCAGCTGGAGGGGTTCATCAACACGCTGGCGAAGAACGACGGCACCGTGCAGAAGTTCAACACCTCGCTGGCCTCGGTCTCCGAGATGCTCGCCGGGGAGCGGTCGGACCTGGCCAGCTCGCTGCGTAACCTGGCCACCGCGCTCGGGGACGTGCAGAGCTTCGTCAAGGAGAACAAGGATGTGCTGCACAGCGACATCTCCAGCCTCAACCGGCTGGCCAAGGTGATCGTGAAGCGGCGCGACGCGCTGGCCGAGACCCTGGACAACGCCCCGCTGGCGCTGGACAACCTGTTCCACGCCTACAACCCGCAGGCCGGCACGCTCGACACCAACGCGAACCTGGACAAGCTGCTGCCCTACAGCCTGAGCAACCTGCCGCTGACGCTGTGCACGGCCCTGAACAACATCGACAAGACCGGGACGCTGTGCAACGCGCTCGGTGGTGCCGGTCGCTCCGGCCAGGTCTTCGGCTCGGCCGCCGGCACCGGATCGGCGGTCGGCAAGCGGACCGATCCGACGCTGGGAGGGCTGGTCAAGTGAGGCGCTCACCGATGAGGCTGCTGCTCGGCACCCTGCTCGCCCTGGTCGCGATCAGCGTCTCGGGCTGCCGCTGGGATGTCTACGACCTGCCGCTGCCCGGCGGTGCCGACACCGGCAAGAACCCGATCAACGTCACCGTCGAGTTCGCCGACGTGCTCGACCTGGTGCCCGACTCGGCGGTCAAGGTCTCCGACGTCACGGTCGGCAAGGTGAAGTCCATCCGGCTGGTCGACGGGCATGCCGACGTCGACCTGACCCTGCGCCGCGACACCGCGCTGCCGGTCAACGCGGTGGCGAGCATCCGCCAGACCAGCCTGCTGGGGGAGAAGTTCGTCGACCTGGCCGCGCCGGCCTCCGACGCCAGCGCGGTCAAGCTGACCAGCGGCGACACGATCACCCTGGCCGACAGCGGACGCAACCCGGAGATCGAGGAGGTGCTCGGCGCGCTCAGCCTGGTGCTCAACGGCGGCGGTGTCGCCCAGCTCCAGTCGATCGCCAGCGAGCTCAACAAGGCCCTGGGCGGGCACGAGGACGCCGCCCGCAGCGTGCTGGTCCAGGCGAACACGTTCGCCACCCAGCTCGACACCCACAAGGGCGAGATCGTCACCGCGATCGAGGCGCTGGACCGGCTGGCGAAGTCGGCGCGGGCCCAGGAGAAGACGATCGACGCGACCCTGGAGGACCTCCCGGCGGCGCTGACCAGCATCGACTCCCAGCGCCAGGACCTGGTCACCATGCTGGACTCGCTGAGCAGCCTCGGCACGGTCGGCACCCGGGTGATCAAGGCGTCGAAGTCGCAGGTGATCCGGATCTTCCAGAACCTCCAGCCGACGCTGACCCAGCTGGCCGCGGCCGGTGACCACCTGGTCAACTCGCTGGACACGGTCTTCACCTACCCGTTCGTCGACGACCTGGTCGGCCGGGACCCGCAGGTCGCCCGCAACATCCACATGGGCGACTACGTCAACCTCTCCATCGACCTCGAGATCGACGCCTCCAAGCCCCTGGTCGACCTGACCAACCCGGTGCCGAGCGCGATCAACCCGACTGCGGTGGTGGGCAACCTACTCACGTGCCTCACCTCGGGGAGCCTGTCCAGCAAGGCCTGCAAGGACCTGATCGCCTCGGGCACGACGCTGGTCAACATCCTCAACGAGTGCAAGAAGCCCTCCAACCGCGACACCGCCCTGTGCGACGTGCTCAACCAGGTCCCGGGGCTGCCGAACCTGAGCGGCATCGTGCCCTCGCAGATCCCGTCGGTGCTCAACTCGCTGCTGCCGAACCCGCTCAACGACGTCCTCAGCGGACTGTTGCCGGGGCTGTTGCGGGCCGCGCCGGGGTCACCGACGGCCACCGCCTCCTCCGGGCCGTCCGGGTCGGCGGCACCGTCGGCGAGCGGCACCGTGTCGGGGCGGTTCAGCTACTCCGAGCTCAGCCGGGCCTATGACCCGACCCTGGTGCGGCTCCTCGTTCCCGGCCTCGCCACCGGAGGTGCCCAGTGATCACCCAGCGCACGAGGATCCAGCTCGTCGTCTTCGCTCTCATCACCCTGCTCGGGGTGAGCTTCGCCGGCGCGAAGTACGCCCGCCTGGACCGGCTGGTGCACGATCCGGCGTACACGGTGGTGGCGCACTTCGCCTCCTCCGGTGGCATCTACGAGGGTGCCGAGGTCGACTGGCGGGGGGTCAAGGTCGGCACCGTGAGCAAGCTCGTGCTGACCGACGACGGCGTCGACGTCCACCTCGACGTGGACAAGAAGTGGCGCTCGATCCCGAGCGACACGATCGCCGCGGTCGCCAACCGTTCGGCCGTCGGTGAGCAGTACGTCGACCTCCAGCCGGCCACGAACAGTGGACCGTACCTGCGCCAGGGCTCCCAGATCGCCGTCGCCAAGACCCGCACCCCGCTGCCGACCGAGACCCTGCTCGGCGACGCCGCCAAGACCGTCGGATCGGTCAACCAGCAGTCCCTGGCGACCACGATCCACGAGCTCGGCACCGCCTTCGCGGGCACCGCGGGCGACCTCCAGACGATCCTGGACTCGACCACGTCGTTCCTCAAGACCGCCGACGCCAACTTCGACACCACCACGGCCCTGATCAAGGACGCCAACACGGTGCTCTCGGGTCAGGTCGCCACCGGGTCGGCGCTGACCAGCTTCGCCAAGAACCTCTCGCTGTTCAGCGGCGTGCTGGCCGGCAGCGACAAGGACCTGCGCACCCTGATCACCAACGGCGCCGCGGGGGCCTCGCTGCTCAAGCAGTTCCTCGACGACAACAACGTCGACCTCACCCAGCTGCTGAGCGAGTCGGTCACCATCGGCGACGTGATCTACCAGAAGCTGCCCGGCCTCAAGGCGATCCTGGTGATCTACCCGTACGTCGTCGAGGGCGGGTTCACCGTGGTCAGCAAGGACAACGTCAGCGGCCAGTGGGATGCCCACTTCGGCCTGGTGCTGACCCCGGACAAACTCTGCACGAACGGCTACAACACCAAGAAGCGGGCGCCCCAGGACGGCTCGAACCGGGCGCTCAACACCTCCGCGCGCTGTGCCGACCCGGCGACGAAGTCGAACCCGCGCGGTGCCCAGAACCTCAATCGGGCCGCCCCGGCGACCGGCGACGTGGATACTTCTTCGGTGATCGGTTCCTATGACCCGACGTCGAGGTCGTTCAGCTGGGGAGCACCGCAGTGAGCCCGCTGCTGCGACGCGGGATCGTCGCCGTGCTCGGGGTCGTGATGGTGCTGGCGGTGGCCGCCCTGGGCTACCAGGCCGCGCACCGTGACGGTCTGCCGTGGAAGACGGACAACGCCACCCAGGACGCCCGCGACACCGTGATGGGGCAGGCCCGGGCCTTCATGAAGCGGGTCAACACCTACGGGCCCGATCTGGTGCAGGGCTCCACGATGCCGACGTACCGCAGTGGGGTGGAGGCGCTGGTGACGACGAAGTTCAAGTCCGCGTTCGACCAGAACGTGCCCTACGCCGAGGCGACCGTGACGCAGGCCGGTCTGGACCGGCAGACGAAGGTCTACTCCGCCGGAGTCGGCGACCTCGACCTGGACCGGGGGAGGGCCACGGTGCTGGTGGTGGGGGAGCTGACCAACTCCTTCCCCGACGCCAAGCACCCGAAGGACACCTCCAAGCGGCAGTCGGCCGACCCGCAGCCCTATCGGGTCGAGGTCTCCCTGGTGCGCCAGGGCGGTGACTGGAAGGTCGACGACTTCACCCCGGTCGGGGCCGAGGCGCAGCAGCAGGTGACGAAGTGAGCGAGCAGAGCGTGGCCGACACCGAGAACGCCGGCGAGTCGACCGGCGAGACGACCGCCGAGTCGACCGACGGGTCGACGGCAGCGGAGCGACGCCCGTCGCGTCCGGTGCCGGGCTGGCTGATCGCCGTGCTCGGCGTGCTCGCCCTGGCCCTGGTCAGCGTGGCGGCCTGGTCGTGGAGCCGGCCTGACCCGGTCGCGGCCGAGGACGCCGCCGTGGCCGCCCAGCACGCGGCCGAGCAGGCCATCGTGCCGGTGGTCGCCTACGACTACCGGACCCTGGACGAGAACGAGAAGGACGCCGAGAGCTACCTGACCTCGCGCTACCGCACCGCGCAGTTCGCCCCGCTGTGGGCGACGGTGAAGAAGAACGCCCCGGCCTCCAAGACCGTGATCACGGCGACCGTGGTCGGCTCGGGCGTCGTGCACGCCACCCCGGACCGGGTGCAGGTGCTGGTCCTGGTCGACCGCCCGACGAGCAACGCCACCACCACGACGCCGGTCACCTACGAGGACCACGTCACGGTCACGATGGTGCGCTCGGGCGGCCGGTGGCTGATCGACGACCTCACCACCGACTAGTCGCCGACGACGCCGTACGCCGGCCCGGGGCAGCCCCGACACGCCGTACGGCACGCCGCGCGCGGGCCGAGGTGCTTGACCTGCTGACCGGATCGGCGCATCATCTTCCGCGAAAGCCGACTGTGCCGAGAGGGCGGGAAGAACGTCGGGGTTGAGTCGCGCCGTCTTTTGATGTAGCGTAGCGCTTTGCGCGTGCCCTCAAATGCCCCGGGTCTGTCCGGTGACCCTCGGGTGGTGGGTGTCGCGCTATCCACCAGCGAAACCTGTTGAAGGATTCCTCTTGGCCGCGCGCAGCTCCTCCGCTGATTCCACTTCCCGTCGCCTTTCTTTCGCAAAGATCAACGAGCCCCTCGAGGTTCCGCAGCTCCTTGCACTCCAGACCGACAGCTTCGATTGGCTGGTCGGTAACGAGGTCCATGCCGAGCGGATCGCCGCTCGCCGCGCCGCAGGCGAGGACGTCTCCGACAAGTCGGGCCTCGAGGAGATCTTCGAAGAGCTCTCCCCGATCGAGGACTTCTCCGAGACGATGTCGCTCTCGTTCGAGAACCCGGTCTTCTACGACCCCAAGTACACGGCCGACGAGTGCAAGGAGAAGGACTTCACCTACTCCGCTCCGCTCTACGTCTCCGCCGAGTTCACCAACAACGACACCGGTGAGATCAAGGGCCAGACGGTCTTCATGGGCGACTTCCCGCTCATGACCGACAAGGGCACCTTCATCATCAACGGCACCGAGCGTGTCGTCGTCTCCCAGCTCGTCCGTTCGCCGGGCGTCTACTTCGAGCGCACCGCGGACAAGACCTCCGACAAGGACATCTTCACCGCGAAGCTCATCCCGAGCCGCGGCGCGTGGCTCGAGTTCGAGATCGACAAGCGTGACCTGGTCGGCGTCCGCCTCGACCGCAAGCGCAAGCAGAACGTCACCGTGCTGCTCAAGGCGCTCGGCTGGACCACGGAGCAGATCCGTGAGGAGTTCGGCGAGTACGAGTCGATGATGTTGACCCTGGAGAAGGACAACACCACCGGCCAGGACGACGCCCTGCTGGACATCTACCGCAAGCTCCGTCCGGGCGAGCCGCCGACGCGCGAGGCCGCCCAGACCCTGCTGAACAACTACTACTTCAACTCGAAGCGGTACGACACGGCCAAGGTCGGTCGCTACAAGATCAACAAGAAGCTCGGCCTGCTCGAGGCCTTCGACCAGCAGACGCTGACCGTCGACGACATCGTCGCCGCGATCAAGTACATCGTCGCGCTGCACGACGGCCGCACCCAGCTCGAGACGCCGCAGGGCCTGATCGACATCGCCCCCGACGACATCGACCACTTCGGCAACCGCCGGATGCGCACCGTCGGCGAGCTCATCCAGAACCAGCTCCGCACCGGTCTGGCCCGGATGGAGCGCGTCGTGCGCGAGCGGATGACGACCCAGGACGTCGAGGCGATCACGCCGCAGTCCCTGATCAACATCCGTCCCGTCGTGGCCGCGCTCAAGGAGTTCTTCGGAACGTCCCAGCTGTCGCAGTTCATGGACCAGAACAACCCGCTGTCGGGCCTGACGCACAAGCGTCGTCTCTCCGCCCTCGGCCCGGGTGGTCTCTCCCGTGACCGCGCCGGCATGGAGGTCCGAGACGTCCACCCGTCGCACTACGGCCGGATGTGCCCGATCGAGACGCCGGAAGGCCCGAACATCGGTCTGATCGGCTCGCTCGCGTCGTTCGGGCGGATCAACCCGTTCGGCTTCGTCGAGACGCCGTACCGCAAGGTCGTCGACGGTGTCGTCACCGACAAGATCGACTACCTGACCGCTGACGACGAGTCGAAGACCGTCATCGCGCAGGCCAACGCCACGCTCGACGCCAACGGCAAGTTCGTCGACGAGCGGGTCCTGGTCCGTCTCGCCGACGGCGAGGTCTCCGAGGTCCCGGCCGCCGAGGTCGACTACATGGACGTCTCCCCGCGCCAGATGGTGTCGGTCGCGACCGCCCTGATCCCGTTCCTCGAGCACGACGACGCCAACCGCGCCCTGATGGGTGCCAACATGCAGCGCCAGGCGGTTCCGCTGGTGCGCAGCGAGGCCCCCCTGGTCGGCACCGGCATCGAGTACCGCGCCGCGGTCGACGCCGGTGACGTGATGGTCGCCAAGAAGGCCGGTGTGGTCAAGGACGTCTCCGCCGACGTCATCGAGACCATGAACGACGACGGCACGTACTCGACGTACAAGCTGTCCAAGTTCAAGCGCTCCAACCAGGGCACCTGCGTCAACGAGATCCCGCTCGTCGCCGAGGGTGACCGCGTCGAGGTCGGCACGCCGATCGCCGACGGTCCGGCCACCGAGGGTGCCGAGATGGCGCTCGGCCAGAACCTGCTGGTCGCGTTCATGCCCTGGCAGGGTCACAACTACGAGGACGCGATCATCCTGTCGCAGCGCCTCGTGCAGCAGGACTACCTCACCTCGATCCACATCGAGGAGCACGAGGTCGACGCTCGCGACACCAAGCTCGGCCCGGAGGAGATCACGCGGGACATCCCGAACGTCTCCGAGGAGGGTCTGGCCGACCTCGACGAGCGCGGCATCATCCGGATCGGTGCCGAGGTCTCGACCGGCGACATCCTGGTCGGCAAGGTCACGCCCAAGGGTGAGACCGAGCTGACCCCGGAGGAGCGCCTGCTCCGCGCGATCTTCGGTGAGAAGGCGCGCGAGGTCCGCGACACCTCGATGAAGGTCCCGCACGGCGAGGAGGGCACCGTCATCGGTGTCCGCGTCTTCGACCGCGAAGAGGGCGACGAGCTGCCGCCGGGCGTCAACCAGCTGGTCCGCGTCTACGTGGCCCAGAAGCGCAAGATCTCCGTGGGTGACAAGCTCGCCGGCCGTCACGGCAACAAGGGTGTCATCGCCAAGATCCTGCCGATCGAGGACATGCCGTTCATGGAGGACGGCACCCCGGTCGACGTCATGCTCAACCCGCTCGGTGTTCCGCGTCGAATGAACATCGGTCAGGTCCTCGAGCTCCACCTCGGCTGGCTTGCCAAGCAGGGTTGGGACCTGGACCTGCACGACGACAAGAACGTCAAGAGCACGGAGTGGGCCGAGCGCCTGATGGCGATCCACGCCGACAAGGCCGAGCCGGGGACCAAGGTCGCCACGCCGGTCTTCGACGGTGCCCTCGAGGACGAGATCACCGGTCTCCTCGGTGCGACCAACCCGAACCGTGACGGTGTCCGCCTGGTCGGCACCGACGGCAAGGCCCGCCTCTTCGACGGCCGCTCCGGCGAGCCGTTCCCGGAGCCGGTCGCCGTGGGTTACAAGTACATCCTCAAGCTCCACCACCTGGTCGACGACAAGATCCACGCGCGTTCGACCGGTCCGTACTCCATGATCACCCAGCAGCCGCTCGGCGGTAAGGCCCAGTTCGGTGGCCAGCGCTTCGGTGAGATGGAGGTCTGGGCGATGGAGGCGTACGGCGCCGCCTACGCCCTCCAGGAGCTGCTCACGATCAAGTCCGACGACGTCCCCGGGCGTGTGAAGGTCTACGAGGCCATCGTCAAGGGCGAGAACATCCCCGACTCCGGTATCCCCGAGTCGTTCAAGGTTCTCGTCAAGGAGATGCAGTCGCTCTGCCTGAACGTCGAGGTCCTTTCCCAGGACGGCAGCGCGATCGAGCTCAAGGACGCTGAGGAAGACGTCTTCCGTGCGGCCGAGGAGCTCGGTATCGATCTCTCCCGTCGCGAGCCGTCGTCCGTCGAAGAAGTCTGAGTAAGGGTAGGTATTCAAAAAAGTGTTGGACGTTAACTTCTTCGACCAGCTGAAGATCGGCCTGGCCACCGCGGACGAGATCCGCGCGTGGAGCCACGGCGAGGTCAAGAAGCCGGAGACCATCAACTACCGCACGCTCAAGCCCGAGCGGGACGGACTCTTCTGCGAGAAGATCTTCGGCCCGACCCGGGACTGGGAGTGCTACTGCGGCAAGTACAAGCGCGTCCGCTTCAAGGGCATCATCTGTGAGCGTTGTGGCGTCGAGGTCACCCGCTCCAAGGTGCGCCGCGAGCGGATGGGCCACATCGAGCTGGCCGCTCCCGTGACCCACATCTGGTACTTCAAGGGCGTGCCGTCGCGACTGGGCTACCTGCTCGACCTCGCCCCGAAGGACCTCGAGAAGGTCATCTACTTCGCTGCCTACATGATCACCTCCGTCGACGAGGACGCGCGTCACCGCGACCTGCCGTCGCTGGAGAACAAGGTCGGCCTGGAGCGCGACCGTCTCACCAAGCGCATGGACACCGCGCTCAACGACCGCCAGAAGAAGCTCGAGGAGGACCTCGCGGCTCTGGAGGCCGAGGGCGCCAAGGCGGACCAGAAGCGCAAGGTCCGCGACGGTGCCGAGCGCGAGCTCAACTCCATCCGCAAGCGGTCCGAGGGTGAGCTCGCTCGCCTCGAGGCCGTGTGGGACACGTTCAAGAACCTCAAGGTCCAGGACCTGATGGGTGACGAGCTGCTCTACCGCGAGATGAAGAACTGGTTCGGCAAGTACTTCGAGGGCCACATGGGCGCCACGGCGATCCAGAAGCGCCTGCAGGACTTCGACATCGCTGCCGAGGTCGAGTCCCTGCGCGAGACCATCGCCACCGGCAAGGGTCAGCGCAAGGTGCGTGCGCTCAAGCGGCTCAAGGTCGTCGACGCGTTCCGCAAGACCGGCAACCAGCCGATCGGCATGGTCCTGGACGCCGTCCCGGTCATCCCGCCGGACCTGCGCCCGATGGTGCAGCTCGACGGTGGCCGCTTCGCGACCTCCGACCTGAACGACCTGTACCGCCGCGTGATCAACCGGAACAACCGACTCAAGCGTCTGCTCGACCTCGGTGCCCCGGAGATCATCGTCAACAACGAGAAGCGGATGCTCCAGGAGGCCGTCGACTCGCTGTTCGACAACGGCCGTCGTGGTCGTCCGGTGACCGGTCCGGGCAACCGCCCGCTCAAGTCGCTCTCCGACATGCTCAAGGGCAAGCAGGGTCGCTTCCGTCAGAACCTGCTCGGTAAGCGCGTCGACTACTCGGGTCGTTCCGTCATCGTCTCGGGTCCGCAGCTGAAGCTGCACCAGTGCGGTCTGCCCAAGCAGATGGCCCTGGAGCTCTTCAAGCCGTTCGTGATGAAGCGCCTGGTGGACCTGAGCCACGCTCAGAACATCAAGTCCGCCAAGCGGATGGTCGAGCGCGCCCGTCCGGTCGTGTGGGACGTCCTCGAAGAGGTCATCACCGAGCACCCGGTCCTGCTGAACCGTGCACCTACCCTGCACCGTCTCGGCATCCAGGCGTTCGAGCCGCAGCTGATCGAGGGCAAGGCCATCCAGCTGCACCCGCTGGTCTGTGGCGCCTTCAACGCCGACTTCGATGGTGACCAGATGGCTGTTCACCTGCCGCTGTCGGCGGAGGCTCAGGCTGAGGCCCGCGTGCTCATGCTCTCGACGAACAACATCCTCAAGCCGTCGGACGGTCGTCCGGTGACGATGCCGTCGCAGGACATGATCATCGGTCTGTTCTTCCTGACCACCGACCGCGACGACCAGCCCGGTGTCGGCCGTGCGTTCAGCTCGCCCGCCGAGGCGATCATGGCGTTCGACCGTCGCGAGATCACCCTGCAGTCGCAGGTCAAGATCCGGCTCAACGACATCGTGCCGCCGGAGGACTGGGAGGCCCCCGAGGGCTGGACCGCGGGCGACCCGGTCATCCTCGAGACCACCCTCGGCCGGACGATCTTCAACGACACGCTGCCGGCGGACTTCCCGTACGTCAACGAGGAGGTCGGCAAGAAGCGTCTCGGCGCGATCGTCAACGCGCTGGCCGAGCGTTACCCCAAGGTCGTCGTCGCGGCGTCCCTGGACGCCCTCAAGGACAACGGCTTCCACTGGGCCACCCGTTCGGGTGTCACGGTCTCGATCGACGACGTCACCACGCCGGCGAACAAGACCGAGATCCTGGCCGGCTACGAGGCCAAGGCCGCCAAGATCCAGAAGCAGTACGAGCGTGGTCTCGTCACTGACGAGGAGCGCCGTCAGGAGCTCATCGAGATCTGGACCGAGGCCGCCAAGGTCGTCGGTGAGGCGATGGAGAAGGCCTTCGACAAGAAGAACCCGATCTTCATGCAGGTCACCTCGGGTGCCTCGGGTAACTTCAACCAGATCCGCCAGGTCGGCGCCATGCGTGGTCTGGTCGCGAACCCGAAGGGCGAGATCATCCCGCGCCCGATCAAGGCCAACTTCCGTGAAGGCCTGTCGGTGCTCGAGTACTTCATCTCGACCCACGGTGCTCGTAAGGGTCTGGCCGACACCGCTCTGCGTACCGCTGACTCCGGTTACCTCACCCGTCGTCTGGTCGACGTCTCCCAGGACGTCATCATTCGCGAGGAGGACTGTGGCACCGAGCGTGGCTTCGTCGTGGACCTGATCAACGACGACGTCGAGACCACGGCGTACGCCCGGACCGCTGCGACCGAGGTCGTCGCCCCCAACGGCGACGTCCTGGCCCAGCCCGGCGACGACCTGGGTGACGTCAAGATCGCCGAGCTCATCGAGGCCGGCGTGACCGAGATCAAGATCCGTTCGGTCCTCACCTGTGAGGCTGCGACGGGTACCTGCGCGAAGTGCTATGGCCGTTCGCTGGCCACCGGCAAGCTGGTCGACATCGGTGAGGCGGTCGGCATCATCGCCGCCCAGTCCATCGGTGAGCCCGGCACGCAGCTGACCATGCGTACCTTCCACACCGGTGGTGTGGCCTCGGCTGACGACATCACGCAGGGTCTTCCCCGCGTCGTGGAGCTCTTCGAGGCCCGCACCCCGAAGGGTGTCGCCCCGATCAGCGAGGCCGCCGGCCGCGTTCAGATCGAGGAGACGGACAAGGCCCGCAAGGTCCTGGTCACCCCCGACGACGGTTCGGACGTCATCGAGTACGTGGTGTCGCGTCGTTCGCGCCTCAACGTCGCCGACGGCGAGCACGTCGAGGTCGGTCGCACCCTGACGGTCGGTACCCCCGACCCGAAGGAGGTGCTGCGCATCCTCGGTGTCCGCTCCACCCAGAAGCACCTCGTCGACGAGGTCCAGGGCGTGTACAAGTCCCAGGGTGTGGCCATCCACGCGAAGCACATCGAGATCATCGTGCGGCAGATGCTGCGCCGGATCACCGTGCTCGAGTCGGGTGACACCAACCTGCTCCCGTCCGACCTGGTCGACCGCTCGAAGTACGAGTCGGAGAACCGTCGGGTCGTCTCCGAGGGCGGCAAGCCGGCCTCGGGTCGTCCGGAGCTGATGGGTATCACCAAGGCGTCGCTCGCGACCGAGTCGTGGCTCTCGGCGGCCTCCTTCCAGGAGACCACCCGAGTCCTCACCGACGCGGCCATCAACGGGCGCTCCGACAGCCTGCGCGGCCTGAAGGAGAACGTCATCATCGGTAAGCTCATCCCGGCCGGCACCGGCCTGGAGCGCTACCGCAACATCCGGGTCGAGCCGACCGAGGAGGCCCGCGCTGCGGCCTACTCCGTCACCGGCTACGACAACTACGATTACGACTTCGGTCACGGCACTGGTCAGGCCGTCGCTCTCGACGACTTCGACTTCGGCTCGTACCAGAACTGATCGAGTCGATCTGCACGACAGACGCCCTGCCCGCCTCCTGGTGGGCAGGGCGTCTGCCTTTCGTCGCGTACTGAGAGAATGGACGACATGAGCGTGACCTCCACCGATGTGCTGGTGATCGGCGCGGGCCCGGCGGGCTCCTCGGCCGCCACCTGGGCGGCCCGTGCCGGCCGCGAGGTCGTCCTTGTCGACATGGCCACCTTCCCGCGGGACAAGACCTGCGGCGACGGCCTGACCCCGCGGGCGATCGCCGAGCTGGACCGGCTCGGCCTGTCCGACTGGGTCCGCACCCACCCGGTCTCCCGCGGCCTGCGCGCGCACGGCTTCGGCCAGACCCTCGAGCTGCCCTGGCCCGGCGGCAGCCTGCCCGGCTGGGGATCGGCCGTGGCCCGCACCGAGCTCGACGACCACCTCCGGACCGTCGCCCTCAAGGCCGGGGCCACCGGCGTCGAGGGGCGCAAGGCCGTCGGCGTACGTCGTGCAGGGGAGCGGGTCGAGGCGGTCGTCTTCGACGACGGCTCCGAGATCGCCTGCCACTGGCTGATCGTGGCCGACGGGGTGCGCTCGCCCCTGGGCAAGGTGCTCGGCCGGGAGTGGCACCGCGACACCGTCTACGGCGTCGCCGGTCGTTCTTATGTCGACTCCGCCCGCTCCGACGACCCGTGGATCAGCTCGCACCTGGAGCTGCGCGGCGAGGACGGCAAGGTGCTCTCGGGCTACGGCTGGGTCTTCCCGCTCGGTGGCGGCGTGGTCAACCTCGGCGCCGGCACCCTGGCGACCGCCAAACGTCCCGCCGACGTCGCGATCAAGCCCCTGATGCGCACCTACGCCGCCCAGATCCGGGACGAGTTCGGCCTCGCCGGAGACGATCGGGTCGAGCTGCGCGCCGAGGCCTCAGCATTGCTCCCGATGGGCGGCGCGGTGAGCAACGTCGCCGGCCCGAACTGGGCCCTGATCGGCGACGCCGCCGCCTGCGTGAACCCGCTCAACGGCGAGGGGATCGACTACGGCCTGGAGACAGGCCGGCTGATCGCCGACGTCCTGGCCGCCGCGCCGAACACCTCCCTGACCCACATCTGGCCCGAGCTGCTGCGTGAGCACTACGGCGAGTCCTTCTCCATCGCCCGGCGCCTGGCCGGGGTGGCGACCAACCCGAAGCTGGTCGCCGCGCTGGGCCCGCTCGGGATGCGCAGCGACTTCCTGATGACCCTGGCGCTGCGCTGGATGGGCAACCTCGTCACCGACGACGATCGTGACCGTTCGGCTCGGCTGTGGCAGTGGGCCGGTCGGCGCTCACTGGCCGTCGAGCGTCGGCCACTGTTCTCATGAGGCGCGCACCGCGTCGGGAGCGGCTGCCGAAGGTGCAGCGCGTGGCGGCGTACGCCGTCATCCTGCGCGACGACCAGATCCTGCTCTCCCGCCTGGCCGACGCGCTCACCGCGAAGCCGACCTGGACCCTGCCCGGCGGCGGCCTCGACCACGGCGAGGACCCGCGCGCCGCGGTGCGCCGCGAGGTGATGGAGGAGACCGGCCTGCCGGTCACCGTCGGCGAGACCGCGTGGGTGCTCTCGGCACACCGGGCCAACACCTGGCGCCGCGGGCGCAACGTCGACGCGCACGCACTGCGGATCGTGTACGACGGCTGGGTGCCGGTCGACGCACCCGCACCGCGCACCCTCGAGGTCGGCGGCTCGACCGCCGAGGCGGCCTGGCACCCGATCTCCGCGGTCCTGTCCGGGGCGGTCGCGACCCTGCCCCTGGTCCGCGAGGCGTTGCGCCAGCACCGCACCGCCGAGGTGCAGCGGGTGGCCGCCTACGGGCTGCTCACCCGGGTGGTGCAGGGCGGTGCCGGCGAGCGCACCGAGGTGCTGCTCACCCGGATCGCCCCGCACGCCGTCAGCGGCGGCAAGTGGCACCTGCCCGGCGGCGGCCTCGACTTCGGTGAGTCCCCACGCGACGGGCTGCAGCGCGAGTTCGCCGAGGAGACCGGCCTCAAGGTCGAGATCGGCGCGCCCCTGGAGATCCGCGACGTGCACTTCACCGGCGTCGCGCCCAGCGGACGCCTGGAGGACTTCCACGGCATCCACCTGGTCTTCCGGGCCACCCAGCTCGGTGACGAGGAGCCCGAGGTGGTCGAGGTCGGGGGCACCACCGACGCTGTCGCCTGGGTGCCGGTGGCCGAGGTCGCGGCCCTGGACACCACCGTCGTGGTGGCCGCGTCGCTGGAGGCGGCCGGATACTGACCGTGATGCGTCGCGTGGGTGACGCGGATGGGACAATGACGCTGTGACACTGGTGGCCACCGATCTCGCAGCCGAGCTCCGTCGTTCCGGGATCGAGGGCGTGGACGACTCCACGCTGGCGCGCGCGCTGTACTCCTCCGACGCCTCGCTCTACCGGGTCATCCCGCAGGTCGTGGTCAAGCCGCGTCACACCGATGAGCTGATCGCCCTGCACGAGGCCTCCCGTCGTCTCGGTGTGCCGCTGACCATGCGCGGTGCGGGCACCTCGATCGCCGGCAACGCCGTCGGCCCGGGGATCGTGGCCGACACCCGTCACCTCAACCGGGTCCTGGAGATCGACCCGGAGGCGCGGACCGCGCGGATCGAGCCGGGGATCGTGCACGCCGACCTGCAGCGTGCCGCGGCGCCGTACGGACTGCGCTTCGGGCCCGACCCGTCGACCCACACCCGCTGCACCATCGGCGGGATGATCGGCAACAACGCGTGCGGCAACCGGGCGCTGGGCTACGGCCGCACCGTGGACAACGTCGAGGCGCTCTCGGTCGTCTTCGGCACCGGCGAGGTCGCCCACTTCGGTGACGCCGGCACCGCGGGGCCGGCCGCCACCACCGACTCCGAGGCGGCGCGTCGCCTGATCGAGCTCGGCGACTCCCACCTCGCCCACCTGCGCACCGAGTTCGGCCGGTTCGGCCGCCAGGTCTCGGGGTACTCCCTGGAGCACCTGCTGCCCGAGCGGGGCCGCCGGATCGAGCGGTTCCTGGTCGGCACCGAGGGGACCCTGGCGACGGTGCTGGAGGCGACCGTCCGCCTGGTCGTCGACGAGCCCGGCCGGCTGCTGCTGGTGCTGGGCTACGGCACCATGCACGAGGCCGCCGACGCGATCCCGCACGTCAACGCCGCCGGTGCCGGCCGCCTGATCGCGGTGGAGGGCATGGACGCCCGGATCGTCGACCTGGTCCGTTCGAAGTCCGGTGCCGTGCCCGATCTGCCCCGCGGGGCCGGCTGGCTGATCGTCGAGGCCGCCGGCGAGGACGCCACCGACGTGCTGACCCGGGTCGCCGGTGCCGCCGACGCCCTGGAGTCACGCCTGGTCACCGACGCCGCCGAGATGGCGGCGCTGTGGAAGATCCGCGAGGACGGCGCCGGTCTGGCCGGTCGCTCGCTGCCCACCCCGGCCTACTCCGGTTGGGAGGACGCCGCCGTGCCGCCCGCCCACCTGGGCGCCTGGCTGCGCGACTTCGACGAGATCCTCGACGCCCACGGCCTCCAGGGCCTGCCCTACGGCCACTTCGGCGACGGCTGCATCCACTGCCGGATCGACTTCCCGTTCGCCCCCGGCGACCCGAGCTCGGCCGACGTCTTCCGCGAGTTCATGCTCGCCTGCGCCACCGGACTGAAGAAGTACGGCGGCTCCATCTCCGGCGAGCACGGCGACGGTCGGGTCCGCTCCGAGCTGCTCTCCGTCATGTACGACGACACCTCACTGGGCCTCTTCGGTGCGGCCAAGGAGATCTGCGACCCGGCTGCCCTGATGAACCCGGGCAACATCGTGGACCCGGCGCCGATGACCGCCGACCTGCGTCCGATCCGGCCGCGCTCCAAGCCGGTCACCGCGCTGCGTCTGCTGCACGACGACGGCGACCTGGGGGCGGCGGTGCACCGGTGCACCGGCGTCGGCAAGTGTGTGGCCCCGCATACGGCGGGCGTGATGTGTCCGTCGTACCTCGGCACCAAGGACGAGAAGGACTCGACCCGCGGCCGTGCCCGGGTCCTCCAGGAGGCGCTCGACGGCGCCCTGGTCACGGGGCTGGCCGACCCCGCCGTCGGGGACGCCCTCGACCTCTGCCTGGCCTGCAAGGGCTGCTCCTCGGACTGCCCGAGCGGGATCGACATGGCGACCTACAAGTCGGAGTCGCTCTACCAGACCTACGACGCCCCCCGCACCGACGGGACGAAGGCGCCGCGTCGGCCGCGCTCGCACTTCCTGCTGGGTCGGCTGCCGCAGTGGATCCGGCTCGGCGCCCCGTTCGGGCGGCTCACCAACCTGGCGATGAAGGTGCCGCCGGTCGCGGCGTTCGCGAAGTGGTTCGCCGGTCTCGACCAGCGCCGCTCGGTGCCGACCTTCGCCCCGAAGACCCTCAAGCGCTCGACGGCGACCAGCACGCTGGCGGGGGAGAAGCCCGACGTGTGGATCTGGGCCGACTCGTTCACCGACCACTTCTTCACCCAGTCCGGCCACGGTGCGATCGCCTATCTGGAGGCCGCCGGCCTGAACGTCCGGGTGATCAAGGAGGACGCCTGCTGCGGTCTGACCTGGATCACCACCGGGCAGCTCGACCAGGCCCGCTCGATCATGGAGCGCACCGTGCGCACGCTGGCGCCCTACATCGCCTCGGGGACGCCGGTGCTGGGCCTGGAGCCGTCGTGCACCGCCACGCTGCGCTCGGACTCCGTCGAGCTGACCGACCTGCCCGAGGCCCAGACCGTCGCCGACGGACTGCTCACCTTCGCCGAGCTGGTCACCCGGCTCGACCTGCCGCTGCCCGACCTGAGCGGTGTCGAGATCGTCGCCCAGCCGCACTGCCACCAGTCGGCGGTGCTCGGCTGGAAGGCCGACCAGGCGCTGCTGGAGAAGGCCGGCGCCGTCGTCACCAAGGTCGCGGGCTGCTGTGGGCTGGCCGGCAACTTCGGGGTGGAGCAGGGCCATTACGAGGTCTCCGTCGCGATCGCCGAGACGCACCTGCTCCCGGCGGTCCGCTCCCACCCCGAGGCGGTGATCCTGGCTGACGGGATGAGCTGCCGGGTGCAGCTCGACGACCTCGCCGACGTCCCGACGATGCACCTCGCCGAGCTGTTCGCTTCTAAACTGAAGCGGTGAGCCCACAGAGACGCCGCCTGATCATCCCGCTGGCACTGGTGGCGCTCCTGATCATCGTCGTGATCGCGCAGGTGATCCGATGAAGGCCACCAACGACAAGGCCGAGCGCGTCTCGGAGCCGCTGCTGCGTGCCCTCAACCGGATGCGCTCCACGGTGCTCGACCCCGAGGTCACCGTCTCGGTGGTCGCGTCGGGCAAGCAGAAGGGCACGACCCCGCCGTGGCGTCGCGCCGAGCTGCGCTACGTCGATCTCAAGGCCGGTCGTCACCTGCAGGTGACGACGTACGACGCCACGCAGGCGTTCACCGCGAACCACCCGCTCGGCTCGGGCGAGGGCGGCGCCACCGAGGCGCTCGACGCCCTCCTGGACCAGCCGTTCGCGACCTGGGTGCTGACCACGCGCACCGAGGAGACCACGATCCTGGCCAAGACCTCGCACACCGCGCTGGTCTCGACCAAGGAGACTGCTGGGGAGACGGCTGCGACCGGGGCGTCCGAGGGTGATTCGCCAGCAGGTGTCCCGGCCGAGCGCGGCCACGACCGGGTCAAGGAGCGGATGCTGCCCGAGTCCGACCCGGTCTTCATCACGCTGGGGATCAGCGACAAGGACGGCCGCCTCAAGCCGAGCCGCCAGGCCAAGTACCGCCAGGTCGAGGAGTTCCTCCGCCAACTCGATACTGCCCTCACCGAGGCGCTGGCCAAGAAGCAGCTGCGCACGCCGACGGCCGAGGAGCCGCTGCGGATCGTCGACCTGGGCTGCGGCAACGGCTACCTGACCTTCGCCGCCCAGCGCTACCTCACCACGAAGGGGCTGCCCGTCGTCGTCACCGGCGTCGACATCAAGGAGCAGTCGGCCGAGCACAACAGTGGCGTCGCCACCACGCTGGGTGTCGCAGCGGAGTTCGTCGTCGGCACCATCGACGGCGTCACCCTGGACCAGGCCCCCGACGTCGTCCTCGCGCTGCACGCCTGCGACACCGCGACCGACGAGGCCCTGGCACGAGCGGTCGGCTGGGAGGCACCGCTGGTGCTGGTGGCGCCCTGCTGCCACCACGACATCGCGGCCCAGATGCGCAAGGCGCCCACCCCGGCGCCGTACGCCATGCTGACCCGGCACGGCATCCTGCGCGAGCGGCTGGCCGACACCCTCACCGACGGGCTGCGGGCCTCGCTGCTGCGGATGAGCGGCTACAAGGTGGACGTGATCCAGTTCGTCGAGTCCCAGCACACCCCGCGCAACACCATGCTGCGTGCCACCCGCACCGGCGGCCCGGTCAAGGGTGGCTCGGTGAAGAAGGAGTACGACGACCTCGTCGCGACCTGGGGACTGACGCCGAAGCTCGCCGAGCTGCTCGCGGCTCAGAGCGCTCAGAGCGCGCCGGTCGCCGACTGAGGCCATGACGGTCGGGCTCGTGCTGGGCAGGGGCGTGGCCACGGCGGTCCTCGCCGTGCTGCCCACCGCAGCCGGGTCCGGTGACGTCGCCTTCACCTTCGACGACCCGCGGATCGCGGAGTCCTCGGGCCTGGTGGCGCTGGCCGACGGCACCTTCGTCACCACCAACGACTCCGGTGACGTCGGCCGGGTCTTCGTGGTCTCGGCCACCGGCCGGACCGTCAGGGTCGCGCAGTGGTCCGACGAGGCCGTCGACCAGGAGTCGCTGGCACCGTCGACGCACGCGGACCGGGTCTGGGTCGGCGACACCGGTGACAACGCCGCCCGCCGCGACGACATCGTGCTGCGCGAGGTCGGGGTGGGGGCCGCCAACGCGGGCCGGGTCTACCGCACGATCCACGCCGTCTATCCCGACGGGGCGCACGACGCCGAGACCCTGATGCGGGCGCCCGACGGGCGGCTGCTGGTGGTCTCGAAGGGGTTCCTGGGTGGGACGCTCTACGGGCTGCCGCGGTCTCTTGCCTCAGGTGCGGGAACGGCCGCTGATCCGGTGACCCTGGAGCCGCTCAGCTCCGCCGGTGCGATGCTCGCGATGGCCACCGACGGCGCCTTCCTGCCCGACGGGAAGCACGTCCTGGTGCGCGGCTACGTCTCGGCGACGCTGTACGCCTGGCCCTCCCTTGACCGGCTCGGCTCGATGACCCTGCCCGGCCAGCGCCAGGGGGAGGGGCTGGCGATCGCCTCGGACGGCTCGCTGTGGCTGACCAGCGAGGGGGCGCACAGCAAGGTGCTCCACATCGCCCTGTCGGACAAGCTCGCCGGTCTGGTGGCTCCGTCCGCGACCGCCACCCCCAGCGCCGAGATCCGGGTTCACCACGGTCGAGATCCGGGTTCGCCACCGTCGAGTTCCGGGTTCGCCACGGATCACTGGGCCTGGATCGGCGGCGGGGCCGTCGGTGTCGGGCTGGTCGGCTACCTGGTCTACGCCTGGCGTGGGCGGGGCCGCGCGGGTCGACGTACCGGAGAAGGCTGAGTTGGCCTCAGGCCTCGGGGATCGGCAGATCGAAACGATCCGGGCGCGCGACGTCGGGGTCGGGGCCCGAGCGGACCCCAGTATCGAGGGACCCGATCGCTGCCATCTGCTCGGGCGACAGCGCGAAGTCGGCGACGTCGAAGTTCTCCGAGATCCGCATCGGGTTGGTCGACTTCGGGATAGCCGAGCGCCCCTCCTGGAGATGCCAGCGCAGCATCACCTGCGCCGGACTGCGGCCGTGGTCGTGCGCGATCGAGGCCAGCGTCGGGTCCTCCATCACCGAGCGCCGCTCCTCGCCCCACCCCGGATAGAAGGTGATCCCGCCGATCGGCGACCAGGCCTGAGTAAGGATGCCGTGCGCGGCGTCGGCGGCCTGCACGTCGGGCTGCGCGAAGTAGGGGTGCAGCTCGATCTGGTTGATCGCCGGCACCACGTCGGTCTGATCCAGCAGCCGGGTCAGGTGGTGCGGCATGAAGTTGCTGACCCCGATCGCCCGCACGGCGCCGGCGTTGAGCAGCGTCTCCAGAGCGCGGTACGCCGCCACCGTGGCCTCCCACCGGTCCGGCGCCGGCTGGTGGAGGATCAAGAGGTCCAACTGGTCGACGCCGAGCTTCGCGGTCGCCTTCTCGAAGGCGTGCAGGGTCTGCTCGTAGCCGTAGTCGCTCACCCAGACCTTGGTCTCGATCACGACCTCGTCCCGGCTCAGCCCACTGGCGCGGATCGCGTCGCCGACCTCGCGTTCGTTCCCGTACGCCGCGGCGGTGTCGATGTGCCGGTAGCCCACCGCCAGCGCTTCGGCGACCGCCGCAGTCGTCTCCTCCGGCGGGCTCTGGAAGACGCCGAAGCCCAGGGCGGGCATCGTGACGCCGTTGTTCAGCGTCAGCGTCGGGATGCCCGACGGGACCTCGGGGTCGAACGAGACCGAATCGCTCATGCCTCCACGGTACGTCGGGCCAGGTGAGGCCCGGCGTACCGTGCGGGCTGCAGTCCGTCGCCGGTGGGGAGCGGGCTCAGAGACGCTCGACGACGTAGTCGAGGCACCGGGTCAGCGCTGCCACGTCGGCGGCGTCGACGGCCGGGTACATCGCGATCCGGAGCTGGTTGGCGCCGATCCCGCGGTAGGCGTCCAGGTCGACGACGCCGTTGGCGCGCAGCTCGTCCATCACGCGCTTCTTGTCGATCGAGGCGTCGAGCTCGATGGTGCCCACGACATCGGAGCGGTGCGCGGCGTCGTCGACGAACGGGGCGGCGTACGACGACGCCTCGGCCCATCCGTAGAGCTCGGCGGCCGAGGCTGCCGTCCGCTTCGCCATCCCCGCCAGGCCGCCGTTGTCACGCATCCACTCCAGGGTGCGCGCCATCAGGAAGAGCGAGGCCAGCGCCGGGGTGTTGAGGGTCTGGTCCTTGCGGGTGTTGTCCAGCGCGCTGACCAGGTCGAAGAAGGCGGGGATGTGGCGGCCCGAGGCCTTGATCCGCTCGGCGCGCTCGATCGCGGCGGGGGAGAGGGTGGTGAACCACAGCCCGCCGTCGGAGGCGAACGACTTCTGTGGCGCGAAGTAGTAGACGTCGGCGGCGGTGACGTCGAAGTCCAGGCCGCCGGCGGCCGAGGTGGCGTCGACCAGGGTGACCTGGCCCGCGGTCGCACCGACCGGGCGGACGACGGGGGACCAGACCCCGGTCGAGGTCTCGTTGTGCGTCCACGCGTACGCGTCCACGTCCTCGTCGGCGACGTTGACGCTGCGCGAGCCGGGCTCGGCGGTGATCACGCTCGGGCTGCGCAGCCACGGCGCCGCGTTGGCGGCCTTGGCGAACTTGCCGCCGAACTCGCCGAAGACCGCGTGCTGGGAGCGCTCCTCGATCAGGGCGTAGGTGGCCAGGTCCCAGAACGCCGTCGAGCCGCCGTTGCCGATCGCGATCTCGTAGCCCTCGGGGAGGGAGAAGAGGTCGCTGAGCCCGTCGATGACCTCGCGGACGAGCTGCTTGACCGGCGGCTGGCGGTGCGAGGTGCCCATCAGGGTGCGGCCGGTCGCGGCCAGCGCCTCGAGCCAGCCGTCGGGAACCTTGGAGGGCCCAGATCCGAATCGTCCGTCGTGGGGCAGGAGGTCGGTGGGGATCTGGATCGCCATGTCCGTATTCTCCCATCCGTGCTTGATGTACGTCGCCTCGGTTATGATCATCCCGATGCTGTGCTCCTCACCGAGCGCCTCCAGGCGTTCTACGCGGAGCGATACGGCAGCGGTGACGACGACCCGACGGACCCCGCACAGTTCGTGCTCCCGGCCGGGACCTTCTTGGTCGGGTACGTCGACGACGTACCGGTCGCAACCGGGGCGTGGCGAAGGGTCGCGCTGTCCCGGCTCGGCACCAGCGAGGTCGCCGAGCTCAAGCGGATGCACGTCGTGCCCGAGGCCCAGCGACGCGGCTTCGCCCGGGAGATCCTGACCGCGCTGGAGGCCTCGGCTCGCTCAGCGGGCCTGGAGGCGCTGATCCTCTCCACCGGGCTCGGGCAGCCCGAGGCGATCGCGTTCTACGAGGCGTCGGGGTACGAGCCGATAGAGGGGTTCGGGCACTACGCGGGGATGGAGCTGAACCGCTGCTACGGCAAGCGCCTCTAGCGACTTCCGGGTTCACCACGCGCGAGATCCGGGTTTACCCATGCCAGATCCGGGTTTGCCACGCTCGAATTCCGGGTTCGCCACGCGCGAGATCCGGGTTTACCCCATGCGAGATCCGGGTTCGCCACGCGCGAGATCCGGGTTTACCCATGCCAGATCCGGGTTCGCCACGCCTTTGGTGGTGAACCCGGAAGTCGGTGGTGGTGAACCCGGAATTCGGCGGTGGTGAACCCGGAAGTCAGACCCAGGACGGGTCGTAGCCGGGGATGTCCGAGGCCGGACGTGAGCCCGGGCCTGCGTAGATCGCGCTCGGGCGGATCAGGCGGCCGGTGGTGCGCTGCTCCAGGATGTGGGCCGACCAGCCGCCGGTGCGGGCGCAGGTGAACATCGAGGTGAACATGTGCGCGGGGATCTCGGCGAAGTCGAGCACGATCGCGGCCCAGAACTCGACGTTGGTCTCCAGGACCCGGTCGGGACGGCGCTCGCGCAGCTCGGCCAGAGCCGCCTCCTCCAGCGCCTGGGCGACCTCGTAGCGCGGAGCCGACAGCTCGGCCGCCGTACGACGAAGGACGCGGGCTCGCGGGTCCTGCGCGCGGTAGACCCGGTGACCGAAGCCCATCAGCCGCTCACCGGAGTCCAGCAGGCCCTTGACGTAGGCGCGGGCGTCGCCGGCCTTCTCGACGTCCTCGATCATGCCGAGCACGCGGGACGGGGCGCCGCCGTGCAGCGGGCCGGACATGGCGCCGATCGCGCCGGACAGGGCGGCGGCGACGTCGGCACCGGTCGAGGTGATCACCCGGGCGGTGAAGGTCGAGGCGTTCATGCCGTGCTCGGCTGCCGAGGACCAGTACGCGTCGATCGCCTTGACGTGCTTGGGGTCGGCCTCGCCGCGCCAGCGGATCAGGAACTTCTCGGCCAGCGTGGCGCCCTGGTCGACGACGTGCTGCGGGACGACCGGGTGGCCGATGCCGCGGGCCGACTGGCCGGCCCAGGCCAGCACCATGACGGCGGCGCGGCCGAGGTCCTCGCGGACCTTCTCCGGGGTGGAGTCGTAGGTGTAGGTGATGCCGAAGGCGGGTGCGAGCTGCGCGATGGCCGACTGCAGGTCGACGCGGACGTCGCCGGTGTGGACAGGCAGCGAGTAGGCCTCGGCTGGCTGCAGGCCGGGGGTGAAGGAGCCGTCGATCAGCAGGCCCCACACGTTCTCGAACGGCACCCGGCCGGCGAGGTCCTCGATGTCGACGCCGCGGTAGCGCAGCGCCGAGCCCTCCTTGTCCGGCTCCGCGATCTGCGTTTCGAAGGCGACGACGCCCTCCAGTCCGTGGTGTACCTCAGGCATCGGCGAACTCCTTCGATCGATCGGGCAGCCCTCTCCGGATCCGGATGGTCTGCAGGCCCTTGGCATTCTGCTGCACGCCCTCCCCACCGCTCTCCTAAGGTGGCTGCATGGCCCCAGCACACGACCTCGCGGCCCTGCGCAAGGAGTACGGCGATCGCGGACTCGACGAGGCGGAGGTGAACGCC
>NZ_JASLGR010000002.1 GCF_030150155.1 Nocardioides sp.
GCGGCGCCACCTCGCCGGTATAGCCGGTTCAGGGACGTCGGAGGTGGTCGTGACGCGGGTGGTGCACACCTACGTCCACCTCACCCCCGACTCACCCGTCGCCGAAGTCGAAGCCGGCAACACTCTCGCCCCGGTCGAACGTGTAGCTGAGTGGTGCCGCACCGCCGGGACGAAGGTCATCATCCGTCCCGTCCTCGACCTCGCCACCCACTACTCCCGTGACGGGTATGTCCCCACCGAGACCATGCGCGAACAAGCGATCCTGATCAACCGGACCTGCGTCCACCCCTGGTGCGACCGACCAGCCCGGGCTTGCGACCTGGACCACATCACCCCCTATGAGAACCAAGGCCCACCCGGCCAGACCAGTAGCGCCAACCTCGCACCCCTGTGCCGCCACCACCACCGCCTCAAAACCCACTCCGGATGGCAGTACCAGCACCTCGAACCCGGCATCTACCTCTGGACCAGCCCCGCCGGCAGGGCCTACCTCCGCACGCCCACCGGGACCACGACGCTCAACAACATCGACTCTCCAGCCGCCTCACGAGGGGTAGCCTGACGAACATGGAGGCCAGCGACCTGTTCGGCGTACCCGACGAGCCCACGCCGCCACCCTCCCCTGAGGGCCTGTAGAGCCAGGCACCGCCGCAGCGCGAGGCACAGGACCAACGAGTCGATCTCACTGAGATGGTTCGGCGCCACCACCACCATCTCGGGTCACCACGACAAGGACTGGGGGTCATGCTCGGCCGTCGCAGCTCCGAGGCCATCACCACTGCGCCGGTCGATCCGTCGGCAGTACTTGCCGTCCTGACCGACGGAGTCTTCCGTCAGTGACAGTGGCCGCCTTCCTTCATCGGGCTCGGTGCCACATCCAGACCTGGGTTGCGGTCGAAGAAGCCGACCGGCTTGAGCCAGAAGCTGACCACGTCGACGGGCATCACGGGCCAGTCCTCGGGGCGCGGGACGTGGTGGATGCCGAAGGTGTACCAGAGCACCAGGTCGGTGTCGTCGATGGAGCGGTTGGCGGCGGTCCAGACGGGCAGGCCGGTGTCGCGGACCGACTGGGTGACGAACTCGCCGCAGGGCCAGCGCTCCTCGGGGCGGTACGGCGTCACCCACAGTGCGTGCTCGAGCACCCGGGCCCGGGCCAGCACCGGTGAGTCGGGGGCGAGCATCGACGGGATCGAGGCGGACGGCACCAGCTTGTACGACGGCACCGTGCCGATCCCGTTGCGCTTGGACGGGTTGATCACCTTCCAGGCCCGCTGCGTGGCCCAGTTGAAGTCCTGACGTCCCTCCGCCTCGGTCAGCAGCGGCGTCGCAGTCGCCCGCAGCGTCAGCCCGTCGGGGTTGTCCGGTCCGACCGGCGCCTGCTCGGTCTCCGTCATCACCACCGTGTTGCCCGAGCCGTCGGCGGCGTCGACGGCCAGGTCGAGGCGGGCGACGATGAAGTGCTGGTGGATCGGGGCGTACGTGCCCTGATCGACGATCGGGCCCGGCGGGGCACCGCGGGAGCCGTCGTACGGCGTCGTCACCATGATGCCGGTGGCGCGGACCTCGCACTCGATGTTGCCGTCCTCGTAGAAGCGCCAGTAGACGAGGTACTCGTAGTTCGCGACCGTCGCGTGGAAGGAGACCACGAACCGGCGCGAGCGGCGTACCTCGGCCCCGGCACGCTCGTCGACGTGCTTCCACAGCACGCCGTTGTCCTCCTCATGCAGGCAGATCGCGTTGCGGATCGGCCGCGGCGAGCCCTGGGAGTCGGCCAGCACCGCATCCAGGTAGACGATCTCGCCCAGGCAGTCGCAGCCGAGCGCCAGCGAGGACGTCATCGACCCCAGTCCCCACTCGCCGATGTCGTACGCCGTCCGGCGCGCGTGCTGGGAGGACGCATCGCGATAGGGCACCACCATCTCCGCGAACGAGAGCCGGTCGGCCACCGAGCGGCCGTCGTAGGAGACCGCGTGCAGGGTGAGCCCCTCGCGGTGGTGGAAGCCGATCCTGAAGCTCCACCGCTGCCAGGTCAGCAGGTGCCCATCGAGGGCGAACGAGACCCCGTCGGGCTGGACGATCGCCAACGGCTTCCGGTCGGTGCGCACCGTAAAGTCCGGCAGCACCGTCGCGACCAGGTCGGGGACGTACTCCCCCATCACCGGAGCGAACACGTCAGGCTGGTCGTGGCGCTCGATCTCCAGCAGGGTGCCCTCGTTGAGGTCGATGATCGGGGTGATGCCGGGGATCGGGTGCGCATACGGGTTCCCGGTCTCCCCGGCGCGGAGCCAGAGGTCGACCCAGCCGATCCGGCGACCGGCGTACCGGCTCGGGATCGCGTAGCCGGGGAACGCCCACATGTCGAAGAGCACGCCGTCGTCGGAGTCGAGTCCGCGCTCGGCCAGCGCCGCCAGTAGGTCCGGGTGGCCGCGCAGGATCTCGTCGGTGACGTCCCAGTCGGTGCCGGTCATGTTGGGCTGCACCCCGTCGAGCTGCTCCCAGGTGAGCAGGGTCCCGGCGCGCAGGTCGACCCGAGCGCGGTACGTCGTCCCGCTCGGGCGCTGCCACACCACCGCGTGAGCGACCCGCGGCAGCACCAGCCCCGGGTCGGTGGCGAGTCGGCGCAGCTCGGCCCGGGTGGGCTCCACGACCTCGGCGAACGCCATCGCCCAGCCGGGCCCGAAGCCCTGATCTCGGCGAAGCACCTCGGTCACGAGGTCGATCTCGGCGGCGGTGAGGGGATCCAACGGATGCGCTGTCACCCCTGCGAGACTAGTCCCCTTCGGCGCGCGCGAGGAGTGCCTTCGCCACCTCGCGGTAGGCCTGCGCACCCTTGCTGGTGCGCGAGGTCGACAGGATCGAGCGGCCGGCGGCGGGTGCCTCGGCGAACTTGATCGTCTTCGGGATCGGGGGCTCGATCACGGCCAGGTCGTAGGTCTCGCTGATCGTCTCCAGCACCGTCCGGGCATGCGTGGTGCGCCCGTCGAAGAGGGTCGGCAGCACGCCCCAGACCTGGAGACCCTGGTTGGTGAAGCGGCGTACGTCGTGCACGGTGTCGAGCAGCTGCCCGACGCCACGGTGCGAGAGGGTCTCGCACTGCAACGGGATCAGCACCCCGTCGGCAGCGGTCAGCGCCGCCACGGTGAGCACCCCGAGCGAGGGCGGGCAGTCGAGCAGGATCCAGTCGTAGCCACCCTCGCCGCGCATCGACTCCAGCGCAGCACTGACGACGTGCTCGCGGCCGGTGCGGGTCAACAGGTCGGCCTCGGCGCGGGCCAGATCGATCGTGGCCGGCAGCAGGTGGACGCCGTCCTCGGTCTCGTAGATCACCTCGGCGGCCTCCAGCCGGGTGGTGAGCACCTGGTGGACCGACTGCTCCAGGTCCTCGGGGTCGATCCCGAGACTGAACGTGAGGCAGGCCTGCGGATCGAGGTCGACCAGCAGCACCGACTGGCCCAGCTCGACCAGGGCAGCGCCCAGCGAGGCGACGGACGTGGTCTTGGCGACGCCGCCCTTCTGATTGGCAACTGCGAGGGTGATCGTCATGGCGCGCCCATCATGCCTCACCACCCGAACCGTGAACAGGCACCTACTGTGGTTCCCATGCCTACCGCACTCATCACCGGCGCCACGGCCGGGATCGGTCTGACCTTCGCCACCCAGCTCGCCGCCCGGGGCGACGACCTGGTCCTCGTCGCCCGCGATCCTGAGCGGCTCCGGGCCACGGCAGACCGGCTGGAGACGACGTACGGCGTCAGCGTCGAGATCCTCTCGGCGGACCTGTCCGACCGGGACCAGCTGGCGCTGGTCGAGGAGCGGGTCGCCAGCACGGAGCACCCGATCGACCTGCTGGTGAACAACGCCGGGTTCGGCCTCAAGAAGCGGTTCGGGGCGAACACCGCCGACGAGGAGACCCAGATGCTGGAGGTCCTCGTGGTGGCGGTGCTGCGGCTCTCGCACGCGGCACTGGGGGCGATGCGGCAGCGCTACCTGTCCAGCGGCGAGCGCGGCGGGATCATCAACGTCTCCTCGGTGGCGGGCTTCCTGCCGCGCGGGACCTACAGCGCGGCGAAGGCGTGGGTGAACTCGTTCAGCGAGTGGGCGGCCACGGAGTACAAGACCGAGGGCGTGCACGTGATGGCGCTGTGCCCGGGGTTCACCAAGACCGAGTTCCACGAGCGGATGGGGGTGGGCCGGGACTCAGCGCCGGAGTTCATGTGGCTCGACGTGGACGACCTGGTCGCCGAGGCGCTGCGCGACTTCGACCGGCAGCGGGTCTTCTCGATCCCGTCGCTGCGCTACAAGGCGGTCGTGGGCGTCACCAAGCTGATCCCCAAGCCGGTGCTGCAACGGTTCCAGAGCCTGGGACGCAAGTAACGCCCCGATCGCTTGACCGGCTTGACGGCGTTTGGCACGCTTGTTGTATGACTGCAGAGCGCGCTGACGAGATCGTCGTCGGGGCCATCGCGGCCCGGCTGCGTCGCCGGCTGCACGCGGTGCCCGACGCCCAGCTCGCCGAGATCGACGCCGAGGCCCTGGTCGACGCGATGATGGCCGCGATCCCCCAGGCCGACCTGCCGCACCCGTTCGAGGCGCTCGGCCCGTTCTACGACGCCCCCGGCCTGGCAACCTGGCTGGGCATCTCCCGGCAGGCGGTCCACCAGCGCACGGTCAAGCACGACCTGCTCGCGCTGCGCACCGGCGACGGCAAGAACGTCTACCCGGCCTGGCAGTTCACCCCCACCGGCGCGGTGCTCGCCGGCCTCGCCGACGTGGTCCGTGCCCTGCTCGACGGCACCGACGAGTGGACCGCCGCGATCTGGCTCACCACCGCCTCCCCGGTCTTCGGCGGACGCTCCGCGGTGGACCTGCTGCGCGAGGGCCGCCGCCTGCTCCGGACCAGTGCCGGCAGCACCGTCAGCGACCCGGCCGCCGTCGTTCTGGCCGAGGCGCGGGCCGACGCGGCACGGTGGCGCCAGTGACCGGTGAGCGCACCGACATCGCGCTCCGGGCACCGGCCACCGACCTGACCACCTTCCCGTCGTGCGAGGTGGCCGGCCACTGGCACCGTGCCCACACCGCCACCCGCGAGCCGTGGTGGTTCTCCCACGACGGCTCGGGTCGCTTCGACCTGAGCACCCCGGCGGGCACCTGCTACCTCGCCGCCGACGTCCAGTCCGCCGTCCTCGAACGGCTCGGCCCGACGCTGGCCGCCGCCGCGATGATCTCCGGCACGCAGGCCGACGCGATGGTGGTCTCGACGCTGACGCTCGGCCCCACTCGGGCCGCTGACGGCACCGACACCCGGGCCGCCACCGCCTTCGGCATCACCCGCGAGATCGGCACGGTGACGCCGTACGGCCGAGCCCAGGAGTGGTCGCACGCCCTGCACCGCGCCGGGTTCGAGGCACTGCGCTACTGGCCGCGCTTCTCCCTCGGTGCCGACCAGACCGCGCTGGCGCTCTTCGGCGCCGCCGGTGCCGACGACACCCGACCGCTCGACGCGGCCCCGATGACCGGGCGCTCAGCGGCCCGACGGGCCGGGATCGACGTGCTCGACCCGCCCCGCAGCGTCACCACCGTCACCCCCGGACGATGAACTCCCGCACGGCGTCGGCGACCATCTGCACCGCGATCGCGGCCAGCAGCAGACCGGCGATCCGGGTGACCAGCATGATCCCCGACTCGCGCAGCAGCCGCTGCAGCGGCAGCGAGAACCGCATCGCGGCCCACAGGCTGAGGTGGGTGACCACGATGCCGACCGCGACTGCGAGACCGTCGGCGAAGCCGTTGACCTGGTGCACGAAGAGCATCGTCGCCACGATCGCGCCGGGCCCGGCCAGCAGCGGCGTGCCCAGCGGCACCAGCGCCACGTTCTTCGCCTTGCCCTGAGCCAGCGAGCCCTCCTCGTCGCTGCCGGTCAGCAGCTCGAGGGCGACCAGCAGCAGGAGCAGACCGCCCGAGGCCTGCATGGCCGGCAGCGTGATGCCCAGGTAGTTGAGGATCCCCTGCCCGAACAGGGCGAAGACCACGATCACGAACAGCGAGACCGTGACGGCCTGCCAGGCCGCGGCCCGCGCGACCTGCTGGGTGCGACCGGCGGTCAGGGAGAGGAAGACCGGGACGGTGCCGACCGGGTCCATGATGACGAAGAGGGTGACGAAGACCTCGACGGCGAGGGTGACGTTCATCGGGGCATCACCACTGCCGGCGTACGCCGTCCGCTGACCGCGGCAACGGCCTTGGCCCGATCCATCAACTTCTCCAACTCCTCCGGCGTCGTCACGTTGACGCCCAGCTCGTGATCCTTCTTGCCCCGCCCGTGATAGTCACTCGATCCGGTGACGACCAGGTCCAGGTTGTGGGCGATGGCGGCCAGCTGGGCCCGCATCGCGATGTCGTGGTCCTGGTGGTCGACCTCGATCCCACTCAGGCCCTGGGCCTTGAGGTAGGCGAACGCCGCCTCGTCGAGACGATGCGACTCGCCGCTGCGGCCCCAGGGATGGGCGACCACCGTCACTCCCCCGGCCGCGCTCACCATCGCGATGGTCGAGACCAGGTCGGGGGCGTAGCGCTCCACGTAGGCAGGCTTGCCCCACGACAGGTAGCGCCGGAACGCCTCGTCGCGGTCGCGCACCATCCCGCGGCGCACCAGGGCGTCGGCGACGTGCGGGCGCCCCGTGGAGACGGCGTCGGCGGACTCGGCCAGCACGTCCTCGACGGTGATCGGCAGGTCGAGCCCGTTGAGGATCTCGACCATCCGCGCCACCCTGCCGTCGCGGCCGGACAGGATCTTGTCGATCTCCTCGCCCAGCGGCTGGTACGTCGGGTCGTGCAGGTAGGCCAGCAGGTGGACGCTGTGCCCCTGATGCTGGGTGGACAGCTCCATCCCGGGCACCAGCCCGAGACCGAGCTCGTCGGCGGCCTGATAGGCCTCGCCCCACCCGTCGGTGGTGTCGTGATCGGTCAGGCCGACCATGTCGACACCGGCCGCCTGGGCGGCGCGGAGGAGCTCTGCGGGCGTATCGGTGCCGTCACTGACCCGGGAGTGGGTGTGAAGGTCGATCCGCATTGCTCCAATGTAAGGTCTGCGGGCTGTGCTCACGCATTCCAGCGCAGCAGCACCGGCTGCTCACGCTCGTGGCCCAGGACCGAGAGGGTCCCGGTGTCCAGCCGCCACAGTCGGCCCTCGCTGACCGGCAGGCCCAGCCAGCGCGCGGCCAGGGCCCGCAGGCAGTGGCCGTGGGCGAAGGCGAGCACCGGTCCGTCGATCGCCCGCGCGCGGGCCACGATCCGGTCGAGCCGCTCGGTGATCGCCGCCCGGGTCTCACCACCGGGCGTCTGACCGCGCCAGACCGTCCAGCCCGGATCGTGGGAGCGGATCTCGGCGGTGGTGATGCCCTCGTAGTCGCCGTAGTCCCACTCCACCAGGTCCTCGTCGACGATCGCGTCGGGGAAGCCGGCCAGTGCCGCCGTACGCCGGGCACGTTCGCGCGGCGAGGTGAGCACCAGCGCGAAGTCGGTCTCGGCCAGCCGGGGCGCCAGCGCCCGGGCCTGCTCCTCCCCACTGGCCAGGAGCGGCAGCTCGGTGTGGCTGGTGTGGCGGCCCGAGCCTGACCACTCGGTGGCGCCGTGCCTGACCAGGAAGAGCTGCGTCATCGTTCTAGGACCTCGTGATCCGCTTGTTGACCTCGCGTGTGAGGAAGCTGGGCATCAGGTTGGAGGTGGTGGCGAAGAACTTCGCCGGCAACCCGACCGCAGTATGCACGCTATGCGGCAGCACCCGACCCAGTCGCCACCGGGGTCGCACCACGCCGAAGATCTCCTCGGCGACGTCGTCGGGCTGCAGGTTGATCCCGAGGGTGTCGGTGCTGGCGATGTCGAGGCCGTCGGTCATCGCGGTGGCGACGAAGAGCGGCCAGACCGCCTCGACCCGGATCCCGTCCTTGCGCCACTCCAGGTCCAGGGCCTCGGTCAGCCCCCGGATGGCGAACTTGCTGGCCGAGTACGTCGCCAGCTCGGCCTGTCCGTAGATCGCGCTGGCCGAGCACAGGTTGACCACCATCGACTCCGATGTCGCGGCCAGGTAGCGGTGCGCGGCGTAACAGCCGTTGATCACCCCGCCGACGTTGACGTCGATGGTGGCGTGGTGGGCGGCCAGGGGTAGCTCGGCGAAGCGGCCACCGCGCAGGATCCCGGCGTTGTTGATCAGGACGTCGAGCCGGCCCTCGGTGGTCCCGGTGAAGTCGGCCAGCGCCGCCTCCCACTGGTCGGCCGAGGTGACGTCGAGGGCACCGGCGCGGGCGCTGCCCTCGCCGAACTCCTCGACCAGGGTGGCGGCCAGACGCTCGGCGCCGGCCCTGTCGATGTCGTAGATCCCGACCCGCCACCCGGCGGCGGCGAAGCGGCGGGCGGTGGCGGCGCCGATGCCGGCCGCCGCTCCGGAGATGAAGACCGCGTCCATGATCACACCGGAATGAACGCCCACAGGTCGAGGTCGAGCAGCACGCCGGGGGCGTACTTCCCGTCCTCGCCACGCAGCGTCATGGTCTCGTCGCGGTCCTTGGTCGCCACCAGCCGCAGCCGGATCGCGCCGACGCCCGGCGCCGGGGTCTCGGCCTTGTCCAGCACCTCCGACCAGGCGTAGACGGTGTCACCGGCGAAGGCCGGGGCGACGTGCGAGCCGGCGTTGATCGCGCCGATCAGCTGGGCGTTGGCCAGGCCGTTGAAGGAGAGCGCGCGGGCCAGGGAGATGATGTGGCCGCCGTACACCAGGCGGTGGCCGTCGGGTCGGGCCTGGGTGTTGAAGTGCACCTTGGCGGTGTTCTGCCACAGCCGGGTCGCCATCATGTGCTCGGCATCGCTGATCGTCACGCCGTCGACGTGGTCGATCCTCTCGCCGACCTCGTAGTCGCCCCAGCGGTGCGGCTCCCCGGCGGCGACCAGGTCGTAGTTGCTGAACGACAGCCCGCGCGGGACGACCAGGTCGGCGGGGTCGACCACGGCGGCCAGGTCGGGCAGCACCGTCTCGGGAGCAGGGGCGTCGCGGTCACGCTTGTGCACCATCACCCAACGCGCCCACTGCAGCACCGTCTCGCCGTGCTGGTTGACGGCGGTGGAGCGGACGTAGACGACACCGGAGGCGCCGTTGGAGTTCTGCTTGAGGCCGATCACCTCACTCGACGTGCTGAGCGTGTCGCCCGGCGCGACCGGCTTGAGGAAGCGGCACTCGGCGTAGCCCAGGTTGGCCACGGCGTTGAGGGAGATGTCGGGGACGGTCTTGCCGAAGGCGACGTGGAACGCGATCAGGTCCTCGACCGGCTGCGGGTTGAGCCCGACCGAGGAGGCGAAGGCGGCCGAGCTCGGCACCGCGAACCGAGTCGGGTAGATCGCGCCGTACAGCGCCCGGTCCCCCTCGGTGACGGTGCGCGGCGTGGCGTGGGTGAGCACCTGCCCGAGGGTGAAGTCCTCGAAGAAGTTGCCCGGATTCGTTTTCGACACGGCGGTGCTCACGTCCTATCTGCTGCAGCGGCGGGAGATGTACCCGCGAGTAACTTAGCCGCGAGCCAGCGCCTTCCGCCACCAGCTCGTCCGCGGTGCGGCAGGTTCGACCCGCCGGGGGTTGCGGGTGGTCGCCCGGACCGCGTAGCGCGCCAGCGTCTCGACGGCCACCCGTGCGACGTCCTCCTCGGCCACCACGGCCAGCGGCGCGATCTGGGACTCACGCGGGCGCAGCGTGCCCAGGTCGCCGTGGATCACGTAGCCACCCGACTCCAGGGCGGCGATGGTGGCCTCGGTGTACTCCTCCACCCAGCCACGGTGCTCCGGGGTGAGCCGCAGCCGGGCGCTCGCCTCGTGCGGCAGCACGCCCTTGACGAAGGGCCAGCGGATGGCACGCGCATAGTCGCGGTACGCCGGCAGATCGTCGCCCACCGCGAGCGTGACCCGGCGCAGCACCTCGGCCTCGACCGATCCGAAGGAGGTGTTGACCGCGGCCTCGGGCCGCGCGATAACGGCGTCGTCGAAGCCCACGATCGCCCCGGTCTCCCGGAAGATCTTCTCCGGGTCCGCGGAGGTGATCGGGACGACGTGGATCCGCTCGGGCGGGACCAGACCGACGAACCGGCCCAGCACCGTGAGCGGGTCCTGACGCTCCCAGAACCGGCGCGCCCAGACCCCGTCACGGTCGCGGACCGCGTCCAGGAAGTCGGCGAAGCTCAGCGTCATCCGGTGCTTGAGGAACTGCTGGTAGTCGCTCGGGATCTGGGCCGCCCAGCCCCGCACGGTGAGGATCAGGTGCAGCTCGGTGTCGGCGGCCTCGGCGACGGCGACCAGCGCCTCGGCCTCGGCCCGCCCGACCTCGGCGAGGTCCTCGTTGCTGGCGTAGAGCACGTCACCGGGGGTGGCGGCGATCCGTCGTGCGGCCGCAGCCAGGGCAGCCTCGTCGTGCTCGCCGACGTACGCCTCGACGGCCTGCCACCCCATCGGGCGGAGCAGGTGGTCCAGATGCTCCTCGCGGTCGCGGAACGGCAGCCCGACCCCGACCTGGGCCAGCGCGTCGACGGAGTCCCACAGACCCGCCTGCAGGGAGGAGGTGCCGGTCTTGCTGCAACCGAGGTGGACGACGAAGCGCCGGGTCATGCGAGCCCCTTGAATCGAGTCGGGATGCGGGTGGGTTCCTGGAGCAGCAGCGCTTCGAGCTGACCCTGGCGCACCGGCCTGCGTACGCCGTTGTCGTCGACGATCAGGCCGGCCAGGTCGATCGAGCCCGGGTCGAACTCGGCGACCTCGCGCTCGCCCAGCCCGGCGACGGCCTGGTCGAGCACCGCGACGATGTCGTCGGCGGGCTTGCTCCAGGTCGACGCCTTGGCCCGGCCCTCGTCCAGGAAGGCCTGGTGCCGGGCCGCGGAGATGGCGAGCAGCCGGTCACGGTCGGCGAACTTGAGGTGGAGCATGAGCACGCCGGGGTCGGGCACGTACGGCGCGGCGATGCCGTGCGAGGCCAGCCCCCACCGGGCCGGGACCCGCTTGAGGGAGGGCTTGCACATCCCGGGGGCGAAGATCGCGTGGGCGCGCTGCTCGGTGATCGGACGGGACAGGTCCAGGGGCGCCTCCCCCGGGGTGTGCACCACGTTGAGACCGACCACACCGACGGTCTCGGGGCAGTCACGGGCACGCAGGAAGGCGTCCAGGGTGCCGAAGGCCGGGTCGACGACGAGGAGCTCGTCGGCGTCCAGGGCGACCACGTAGTCGTAGGCGTGCAGCAGCCCGGTGGCGATCCCGCTGAGGATGCGCATCCGGGTCCGCTCGAACGGCTTGCCGGTGAGCGAGGGCAGGTGGTGGACGGTCACGCCCTGGGCCGCGACCGCCTCAGCCGAGCCGTCGGTGGAGCTGTCGTCGAGGACGACCAGGTGGGCCGCACCGACCAGGCCGGCGTGGTGACGGACCCAGGCCTGGAGCATCGGTCCCTCGTCGCGGGCCATCGTGATGATCGCCGCGGTCAGGGGCCGCTGGGGGGCCTCCCACTCCTGCGCAGTACCGCCGCTGCGGCGGGAGAAGAACCTCACGGCGACAGTCTCCCATGACCGGATCGGGCGACGGACTACTCCGTGGCGGTGGAGGCGCGGCGGCTGCGGCCGAAGGGGTGCGGCCCGTGGCCGACCTCCAAGGTGGCATGCAGCCGGGCCAGCAGGTCGGGGTCGCAGGCACCGGTGACGAACTCGGCGAGCCCGGTCAGCATCGCGTCGCGGCGCTCGGCGTCGGCACCGGTGAGGGTCTCGTAGCGGGTCCGGTAGGTCCGCTCGGGCCAGCGCTGTTCGAGCCACTCCTGGATCTCCATCACCCGCGACATCCGAGCCAGGGCGAGGTCGCGGTCCTGGTCCTTCCAGAAGCCGGAGTCGACCGAGACCTCGGGGGTGCGGGTGTTGAGCACGAACCGGGCACCGGGGAAGACGTGGTCGAACCAGGTGAAGAACGGCTCGGTCTGGTCGGGCTCGATCTGGTGCCAGAGCACCTCCTTGAACCCGATCCGGTCGACGCTGCGGGCCTCGACCTTGCCGTAGAGCATCTCCAGCGACAGCGCCCGGGCGTGCTTGACGAAGGTCGGCCGGGCGAAGTTCCGGACCCCGTAGAAGGCGCTCGACTTACGGCCGGCGTGGTGCTTGGCGTGCCGCTCGGCGAAGGTGACGGCGGCCTGGGCGCTCTCGAACTGGCCCTTGACGAAGAAGGCGTTCTCGCCGCGGATCAGCGTCCGGGGCATCGCGTTCAGAAGTCCCTGGACGAGCGTGGAACCCGAACGACCGAACGTGACGACGAAGACGAACTCGGGCTCGGGCTGAGGACGGAACCGCTCGAACACGCATTTTACTTTGCCAAGCCAAGCGTGCCCGTCTCAAGGGCGACGGGCACGCTCATAGCAAGTCACAGGACGCGCACAGGTCCGACCTATCAGGCCTGTCAGGCCTTGTACTCCTTGAGCAGCTGGCGTCCGATGATCATCTTCTGGATGTCGGAGGTGCCCTCACCGATCAGCATGAACTTCACCTCACGCATCAGCCGCTCGATCTCGTACTCCTTGGAGTAGCCGTAGCCACCGTGGATCCGGAAGGAGTCCTCGACCACCTCGTTGGCGTACTCCGAGGCGACCATCTTGGCCATCCCGGCCTCGACGTCCATCCGCTTGCCGGTGTCCTTGAGCCGGGCCGCGCGGACCATCATGGTGTGCGCGGTCTCGACCTTGGTCGCCATCTCGGCCAGGCGGAACAGCACGGCCTGGTGCTCGGCGATCGGCTTGCCGAAGGTCTTGCGCTGCTGGGCGTAGGCGATGCCGACCTCGAAGCCACGGATCGCCAGGCCACAGGCACGAGCGGCGACGTTGACGCGGCCCACCTCGACGCCGTCCATCATCTGGTAGAAGCCCTTGCCGGGCACCCCGCCGAGGATCTGCTCCGCAGCGATCTGGTGCCCCTCGAAGACCATCTCCGTGGTGTCGATGCCCTTGTAGCCCATCTTGTCGATCTTGCCGGGCACCGTGACGCCCTGCGCGACCTCACCGAAGCCGGGGGTCTTCTCGACCAGGAAGGTGGTCATGTTCTTGTAGACCGAGTCGGCGCCCTCGTCGGTCTTGGTCAGCACCGCGACCAGGGTGGAGGAGCCGCCGTTGGTCAGCCACATCTTCTGACCGGTGATCGCGTAGGACCCGTCGGCCTGCTTGACCGCCTTGGTCGAGACAGCCGAGACGTCCGAGCCCAGGCCGGGCTCGGACATCGAGAACGCGCCACGGACCTCGCCGGTCGCCATCTTGGGCAGGTACTTCTGCTTCTGCTCATCGGTGCCGTGCTGCATCAGCATGTAGGCGACGATGAAGTGGGTGTTGATCACACCACTGACGCTCATCCACCCGCGCGCGATCTCCTCCACGCAGAGCGCGTACGTCAGCAGGGACTCCCCCAGGCCGCCGTACTCCTCGGGGATGACCAGACCGAAGACGCCGAGCTCCTTGAGACCGTCGACGATCTCCTGCGGATACGTGTCGGAGTGCTCGAGCTCCTGGGCTACCGGGATGATCTTGTCCTCGACGAACTGGTGGACCGTCGCCAGGATCTCCACCTGGATGTCGGTCAGACCTTCGGTGTGGGCAAGACGACCCATGATTGCTCCTTCAGCCGATATCTCCGTGCCGCGCCGGGTGGGCAGCTCGGCCGATGTTACCCATGAGTAGCCTCGGTGGCGAGTGTGACGCCCACCGATGTCCGCCTCGGGGCCGGTCCCACAGGCGTCGTACCGCATAATGGGCCGCTATGGGACGACACGCGGCCAGCCTCGGACCGTCCCCCAGACCCCGCGGGATGCTCAAGGCGCTCGCCGTCGCGGCGGTGCTGACCCTCGCCGTCGTGCTCGGACTGCACGTCACCACCGGCTCCGACCCGGTCGCCGCACCCCGCAGCACCAGCGCCTCGCCCAGCCCGACGGCCTCGTCGAGCGCGCCGGCCACCATCATCCCCGGCGCCCACTTCGGCACCCGGATCCTCACCCTCGACGAGCTCAAGACGAAGTACGCCGCCGAGGGCAAGACCTACGTCAGCGGCGACCCCAGCAAGCCGACCACCTTCGTCTCGGCCTCCTACAACGTGCTCGGCTCCAGCCACGCCAAGAACGGCCCCAGCCGGGCCGCGCGCGGCGGCTCGCTGCTGCGCTCCAAGGGCGTCAGCGTGGTCGGGCTCCAGGAGCTCCAGTCCAACCAGCGCTCCTCGCTGCTCAACGCCTCCGGGTTCACCTCCTACCCCGCCGAGAGCGGCCTCAACGGCGAGAACTCGATCGCCTGGGACCCCGACGTGTGGCAGCTGGTCGACGGCGAGATGCAGTCGATCCCCTACTTCTTCGGCAAGAACCGGCAGATGCCGATCGTGCTGCTGCGCCACATCGAGACCGGCCGCATGATGTGGTGGATGAACGTGCACAACCCCGCCGACGTCTTCGGCTGCAAGTGCGGCGGATGGCGGGCCAAGGCGGTCGCCGTCGAGGTCGCCAAGATCAACGTACTGCACGCCGACGGCACCCCGGTCTTCTTCACCGGCGACCTCAACGACCGCAGCGCCGTGGTCTGCAAGGTCGCCGTCGGCACCGGGATGCGCTCGGCCGACGGCTCCTACGCCGCGGGTGGCAAGGGCGGCTCGTGCCGCCAGTCGGGCAGCCTGTGGATCGACTGGATCTGGGGCAGTGGCGACCAGGTCGAGTTCGCCGACTACGACCGTGACTACCGGACCCGGAACTCACCGCGGATGTCGGACCACCCGATGATCACCTCGACGACCACGATCGCTCCGGCGAACGCCGACCAGGCCTGCACCAAGTACAAGCGGCACGAGAAGACCTACTGGTTCTGCCCCGACCCCACGCTCAGCGTGGGACAGTCGCAGTGACCGAGTAGACCGGGTGGTCGGTGGCGAGCTTGGTCAGGTCGCTGCGGTCCTTGACGTAGCCCGACCAGGTGATCGAGCGGGTGCCCAGGATCCAGTCGATCGTGCTCGGCGTCGGACCGGTGCAGCTCGATCCTGAGCCGGTGCCGGGGTTGGGGAAGGTCATCCCCAGGCCCGAGGCCGCCACGGTGCAGTAGAACAGGTCGCGGGAGTTCATGTCCCCCATCAGCACCACCGGGGTGCCGTCGGCGGAGAGCTGCGCGATCGCCTGGAGCTCACGGGTCACCGCAGCGGCCCGCCACCGCCCCTGGTTGTGGTACTTCCCGGTGTCGGCGGCGTTGTGCACGTTGATGAACCAGACCTTGGTGCCGGTCGCCTTGTTGCGCAGCAGCGCCATCGGGGTGTGGAACGCGACCCCGTTGAAGTACGGGATGGTGAGCGAGGAGCCCTGCACCAGCTCCCACGTCGCCTTGGCGTAGCCGATCGAGTTGCGGCCGTCGGCACCGGCGCCCCCGGCGGTGGGCCACAGCCCCCAGACCGGTCCCACCAGCTTCGTGAAGAGCCTGGCCTGACTGGTCTCGAACTCCTGGAAGCCGACCACGTCGGCCTTGTGCGCGGCCAGCACCTGGATGCCGTAGTTGAGCCGCAGGTCGTAGGGCCGCTTGATCCGCGAGTCGCCCCGCTTCGTGGTGTGGGAGGCGCCCAGCACGTTGAACGTGGCGACCCGGAAGACCAGCGGCGCCTTGGCGTTGCGCTCGGCCTGCTGGGCCAGCGAGGCCATCGCCTTGTCCGGGTCGGCCTGGGAGGGCACCACCGGTCCGGCCGGGCTGGTGCGGGTCGGCTTCGCCGTGGGAGCGACTGGCGTGCTCGCGGTGGTCGGCGTCGCGGTGGGCGTGGGGGTCGGTCCGAGAGTGGCGTGCTCCACCGTGCCGGTCCCGGCCGAGGGAGTGGGGGCGGCCGCGGGTGAGGCGTCGGGGTGACGGCGTACCAGCGCCTGGACCAGCACCAGGGTGCCGACCAGCGCGACGATCGCAGCGATCACGGCGATGTCGGTCAGGTGGCGAGGTGCACGCTTCATCGCCGCGATGGTAGTCGGGGGTGCCCGCTCCCGTCGCAGTCGACGGACCGATCCGTACCACAAATCACTCCAGTCACATTAGTATCGCGAAAGACTTTGCCTTCTTTCCCCGGTCTGGAGTTCCAGCCATGTCACGTCCCCGCCTCACCCGCCCGCTTCGCCGGGTCGCCGTCCTCGGCGCCAGTCTCGTCACCATCGCCGCCGCCTCCCTGGCGTGCGTCGCCGTGCGCGACTCCTCCCACGACGACGGCAAGGGCGCCGCGACCCTGACGGCCGCCGGCGTGATCGGCACTCCCCCGGCGGCGACGACGCCCTACCTGCCGACCCGTGCCCGGGTGGCGACGTTCAACCTGCTCGGCTACGGCCACACCATGCCCAGCGGGGACAACAGACTCAAGGTCGACGGCCGCACGCGGCAGGCGCAGGCAGACCAGATCATCAGGGCCAACAACCTCCAGATCGTCGGCTTCCAGGAGATGGAGCAGCCCCAGATCGACGTCTTCCTCTCCGAGATGGGGGCGCAGTACGAGCTCTGGCCCGGCAACACCTACACCGGCGCGTCGAAGGTCAACGTCAGGGGCAACTCGATCGCCTGGCGCAAGGACCAGTGGACGGCGATCAGCACGACGTATTACGACGCGCCGTACTTCAAGGGCGTCAACGTGCCCCGCCCGATCGTGCTGCTGCAGAACAACGCCAGCGGGCAGCGGGTCTTCGTGACCAACACCCACAACCCGGCCAACACCTTCGGCAACGCGTCGAACTACCGCACCCAGAACGTCGCGATCCAGGCCGGCACCTTCAACGCACTGCGCAAGGCCAACCCGACCACGCCGATCATCTTCACCGGCGACATGAACGACCGCAGCGACTTCTTCTGCTCCTTCACCAAGGCCACCGCGATGCGGGCCGTCAACGGCGGCACCCGGACCGCGACCACGTGCACGCTCCCCAAGTCGCCGCAGATCGACTGGATCATGAGCACTACCGACGTGCAGTGGAACGGCTACCAGGCGGTCCGCACGCCGTACGTGAAGCAGACCACCGACCACCCCGTGGTCTGGGCCGACGCCACCTTCAAGGCGCCGCAGGCCGCTCGGGCCGGCATCACCCACACCGTCGTGATCGACGTCGAGGGACTGCCCAGCGCGGCGATCAGCGGCGTGCGCCAGTCGTGGGCACCGCACCTGACCGCGATCCGTCGCTCGGGCGCCTCGACCCTCAACGCCCGCACCCCGGTCGAGCCCAAGGCGTCGATCCCGAACGCGCTGTCGCTGCTCAGCGGCCGACCGGTGACCACGGGCGTCGGCGGGCACGGCTTCGTCTGGAACCGGTTCAACACCAAGGCGGCGAAGTTCGCCACCGTGTGCAAGGCCACCGGCGCCTACGTCAACACCGTCTTCGACACCGTGCACAACCAGGGCGGCTCGACCAGCTTCATGTCGACCGACCCCGGTGCCGCGATCGTGCTGCGCAGCGCCCGCTCCGGCCTGGCCGACAGCCAGGGCGTCGACTACGGCACCAACAAACTGACCGTGTCGAGCATGCAGTCCAACGACGCCGCCGCGATCAAGGTGCTGCGCAAGCAGATCGCCAACGCACCGCGCTCGATCTCCTACCTCCAGCTCAGCAGCCCGCGCACGGTCGGGGAGAAGTACGGCTACTTCGGACCGAAGTACGCCGCTGCCGTGCGCGCCACCGACCGCCGGATCGCCCAGGTGCTCAACTCGATCCGGGCCTCGTCACGGACCGCGACCTCGACTGCCCTGATCGTCACCTCGAGCTCGGGCGGCTCGCACAAGGCCACCGTCGGCACCGCGCTGCCGCAATACCAGATCCCCCTGATCGTGTGGGGTCACGGCGTCCCGGCCGGCGCCGACCTGTACGCGATGAACCCGTCCTTCACCGACCCCGGCGTGGGACGCCCCGGCTACGCCGGCTCGCAGCCGCTGCGCAACGCCAACATCGCCAACATCGTGACCACGATGCTCGGCTATCCCACGATGCCGACCCCGACGACGTACGGCGGCGCGATCAATCTCTTCCAGCCCGCCAACCTGATCCAGCGCCGCTGACCACTACCGTGGACCTGTGAGCACGACACCGACCCGCGTCTTCGTCGCCCGCCTCCTGGGGCTGTCGATCTACGACCCCCTCGGTGAACAGGTCGGCAAGGTCCGAGATCTCGTGGTCAGCGTGCGCTCCGAGGGCAGCCAGCCGCGCGTGCTGGGCCTGCTCGCGGAGGTCTTCGGGCGCCGCCGGATCTTCGTCCCGATGACCCGTGTGACCAACATCGACGCAGGTCAGGTCTCCATCACCGGGCTGCTCAACATGCGCCGCTTCGAGCAGCGCTCGACCGAGACCCTGGTGATCGGGCAGATGTTCGACCGCCAGGTCACGATCACCACCTCCGGCATCGTCGGCACCGTCTACGACGTCGCGATGGAGCAGGCCCGCAACCGCGACTGGGTGCTCTCCCGGGTCGCGGTCCAGGAGCCCTCCAAGGGCCTGCGCCGACGCGGGCAGACCCACGTCGTGGAGTGGCGCGACGTCACCGGTCTGGCGCACCGATCCCCCACCCAGGCCGCCACCCAGCTGGTGCACGCGATCAACGAGATGCGTCCGGCCGACGCCGCCCACATGATCCACGACCTCCCCGTCGAGCGCCGCCGCCAGGTGGTGGCGAGCCTCGACGACGAGCGTCTCGCCGAGGTGCTCGAGGAGCTGCCCGAGGACGACCAGGTCGAGATCCTCGAACAGCTCGACTCCGAGCGTGCCGCCGACGTCCTGGAGGAGATGTCCCCCGACGACGCCGCCGACCTGATCGCCGAGCTGCCGCCCGAGACCGCCGCCACCCTGCTGGAGCTGATGGAGCCCGAGGAGGCCGAGGACGTGCGACGCCTGATGTCGTACGCCGAGGACACCGCGGGCGCCATGATGACCCCCGAGCCCGTCATCCTCGGCCCCGACGCCACCATCGCCGACGCACTGGCCCACGTCCGCAACCCGGAGCTGACCCCGGCGCTGGCCGCCCTGGTCTACGTCTGCCGGCCACCACTGGAGGCCCCGACCGGCAAGTTCCTCGGTGTCGCCCACATCCAGCGACTGCTGCGGGAGCCTCCCTCTACGCTGGTCGCCGGTGCGCTCGACAGTGACCTGGAGCCGCTGCGTCCCGAGTCGACCCTCGACGACGTGGCAGCCCACCTGGCGACGTACAACCTGGTCGCGGCCCCCGTGGTCGACGACGAGGGCAGGCTCGTGGGCGCGGTGAGCGTCGACGACCTGCTCGACCACATGCTTCCGAACGACTGGCGAGACAAGGCGGTGCGCAACCATGGCTGAGCAGCCCCGCCCCCGGCTCGACACCCCGCGCGAGGTCCGCCGCCCGCTGGTGCAGCGGCCGGCCTTCCGCGCCGACGCGTTCGGTGTCTTCGCCGAGAAGTTCGCCCGGTTCATGGGGACCGCGACGTTCCTGCTCTGGATGAGCGCCTTCATCGTCATCTGGATCGTGTGGAACACGCTCACCCCGGCGTCGTGGCGGTTCGACCCGTACGCCTTCCTCTTCCTCACCCTGATGCTCAGCCTGCAGGCCTCCTACGCCGCGCCGCTGATCCTGCTGGCGCAGAACCGCCAGGAGGACCGCGACCGTGTGATCGCCGAGCAGGACCGCCGGGTGGCGGCCCAGGCCCAGGCCGACATGGAGTTCCTGGCCCGCGAGGTCGCCTCGCTGCGGATGGCGCTGGGCGAGGTCGCGACCCGTGACTTCGTTCGCTCCGAGCTGCGCTCGCTGCTCGCCGAGCTGGACGAGCGCGACGAGAAGGCTGCCGACGACGGGAATGACGAGGCCACCGCGTAGGCTGGACCTTCGTGAGCAGCAGCACCCTCCTCGAGCGCATCCAGGCGGCCCTGGCCACGGTCAACGACCCGGAGATCAAGCGGCCGATCACCGAGCTCGGCATGGTCGACTCGGTCACCGTCTCCGACACCGGTGTCGTCGACGCGAAGGTGCTGCTCACGGTGGCGGGCTGCCCGCTCAAGGACACCATCAACCGCGACGTGACCGCCGCCGTCGGCGCGGTCGAGGGTGTCACCTCGATCAACCTCGAGCTCGGCGTGATGAGCGACGAGCAGCGCTCGGAGATGCGCAACATGCTCTCCGGTGGCGTCGCCCAGCGCGAGATCCCCTTCGCCCAGCCCGGCAACCTGACCCGCGTCTTCGCGATCGCGTCGGGCAAGGGCGGAGTCGGCAAGTCCTCGACCACGGTCAACCTCGCCGTCGCGATGGCGGCCCAGGGGATGAAGGTCGGCATCGTCGACGCCGACATCTACGGCCACTCGATCCCCGCCATGCTCGGCATCGCGGACTCGCGTCCGACCCAGGTCGAGGACCTGATCATGCCGGTGCCGACCGCCTCGGGCGTCTCGGTGATCTCGATCGGCATGCTCAAGCCGCGCCGCGACCAGGTCATCGCCTGGCGTGGGCCGATGCTCGACCGCGCACTGCGCCAGATGCTCGCCGACGTCTACTGGGGCGACCTGGACGCGCTCCTGCTCGACCTGCCGCCCGGCACCGGCGACGTCGCGATCTCGCTGGGCCAGTACCTGCCCAACGCCGAGGTCGTCGTCGTCACGACGCCGCAGGAGGCGGCGGCCGAGGTCGCCGAGCGGGCCGGCACGATGGCGGAGATGATGCACCAGCGCGTCGTCGGTGTGGTGGAGAACATGAGCTACCTGCCGTGCCCGCACTGCACCACCGAGCGGCCCAACGATCCCGTGCACCGTCTGGAGATCTTCGGCTCCGGCGGCGGCCAGCGCGTCGCCGACACCCTGTCGCAGCGCTTCGGCACCCCGGTGCCGCTGCTGGGCCAGGTCCCGATCGAGATCGCCCTGCGCGAGGGTGGTGACGTCGGCAAGCCCGTCGTCGAGTCCGACCCGACCGCTCCGGCGGCCCAGGAGCTGACCGCGATCGCCCAGCGTCTGACCGGTCGCGGCCGCGGCCTGGCCGGCATGCAGCTGGGGCTGACGCCGTCCTCGAAGTTCTAGCCCCTAGGGTTAGCGCATGTTCGGAGTCGGCCTGCCAGAGCTCGCGGTCATCGCGCTCGTGGCGATCCTGGTCTTCGGACCCGACAAGCTGCCGGACTTCGCCCGGCAGGCGGGCCGCTTCGTCCGCGAGGCGCGCAAGTTCGCCGACGGCGCCCGGGACCAGCTCCGCGAGGAGCTCGGCCCGGAGTACGCCGACCTCGAGCTGAAGGACCTCGACCCGCGCGAGTTCGTCCGCAAGCAGATCAACCAGATCGTCGCCGACGACGACGCCGACGGCCTGGAGCAGGGCGCCCCGCGCCAGCGCCCGCTGCGGCCCGGCGAGGTGCCGCCGTACGACGATCAGGCCACCTGAGCGACTTCCGGGTTCACCACCGTCGACTTCCGGGTTCACCACCGTCGACTTCCGGGTTCACCACCTCCCTGGGTCGCGGGTGTGGCAGTCTGCCCCCATGTCGGGCGAGGACCGTTCCTGGGAGCACGAGCTCTTCGGCGTCCTCGATGACCTGGAGGCCCAGGCCGAGGCCGAGTTCGCCGAGGCCCGCCGTGCCGAGGTCGCCGACCGGGCGCGCGCGGAGTACCTCCACGTCACCCTCGCCTCGCGCCTGATGGCCGATCTGGGCCGGCAGGCGACGCTCCAGGTCGAGGGGGTGGGGACGCTCACGGGGACCCTGGACCGGGTCGCCACCGGCTGGCTGCTGCTCACCAGCCCGACCGCGCACTGGATCGTCAGGCACGTAGCGCTCCTCGCCGTGCGCGACGCCGGCTCTCGCTCGGTGCCCGAGGTGGCGTGGCCGGTCACCGCGAAGCTGCGCCTTCCCTCCCCCGTACGTCGCCTCGCCGACGATCAGGTCCGGTGCGTCTTCCACCACCGCGACGCCAGCCGTGCCGAGGGCGTGCCGACCCGGGTCGGCCAGGACTTCATCGAGATCGACGCCGGTGGTCGCCTCGACCTGATCCCGGTCCCTGCGCTCAGCGCGATCCAGTACCGCCCCTGAGCCGTCCTGGTTATCCACACCCCATACGGGGCCCATTGACGCGCCATCAAATCCGACCTTTCATAAGCAAACGCATTCAAACGCATAGGTTCTCGGAAGGAACATGCCATGCGGTTGCTCCATCACCTCCTCCGTCCGGTCGTCGTCGCCCTGGCCACGACCGGTGCCGTCACCGCCGCCGGGCGACTGCTCGTGGACCAGGCCCTCGGGTCGGAACCCGGCCCGCTCGCCTTCGACGACCTGCTGGTCCGGGCCTGTGCCGGGGCGCTGCTGCTGTGTCTGGCGTGGGGGTGGCTCGCGATCCTGGCCGTCGTCGTCGAGTCCTGCCGCCTGCGGCTCCACGGCCTCGGTGTCTCGCTGGCCCCAGTCCCGCAGCAGCCGCGGCGGTTCTGCCTGCCGGCGGGCGCCCGGCGGGCCGTCCTGGGGCTGTGCGGCGTGGCCCTCACCGCGACCGCGACCCCCGCGATGGCGGCCACCGGCCCGGGCCAGCCCGGCGCCGCCGACACCGTCGCCTGGCCCACCCTGATCGCCTCCCTGCCGTTCCCCGACCGTGCCGTCGACGCCCCCGCACCTCCCCCGGTCCGTGCGCCGGACGGCGTACCCACCGTCACTGTCCACGCCGGCGACTCGCTCTGGTCGATCACCTCGACCCTGCTCGACTCCGAGGACCCGGAGCTGATCGGTCGACGCTGGCCCGAGCTCTACCGCGCCAACCGGCACGTGATCGGGGCCGACCCCGACCGGCTCGCTGTCGGGGTCCACCTCACCGTCCCCCGGAGCCTGCGGTGAGCGCGCGCCCGGCGACCATCCAGGGCACCCTGGCCCTCGACCTCCTCCCCCGGACCGAGCCCCCGATGAGCCGCCCCGAACGCACCGGCAGCGGCGCCGACGTGATCGCGATCGAGAGCGCCCGCCGCGGCGAGATCGAGCTCTGGGCGACCCGCTTCACCCAGGCCGCCGTCGAGATCGTGGGCGGGGACCGGCCCGCCCACCAGATCGCGCGCTGGGCCACCCCGATGGTGTACGCCGATCTCCGCCGACGCTCCGAGCTGGTCGCCCTGGCCTCGGGGCAGCGCCCCGGCGAGGCTCGGATCCAGCCGGTCCATCCGAAGGTGATCGGCATCCACACCTGCTTCGTCACCTCGACGATCGTCGAGGCGAGCGTGCACGTGCGCTACGGCGAGAGGTCCCGGGCGGTGGCAGGACGGTTCGAGCGACGTGAGGGACGGTGGCTCTGCACGGCCCTGGACTTCGCCTGAGCCGGACCGTCGCGACGGTGCCGGAACGACGCTGCCCCCGACACCGAGGGTGTCGGGGGCAGCCGGAGCGAGCCAGGTCAGCTGGTGCGCGTGGTGAGTCCGGTCGGACCACCGGCGCGGCCGTGGCACTGCTTGTACTTCTTGCCCGAGCCACACGGGCAGACGTCGTTGCGGCCCACGCCGGCGAACGGGTCGTCGGCATTGGTGACGGTGCTGGCCGGGTTGACCACGGCCTGGTCGCCGGACTCGTCGGGAGCCGAGTAGCTCAGGTTCCGCGGCTTGGCCGGGGCGTCGAGGCCCTTGGCGCGGATCTGCTTGGCGCCCGAGGCGATCTCGGAGACGCTCGGACCGACGTTGAGGCCGACCGGCGGCTCAGCGAAGGCACCCTCGTGCATCGGGCCCGCGTGAGCGGAGCCGTCGGCGTGGTAGTGAACCTCGTCCTCGCCGTCGACCTGGACCTCCAGGTTGAACAGGAAGCCGACGGCCTCCTCCTTGATCGAGTCCATCATCGCGTTGAACATCTCGAAGCCCTCGCGCTGGTACTCGACCAGCGGGTCGCGCTGGGCGTAGGCCCGCAACGAGATGCCCTCACGGAGGTAGTCCATCTCGTAGAGGTGCTCGCGCCACTTGCGGTCCAGGACCGAGAGCAGCACCCGCCGCTCGAGCTCACGGGTGACGTCCTCCCCGATCTCCGCCTCGCGGCGGTCGTAGGCGGCGTGGGCGTCGATCTTGAGCGCCTCGATCAGGTCGTCACGCTCCAGGTTGTCGCGCCCGCCCGCGGCCTCCTCCAGGTCGGCGATCGAAATCGAGATCGGCCAGAGTTGGCCGAGGTCGGTCCACAGCTGCTCGAGGTCCCACTCCTCGGCGAACTCCTCGGTGTGAGTGGTGACGGCACCGGTGACGACGTCGTCGATGAAGGTCCGCGTCTGCTCGGCGAGGTCGGCCCCCTCGAGCACCTCACGGCGCTCGGTGTAGACGACCTTGCGCTGGCGGTCCATCACGTCGTCGTACTTGAGGACGTTCTTGCGGGACTCGAAGTTCTGCGACTCGACCTGGCCCTGGGCGTTGGCGATCGCGCCGGTGACGCGCTTGGCCTCGATCGGGACGTCGTCGGGGATCCGCAGGGCCTGGAGCACGCGGTCGACCCACTCGGACTTGAAGAGGCGCATCAGCTCGTCTTCGAGGGAGAGGTAGAAGCGGGATTCGCCCGGGTCGCCCTGACGACCGGAACGACCGCGAAGCTGGTTGTCGATCCGGCGCGACTCGTGCCGCTCGGTGCCCAGCACGTAGAGGCCGCCGAGGCTCTTGACCTCGTCATGCTCGGCCGCGACCTGCTCCTTGACCGACTCGACGGTGGCGGGCCACGCGGCGTCGTACTCGTCGGCGGTCTCGCCGGTCGGCTCCAGGCCGCGCTTGCGCAGCTCCTGGTCGGCGAGGAACTCCACGGAGCCACCGAGCATGATGTCGGTGCCTCGACCGGCCATGTTGGTGGCGACGGTGACGGCACCCTTGTGGCCGGCGAGCGCGACGACCTTGGCCTCGTCGGCGTGCACCTTGGCGTTGAGGACGGTGTGCGGGACGCCCTTCTTCTTGAGCAGGGCCGAGAGGTACTCCGACTTCTCGACCGAGACCGTGCCCACCAGGACCGGCTGTCCGGTCGCGTGGCGCTCGGCGAGGTCCTCGACGACGGCGTCGTACTTGGCGACCTCGGTCCGGTAGACCAGGTCGGGCTGGTCGATGCGCAGCATCGGCTTGTTGGTCGGGATCGGAACGACACCGAGACCGTAGATCTTGTCGAACTCGCTCGCCTCGGTCATGGCCGTGCCGGTCATGCCGGAGAGCTTCTTGTAGAGCCGGAAGAAGTTCTGCAGAGTGACGGTCGCGAGGGTCTGGTACTCCTCCTTGACCTCGACGTTCTCCTTGGCCTCGATGGCCTGGTGGAGACCGTCGTTGTAGCGACGCCCCGACAGGATGCGGCCGGTGTGTTCGTCCACGATCAGGACCTCGCCGTTCATCACGACGTATTCCTTGTCGTTGTGGAACAGCTCCTTGGCCTTCACCGCGTTGTTCATGAAGGAGATCAGCGGGGTGTTGACCGACTCGTAGAGGTTCTCGATGCCGAGGTGGTCCTCGACCTTCGTGATGCCGGCCTCGAGGACGGAGATGGTCCGCTTCTTCTCGTCGACCTCATAGTCGACGTCGCGGGTCATGCCAGCGACGATCCGAGCGAACTCGCTGTACCACTTGACGTCGTCCTCGGTCGGGCCCGAGATGATCAGCGGGGTCCGGGCCTCGTCGATCAGGATCGAGTCGACCTCGTCGACACAGGCGTAGAAGAAGCCGCGCTGCACGCATTCCTCGATGGAGTTCGCCATGTTGTCGCGCAGGTAGTCGAAGCCGAGCTCATTGTTGGTCGCGTAGGTGATGTCGCAGTTGTACTGCTCGCGACGCTCCTCCGGGGACAGGTCGGGGAGGATGACGCCGGTGCTCAGGCCGAGGAAGCTGAAGACACGACCCATCTGCTCGGACTGGTAGGTCGCGAGGTAGTCGTTGACCGTGACGACGTGGACACCCTCGCCGGCCAGCGCGTTGAGGTACGCCGGCAGCGTGGCGACCAGGGTCTTGCCCTCACCGGTCTTCATCTCGGCGATGTTGCCCAGGTGGAGTGCGGCCCCACCCATCAGCTGCACATCGAAGTGACGCATGCCGAGGACACGGCGGGCAGCCTCGCGGACGGTGGCGAACGCCTCGTACATCAGGTCGTCGAGGGACTCCCCGCCTGCATAGCGCTCCTTGAGGATCGCGGTCTGTCCGGCGAGCTCCTCGTCACTCATCGCGAGGTAGTCGTCCTCGATCGCGTTGACTGCCTTGGCGATCCCCTCGAGCTGACGGAGGATCTTGCCCTCGCCGAGGCGGAGGATCTTGTCGAGAATGGCCACGAGGCGTCACTCTACCCGCGAACGGAAAGCCGCGAGAGTAACTCCCCACGGCCCGTCTCAGGATCGACCTCGATCCGGTCCAGCCCGAGCCATCCGGCGAGCCGGGTCAGCTCCTCGCCCAGCTCCTCGGCGGTGCTCTCCGGAGCCCCCGGTTCGGCGAAGGCACCCTTCACCACGAGGGTGCCGCGCCGGCGATCGGCCTTGAGGTCGACACGGCCCACGATCCGGTCGCCGAGCAGGAACGGCAACACGTAGTAGCCGTGCACCCGCTTGTGCGCAGGGGTGTAGATCTCGATCCGGTAGTGGAAGTCGAAGAGTGACTCGGTGCGCGAACGCTCCCACACCACCGGGTCGAACGGGCTGAGGAAGGTGCGGGCGCTGATCCGTCGCGGCATCCGGGCCTGGTGCCATAGGTAGCCCGGCGTCCGCCACCCCTCGACCTGGACCTGGCTGACCTCGCCCGACTCCAGCAGCACCGCCAGGCCGGCGCGGGTGTCGACCGCGCTCATCCGGTAGTAGTCGGCCAGGTCGCGGGCGGTCGCGACCCCGTGGGAGCGGGCCGCCCGACGGACCAGCTCGGTGTCGGCCTCCAACCGGGTCGGCGTCGGCGCCTCGAGATGCACAGCGGGAATGACCCGTTCAGGCAGGTCGTAGCGCGGTTCGAACTGGGTCGAGCGCCCCGCGATCGCGATCTCGCCGGCCATGTAGAGGGCATCGAGGGCCAGGCGCGCCTGCGACCAGTTCCAGCCCCAGTGCTCCTTGGCCCGCGGTGCCCCGGAGTCGATCTGCTTCGCCGTCACCGGCCCGCTGTCCCGTACGGCGGCCAGCACCTCGCACATCACCGGGCGAGGCACCGCCCTGGACCACTTGGCCCGGCGCTCGCGGTAGTACGCCATCCGGTGGGCCATCACCGGCCACAGGTCGACCGGCATGAACGCCTGCACGTGCGCCCAGTACTCGACCATCCGCCGGGGCCGCTGCTCCGAGGCCCGCCGCACCAGGTCGGTGTCGTAGGGGCCCATCCGGGAGTACAGCGGCATGTAGTGCGCGCGTTGGAGCACGTTGACGCTGTCGACCTGGAGGACGCCGGTGCGCTCCAGGGTGCGGCTGAGCGTGCGCATCGTGGGCCGCTCGTGGGCGGCGTCGGCGAACCCCTGCGCCGCGAGCGCGATCCTGCGCGCCTGGGCCAGGGCAAGGGACTCCATGACTAGAACCTAGTGGGAGCCACCGACATTTAGCCTTTGAGTGGGTCCGCGGGCGGGCCGAACGTCCGACCGGGACACGTGGTGATCCCTGACTTCTGAGTGGTCGTCCGCGGGCCCGGTGTCTGGTCGAGCGGTGTCCTTGTTCGGGAACTTGGAGC
>NZ_JASLGR010000025.1 GCF_030150155.1 Nocardioides sp.
TGTCGGCGCCGGCGAGCTCGGGGTTCGCCAGCTTCTCCTCCTCGATGAAGGGGATCAGGTAGGCGACCGCGCGCTTCATCACGCGCGCCGACTTCACCACCTGGGGCAGGAACATCTTGCCCGCGCCGAACAGGTCGCCGACGACGTTCATGCCGTCCATGAGCGGGCCCTCGATGACCTCGATCGGGCGCCCGCCGCGGGCCGCGATCTCGACGCGCAGCTCCTCCGTGTCGGCCTCGACGAAGCCGTCCAGGCCCTTGACGAGGGCGTGGGTGATCCGCTCCCCGACCGGCAGCGAGCGCCACTCCTCCGCCTTCTGGGCCTCCTCCTCGCCGGTGCCTCGGTGCTTCTCCGCGAGCCCGAGGAGCCGCTCGGTGGCGGCGACCGAGTCGTCGGTGCGGTTGAGCACGACGTCCTCGATCGCGTCGCGCAGCTCCGGGTCGATCTGGTCGTAGGGAATCAGCGCGCCGGCGTTCACGATGCCCATGTCGAGGCCGGCGCTGATCGCGTGGTAGAGGAAGACGGCGTGGATCGCCTCGCGGACGGGGTTGTTGCCGCGGAACGAGAAGGACACGTTCGAGATGCCGCCCGAGACCTTGGCGCCCGGGAGGTTCTGCTTGATCCAGCGTGTCGCCTCGATGAAGTCGTCGCCGTAGTTGGCGTGCTCCTCGATGCCGGTCGCGACGGCGAACACGTTCGGGTCGAAGATGATGTCCTCGGCCGGGAAGCCGACCTTGTTCACCAGCACGTCGTAGGCGCGGGCGCAGATCTGCTTGCGGCGCTCCAGGTTGTCGGCCTGACCGTCCTCGTCGAAGGCCATCACGACCGCGGCGGCGCCGTACTTCTTGCACAGCTGCGCCTGGGCGATGAACTTCTCCTCGCCCTCCTTGAGCGAGATCGAGTTCACGATCGGCTTGCCCTGGACGTTGCGCAGCCCGGCCTCGATCACCTCCCACTTGGAGGAGTCGATCATCACCGGCACCCGGCTGATGTCGGGCTCGGACGCGATCAGCTTGGTGAAGCGGTCCATGGCCGCAACGCCGTCGATCATGCCCTCGTCCATGTTGACGTCGATCACCTGGGCGCCGGCCTCGACCTGCTGGGCCGCGACCTGGAGGGCGGTGTCGTAGTTGCCGTCCTTGATCAGGTTGCGGAACCGGGCCGAGCCAGTGATGTTGGTCCGCTCGCCGACGTTCACGAAGAGGCTGTCGTCGGTGATCGTGAACGGCTCCAGCCCTGAGAGCCGCATCGCGACCGGCACCTCGGGAGGGGTGCGCGGGGTGAGGCCGTCGACGGTGGTGGCGATCTCGGCGATGTGCGCCGGGGTCGTGCCGCAGCAGCCACCGACCAGGTTGACGAACCCGGAGGAGGCGAAGTCGTGGATCTGCGCTGCGGTCTCGACCGGCGCCTCGTCGTACTCGCCGAAGGCGTTCGGCAGGCCGGCATTGGGGTAGCAGGAGACGAAGGTGTCGGCGACACGGGACATCTCGGCGATGTAGGGCCGCATCTCCTTGGCACCCAGGGCGCAGTTGAGGCCGACCGCGAGCGGCTTGACGTGCCGCACGGAGTCCCAGAACGCCTCGGTGACCTGGCCCGACAGGGTCCGGCCCGACGCGTCGGTGATGGTGCCGGAGATGATCACCGGCCAGCGCCGGCCGGTCTCCTCGAAGAGCGTCTCGATCGCGAACAGCGCGGCCTTGGCGTTGAGGGTGTCGAAGATGGTCTCGACCATCAGGATGTCGGCGCCGCCCTCGACCAGGCCGCGTGCCGCGACCAGGTAGGCGTCGACGAGCTCCATGTAGGAGACGTTGCGCGCAGCCGGGTCGTTGACGTCGGGGCTGATGCTGGCCGTCCGCGTGGTCGGGCCGATCGCTCCGGCGACGTAGCGGGGCTTGTCCGGGGTGGCGAACTCGTCGGCGCAGGCCCGTGCCAGCCTGGCGGCCTCGTAGTTGAGCTCGTAGCCCAGCTCGACCAGGTCGTAGTCGGCCAGCGATACCGCGTTGGCGTTGAACGTGTTGGTCTCCACGATCTCCGCCCCGGCGGCCAGGTACTCACGGTGGATGCCGGCGATGATGTCGGGCTGGGTCAGCGTGAGCAGGTCGTTGTTGCCGATCAGGTCGGTGCCGTGGTCGGCGAACCGGGTCCCGCGGTAGCCGGCCTCGTCGGGGCGGTCACGCTGGATCGCCGTCCCCATCGCTCCGTCGATCACCATGATCCGCTGGCGCAGGGTCGTGGTCAGATCGGCGGTGGCATCGGGGCGGTACGTCACCTGAGAATCCTCCCACTCCCCTTCACACCCGGGGGAATCGTCTCGCCACTAGGCTGGAGTGGTGATCGAGTTCGAGCGTGCGGCACTGGGTGAGGGAGCGTTGGTCGACCCGGTGGTGATCGCCGCGTTCGAGGGCTGGAACGACGCCGCCGACGCCGCGTCCAACGCTGTGGACCACCTGATCTCGGTGTGGAACGCCCGCCTGGTCGGTGAGATCGACCCCGAGGACTACTACGACTTCCAGGTCAACCGTCCGATGGTCGGCAGCGGTCCCGACGGGATCCGCCGGATCACCTGGCCCACCACCCGGATCTGGCTGGCCTCCCCGCCCGACCTGCCCCGCGACGTCATCCTGATCCGCGGCCTGGAGCCCTCGATGCGGTGGCGCCAGTTCTGCGACGAGCTGATCGACATGCTCGGCCTGCTCGGCTCCACGATGGTGGTCACCCTGGGCGCGCTGCTGGCCGACGCCCCACACACCCGCCCGATCCCGGTCTCGGGGACCTCCACCGAGCCCGACCTGCTGGACCGGCTCCAGCTGGAGGTCTCCACCTACGAGGGCCCGACCGGCATCGTGGGCGTGTTCCAGGAGGCCTGCGTGGGCGAGGACCTGCCGGCAGCGTCATTCTGGGCCGCGGTGCCGCACTACGTCGCCCAGCCGCCGTGCCCGAAGGCGACCCTGGCCCTCATCCACCGGATCGAGGAGCTGCTCCAGACCCCGATCCCGCTGGGTGAGCTGCCCGAGGACGCCCGCGCCTGGGAGCGCGGCGTCGACGAGCTCGCGGCCGAGGACTCCGACATCGCCGACTACGTCCGTTCCCTGGAGGAGACCCGGGACACCACGGACCTGCCCGAGGCCTCGGGTGAGGCGATCGCGCGGGAGTTCGAGCGCTACTTGAAGCGGCGCGACGAGTCCGAGTGAGCCGGCGGACTAGAGCTTGAGGCCCAGCGCGGCGTCGAGCAGGTTCGCGATCGTGACGGCCGCGGTCGGGTCGGAGTTGTCGGCCAGACCGTCCTTGCCCAAGGTGGCGTCCACCCAGGCCTGGACCAGCTCGACGGCCGAGGGGGCGTCCAGGTCGGCAGCGAGCACGTCGAGGACGTCCTCGACCACCGGCAGCGCCGGAGCACCCGAGCCGAGTGCCAGCGCACGACGCCACTCGTCGACGGTGTCGAACGCCTGACGCAGCTCGTCGTTGGTCCACTCCCAGTCCGAGCGGTAGTGGTGACGCAGCAGCACCATCCGGATCGCCATCGGGTCGATGTCGGAATTGCGCAGCGAGGAGACGAAGACCAGGTTGCCCCGCGACTTCGACATCTTCTCGCCGTCGTAGGCGACCATGCCGGCGTGCGCGTAGACCTTCGCGAACGGGGTGCCCGGGACAGCGACCTGAGCGTGGCCAGCACACATCTCGTGGTGCGGGAAGACCAGGTCGGAGCCGCCACCCTGGACGTCGAAGGCACCGCCGAGGTGCTCCATCGCGATCGCGGCGCACTCGATGTGCCAGCCCGGCCGGCCCTTGCCGAACGGCGAGTCCCACGACGGCTCGCCCTCACGCTCGGCCAGCCACACGATCGGGTCGAGCGGGTCCTTCTTGCCCGGGCGCTCGGGGTCGCCGCCACGCTCGGGGAAGATCCGCAGCATCTCCTCGCGGGAGTAGTGCGACTCCTCGCCGAAGGCCGGGTCGGCGGTCACGGAGAAGTAGTGGTCGCCCTCGACCTCGTAGACCGCACCGGCGTCCTGGAGACGCTGGATCAGGTCGATCACGAGCGGGATCGACTCCACCGCACCGGTGTAGTGCGCCGGCGGCAGCACCCGCAGGGCGGTCATGTCCTGGCGGAACAGCTCGGTCTCTCGCTCGGCCAGCTCGACCCAGTCGACGCCGACCTTCGTCGCCCGCTCCAGCAGCGGGTCGTCGACGTCGGTGACGTTCTGCGCGTAGACCACGTCGTGGCCGGCGTTGCGCCAGGCGCGGTTGAGCAGGTCGAAGCCGACGTACGTCGCCGCGTGACCCATGTGGGTGGCGTCGTACGGCGTGATCCCGCAGACATAGAGTCGCGCGGCCCCCTCGGGCACGACCGGGACCAAGCCACCGGTCGCGGTGTCGTGCAGCGCGACCTCCGGGGCAGTCACGGGCAGGGCGGGGACGTCAGGGGCACTCCACGGCTGCATGGCCCGCAGTCTACGGGCGCTCGTCCAGCTCAGAACGGCGGCCACGGGATCGCGGGTCGACCGAGCTCCGGACTGGGCATCGTCGCGGTGCCGATCAGGGTGTCCAGGCGTTCGGCCAGAGCCCTCAGATCGGTGGTGGTGAGCCAGAAGCCGAGCTCGTCGCCGAGGTCGCCCGCGACCTGGGCGCGCAGCTCCCGCAGTGCCCCCAGCTCGGCGTCGGTGAGGCGCTCACCGGCCCACCCCCACAGCACCGTGCGGAGCTTGGGCTCGTGGTGGAAGCAGATGCCGTGGTCGATGCCATAGCGGTGTCCGTCGGGCTGCTCCAGCACGTGCCCGCCCTTGCGGTCGGCGTTGTTGATCACGACGTCGAAGATCGCGATCCGGCGCAGCAGCTCGGAGTCCTCGTGGACCAGGGAGATCGGGGTGTCGTCGTACGCCGTCGCGTCGAAGACCCACAGGTAGCCCGGCGGCACCTTCCCGACCGCGACGATGTCGACGGCCGGGCGAGCGTCCTGGTCGGCCGGGCGCCAGACCTGGACCATGCCCGGGCCGAACGGTCCCTCGCGGAACCAGGTCGGCGGCACCACGTCCCAGCCGAGCGCCTCGGAGATCAGGGCCGCGGCGACCTCCCGGTAGGCCAGCCGGCCGTCAGGGAAGTCCCACAGCGGCTGCTCCCCCGCGATCGGCTTGTAGACCACCTGCTGGTCGCCGATGGTGCCGACGTACGTGTGATTGGAGGCGCCCTGCACCCGGCCGACGAGCACCAGCTCGTCCTCGACCAGGTCGACGCCCTCAGGGGTCACGGCGCTTGAACCCGTTGGCGCGCGGGCACAGATGGCCCCCGACGTCGATCGGACCCCCACAGAACGGGCACGCCTCGCGCCCGGCACCGACCACCTGGAGCGCCCGCTGCGCGAACGCCCGGGCCTGGCCCGCCGCCAGGGAGACGACGAAGACCTCGCTCGGCTCGGCCTCCTCCTCCGCTGCCATCCCGGCCAGCTCGGCGAGCTCCTCGAGCCCTTCGGCCTCCTCCAGGGCACCGGGGTCGACGGCGGTTTCCTCGAACGGGTAGACCTCGATCACGACCCGGGCGATGGACGGGTCCCACGACAGCGTCATGGTGCCGGCGCGGAACTCCTCCTCGATCGGCGACTCCAACGGCTCGTTGTCCACCAGCCCCAGCGGCGCCATCGCCGGGATCACGGTCGGGGCGCTGCCGGCGACCTCGTCGAGCAGCTCCTCGACCCGCTCGGCGAGCAGGGCGACCTGCTGCTTCTCCAGGGCGACGCTGACCAGGCGGCGCTGCTGACGCGCCTGCAGGAAGAAGGTGCGAGCCCCGGGCTCGCCGACGGTGCCCGCGACGAAGCGGTCGGGCTGGTCGAAACGGTGTACGACGGGCATCTCAGGCCGCCTCTCCGGGTCCGGCTCCACCGCCGACGACAGCGTCGTTGCTGCTCTCGGCGGGAGCGTTGACAGGCGGCACCAGCCAGCTGAGGTCGCCTGCGTGGGTGTTGGTGGCGAGCACGAACGGCCGCGACTCGGTGTAGCGGATCACCGAGATCGAGGCCGGGTCGACGTGCAGCCGCTGGAACAGGTCGAGGTGCATCCCGAGCGCGTCAGCCAGGACGGCCTTGATCAGGTCGCCGTGCGAGACGGCCACCCAGACGGCGCTCTCGCCCGCCTCGGCGCTCACCGCCGCATCCTGCTCGCGTACGGCGGCCACGGCCCGGGCCTGCATCGCGGCCATCGACTCCCCGCCGGGGAAGACCGCCGCCGAGGGCTGGGCCTGCACCGTCTTCCACAGCGGCTCGCCGGTCAGCTCGGCGATCTTGCGACCCTGCCACTGGCCGTAGTCGCACTCGGTCAGGCGCTTCTCCTCACGCCACGGCGGCGGTGCGTCCTGTGCGTCCAGGATGGTCTTGGCGGTCTGCTTGCAGCGCTGGATCGGGCTGGTCACGATCGCTGCCAGCGGGATCGGCGCGATCCGGTCGGCGGCGTTGCGGGCCTGCGCGATCCCCGTCGGATCGAGCTTGACGCCCGGCATGCGCCCTGCAAGAACACCCGAGGAGTTCGCGGTGCTCCGTCCGTGCCGGACAAGAATCACGGTGGCCATGCGTGCCAGCCTAGTCAGCGCCTGTGCGTGTCCTAGCGTGTGCACTGTGATCGTGGACATTGCGCTCTACCGTGGCGGCCGACGTCTCGAGGTCGACTGCCACCCGCACGAGTACGCGGCGTTGCGCGAGCGCGCCTCGGAGTCGGGCGACTTCATCTGGCTGGGCCTGTACGCGCCGAGCCAGTCCGAGCTGAACGAGGTCGCCCAGGCCTTCGACCTGCATCCGCTGGCGGTCGAGGACGCGATCACCGCCCATCAGCGACCCAAGCTCGAGCGCTACGGGGACAGCATCTTCCTGGTGCTCAAGACCCTCTGGTACGTCGACGCCGACGACCAGGTCGAGACCGGCGAGATCAACCTCTTCGTCGGCCGCGACTTCATCATCACGGTGCGGCACGGTCGCGGCGTCCGCCTCGACACCGCACGGCACGAGGTGGAGAAGTCGCCCGAGCGGCTCTCCCAAGGCCCCTCGGCAGCGATCTGGGCCGTGGCCGACACCGTCGTCGACGGCTACCTGTCGGTGCTCAACGAGCTCCAGATCGACGTCGACGAAGTGGAGACCTCGGTCTTCTCCCCGGTCCGCACCAGTGACTCCGAACGGATCTACACCCTCAAGCGTGAGCTGGCCGAGGTCCGTCGCGCCGTGCAGCCGCTGCGCGAGCCGATCCGCAACTTCGCCGCCGGCAACGTCGCCGAGGTCGACCCCGACATCCAGCCGTTCTTCAGGGACGTGCTCGACCACCTCAACCAGGCCGCCGACAGCGCCGAGCAGCTCGAGTCGATGCTGTCCTCGGCCTTCGAGGCCCATCTCGCCCAGATCTCGGTTCAGCAGAACGACGACATGCGCAAGATCTCCGCGGGCGCCGCGCTGGTCGTCGTACCGACGTTCGTCGCCGGCGTCTACGGGATGAACGTGCAGCTGTGGCCGAACAACGGCACCTGGGCCGCCTTCGGCGTCGCGATCGGCCTGATGGTGCTGTCCGTCGGCGTGCTGTGGTGGTTCTTCCGCAAGTCCGGCTGGCTCTGAGGCAGCACCGTCTCGCCTCCGGGCTCAGTGCCCCAGAGCGACCTTGGCGACTACGATCACCGCAGCCACGCCTGCCGTGATCAGTCCGCCGACGAAGACCCGGAAGCTGAGCTGGCGACCACGGACGCGCTCGGCGACCAGCTGGACCGCGGCCATCCGCAGCACCACGGAGCCGCCGGCGATCAGAGCGGCCAGCGCGGTGGGCAGCCAGCCGAACCAGCCCAGCATCAGGACGAAGGACGGGAAGAACGCCGACGAGGCGATCGGGACCGCGTCGCGCAGCTCGTCGAGCACCGACTCGCGCACCCTCTCGGGGCCGGCGTGCTCGGCGGGGTGGGAGTCCGGGACCGCTGAGTGGGCCACCAGCTCGGCGAACACGTGGGCGACGTACGTCGTCACGCCCGTGCCCACCACCAGCAGCGCCGCCTCGCCGTTCTCGATCGTGTGTCCGGTGGCGACGGCCACCGAGGCGAGCACCAGGATGTTGCCGTAGACGTAGGCGGCCAGCCGCGAGGCGGCACGCTCGGGTGGCAGCGGGCCGTCACGGCGCTCGGTCACCCGACGGCGCCACCGCCCCGCCGGATGGTGATGACTGTGCTGACCGCTCACGCCGTTCCGCTCAGCCTCAGGTGGCGCTGATGACCGAGGTCGACAGCAGGCCGAGCAGCACGACGCCCAGGACGACGCGGTACGGGACGAAGGCGACGATGGTGTTGGACGCGACGAACTTCAGCAGCCATGCCACGGCGACGTACGCGACGACGAAGGCGACCGCGGTGCCGACGATGGTCTGGCCGATCCCGATGTGGGAGCCGACCACGTCCTTCATCTCGTACAGGCCCGCGGCGAAGAGTGCCGGGATGGAGAGGAAGAAGCTGAGCCGGGTGGCGGTGACGCGGTCGAGGTTGAGCAGCAGACCGGTGGAGATGGTGGCGCCGGAGCGGGAGACGCCCGGGATCAGGGCGATGCACTGCGCCAGGCCGATCACGACCGCGTCGCGCATGGTCAGCTTGCGCTCGCCACGGTCCTGACGACCGACCCGCTCGGCGAAGACCATCACCGCGCTCCAGGCGATCAGCGCACCGGCCACCCACCACAGCGAGCGCAGCGGACCGGAGATGACGTCCTTGGCCGCCAGTCCGATGATGCCGATCGGGATGGAACCGACGATCACGTACCAGCCCATCCGGTGCTCGATGGTGCCGCGCAGCTCGGGCTTGACCAGGCCGGAGAACCACCCGCGGACGATGTCGCGGATGTCCTTGGCGAAGTACACCAGGACCGCGAAGATCGCCCCCATCTGGATCACGGCGGTGTACGCCGTCACGGAGTCGTCATCGATCGGAAGGCCGAGGATCTTCTCGGCGATCGTGAGGTGACCGGTGCTGGAGACCGGAAGGAACTCGGTCAGTCCCTCGACGATTCCCAGGATCACAGAGTCGAAGTAGTTCACAGACGACCAGCCTAGAGGCGTGGCACTCTCACTTCGGGTATGCCACGCACTATGTTGCTCTTCATGCAGCAACGCTCGCTCGGGTCCAGCGGCCTCAAGGTCTCCCGGCTCGGGCTCGGGACCGCCACCTGGGGACGCGGGACCGATGAACACGAGGCCCGCGACCAGATGATCGCCTTCTCCGAGTCCGGCGGCACCCTGGTCGACTCCGCGTCGGCGTACAACGACGGACAGTCCGAGACCATGCTCGGCCGTCTGATCGGCGACGTCGTGGCCCGCGACGAGATCGTGATCTCGACCAAGGCCGGGATCAGCCGTCGCGGCGGCCACCGCAGCGTCGACACCTCCCGCGGCCACCTGCTGCGCTCCCTGGAGGACTCCCTCACCCGGCTGGGCACCGACCACGTCGACCTGTGGCAGGTCCACATGTGGTCCGACGACGCTCCGCTGGAGGAGACGCTGGCAGCCCTCGACCATGCGGTCTCCTCGGGCAAGGCGACCTACATCGGGATCTCGAACTACGCCGGGTGGCAGACCGCCCAGGCCGCGACCTGGCTGCGCGCCTCGGGCCGCACCCCGTTGGTCTCCACCCAGGTGCAGTACTCCCTGCTCGCCCGCGAGGCCGAGTACGACATCCTTCCCGCCGCCGACGCCAACGGCCTGGGCCTGCTGGCCTGGTCGCCGCTGGCCGGCGGGGTGCTGACCGGCAAGTACCGCACCGGCACCCCCTCGGACTCCCGTGGCGCCGAGCGTGACATGGCCTCCCGCGTCGACGCCCACCTGGACGGCCGTGGCCGCAGCATCGTCGAGGCGGTCTGCAAGGCCGCCGACGGCCTCGGCTGGCAGCCGCTCCAGGTCGCCCTGGCCTGGCTGCGCGACCGTCCCGGCGTGACCGCCCCGATCCTCGGTGCCCGCACCGCCGCTCAGCTGCACACCGCTCTGGCCGTGGAGTCGCTCGCGCTCCCCCGCGAGCTGGCCGCCGCCCTCGACGACGTCTCGGCCGAGTAGCCCGTGGCAGCCGTCGACCGTCGACCGCCTGCACCCGGGGTGGAGTGGGAGTTCGACCACATCCACCTCAGCCGCGAGATGTCGCGCAACGCGGTCACGCGCTACCTGGTGGAGCAGGCCGAGACCGGTGGCTGGACCCTGGATCGGGTCCGGATCGGGGCCGACGGGATCCGCCGGGTGATCCTGCGTCGCAAGATCATCCGCGCCGTGCGGACCGCCTGACCTCAGACCTCGTCGAGGAAGCGGTCGAAGACCCGCGCACCGAACTCGAGCGCGTCGACCGGCACCCGCTCGTCCACCCCGTGGAACAGTCCGGTGAAGTCGAGGTCGTCGGGCAGGCGCAGCGGGGCGAAGCCGTAGCCCTTGATGCCCAGCTTGCCGAAGTGCTTGGCGTCGGTGCCCGCCGAGAGCAGGTACGGCGCCACCGCGGCGCCCGGGTCCTCGGCCAGCAGCGAGCGGGTCATCGCCCGGGCGATGGCGGTGCCGTCGTACGGCGACTCCCACGGGTGCTGGTGGGAGAGGAACTCCATCTCGATGCCCTCCCCGGTGAGCTCGGCCAGGGTGGCGAAGAAGGCGTCCTCATGGCCGGGAAGGAAGCGCCCGTCGACGTACGCCGTCGCCTCGGTCGGGATCACGTTGACCTTGTAGCCGGCGTCGAGCATGGTCGGGTTGGCCACCTGCCGCAGCGTCGCCCCGATCATCCGCGCCGCCGGACCGAACTCGTCGACCAGGGCCTCGGCGTTCTCCGGGGTGGCCTCGACGCCGGCGATCTCACCGACCGCGGCCAGCAGCGTCTCCATCGTCGGGGTCAGCGTGACCGGCCAGTCGTGGGCGCCGATCCTCGCGACGGCACCGGCCAGCCGGGTGACGGCGTTGTCGCCGTTGATCATCGAACCGTGACCTGCGGTGCCACGGGCGGTGAACTTCATCCAGGCCATGCCCTTCTCGGCGGCCTCGATCAGGTACAGCCGACGGCCACGGATCGTGGTGGAGAAGCCGCCGACCTCGCCGACCGCCTCGGTGACGCCGTCGAAATGCTCGCGCAGGTCCTCCACCAGCGGCTGGGCGCCGTGGTGACCGCCGGCCTCCTCGTCGGCGGTGAAGGCGAGCAGTACCGGGCGCTTCGGCACCACCCCGGCACGCTGCCGGGCCCGGACCAGGCTCAGCACCATCGCGTCGAAGTCCTTCATGTCCACAGCACCGCGGCCCCACACGTAGCCGTCGACGATCTCGCCCGAGAACGGGTCGACCTGCCAGTCGGCGGCCTGGGCCGGCACCACGTCGAGGTGTCCGTGCACGAGCAGGACGTCGTCACGGCTGCCGTCGCCACCCCAGTGCGCCAGCACGTTGGTGCGCCCCGCAGCGCCCTCGTGCAGCGTGACCTCGATCCCGACCTCGTCGAGCAGCTCGGCGACCCGCTCGGCCGCGGGACGCTCCCCCGGCCCCGAGCCGTCGCCGTAGTTGCTGGTGTCGATCCGGATCAGCTCCTGGCACAGATCGACCACCTCGGCGGCCGGATCGTAGGAGGCAGCAGTGGCGCCGGAGGCGGGATCGGACACGGAAGACGACATGGGTCCACCGTAACGGCCCCCGATTCGTGCCGCAGGCCGGGCGCTGCTAACGTTCTATCTGCATCGCGCGGGTGGCGGAATAGGCAGACGCGCTAGCTTGAGGTGCTAGTCCACGTATAGTGGGTGGGGGTTCAAGTCCCCCCTCGCGCACGCGATGAAGAGCCCGTCCTGAGTCTCTCAGGACGGGCTTTTTGCTTCCCCTGAGCCCTGCCCGCGGCATGGTTTCCGGGGTGCTTCCGAGTGTTTGCCACGGCGTCGCCCCGCATTCTGCACTTTGCCCAGCCCCTGCTAGGGTTTCACCATCAACGCGCGGGTGGCGGAATAGGCAGACGCGCTAGCTTGAGGTGCTAGTCCACGTATAGTGGGTGGGGGTTCAAGTCCCCCCTCGCGCACGTTGAAACGAACGGCCCGACACTGCGATCTCGCGGTGGCGGGCCGTTCGTGATTTCCGGGCGCCACTGCGGTCTCCGACGCCGGATCCTGCACACAGCCTGACCGTCCGACGCTCTGTCACGCCGCGGTCCGGCCAGATCCTCTATGGTCGAAGTCATGCGATCGTCTCGGCTCCGCGCCGCCCTGAGCACCCTCACCGTCCTGCTGGTCCTGGCTCTCGCTGCCAGTACGACGGCAGGCCCGGCCCAGGCCGCCGGACGGCTGCCGAGCAAGAAGGTCTGGCTGCACGACGTCGCTGTCGCGATGAAGCCGGCGATCCCCTACCTCAACGACCGGGTCGACCAGGGCGGAAGCAACCTCGCCATCGTGCTCGACATCGACAACACCTCGATCGCCACGCACTACGCCTGGCCGCGCCCGGTCAAGGCCACCCTCGCGTTCGCCCAGCGCGCCCACCGGCTCGGGGTGAAGACGTTCTTCGTCACCGGTCGGATGGACGCCAACGCCAAGGCGCAGCGCCCCGTGCTGCGCAAGGCCGGCTACTCGATCTCCGGGATCTGCGGTCGCCGCAGCGGTGAGAGCCTGGTGAAGAGCAAGACCCGGTGCCGCAAGGCCCTGGTCAAGCGTGGCTACACGATCATCGCGTCGGTGGGGAACCTGCCCTCGGACTTCAAGGGCGGCTACTACGAGCGGAAGTTCGACCTCCCGGACTACGACCATGCCCTGTCCTGACGCCGCGCGTCGCGACCTAGGGCCGGCCGGCGCCAGCGCCGTCTAGCGCGAGCTCGCGGCCGCTGTCGCCGTGCCGGTCGCGGTGCTGGTGGCCGTCGCCGAACCGGTCGCGGTAGCACTGCCGGTCGCAGTCGCACTGCCACTCGCGGTGCTGGACGCTGAGGGGCACGCAGCCGCTGCCACCACCCGGGCGGGGACGGTGACCGTCACGGTGGCTGTCGCGGTCACCGTGGCCGACCCAGTCGCCGTGGCCGACCCAGTCGCCGTCGCCGAGCCGGTGGCCGTCGCCGAACCTGTCGCGGTGGCGGAACGAGTCGCGGTCGCAGAGCCCGTCGCGGTCGCAGAGCCCGTCGCCTGACACGACGGCGCCTTGGTGGGGTTCTTCACCGGCTCGAACGGGGCCGGACGAGCGTCGAGCCGCACCAGCCGGAGCCGGCCCGCACGCGTGGCCGGGACGGCGATGTTCTGTGCCAGCACCTGCTTGGTCCGCGGGAGCTGGAGGATGTAAGCGCCGGGGTAGAGCCCGACGAAGCGGGACAGATCGCCGTTGCGGATCGGGGCGGTCCACCACTGGCCGGTCGCGCGGCTGACCATCGTCGCCCAGATGGTGCCGGTCGCGGGCAGGCCGTTGACCCGCAGGAGACCGACGTACCCACCCGTGCGGGTGCGCAGTCGAACGGCGACGTTGCGGCCCTTGCCGACCTTGAGCACGCCGACGTAGATGGACTTGCCGGCCCACTGCTTGCGTCGGTCCCAGGTGAAGACGGAGTACTTCTGCCCGGCCGGCAGACCTCCGACGGCGAAGCGACCGGCGCGGTCGGCGATGGTCTCGAAGGAGGCGCCGTACTGGCTGACCACCCGCACCGTCGCGCGGCGCCCCACCGACGCGGGGCGTCCGACCTTGACCGTGCCGGTGACGAAGGAGCCGCGGCGCATCACGACGTCGCGCTCGATGCTCTGCCCGGCGCCGACGGTGAAGGTGGCGTCGGTGCGGGCCAGCCGCTTGATGTCCCACGACTGGCGGGTGTCGGAGGCCTGCAGGTGATAGGTGCCGGCCTGGAGGCCGCCCATCCGGTAGACGCCGCCACTGGTCGAGACCACCGCACGCAGGTAGGTCCAGTCGGCGCTGAACAGGGCGATCCGCACCTTCACCGCGCCGCCGGTCTTGGCCAGCACGACACCGAAGACGGTCGACGTCCCAGCCGCGACGGACTCCCCCGCCACGGTGCCACCGACCGCCGGCACGAAGGTCGCTGCGACCGCCACCACCACTGCTACGACGAAACGCCGCACCATGCCTCCCCTGATCACCGGCCCAATCTACGCCGGAGCGACCCGATCCCCCGTGTTAATGGGGGAATCCGACTAGAATCGCGCCGTGAGAAGCCAGCCCCGCACGTACGTTCTCGCCGGGCTCCTGGCCACCGCCGGAGTGCTCCTGAGCGCCTGCGGCTCGACCTCCACCACGACCTCGTCCGATCCCACGGCCACCTCCACCTCGGCCTCGACCGGCACCGTCACCGCGCCCCCGACCGGCAACCCGTTCACCGGCCGCCAGCTGTGGGTCGATCCCGACTCCAAGGCCGCTCAGGCCGCCGCCACGGTGAGCGGCCACGACCAGGAGCTGGTCCAGCGCATCGCCGACATCCCCACGGCGGTCTGGCTGACCCCGGAGAACCTGCCGGTGACGAAGGTCGGCCCCTTCGTCGACTCCGACATCACCCAGGCCGCGGGCCAGCTGCCGGTCTTCGTCGTCTACGGCATCCCCGACCGCGACTGCACCGGCTGGCACTCCTCGGGCGGCCTGGACGCCACCAGCTACCTCACCTGGGTGCGTGAGATCGCCGGATCGCTGCGCGATGCCCCCGTCGTCGTCCTCGAGCCCGACGCGCTGGCCTCGGCGCAGGCCTGCCACCTGGTCGAGCAGCGCGAGCAGCTGCTCTCGGCGGCGATCGACCTGCTCGCCCCCCATGCCTCCGTGTACGTCGACGCGGGCCACTCCTCCTGGATCGCCCCCGAGACGATGGCGCAGATGCTCTCGGTGGTCGGCGTCGAGCGCGCCCGCGGCTTCGCGGTGAACGTGTCGAGCTACGGCAGCGACGCCGCCGAGCAGGCGTACGCCGACGCGGTGCGCACCACCCTGCCCGAGACGCACTACGTGATCGACACCAGCCGCAACGGGCGTGGCGGCAACGGCGACTGGTGCAACCCGACCGGGCAGGCACTCGGCGTGACCCCGGCCGGGACCGGCGACGACAGCGGCCTCGATGCGCACCTGTGGATCAAGCCCCCCGGTGAGAGCGACGGCACCTGCCACGGCGGCCCCGCAGCGGGCACGTTCTGGACCGAGCGGGCCGTCGAACTCGCGACGAATGCCGGATGGTGAGTCAGATCCTCCCCAAAACTGTCGATTGACAGGATTTCTGGCCTAGGCTTGGAGCATGGTTTCTGAGCGCAAGCTTGCCGTGATCATCGAGGATGATCCCGACGTGCGGAACCTCCTCCGCACCGTCCTCACCCAGAGTGGCTTCGAGACCGTCCTCACCTCCAACGGCGAGGACGGCGTTGCTGCGGTGCGGATGCACGAGCCCGTGCTGACCACCCTGGACGTCTCGATGCCCGGCATGGACGGCATGGCCGCCGCTGCCGCGATCCGTGAGTTCAGCGACACCTACATCATCATGATCACGGCCCAGGACGAGGAGATCGACATCATCTCCGGTCTCAACGCCGGGGCCGACGAGTACCTCTCCAAGCCGTTCCGTCCGCGCGAGCTCCGGGCCCGGATCGCCAGCCTGCTGCGCCGGCCGCGGGGCGCTCACCCGGCCGAGGCCGAGGGCCAGGCCGACGACGGCCTGTGGCACCGCCCGACCGACTCCGCGGAGCGGGCGACCGAGCAGCCCGCCCCGGCGCTGGTCCAGCAGCCCGCCTTCACCCGCACCCCGCTGCCCCAGCAGGTCCACGTCGAGCAGCAGCCGGCCCCGGTGACGCCGTACGTTCCCGAGCAGCGTCCCTTGGAGGCGCCGGTGCCGCAGTCGTTCCAGCAGCCGGTCTACGAGCGGCCCGCTCCGCCGCAGCGTCCCGCCTACGAGCAGCAGACCTACGAGCAGCCCACGCAGGTCCGCGCCGGGGTCGCCTTCGACGCCCAGGCTCCGGCAGTCTCGCCGGCCGCCGGTCAGTCGTTCGCGACCACCGAGGGCGTCTACGCCTACAACGGCCTCGAGCTCACGGTCAGCACCGGCCAGGTGGTGGCCGCCGGCCGTGCGGTCGACCTCGACCGTGACGAGTTCGACCTGCTCCGCACCCTGATGTCGACCGGTCGTCGGGTCCGCAGCAAGGCCGATCTGGTCCTCGCCGCCCGTGGCGAGTCGTACGTGACGTCGTACTTCGTCACCGAGCAGGACAAGCGGCACATCGACCGCCAGATCTCCTCACTGCGGCGCAAGCTCAACGACGACCTCGAGCCGGGGCGCTGGATCGAGACGGTCGCAGGGGTCGGCTACAGGATGGCTGCCTGATCCCCCACGACACCGCGAGAGGGCCACGACCGCAACGGTCGTGGCCCTCTCGTCGTCTCGGTGCCCGGCCGGGCCGGGATCACCCCTGGATCACACTCAGTTGGCGTCGATCGCGATCGGGAGGACCCGGGTCGGCTGGTCGCTCTTGTAGATGAAGATCGGCATCTTCTCTTCGATCGTGTCCTGCACGTAGGTCTTGTCGCCGGCCTTCTTCTGCACCCAGACGTGGAACTTGAAGTCCAGGGTGACCTGGGTGGTGTCCTCGGGCAGGTCGCCGATCACCTGGTTGCGGACCTCGAGTGAGCCCTTGGGCGAGGTGATCATCTGGCCGTACTTGGCCGAACGCAGCGGGCTGGGGTCGAGGGTGATGTCCAGCGGCGAGGAGTCCAGGGAGTACGGCGCCGTGCTCAGGCCGCTCGACGAGTTCGACGCCGAGGAGATCTCGACCCGGGACAGGTAGACCTTGCGCTTGGTGTGGAACGGGTCGCGCAGGGCCCGGTCCAGGTCGTAGGCCTGGAAGGTGAAGGTGAAGTACTTGTTGCCCCGCGGATACCACTCGTGGGTGCGCGGGGTCGCCTTCGTCGGGTACACCGTCATCACGAAGTCGACGCCGGTCGAGGAGGTGTGGGTCTCGAACGTGCCGTCGCGGGTGAAGGCGGAGTACACCTCCTCGATCTTCGAGTGGGTCTTGTACGGGTCGGCCGCGGTGGTGACCTCGTCGCCGGCACCGGTGCCGACCGACCCCGACGAACCGGTGCCCGACGAGCCGATCGCCTCGCAGGCGGTGGCCAGCGGGAGCGTGAGACAGAGCGCCGCAGCGGCGGCGAGACGACGAGTGATCATGCCTTGAAACCCTTGTACGGCTGGAAGAGTTGGTACGCCATCATCAGCGTCTGGATCACGGTGATGACCCCGAGAGCCCGCCAGCCGACCCAGAGTACGTTGCTCTTGACGGCTGAGGAGAAGAACAGGTCGTAGACCACGACGCCGAGCACGGAGGCGACCACGGTCACGATCAGCGGCAGCAGATACGTGTTGCCGGCGCGGCCCGACTCCGCGCGCGCCTGGGCGGCCCAGTTGTCCGAGGCACGGTTGAAGAAGAACTTCCACCAGCCGCGGACGAAGTGCCCGAGCCGGACCCAGGTGTAGAACTCGGCGGGGAAGAACAGTCCGGCGAAGAGATAGTCGGACTTGTTCCGTTGCCCCATGCTGTGGGCGATCCGCAGGTTCAGCGCCCAGCCCAGCAGCGGCGGAAGCAGCCACAGCGGGGTGAAGACGAACGCGTGCAGCAGCAGCGAGCAGGCCAGCAGCACACCGAAGCCGACCCGGGTCAGGCCGTTGAGGAACATCGCGATGTTGTCGAGCCAGCGCAGCCGCAGGTTCGGGTGGAAGGGCTGGCCCCGGTAGCCGTTGCGCTCACCGGGCCACATCAGGTCGATCGACCCGTGGTTCCACTTCACCTGCTGGGCGTCGAGCGACTTCAACGTCAGCATGCCGCCGACGTTGGCGCGGGCGTCCTTGCTGATCATGGTCTTGTAGCCAGCGCTCTTGATCTGCAGCGACAGCAGCGAGTCCTCGACCTCGCTGACGGTCTGCCACGGCTCGATCTGGTGGCCCTCGGCGGCGACCGCGTGCAGCGCCTCCATCGAGAAGATCGAGAGCTGGCCGCCGAGCACCGCCATCTGGCGCTTCTTGAGCAGGTTGCGCATGTTGAACGAGGAGAACTGGGCGCGCTGGCCGCAGATCAGGAACTTCGCCATCAGGCCGTCGATGGCGGTGTCGTCGATGGAGTAGATCGCTGAGAGGCCGCCGATGGTCGGGTCGGACTCCATCTCGTCGATCAGGTACTCCACGGCCCGCGGGTCGGCGGTGGTGTCACCGTCGATGCCGACCAGGTAGTCCATCCCGTCGACCAGGCGGAAGCCGTAGTTGAGCGCCCCGACCTTCTTGTCGTCCATCGCGCCGAGGTCGTGCACGTGGATCTCGGTGATGATCCGCTCGCCGTTGATCACCATCTCGTGGGCACCGGCGTACCAGGCCGCGATCCGGGCGGTGTCGTCGGTGGTGTTGTTCACCACCACGTGGATCGCGTCGGGACGACGGGTCTGGGAGAGCATCGAGTCGAGCACACCGGCGATGGACGTCGCCTCGTTGTACGCCGGCACGATGCAGCCCACCGTAGGGCGGCGCTTCGTCGCCGGAGCCGCCGGCGCCTCGGCCCACGAGGTCTCGGTCGGCAGCGCGCGCAGGTGCTGGGGTTCAGGAGACATGGGACAGTCGCTCCTCTGCGGTCTGTCGGAGAAGGTCGAACTCGAACCCGGCCTCGTCGGAGGAGGACCAGGCGAAGACGGGGGTGAGTCGGACCGGCAGCGTCGCCGGCGGGGGGACCCGCATCATGCCGTTCTGGACGGCGTTGGCCACCAGCTCGGGCTCGCGGGAGGTGACGATCGCGAACCGGCCGGCGCCGAGGTGGCCCAGCACCGCCGAGGGCGGTGCCTGGCGACGCAGCAGCTCGGCGACCCAGCGCAGAGCGGCGTCGCCGGCCAGATGCCCGTAGGCGAGGTTGAGCTCGTCGAGGCCGGGCAGCGCGGTGGTGATCACGTGCACCGGCTGGCCGACGTTGCGGCACCGGTCGATCCGGTCCCGTGCCTGGCCGAGGAAGTCGTCGAGCTCGTCGACCCCGAGGGCGGACCGGTCGAGGTCCTCCCCCAGCGTCCACCAGTTCCCGTAGCGCTCCACCCGCAGGGCCATCAGCGTCATCGCGGCGATCAGGGTGAGGGCGGCACAGGTCCCCGCCAGTCCGGCCCAGCCCTCGGCGACGCTGATCCGGTCCAGTCCGGTGAGGAAGGCCACCACGATCGAGGTGCCCGCAGCCACCCAGAGCGAGGACTCCAGCAGCACCGAGTTGAGGTTGTGGGCCATCGAGGAGCGGCGCAGCTCCACGGTGGCGAAGGCGAAGCCGAGCGCGGCGACGCAGGCAGCCGGGAGCAGGGCCCAGGCATCGCTGGACGCCGCCAGGGCCAGGGCCGCGACACCGGCGACGGCGGTCGCCCCGGCGGCCAGTCCGAGCATCGGCCGGCGCCCGGCGAAGGCCTGGGTGGCCGTCCACAGCACGGTGGCCCCGGCGACCAGTCCGACGGTCATCACGACCAGGGTCGCCTTCGCGGCTCCGGTGTCGACCGCGCCCAGCCCGTCGTCGGTGACGGCGCCGACGGCGGGGCCGCAGGCCAAGCCGAGGACGGTGGCGAGCATCGCACCGGCGGCGAGCCGGTTCGGCCGGTCGTTGTGCCGCTGCAGGGTGGTGATCGTGAACAGGCAGCACGCCAGGGCGACGCCGACGGCGGCGGTCGCGATCAGTGTCGTCGGGTCGATGCTCATGCGGCCTCCAGTGACGGCAGCGTGATGGTCATGGTGGTGCCGGTGTCGGGGACGCTCTCGACCCTGATCGTGCCCAGGTGCAGGTCGATCAGCTCCCGGGAGATGTTGAGGCCGAGGCCTGAGCCGCGGATCGCGGTGTGACGCACCGACGGCGCCCGGTAGAAGCGCTCGAAGAGTCGCCGGGTCTCCTCGGCGGTCATCCCGCGGCCGGTGTCGCTGACGGCCAGCTCGATCAGGTCGCCCTGGACGGCGTCGTGCCGGGTGGAGCCGACCACCTCGACCTCGCCGCCCTCACGGTTGTACTTGATCGCGTTGGAGAGCAGGTTGTCGACCACCTGACGCAGCCGGAGCGCGTCGCCGACCAGCGGCAGCCGGGTGGGCAGGTCGACGTTGACGGTGATCAGCCGGTCGTGGGCCATCGGCATGATCGCGGCGACGGAGTCGAGCACGACCGGGACGAGGTCCATCGGCACCTTCGTCACCGTCAGGGTGCCCGAGGCCTCACGCTCACGGTTGGCGAGCAGGTCGTTGACCAGCAGCAGCATCCGATCGGCGTTCTTCGAGACCACCTCGAGCTGCTCCTGCACCTCCTCGGAGAGCTCGGGGGTGTCCAGTGCCAGGTCGACGTAGCCGATGATCGAGCTCAGCGGCGTGCGCAGCTCGTGGGAGACCGACGCGAACAGGTCGTCGCGGGCCTGCAGGGCCTCGTACTCGGCGGTGATGTCGCTGGCGACGAGCACCACCTGGGTGGCGGTGCCGGCGCGGTCGCGCAACACCCGGGTGGAGACCCGCAGCGCTGCCCGGGCCTCGCCGGGGTGACCCAGCCAGTACTGCTCGTCCTCGACGTTCTCCCCGCCCAGGGCCCGGCGGACCGGGTTCTCCACCGGCGTCACCGGGCTGTACCCGTCACCGTGGTAGAAGGGGAACGTGCTCAGCTCGGAGGTCTGCGGCAGGTTGAGGCCGGCGACCAGCTCGCGGCTGGCCCGGTTGGCGGTGACCAGGTGGCCGGCACCGTCGAAGCTGAGCACCGCGAAGCCGACGGCGTCGAGCACCTGGCGCAGCGTCTCCTCGCCCTTGCTGGTCCGCTCGAAGGCGTTCTCCAGCATCCCGGCCTGACGCTGCAGCAGGGCGTGCTGGGCGTCGGAGCGGCGCCGGATCCACCAGATCACGGTGGAGACCAGGGCCATCGCGCAGGTCGCGCTGAGGCCCATCATCACCGCGCCGAGACCGACCTCGCCCCCGGCGATGCCGGGGATGCGCGGCACCCAGATCGCGGCCACCATCACCGCGAAGCCGGCGCTCACGATCCGGGCCGGATAGGCGGTGGCCAGCCAGATCAGCGGGAAGACCAGCAGCGTCTCCAGCCCGGCCGCGGCGACCTCGCGGGTCATCACCACGATGCCGAGAACGTCCATCGCCGGTACGACGAGCAGCGCCGGTGACAGGCCGCGGCCGTCGGCAGCGGCGTACGCCACGATGCTCGACACGGCGATGACCGCCCCGCCGATCACGAGCGAGAGCCGCTGATCGGTGCCGAGGCCTCCGAAGATCAGAAGTCCGAGGATCGCGACCCCGGCGGCGGCGGTGAACTGGAGCTGAAGCGGAGCGACCGGGAAGACCCCCAGCCGGGCCTTCGCCTCAGACTGGCTCAGCATGGCTCGAAGGCGGGAGGCTCCGGCGGCGACTCGACACCGGACTGTCCCAAGGTGTCGTCGAAGGCCTCGAGCCAGCTGCCGTCCTTGTAGCCGCGCAGCAGGGTGCGCTGGACGAAGTCGCACATCCCGGTCATGCCCTTCGGGAAGGCGACGCCGTACTTCTCCTCGGTGAACGGGTCGCCGGCCACGACCAGCGCGCCGGCCGAGGAGTGGGCGTAGCCCATCCCGATCGCACCGTCACCGGCGACGGCCGCGACGGTGCCCTGCTGGAGCAGGCCGACGCAGTCGCCGTAGGCGGCCTTGAGCACGGGCTGCTGCTTGAACTCGTGGACCAGGGTGCTGGCCGTGGTCGAGCCGGAGACGGCACAGACCTTCTGACCGGAGCTGATCGGCATCCGCCGCAGCCGCGGGTTGCCGTTGGGGCCGGGCGTGGCCGCGTTGATCGCGGCTTGGTCGGCGGCACGGACCAGGAGCTGGGTGCCGGTGATGTAGTAGGGACCGGCCATGCCGACCTGCTGTTCCTCGCTGCGGGTCATCGCGAGCGAGGAGATCACCATGTCGACGGCGTTGGTGGTCAGGGCCTGGTCGCGACCGCTGTCGAGGACCTGGATCCACTGGATCTTGTCCGCCGAGATGCCTAGTCCACCGGCGATGATCTTGCCGACCTCGACCTCGAAGCCGGTGGGGGCGCTGCTCCCCGGGGCGAGATAGCCCAGGCCGGGGGTCTGGTAGGAGACGCCGATCCGGACGCGGCCGGTCGAGGCGAGCTGCTGGGCGTAGCCGGTCAGGCCGTCCAGGGCGGTGACGGAGCCACGGTCGGCCGTGGACGAGGAGCCCGTCGAGGAGGAGGTCGCCTCACCGCCACCACAGGCGGTCAATGCCAGCGCTACCGGGATCGCCAGCACCGAGTGCCACCATCGACGTTGCACGCAACCCTCCGAACCTGCCATGTCTGAATGTCTGTCGGAGACCCGGAACCCCCTTATCCCCCATTCTAGTCATGACGAGGGGGTCTCCGTGTGCTGAAGCCGTAGAGTCCCGCGTCCGGTGCGCGCTCGCGATGTTGCCGTGGTGTGGGGATCTCCACACCGATCATCTCGGCCAGATCGGCCAGGGTCTGGAACGGTGTCAGGGTCTCGTCGACGACGTGCGGCTCGCCACGATCGGCCGACGCGGGCCTGTCACGACGCCGCATCGAGCGCCGCCCGAGCCGCTCCTCGGCCATGTCGGTCAGCACCGTGACCTCGGCGCCCATCCGGATGAGCTGCTCGTAGGCGGAGTGCCCCTTGATCTGGATGCCGCCGTTGTCGGCGTCGACGATCAGGTCGAGCAGCACCTCGGCCTGGGGCAGCAGGTCCGCGATCCGGCTCAGCGCCTGGGGCATCACGCCGAGGTCGAGGACGACCGCGGCGCCGTCACGGATCGTCTCGTAGGCGTCGGCGAGGTCGGTGCGGACCAGTCGGCCGGTGGGGCGGAGCTTGTCGAAGTACGCCTGCGACTTGACCAGGGTGCCGAAGCCCGCGGCGAGGAAGACCAGGGTGACCAGTCCGACGACGAGGTCGGCGGTCTTGCCGCGCGCGGGGTCGTCGGCGATCTGGGTCGCCAGGATGACGACGATCATCGCGCACACGGCGGTGACGGCGAAGGTGACCACCGGCACCCAGACCGCGGCCTGGGCGTCGAGCTCCTTCATCCGGGTCAGCTCCCGGGGCGCGTGGGTGAGCCGCTTGAGGGAGTGCGGGTAGCGTGCCACCCGGACCCGCTCCTCGACGCGTCGGTCGAACTCGAGACGGGTGTCGTCGACCGCCTCGCCGTCCACCGCCTCGCCGTCGGTCGTCTCGGCCTCGACCCAGCTGTGGGCGGGGAGCGCGTCAGGCTCCTCCGGTTCGCTCACGTCCGAGTATCGGCAGGGCTGTGAGTCTCCTGAGTGTCACCGGCGAACTGATCGGAACTTCCCGCAGCCGCTCAGCAGGCGTGGCGGTCGAGCAGGGCCGCCCGCTCGGCGGCGAGGGCCCGTTCGGCCGGGGTGGCGCCGGGGTCGACGGCCAGCCGGCGCAGCGCCGCGGCGGCGTTGGAGCGGGACCGGGTGGCCCTGACCAGGGTGGCGGCCAGGGCAGGAGTCGGGGTCGGCACCGGGCCGCCTGCCACGGGACGGACGGTGTTCCTCGCGGTGCCCATCGTCCAGGCCGCGCGATGGGCGGCCCCCAGGACGGCTGCGTCACGGAGGGTGGCCTGCGGAGCGGCGACGTGAGCGACGAGGTTCATGCCCGTCTAACGGGCGCCGGGGCCCTTAGCTACGGTGAGTCCATGACCTTCCGACTCGGCTTCGTCACCGGCGCCACCCCCGACAAGTGGGCCCGTGCCTGGCGTGACCGGTTCAAGGAGAAGATCGAGCTCGTCCCGCTGCTCCAGGAGGACCAGCTCGACGCGCTGCGCTCGGGCGAGGTCACGATGGCCCTGGTCCGGCTGCCCGTGCCGACCGACGGTCTGCACCTGATCCGGCTCTACGACGAGGTCCAGGTCGCCGTGGCTGGTCTGGAGCACTTCATCGCCGCGGCCGACGACGTCAGCCTCGAGGACCTGCGCGGCGAGCAGCTGGTGCTCCCCCATCAGTCCGGCTGGACGCCGGAGGCCGAGCAGCTCGCGTGGCCGCCGATGTCGCCCAAGGACGCGATCGAGACCGTCGCCGCCGGGACCGGGATCGCCCTGGTGCCGATGTCGGTCGGGCGGCTCTACCAGCGCAAGGACACCGTCCAGCGCCAGGTCACCGACCTGGAGCCGACTACCGTCGGCCTGGCCTGGCTGCGCGAGAACGACGACGAGCGGACGCAGGCGTTCGTCGGCATCACCCGTGGCCGGACCGCGAACTCCTCCCGCGGCTGAGCCGTCCCCCTAGCCCGCAGCGGGGCGATGCTCCCGCAGCCAGGCGGCCAGCTCGCGAGCTGACTCGTCGATCACCGCGGCCCACTCCCACGCGCCGTCGTCGGCGTGGTCGGAGACGTGCTTGACCAGCGTCACCGGTACGCCGGCCCGCTGGGCCGCCCAGGTGACGGCGTACCCCTCCATGTCGACGAGGTCGGCGACCTGCGCCAGGCGGGCTCGCACCGCCGGGTCGGCGACGAAGAGGTCGCCGGTGGCGAGCCGGATCCCGTCACCGACGGTGATCCACTCCTGCGGGTCGTAGCCGAAGCCCCGCAGCGCCTGCGCCGACAGGTCGTGGTTGTGCACCGACCCGACGAGATGGAGCCCGGCCAGGTGGTCGTGCAGCGCCCCGGCCGAGCCGATGTTGACCACCTCGCTGATCTCCGGGTCGCGGGCGAGGGCGTCGGCCACCGCAGTGGCCGACGCGACCTTGCCCACGCCCGTGATGAGCAGTCGATAGGACGCGGGAACGTGCGCTGCCTCTTCGGGCGTCGCGCTGACCACCAGGATCGTCACGGCGCCCCACTGTACGGACTACTTGAGCTCGGAGCTGCTCAGCCCCAGCACTCGTCGCGCCACGATCAGCTGCTGGATCTGCTGGGTGCCCTCGAAGATGTCGAGGATCTTGGAGTCACGGGCCCACTTCTCCAGCAGCTCGCCCTCGTCGTACCCGATCGAGCCGCACAGCTCCACGCACGAGAGCGTGATGTCGGAGCCGACCCGGCCGGCCTTCGCCTTGGCCATCGAGGCCTCCAGCGAGTTGGGCTTGCGGTTGTCGGCCATCCACGCGGCCTGGAGGGTGAGCAGGTAGGCGCCCTCCCAGTCGGCCTCCATCTGGAGGAACTTGGCCGCAGCCGCCGACTGGGCCATCGGGGTCCTGTCGTAGTCGATCTCGATCCCGGCCTTGCCCAGCATCTCGCGGGTGAGGTCGAGGGCGGCGCGGGCACAGCCGACCGCCATCGAGGCGACCAGCGGCCGGGTGTTGTCGAAGGTCGCCATCGCCCCGGCGAACCCCTCGGCGACGTTGACCTCCTCCGAGCCCAGCAGGTTGGCGGCCGGGACCCGGCAGTCGGTGAAGGTGATCACCGCGGTGTCGGAGGCCCGGATGCCGAGCTTGTGCTCCAGCCGCTCCACCTTGAGGCCGGGGGTGCCCTTGGGCACCACGAACGACTTGATCGCCGCCCGGCCCAGGGTCTTGTCCAGGGTGGCCCAGACCACCACGGAGTCCGAGCGCTCCCCGGCGGTGACGAAGATCTTCTCGCCGTTGAGGACGTACTCGTCGCCGTCCTTGGTCGCGGTGGTGGAGACCTGCGCGGAGTCGGAGCCGAACGCGGGCTCGGTGATCGCCATCGAGGCCCAGGTGCCGTCGAAGCGGGCCAGCTGCTCGTCGTTGGCGACCGAGGCGATCGCGGAGTTGCCCAGGCCCTGGCGCGGCATCGACAGGGTCAGACCGGTGTCACCCCAGCACATCTCGGCCACGGTCATCACCGACGCCATGTTGGAGCCGTTGCGGACGCCCTCCTCGGCCTCGTTCGCGCCGCGCCGGACGCCGGTCGCGCCGGCCCCCTCGCCCGAGCCGGAGGCGGCGAGCCCGTCGGCCATCGCCGCGAGCATGTCGAGCTCCTTGGGGTAGGCGTGCTCGGCGCGGTCGTACTTGCGCGAGATCGGCCGCAACATGTTCATCGCGACCTGGTGCACCTGGTCACGGACGGGGCGCAGCTTCTTCGGGTCCTCGAGGTTGATGGCCATCAGACCAGCACCGTCCCTTCCATCACGGCGATGGCCCGCAGGTCGCGGTACCACCGTTCCACCGGGTGCTCCTTGACGAAGCCGTGCCCGCCGAGCAGCTGGACGCCGTCCAAGCCGATCCGCATGCCCTTGTCGGCGCACAGCCGGCGGGCCAGCGCGATCTCGCGGGTGGCGTCGATCCCCTGGGCGACGCGGGCGGCCGCCTTCCAGGTGAGCAGCCGCATCGCCTGGAGCTCGATCGCGATGTCGGCCACCGAGAAGGCGACCGCCTGGCGGTGCGCGATCGGCTCGCCGAAGGCCTCACGGCTCTTGACGTACGGCGTCACGTAGTCGAGCACTGCCTGCGCGGTGCCCACCGCCAGCGCACACCAGCCCAGCCGGGACAGCCTGACGCACTCGCGGTAGGTGGAGCCGTCGGTCGCACCGAGCAGGTTCGCCGCCGGGACCCGGGCCTCGCTCAGCGTCAGCGTGGTCATGCCCGCAGCCCGCACCCCCATCGCCGGGTCGGCCTCGATGCTGAGTCCGGCGGTGGCCGACTCGACCAGGACCAGGACAGGGGCACCGTCGAGCACGGCGCCGACGACGTACAGCTCGGCGACGGCACCGCGGGCGACGAGCGACTTCACCCCGTCGAGCACGAGGGAGTCGCCCTCGCGCCGGGCGGTGGTGGAGGGCGCCAGCACGTCGAAGAGGACGGCGGGCTCGGTCAGGGCGAGGGCGGCGACTGCGACGTCGGTGCCGGTGAAGGCCGGCAGGTAGGTCTGCTGCTGCTCCTCGGTGCCCCACAGGCTGAGCGCGGTGGCGACCGAGCCGGGGCCGAGCGCGGCGACGGCCAGCCCCATGTCGCCGTGGGCGAGCGCCTCGGCGACCAGCACACCGGCGGTGGCCGAGCGCTCCTCGTAGACTCCGCCGAGTGCCTCGGGGACGCCGAGCACGGGCAGCCCGATCTCCACAGCGGCGCCGAGCAGCTCAGACGGGGCCTCGCAGGTCTCGTTGGCCTCGGCGGCGGCGGGACGCAGCACCTCCTCGGCGAACTCCCGGGCGACGTCGACGAGCATCTGCTCGTCCTCGCTCGGGGTGAGGTCGAAGACCCCGGGGCGCACGGCGGGGGTCGAGCGCACGCCCGCGCTCCCCCGTCGGCCGGCCCGGGCGAAGGTGCGACCGGCGCTGGTCGCGGCCTTGAAGCCGCCGCGGGTCAGGGTGAAGACGGTCTGCTCGGTCTGCTTGCGCACGCCGAGCCGGTCCAGCAGCGGACTCTGGGCGAGGCGGTTGAGCGCGGCGACGGCGAGGCCGATCGGATCGCGGGTCTCGGTCGCTGCGACGCCGTGCCGGCCGCCGCCCTTGAGACTGGTGAGGAGAGACATGGAGAAACTGTAACTCCGAGTTACACAATGCGCTACAGATTCCTCGTCCTGAACCCCGCACGCCTATCCTCGGCGGGTGAGTGTCCCCGCCGAGCCCGCTGACCACGCGCCCTACGGCGCCCTCCCCACCGGAGGCACCGTCCGCACCATCACCCGCTGGGGCACCCCGGTCATGCACCGCACCCTGGCCACCGTCACCGAGTTCGACGACGAGCTGCGCGCCCTGGCCGCCGACATGGTCGCCACCATGTACGCCGCCGACGGCGTCGGCCTGGCCGCGTGCCAGATCGGCGTGGACCGCTCGGTCTTCGTCTTCGACTGCCCCGACGACGCCGGCGAGCGCTGGGTCGGCGTGGTCTGCAACCCCGTGCTCACCCTGCCCGAGGGCAAGGAGCGCCACCTCGACAACGACGACGAGGGCTGCCTGTCCTTCCCCGGCGCCTTCGTCAACCGGGCCCGTCCCGACTGGGCGAAGGTCGACGGCGTCGGCCTGGACGGCCAGCCGGTGACCTTCGAGGGCGACGGGCTGCTGGCACGCTGCCTGCAGCACGAGACCGACCACCTCTACGGCCGGGTCTTCGCCGACGGGCTGTCGGACCGAGCCCGCAAGAAGCTCACCAAGACCCACGACAAGCTGGCCGAGGAGTTCCCCGAGGACTGGCCGGTCACGCCGCGGCGGGGCTGAGCCCGACCGCGGGCCGGGTCAGCGGGTCGCGTAGAACGTCACCGCCGTCGCCGCGGCGACGTTGAGGGAGTCCACGCCCGGCTCCATCGGGATCTTCACCCGCAGGTCGACCTGGCGCGCCGTACGCGGGTCCACCCCGGCGCCCTCGGTGCCGAAGACGAACGCCATCGCGTCGAGCTCCATCGCCACCAGGTCGTCGAGCTCGATGGCGTCCTCGGACAGGGTCAGCGCGACGGTGGTGTAGCCCGCCTCGCGCAGCGCCGCCAGAGTGTCGGGCATGCCAGTGGTCCGGGTCCACGGCACCTGGAAGACGTTACCCATCGAGGTCTTGATCGCCCGCCGGTAGAACGGGTCGGCGCACTGCGGGGTGATCAGCACCGCGTCGATGCCGATCGCCGCGGCGTTACGGAACACGCTGCCGACGTTGGCGTGGTCGACCAGGTTCTCCAGCACCGCCACCCGCCGGCGACGGTGCGGTGACGACGTACGGACGTGGTCGAGGACCTCGACCGCGCTCGGCAGCGGGTTGCGTGCCAGGGAGGCCAGCGCGCCGCGATGGACGTGGAAGCCGGTGACCTGCTCGGCGGCCCGCTCCGACATCACGTAGCAGGGCGCCTCGGAGCGCTCCAGGACGTCGGCCAGGCCGTCGAGCCACTTCGGCGCCATCAGGAACGAACGCGCCTCGAACCCGGCCTCGACGGCACGCCGCACGACCTTGGCGCCCTCGGCGAGGAAGAGGCCGTGCTCGACCTCGAGGGTGCTGCGCAGCTGGACGTCGCGCAGGTCGCGGTAGTCCGCCAGGCGCGGGTCGGTCGGGTCGGTGACCTCGATCAGCTCGGCCATCGGCGTCAGTGGGCGTCGGGGAACGCGACCCCGACCACATCGCCGATCACGATGATCGCGGGCGGACGCACCTGCTCGGCCTCCAGCCGCTCGGCCAGAGTGCCCAGCGTCGCCACCACCGTGGCCTGGGTGGCCATCGAGCCGTCGCTGACCACCGCGACCGGGGTGGCGGCGTCGCGGCCACCGGCGATCAGGGTCGCCGCGATCGCCGGAGCGTTCTGCACCGCCATCATCAGCACCACGGTGCCGCGCAGCTGCGCGACCGCCTCCCAGTTGGTTAGCGAGTCGGGGTGGCCCGGCGGCACGTGGCCCGAGATCACGGTGAACTCGTGGGTGACACCACGATGCGTGACCGGGATCCCGGCCAGGCCGGGCACGGTCACCGGGCTGGTCAGGCCCGGGATGATCCGCACCGGGACACCGGCCTCGGCGCAGGCCAGCAGCTCCTCGTAGCCGCGGCCGAAGACGAAGTTGTCGCCGCCCTTGAAGCGGACCACGACCTTGCCCTCCAGCGCCCGCTCGACCAGCACCTGGTTGATCGACTCCTGGGTGGCCGAGCTGCCGCGGGGCAGCTTGGCGACGTCGATCAGCTCGACGTCGGCCGGCAGGTCGGAGAGCAGCTCACGGGGGGCCAGCCGGTCGGCCACCACGACGTCGGCCTCCATCAGCGCCTTGCGTCCGGCCACCGTGATCAGCTCGGGGTCACCCGGACCACCGCCGATCAGCGTGACTCCCGGCGTACGACGGCGTTCGTGCCGTGCCGCGAGGGCGCCCTCGCGCAGCCCCTCGACGATCTCGTCCCGGATCCGCGCCGAGCGCCGCGGGTCGCGGTTGCCCAGCACCGCCACCGTGACGCCGTCGTCGCGCCCCACCGCGGGGGTCCAGGCGGTGGCGGCCTCGGCGTCGTCGGAGCGGACGCAGAAGATCCGGCGCTCCTCGGCCGCGACCGAGACCGCCTCGTTGGCCTCGCGGTTCTGGGTCGCGGCGATGACGTACCAGGCGCCGTCGAGGTCGGCGGCCTCGAAGCGGCCCTCGCGCCAGGAGAGCTCACCGGCCTCGATCATCCCCTCGATCGCGGGCGTGACGTGGGGCGAGACCACCTCGACGCGTGCGCCGGCGGCGAGCAGCGCCGGGATGCGGCGCTGGGCGACCTGTCCGCCGCCGACAACGACGACGCGACGACCGGTGAGGATGAGGCCCGAGGGGTAGGGGGGAAAGTCCATGATGGAACCATCATCGCGGATCGGGCTAGATTCCTGAGCATGAGCCTGGACCGTCCCGTTCACCCGGACCCGTACACCCTCCTTCCCGCTGTCGCGTCGTTCGGTGTGACGAGCACCGATGTCACCCACGGCGAGCCGCTCGACGACGCCCAGGTGGCCTCCGGTGGCGACACCTCGCCGCAGCTCTCCTGGGAGCCGGGTCCCGAGGGCACCCGGTCCTACACCGTGACCTGCTACGACCCCGACGCGCCGATCGTCAGCGGCTGGTGGCACTGGGTGGTCTGCGACGTGCCCGCCGACGTGACCTCGCTCGACACCGGTGCCGGCGCACTGGGTGACGCGGGCCTGCCCGAGGGGGCCTTCCACGTCCGCAACGACCTCGGCGTCCGGGCCTTCGGCGGTGCCGCCCCGCCCGAGGGCGACCAGGTGCACCGCTACTTCTTCGTCGTGCACGCCGTCACCGAGCTGACGCTGGGCGTGAGCCCCGACGTCACCCCGGCCGTGGTCGGCTTCAACCTGGCGTTCAAGACCGCCGGCCGTGCCGTGCTGGTCGGGACCTACCAGCACTGAGACGCGGGTCTCGCACTCCAAGACAGAAGGGCCTCGCGCCACTACTGTGGGCGCCATGCCGTTGACCCGACGGTCCGTCTTCGACGGACTTGCCTGCGTCGCGGCGTTGACAGTGATCACCGGTGCGGTGAGTGCCTGGCAGCAGCGCTCCCCCGCCCTCTCGGCGGAGGTCCTGGTGACGCTGGGCGCTGCTGCCGTGCTGGCTCTGCTCGCCGGCGTCTTCGTGCACGGTCCGACCACGCGGGAGGCGACGCCGATCCTGGCCGGCAGCGCACTGGCGGTGCTGGGCACCGAGCAGCCCGACGACCTGTGGCCCGTGGTGGCGGCGTGGGCACTGGCGGTGATCCTCGGCTACCGGGTCCTGATCGGCTCGTGGCGTCAGTGCCTGCCGCGGGCCGCCACGGTGATCGTGGCCGGGGCCGCGTGCGCTGCAACCATGCCGTGGGTGGACCTGCACCGGGCGCCGTACGACCGGGTGCTGGTCGGCGTGGTGGTGTTCGCCCTGGCCCATGCCGTGCTGGAGTGGGCGCGCCCCGGGCACACCGGCTCCCCGTTCGGCCCGCGGTTCGCGGTGCTGGTCTGCATCGGGATCGTGTACGCCGCCGGCCTCGTCCTCGTGATCGACCAGGCCTCCGGCTTCGGCGAGGACCCCTGGCCGGCGCTCGCGACCGGAGCCGCGGTCGGGCTCGGCGGGCTCGCGATCGCGCAGGCCGTCCACATCCTGATGCTCACCCGGGTCACCGATGCGCTCACCGAGGCCTCCACCACCACGCCGTGGGCGCCCGACCAGATCGACGACACCCTGATCCGGCTGGTGACTGCGCACGTGCGCGCCGGGTCGACGGCGATCGAGCCGACCGACGCCGGACCCGACACGCTGAGCGAGCACGTCCGCGACGGGGCGGTGCTGGTGCTGCGTCGTGAGCCGGGCGACTTCGCCTTCAGCCGCTACGACACCCGCCTCGTGGCCGGGCTCGCCGCGATGGCACGTGCCTCGCACGCCCAGGTCGACCGGGAGAGCCGGCTGTGGACCGCCTCGGTGACCGACGAGCTCACCGGGCTGTGGGCCTACGACCACTGGCGCACCCACCTGCGCGACACCGTGCGCACCCGCGCCGCGGGCCAGCGCCTCGGTGTGGTCTTCCTCGACCTGGACCACTTCAAGCAGGTCAACAGCGACTACGGCCACCTGCGCGCCGACCAGCTGCTGGCCTCGATCGGTCAGCGCCTCGCCGCGCAGTGCCCCGGCTGGCGCTTCGGCCGGTTCGGGGGTGACGAGTTCGTCGCCCTGATCTCCGACGTCCGCGACGCCGCCCACCTCGACGACCTGTGCCGTCACGTCGCGGGCGTGATCCGGCAGCCGGTCGAGGCCGACGGCATCACCATCTCCGTGACCGGCTCCCTGGGCCGGGCCTTCTCGGCGCACCGACACGACTCGGCCGAGTCACTGCTCGCCCGCGCCGAGCGTGACCTGCGCCAGCGCAAGGCCGAGCGGATCGTCCCTGCCGCACCGATCGTCGCCTTCGACGAGGACGAGATCCTGCGCCGCCTGCTGGACCAGGGCGTCGACGTCGCCTACCAGCCGATCGTGGACCTGCGCACCCGCCAGCTGGTCGGCTGGGAGGCCCTGCTGCGCGGCAGCCTACCGCTGCTGGGATCCCTCAACCCCGAGCAGCTGGTCGGCTCGGCGGTCCGTGCCGGTGTCCTCGACATCGTCACCCGACAGCTCGCCAAGCAGGCCCTGGAGACGGTCTCGGAGGCCTCACGCCGGCTCGGGCGCCGGCTCTCGCTGAGCATCAACCTGGAGCAGGAGCAGTTCCGCGACACCAGCACGATGATCAAGTGGGTCGCCGAGGAGGCCGACCGGCTCGGCGTCGACCTCGTCCTGGAGCTGACCGAGCGCGGCGACGCCGAGGCCTGGGGTGCACGCGAGGACGCCCTGGCCGACCAGCTGGAGCGGTTCGGGGTGGGCATCTCGCTCGACGACCTGGGCTCGGGCAACACCCGGATCCCGCTGCTGATCCGTCGCCACTGGCACACCGTCAAGCTCGACCGCGGGCTGCTGCTCAGCGGCCACCGCGGCCTGGTGATGCTGACCCACACCGTCGCGATGCTGCGCTCCCTGGGCCTGACCATCGTGATGGAGGGCGTGGAGACCGCCGAGCAGCTCGAGCTCACCCAGGAGCTCGGCATCGACCGGGTGCAGGGCCACTACTTCGCCGCGGCCAGCACGGCCGCCGAGCTCTTCGCCTTCGTCGACAGCAACGGCCTCGACTTCAGCCAGGTCGGCTGAGGGCCCGAGCCTCAGCCCTGGCTGGCGCGTCGCAGCAGGACCGAGAAGTCCGTCGGGTCGGCGAACTCGTCCTCCACCAGGCGCCGCTTCGGCTCCGCCGTGGCGCCGGCACCGTCGCCGCCGGCACCGTCGCCGCCGGCCAGCGCCGCCTGGTGACCGGTGACCAGCGCGGCGAACTCGGACGCGGCCCGCTCGACCCGCTTGTGCAGGTCCCCGCCGGCCCCGACCCCGGTCGCGGCGAAGTCGTCGGTCGCGGCGAAGACACCGGTCGGTACGACGACCGCGTGCAGGTAGGAGAAGAGCGGGCGCAGCGCATGGTCGATCACCAGACTGTGCCGAGCCGTGCCGGCCGTCGCGGCGGCCAGCACCGGGGTGCCGTCGAGCACCCCGGTCTCCAGGACGTCGAAGAACGTCTTGAACAGGCCCGAGTACGACGCGGAGAAGACCGGTGTCACGGCGATCACGCCATCGGCCCGACGTACGGCGTCGAGGGCATGAGCCAGCTCCGCCGTCGGGAACCCGGTGAGCAGGTGGTCGGTCAGGGCGTGGGCCAGACCGCGCAGCTCGATGTGCTCCACCTCGACCTCGACGCCGCGCGCCTGGACGGCCTGCTCGCTGGCGTTGGCCAGCATGTCGGCGAGCAGCCGGGTGCTCGACGGGACGCTCAGCCCCGCCGAGGCCACCACGATCCGGGTCGTCATCACAGCTCTCCGTCGAGGTCGGTGCGGTCGCTGGTGCCGGTGGCGTCGTCGACACCGTAGACGGCGGTGTCCTTCGGGCCACCGGCCAGCTCGACCAGGCTGGTGTGCGTGGGCGCGTCCGGCACGCCGGGCTGGCGGACCTTGGCGAACTCCTCACGCAGGGTGGGCAGGATCTCGCCGTACAGGTCGAGCTGCTCCAGCACGGTCTTGAGCGGCAGGCCGGCGTGGTCGATCAGGAAGAGCTGGCGCTGGTAGTCGCCGACGTACTCACGGAAGGAGAGCGTCCGCTCGATCACCTGCTGCGGCGAGCCGACGGTCAGCGGCGTGGCCTGGGTGAAGTCCTCCATGCTCGGCCCGTGGCCGTAGACCGGGGCGTTGTCGAAGTACGGACGGAACTCGTTGATCGCGTCCTGGCTGTTCTTGCGCATGAAGAACTGCCCGCCGAGGCCGACGATGGCGGTCTCGGGCGCGCCGTGACCGTGGTGCGCCCAGCGCTCACGGTAGAGCCGCACCATCTGCTCGGTGTGGGAGGCGGGCCAGAAGATGTGGTTGTGGAAGAAGCCGTCACCGTAGAAGGCCGCCTGCTCGGCGATCTCGGGGCTCCGGATGGAGCCGTGCCACACGAACGGCGCGACGCCGTCGAGCGGACGCGGGGTCGAGGTGTAGCCCTGCAGCGGCGTGCGGAACCGACCCTGCCAGTCGACGTTCGTCTCGCTCCACAGCCGACGCAGCAGCGCATAGTTCTCGATCGCGAGGTTGATCCCCTGCCGGATGTCCTTGCCGAACCAGGGGTAGACCGGGCCGGTGTTGCCGCGGCCCATCATCAGGTCGACGCGACCGTCGACCAGGTGCTGCAGCTTGGCGTAGTCCTCGGCGATCAGCACCGGGTCGGTGGTCGTGATCAGGGTGGTGGCGGTGCTCAGGATGATGTTCTCGGTCTGCGCACCGATGTAGGCCAGCGTGGCGGTCGGGTTGGAGGCGATGAACGGCGGGTTGTGGTGCTCGCCGGTGGCGAAGACGTCCAGGCCGATCTCCTCGGCCTTCTTGGCGATCGCGACCGTGGCCTTGATCCGCTCGTGCTCGGTGGGGGTCGTGCCGGTCGTGGGGTCGGCGGTCAGGTCGCCGACCGTGAAGATTCCGAACTGCATGCCCATGATCTCTCCTCCTCAGGATCACTTGAATGTTCAAGCAATAGGTAGAAGCGTAGCAGGCGGTGATCTATTCCCCCGTCCACGCTATGCCAGACTGACGGTATGACGCTGGACCTGACGAATGAGCCGGTCACCGATCGCCTGGGAGCGCCGTACACCGCCGAGACGATCCCGCTGGCGCCCGACGACGAGGGCGACGTCGTCGCCACGCTGGTCAAGCGTCCCGCCGAGCCCAGCGCGGACGGCAGCACCGACGGCAGCACCACCGTCAAGGCGGTGCTGCACGTGCACGGGTTCTCGGACTACTTCTTCCAGAAGGAGCAGGCCGAGTGGTGGAGCGGACGCGGCTATGACTTCTACGCCCTGGACCTGCGCAAGTACGGCCGCTCCCTGCGGCCCCACCAGACCCCGAACTACGTCGAGGACCTCACCACCTACTACGAGGAGATCGACGAGGCCTGGCGACTGATCACCGAGCGCGACGGTCACACCGACATGATCGTCACGGCGCACTCCACCGGCGGCCTCACCATGCCGCTGTGGGCGCACGACCGCCAGCCCAAGCAGCTCTCCGGGATGGTGCTCAACAGCCCCTGGCTCGACCTGCAGGGCTCTCCCCTGCTGCGCGTGGTGGGCACGCCGGTGCTCAAGCAGCTCGGCGGCCGCTACCCGCGCTTCCACATCAAGCGGCACGTCAGCGGGATCTACGCCCGCAGCCTGCACCGCGACCACGAGGGCGAGTGGGACTTCGAGCTCGACCTCAAGCCGCTGACCTCCTTCCCGGTGTACGCCGGCTGGCTCAAGGCCATCCGCGAGGGGCACGCCCGCCTGCACGACGGGCTCGACGTGCCCGCACCGGTGCTGGTGCTCTCCTCGGACCAGACCCACTGGACGGTGCACATGACCGAGGAGGCGCACACCTCCGACCTGGTGCTGGACGTCAAGCAGATCCGGCACTGGTCCACCGCGGTGGGCACCGACGTCACCTACAAGGCGATCGCCGGTGCCCGTCACGACGTCCTGCTGTCACTGCCCGAGGTCCGGGCGACGGCCTACGACGTGATCAACCGCTGGCTCACTGCTTGGGTGGCGTGAGGCTCGACCCGAGGGTGCCCAGGCCCTTGATCGCGTCGCCGATCTCCGACGGCACGATCCAGAGCTTGTTGGCGTCGCCCTGCGCGATCTCGGGCAGCATCTGGAGGTACTGGTAGGCCAGCAGGGGCTGGTCCGGGTTGCCCTCGTGGATAGCGGTGAAGACGGTGTCGATCGCCTGACCCTCACCCTCGGCACGCAGGATCGCCGCCTGCTTGTCCGCCTCCGCGGCCAGGATCTGCGCCGCCTTGGCACCTTCGGCGTTGAGGATCGCCGACTGCTTGGTGCCCTCGGCGGAGAGGATCGCCGACTGCCGCTCACCCTCGGCCTGGAGGATCATGGCGCGCTTGTCACGGTCGGCGCGCATCTGCTTCTCCATCGCGTCCTTGATGGACGCCGGCGGGTCGATGCTCTTGATCTCGACCCGCTTGACCTTGATCCCCCACCGGCCGGTGGTCTCGTCCAGGACGACGGAGAGACCGGAGTTGATCTGCTCACGGCTGGTCAGGGTGCCCTCGAGGTCCATCCCACCGACGATGTTGCGCAGCGTCGTCATGGTGAGCTGCTCGACACCCTGGATGTAGCTGGCGATCTCGTACGTCGCCGCCACCGGGTCGGTGATCTGGAAGTAGATCACGGTGTCGATGGAGACGGTCAGGTTGTCCTCGGTGATCACCGGCTGGGGCGGGAACGAGACGACCTGCTCGCGCATGTCGAGGTGATACCGGACCTTGTCGATGAACGGGACGACCACGTTCAGCCCAGGGTTCAGGGTGCCGTGGTACTTGCCGAACCGCTCCACGACGCCGGCCGAGGCCTGCGGGATGATCTTGATCGTCTTGGCCAGGATCGTGATCGCGAGCAGGACGAGAAGTCCCAGGATGATGAGTGCTGCCATCTCGTTGCCTTCCTTTCGGTCGTCGGTCGAACGAGTCAGGGTGCGTCGACGGGAGCGACAACGGCCGTCGCACCGGCGATGGCCACCACGATCACCGTGGTGCCGGGCGGGATCGGCGCCGCGCCCTCCACGGGACGGGATGCCCACAGCTCGCCGTCGATCTTGAGCTGCGCGGGCGCCAGGTCACTGAGCGCCACCGGCGTCACCAGCTGGACGCCGATCAGACGCTGCGGGCCGACCAGCAGGTCGGGTCCGCGGTGCAGACGGCGGGCCAGGCTCGGGCGTACGAGCGCCAGCAGGGCCACCGAGACCACCACGGCGACCACGATCTGGAGCGGCCAGGCGTCAGTGAACGCGGCTGTGAGGGCACCGGCGGCGGCGCCGACGGCGAGCATCAGAAGGATCAGGTCGACGGTCGCCAGCTCGCCGATCACCAGCACGAACATGATGCCGAGCCATGCCGCCCACAGATTGTCGCCGAGCCAGTTCATGGCCAGACCCTAGCGTGCTGCGCGCGTCCTGCGTCGGGCCCAGTAGCGCTGGTCGCGGTGTTCCAGGGTCAGCGGCATCCCGAACGTGGCCGACAGGTTGGCCTCGGTGAGGGTGTCGTCGATCAGTCCGGCGGCGACCATCCGGCCTCCGCGCAGCATCAGCACGTGGGTGAATCCCGGCGGGATCTCCTCGACGTGATGGGAGACCAGCACGGTGGCGGGCGCCTCGGGGGCGTAGGCCAGCATCGACAGCGTGGAGACCAGGTCCTCACGGCCGCCGAGATCGAGGCCGGCGGCCGGCTCGTCCAGGAGCAGCAGCTCGGGGTCGACCATCAGGGAACGGGCGATCTGGACCCGCTTCTTCTCCCCCTCCGACAGGCTGCCGAAGAGCCGGTCACCCAGGGCGACGATGCCGAGCTCGCGCAGCAGGGACTCGGCGCGCTCATGGTCCATCGTGTCGTAGACCTCGCGCCAGCGGCCCAGCACGCCGTACGCCGCCGAGACGACGACGTCGCGCACGCTCTCGTGGGCCGGGATCCGCTCGGCCAGGGCGGCGCTGGTGAAGCCGATCCGCGGCCGCAGCTCGAACAGGTCGACCTTGCCGAGCTGGTGTCCCAGGACCGAGACGGTGCCCGTCGAGGGGAACATCTGCGTGGAGGCGATCTGCATCAGCGTGGTCTTGCCCGCACCGTTGGCCCCCAGGATGACCCAGCGCTCGTCCTCCTCGACCGCCCAGGTCAGCGAGTCCAGCAGGAGGGACTGGCCCCGTCGCACCGACACATCAACGAAATCGAGCACCGCAGCCATAAAGCAAAGCCTACCGAGGCCCGACCGGCCCGGCAGCGAGACCCTCCACCTGGGCTCCTTAGACTCTCGCGGTGACCTTCGACCTCCCGCTCTCGCTCCGCTTCGCCTGGTGGGGAACCGCCTGGCTGCGGGGCCAGGTGTCGGCCGACGACCTGCTGGACGCGGTCCGCGGCGAGGACGCCCAGCACCTGGTGGCGCGCCTGGACGGTGAGGTCGAGGGCCTCCTGATCGGACTGGGCCGGGCCCGCGCCGCCGGGGCCAGCGGCATCGGCGTCGCGCTGCCGGTCGAGGGCGATCCGGTCGGCCTCGGCGGCCCCGCGACGTTCAACCACGCCGCCCTGGAGGCGGGCGAGGCGATCGTGCTGATCGGCACCGGGCTCGGCCTGGTGCCCGAGCGCACCGGGGCGGCGGTGGTGTGGCGCGAGTACGCCGCCTCGCGCCGGCAGCTCCCCGACGTCGGCGAGTGCGACAGGGCCCTGCGCGCTGCCCTCCCGGCCGCGGCCGACGAGCTGGCCCGCCTGGACGTGGCGCACTGGAGCCCCGACGTCGCCGACGAGCTGATCGACCTGACCCGCACCGAAGCGCCGCCGGCTCCGGACGGGATCCCCGACCGCTGCCGCGACCTCGCCGCGCGGGCGCTCTTCGCCGCCGGCGTGGTCGACCTGGCCCTGGTCGACGACGGTGGTGCGGTCTCGCTCACCGAGGCCGCGGCGCGCCGTGACGCCCTGATCCCGCTCGATCGCTGCGCGCGGCGGGCGCTGGTGGCGGCGGGCTCGCCGGAGGTCTGGGCCCCGTGAGCGCGGGGACCGGCCGACACGCCCTAGAGTGAGCCCCGCCATGACACAGCCCGACACGCTCCTGTTCACGCTCACCGGCCGCGATCGCCGTGGCGTCAGCTCCCAGGTCTTCGCCACGCTCGCCGAGTTCGGTGTCGACGTACTCGATCTCGAGCAGATCGTGCTGCGCGGCCGCCTCATCTTGGGGGTGCTCACCTCGGTGCCCGCCGACATGGCCGGAGCCGAGGCCGCGATGGCGGCCGCGGCGGCCGAGCTTGGGATGAACCTGGAGATCGCGCACGGCAGTGGCGACAGCCGGCGCAACCGCACCGGGCGCTGTCACGTCACCGTGATCGGTGCGCCGCTGAGCGCCCAGGCCCTCTCCGGTGTCACCCACCGGATCCGCGACGCCGGCGCGAACATCGACCGGATCGAGCGGATGGCCCGCTACCCCGTCACCGCGTTCGAGCTGGCCCTGTCCGGTGCCGACGTGGACCAGGTCCGGGCTGAGCTGGCCGCCGAGGCCGCAGCGCAGGGCGTCGACATCGCCGTCCAGCCCGCCAGCCTCCTGCGCCACGGGATGCGCCTGATCGTGATGGACGTCGACTCCACCCTGATCCACGGCGAGGTGATCGAGATGATCGCCGCGCACGCCGGCTGCGAGGCCGAGGTCGCCGAGGTCACCGAGCGGGCGATGCGCGGCGAGCTCGACTTCGAGGAGTCGCTGCGCGCCCGGGTGGCGCTGCTCCAGGGCGTGCCGGCCTCGGCGATCGACGACGTCTACCAGCACATCCAGCTCAACCCCGGCGCCCGGACGCTGGTGCGCACGCTGCGTCGGCTGGGCTACCGGTTCGCGATCGTGTCGGGCGGGTTCAGCCAGATCACCGACCGGCTCGCCGCCGACCTGGGCATCCACTACGCCCGCGCCAACGAGCTCGAGATCGTCGACGGCGTCCTGACCGGCGGGATCGTCGGCGAGGTCGTGGACCGGGCCGGCAAGGCCCGTGCACTGCGGGAGATCGCGGCCGAGATCGGCATCCCCGAGGAGGCCACCGTCGCGATCGGTGACGGTGCCAACGACCTCGACATGCTCTCCGCGGCCGGGCTCGGCATCGCCTACAACGCCAAGCCGCTGGTCCGCTCGCAGGCGGGCACGGCGATCAACGTGCCCTACCTGGACACGATCCTCTACCTGCTCGGGATCAAGCGCGAGGAGATCGAAGCGGCCGACGCCGAGGCCGGCATCGTGACCCCCGCTCCCCCGGTCTGACGCGCCGTCGGAGCCTCAGGCTCGCGGCACCGCGAAGCTCCGCAACCGGCAGGTGGCGGCGTCGACGTCGGCCCAGCTGACGTCGACGTCGAAGACTGCGACGGCGCAGGTGTCGAACTCACCGAGGGCGACGCCGGTGCCATCGTCGAGCAGGTGGGCGGTCATCGCGATGGTCGGATTGTGCCCGATCACGACAGCGGTGGTGGCGTCCTCAGGCAGGGCGTGCAGGAGCTCCAGCACGGTGTCGACACCGGCGTCGTAGAGGGTGGAGTCGATCCACGGCTCGACCTGCCAGCCGGCGGCGTCACTGATCGCCGCACAGGTCTGGCGGGTGCGCAGTGCGGTGGAGACGAGCAGCTGGTCGGCCACGATCCCGGCCTCGGCCAGCATGCGGCCGGCGAGGGCCGCGTCGCGCAGGCCACGTTCGGCGAGAGGCCGCTCGTGGTCGGAGGGGCCGAACTGCTCCGCCTTCGCGTGGCGGACCACCACCAGGGTCCTCGTCATGCACCAACCCTAGTGGTGGCCCGTTCAGCGCTCGGGCGTGGAGTGCCTGCGGTCAGGCACCCATCGCGTGGTAGCCACCGTCGACGTGGACGATCTCGCCGGTGGTCGCCGGGAAGAAGTCCGAGAGCAGTGCGCAGATCGTCTTCGCGGTCGGCTCCTGGTCGGTGTTGTCCCAGCCCAGCGGGGCACGCTCGGACCAGACCTCGTCGATCTCGTGGAAGCCGGGGATGGCCTTGGCCGCCAGCGTCTTGAGCGGGCCGGCGCTGACCAGGTTGACCCGGATCCCGGCCGGACCGAGGTCACGGGCCAGGTAGCGGGCGCACGACTCCAGAGCGGCCTTGGCCACCCCCATCCAGTCGTACGCCGGCCACGCGACGGTGGCATCGAAGGTCAGGCCCACGACGCCCGCGCCGGGCTTCAGGATCGGCTGCACGGCCTGGGTCAGACTCATCAGGGAGTACGCCGACACCTGCACGGCCTGGGCGACGTCGGGCCACGGGGCGCCGACGAAGTGGCCGCCGAGGACGGTCTCAGGGTTGCCGAAGGCGATCGAGTGGACCACGCCGTCCAGGGTGGCGTCGGGGCCGAGGTGGCTGCGGACCTGCTCGACCAGGCCGGCGAGGTGGTCGGCGTCGGTGACGTCGAGCTCGAGCACGGGCGCCTCGACAGGGAGCCGCTTGGCGATTCGCTTGGTGATCGACAGCGCCCGGCCGAAGTTGGAGATCAGGACGGTGGCGCCCTGCTCCTGGGCGATCTTCGCGGTGGCGAAGCCGATGGAGGAGTCCATCGTCACGCCGGCCACGAGGATGGTCTTGCCGGCCAGGAGGCCCTGGGGGTTGATCGTGCTGGTCATCGTCTCGCTCTTCTCTGCGGTGGTGGCGTCACTCATCAGTGGCCCATGCCCAGTCCGCCGTCGACCGGGATCACGGCGCCGGACACGTAGCCGGCTCCGGCCAGCCACAGCACCGCGTCGGCGACCTCGGCGGGAGCGGCGTACCGGCCCAGCGGGACCTGCGCCTTGATCGCGGCACGCTGCTCGTCGGTGAGCACGTTGGTCATGTCGGTCTCGATGAAGCCCGGCGAGACGACGTTGGCGGTGATGCCCCGGGAGCCCAGCTCGCGCGCCAGCGAGCGGGACAGGCCGATCAGGCCGGACTTCGAGGCGGCGTAGTTGACCTGGCCGGCGCTGCCGAGCAGGCCCACGACACTGGAGATGAAGATCATCGAGCCCTTGCGGGCGCGCAGCATGCCCTTGGAAGCACGGCGCGCGAGCCGGAAGGCCGAGGTCAGGTTGGTGTCGATCACCCGGTCCCAGTCGTCGTCGCTCATCCGCATCAGCAGCGTGTCGGCGGTGATGCCGGCGTTGGCGACCAGCACCTCGACGGGGCCGTGGGCGGCCTCGACCTCGGCGAACGCGGCCTCGATCTGGGCCGGGTCGGTGATGTCGCAGGTGACGGCCAGGGTGCCCTCGGGAGCGTCGCCGTTGCGGGTGGTGACGGCGACCTTGTCGCCGGCGGCCACGAACGCCTCGGCGATCGCGCGTCCGAGGCCGCGGTTGCCGCCGGTGATCAGGACAGAGCGCGGGCTCTGCTCAGAAGTGCTCATGTCATCACACGCTAGGGACCCCGGCGGGGCAGGCCCGGGCACGCCACTGACAAGGAATCACCAGAGGGTTCGTAGAATGTCTACATGGCACGTGGCAAGAAGGATGCACCTGAGGCGTTTCGGATCACTGATGCTCCCGAACCGCTGTCGACGGACATCTCGGCCCGGCAGAAGCGCTACCTGGTCTCGATGCTCGCCCGCACGGTCTGCTTCATCGCCGCCGGTGTCGCCGGCATCGCCGGGGTGCTCTGGCTTGCCCTGATCTTCGCGTTCGGTGCGATCGTGCTGCCCTACGTCGCCGTGGTGATGGCCAACGCCGCCACCCCCCAGGGCAACGAGGCCTCCCCGTTCGGCCTGACCGCGGCCGACCGCCGCGAGCTGCGCGGCCGCGAGCACCACGCATGAGCCTGGACGACAAGTCCGAGCAGGATCTGTGCTCGGCCAAGGGCTGTCACGCCGCCGGGGTGTGGGAGCTGCGCTGGAACAACCCCAAGATCCACACCCCTGAGCGACGCAAGATCTGGCTGGCCTGCGAGGAGCACCGCACCAGCCTCAGCTCGTTCCTGAGCTCGCGCGGCTTCCTCAAAGAGACCGAGGCGCACGCTCCCGAGACGGCGCGTTAGCCTCGAACCGTGGGTCGTCTCCGCTTCCTCTTCAGCCGGCGCTGGATTCTCTTCTTCCTCGCCGTCGTCGTGATCTCCTGGGCCACCTGGTGGCTGGGCAACTGGCAGTTCGGCCGGCTGACGGACCGCAAGGAATCCAACAGCATCGTCAGGACCAACGAGTCCCAGACCGCGACCCCGGTCGGCAACGTGCTCTCGGTCGGCTCCAAGGTCGGCAAGAAGAGCGAGTGGCTGCTGGTCACCGCGACCGGCACCTACGACCCGACCAAGACCATCACCTGGCGCTACCGGAGCAACGACCGCACCGACGAGGCCGGGATCGACGTGGTGGTCCCGTTCGTCACCACCTCCGGCACCACCCTCTTCGTCGACCGCGGCTTCATCGCCAACGACGGCAACGACACCCTGACCAAGGTCCCCGCACCGCCCACCGGCACCGTCACGGTGGAGGGCTACGTGCGCGCCGACGGCACCGGCGACTCGACCAAGGTCGACGGAAGCCTCAACACCCGCAGCCTGTCGTCGGTCACCGCCGCCAAGGCGACCGGACTGACGTCGTACGGCGGCTGGCTGCAGCTCAAGAGCGAGGATCCCGCCCCGGCCAGTGCCCCCGAGCCGGCAGGGCTGCCGGATCTGGGCAACGGGCCGCACTTCTTCTACGGCATCCAGTGGTGGTTCTTCGGCCTGCTCGCCATCGTCGGGTTCGGCTACCTGCTCTACGACGAGTACCGCCTCAACGGCACCGACGAGGAGGGCCACGAGTCCGAGGAGGCGCAGCGCCGCCGGGCCGAGAAGTCGGCCAAGGAGCGCGAGCGCGACGCCAAGGTGTCGAAGAAGAAGGCGCTCAAGGCCGCCTATCAGGCCGCCTACGAGCGCGAGCGCTCCAGCGACTCCTCCAGCGACTCCGCCAGCGACTCTTCGGCGAGCTGACCTACTCCTCGCCGAGGTCGGCGTCGTGGTCGCGCCGGGCGCCGAACAGCGACGCTCCCCCACCGTGGAGCACCGAGCCGTGCCGGCTCGCCCCGACGGTGTGCAGGTCGTAGGCGGACTCGGCGTGGATCACCAGGTCGATGCCGATCACCTCGTGGTCCTCGTCGACCCGGAAGCCGAGGGTGCGCTCGATCAGCCAGCCCAGGGCGTAGGAGACGCTGAAGGCGAAGACCAGCACCACGCCGCAGCCGAGCGCCTGGCGGCCCAGCTGGGCCGGATCGCCGTGCAGCAGGCCGTTGACGCCGGTCGGGGCCGCCGCGGTGGCCAGGACGCCGACGCCGAGCGTGCCGACGATGCCGCCGACCAGGTGGACGCCGACCACGTCGAGGGAGTCGTCGTAGCCGAAGCGGTACTTCAGGCCGATCGCCAGCGCACAGACCAGGCCGGCGACCAGGCCGATCAGCATCGCGCCGAACGGGGTCACCGAGCCGCACGAGGGGGTGATCGCGACCAGTCCGGCCACCATGCCCGAGGCGGCGCCGAGGGAGGTCGCATGACCGTCGCGCCAGCGCTCCAGCAGCAGCCACCCGCACGCGCCTGCCGACCCTGAGACGAAAGTGGCGGCGAAGACGTCGGCCGCCGCCGTCCCGGCGCCGTAGGCCGAGCCGGCGTTGAACCCGAACCAGCCCACCCACAGCAGCCCGGCGCCGAGCATCACCAGCGGCAGGTTGTGCGGCTTCATCGGGTCGTTCGCGAAGCCGATCCGGCGTCCGAGGACCAGGGCGAGGGCCAGTCCCGAGGCCCCGGAGCAGACCTCGACCGCCGTACCGCCGGCGTAGTCGACCAGGCCGAGGTGGTTGACCAGCCAGCCACCGGCGTGGCCTGGCCGGGAGACGTCGAAGACCCAGTGCGCGACCGGGGCATAGACCAGCACCGTCCAGGCGATCACGAAGACCACCCAGGAGCCGAACCGGGCGCGGTCGGCGATCGCCCCGCAGACCAGGGCGCCGGTGATGACGGCGAACAGGCCCTGGAAGGAGGCGAAGAGCACCGTCGGGACCGGCAGCCAGGCGTCGCCGCCACCCATCAGGGTGCGGAAGCCGAGGTGCTGCAGCGGGTTGCCCAGCAGGCCGCCGCCGAGGTCGTCGCCGAAGGCGAGCGAGTAGCCGACCGTGACCCACACCAGCGTGATCACAGCCAATGACACGAAGGTCATCATGATCATGTTCAGCACGCTCTTGGAGCGCACCATGCCGCCGTAGAAGAGCGCCAGACCGGGCACCATCAGCATCACCAGCGCCGACGCGGCGAGCATCCACGCGGTGTCGCCGGTGTCGATCTTCATCCTGGAGGTGTCTGCCAGGGCCGAGGAAACAACGTCGAACACAAGCGTCGACTGTCGTGCCGGACTATTTCACGTCGTGACCGATCGTGTTACGCGAGGGTTAACAGGCTCGGAGTGGGCCGAGCGGTCAGGTCAGGATCACGTCAACGAGCGCGCCAGCGCGGTCAGGTGGTCGCGGGCCAACGCCCTCGCTGCGGCCTCGTCCTGGGCCGTGATCGCCTCCTGGAGGCCGCGGTGCACGTCGTGGTCGGCGTCGTCGCCGTGGCTGCCGTTGCGGCGCAGCATCTCGATCATGGCCTGGCGACTGCGCGGGGTGAAGCCGTCGAAGAGCTCGACCAGGAGCGGGTTCTGCGCTGCCACCACGATCGCGCGGTGGAAGGCCAGGTCGGCGTCGACCAGGTCCTCGATCCGGGCGCGCTGCGCGTCGCGTTCGCGCAGGGCACGGGCCAGGGCCCGCAGGTCGGCGGCGGTACGCCGGCCGGCAGCCAGTCCGGTCGCCTCGACCTCGATCGCGATCCGCGCCTCCAGGACGCTGCGGATCTCGGCCACCCGCACGGTCCGGGTCCAGTCCTCGGGGACGTCGAGGGCGGTCAAGAAGACGCCCGCGCCCTGCCGGGAGGCCAGCACGCCCTTGCCTGCGAGCTGGCGGATCGCCTCGCGCACCGTGGAACGGCCTACCCCGAGCTGCGGGGCGAGCGTGGTCTCGCCGGGCAGCTTGGCGCCCAGTGCCCACTCGCCGGCGCGGATCCGGGCCAGCAGCAGGTCGGCTGCCTGATCGGCCAGCGGCTCGCGGCGTACGACGTTCATGCGAGCATCATGGCAGACAGGTCTACTTCTCTACTTGTCTGAGGAGTTGTGCTAGCGTCGGCAACATGAGGTCACCTCACGTTCTCCTTCTTCGCCGCCACGGCGGGATGTAGCCGGACCGGCTCCCCTCCGTGGAGTCAACGCCTGCGCCGGTCCGCCCCTCAGCCCTGACGAAGGACCCGCCATGACCTCCCCCGACCTGAGCACCACCACGCCGGCCCGCGCGACCTGGAACCGCCAGCAGCCCTCTCCGATGCCCTCGCACCGCTACCGCGACGTCTTCGCCCGGGTCGAGGTGCCCCTGACCGACCGGCGCTGGCCCCAGGCCCGCCTCACCCAGGCGCCGCTGTGGGTGCCCGTGGACCTGCGCGACGGCAACCAGGCGCTGGCCGAGCCGATGAGCCCTGAGCGCAAGCGGCGGTTCTTCAAGCTGATGGTCGCGATGGGCTACAAGGAGATCGAGGTCGGCTATCCGTCGGCCTCGCAGACCGACTACGACTTCGTCAGGCTGCTGGCCGAGACCGACCTCGCCCCCGACGACGTCACGATCGTGGTCTTCACCCCGGCCCGACGCGACCTGATCGAGCGCACCGTGGAGTCGCTGCGCGGCCTGCGCCGACCCGCCGTGATCCACCTCTACACCGCGACCGCACCGATCTGGCGCGACGTCGTCCTGGGCCACGACCGTGCCACGCTGCGGGACCTGATCCTGGGTGGGGCTCGTGACGTGCTGGAGTTGGCCGGCGACCTGGACGACGTACGGTTCGAGTTCTCGCCCGAGGTGTTCAACCTGACCGAGCCCGACTTCGCCCTGGAGGTCTGCAACGCCGTCACCACGACCTGGGACGCCTCGCCCCAGCGACCGGTGATCCTCAACCTGCCGGCCACCGTCGAGGTCGCCACGCCGAACGTGTACGCCGACCAGATCGAGTACATGGACCGCCACCTGGAGCGACGCGACTCCGTGATCCTCTCGGTGCACCCGCACAACGACCGCGGCACCGGCGTGGCCTGTGCCGAGCTCGCGGTGCTGGCCGGGGCGCAGCGGGTCGAGGGGTGCCTGTTCGGCAACGGCGAGCGCACCGGCAACGTCGATCTGGTCACCCTGGCCCTCAACCTGCACGCCCAGGGCGTCGACCCGAGGATCGACCTCTCCGACATCGACGAGGTCCGCCGGGTGGTCGAGGAGTGCAACCGGATCCCGGTCCATCCCCGCCATCCGTACGTCGGCGACCTGGTGCACACCGCCTTCAGCGGCACCCACCAGGACGCGATCAGGAAGGGCTTCGCCGAGCACCGGGCGCGGGCTGCGGCCCAGGGACACCCGGAGTCGGAGATCGCCTGGCAGGTGCCCTACCTGCCGATCGACCCGGCGGACCTGGGGCGCACCTACGAGGCGGTGATCCGAGTCAACTCCCAGTCAGGCAAGGGCGGGATCGCCTACCTGCTGGAACGCGACCACGGCATCGAGCTGCCCCGGCGCCTCCAGGTCGAGTTCGCCCGCCACGTCCAGCGCCACACCGACGCCGACGGCGGTGAGGCCACCGCGGCGCAGGTGTACGACCTGTTCCGGGACGCCTATCTCCCCCACCCCGGCGAGCCGACCCCGATCGTGCTGGAGGCGTTCGAGGCCAGCGCGGAGGCCACCTCGATCACGCTGCTGGTCGAGGGGCGCTCGCACCGCAGTCGCCATCACGGCATCGGCCCGGTCGAGGCACTGATCGCAGCCCTGGCCGAGCACGGCGTACTGCTGGAGGTGGTGAGCCTCCATCAGAGCAGCTTGGCCACCGGCGTCAGCGCCGACGCGCTGACCCTGGTGGAGTACCGCTCCGGCGAGGTCACCGGGTGGGCGGCGGGGACCGACCGTTCCGTGGTCACGGCGACGTTGAGTGCCCTGATGCACGCCGCCACCGCCCTGAACCGGTGAGGAACCCGGATCTGGGCGGTGGCGAACCCGGAAGTCGGCGGTGGTGAACCCGGATCTCAGGCGAGGCTGATCAGCTCGGCGTAGGACTCGTTCCACAGGTCCTCGACGCCGTCGGGCAGGATCAGCACCCGGTCGGGCTCCAGTGCATGGACAGCGCCCTCGTCGTGGGTGACCAGGATGATCGCGCCCTCGTAGGCCCGGATCGCGTTCAGCACCTCTTCGCGCGAGGCGGGGTCGAGGTTGTTGGTCGGCTCGTCGAGCAGCAGCACGTTGGCCGCCGAGACGACCAGCGAGGCCAGCGCGAGCCGGGTCTTCTCCCCACCGGAGAGGACGCCGGCCGGCTTGTGCACGTCGTCGCCCTGGAAGAGGAAGGCACCGAGCACGGTGCGGGCCTCGGAGTCGGTCAGGTCCGGCGCCGCGGACTGCATGTTCTCGAAGACCGTCCGATCGACGTCGAGGGTCTCGTGCTCCTGGGCGTAGTACCCGATCTTGGCGCCGTACCCCGGGATGACCTCGCCGGTGTCGGGCTGGTCGACACCGGCCAGCATCCGCAGCATGGTGGTCTTGCCCGCACCGTTGAGACCCAGGATGACCACCCGCGAGCCCTTGTCGATCGCGAGGTCGACGGCGGTGAAGACCTCCAGCGCACCGTAGGACTTCGACAGGTCCTGGGCGGTGAGCGGCGTCTTGCCACACGGTGCCGGGGAGGGGAACTTGATCGCGGCGACCTTGTCGACCTGGCGAGCGCCCTCCAGACCAGCAGTCAGCTTCGCGGCACGCTTGAGCATCGACTGGGCGGCCGAGGCGCCCGAGGCACGGGCCTTCATCTTGTTGGCCTGATCGGTGAGCGTCTTCGCCTTGTTCTGGGCGTTCATCATCTCGGCCTTGCGCCGGTGCTCATCGGTCTCGCGCTGCACGAGGTAGTTCTTCCACCCCATGTTGTAGACGTCGATGGTCTCGCGATTGGCGTCGAGGTGGTAGACCTTGTTGACCGTCTGGGAGAGCAGGTCGTTGTCGTGGGAGATCACGATGAAGCCGCCCTTGAAGGACTTCATCCAGTCCCGCAGCCACAGGATCGAGTCGGCGTCGAGGTGGTTGGTCGGCTCGTCCAGGATCAGCACGTCGGCACCCGAGAACAGGATCCGGACCAGCTCGACGCGACGACGCTGACCGCCCGAGAGGGTCTTGAGCGGCTGCTCCCACAGGCGCTCGGCCAGGCCCAGGGAGTTGCAGATCTGCTTGGCCTCGGACTCGGCGGCGTACCCGCCACCGGCCTCGAACTCGTCGAGGGCGCGCTGGAACTTCCGCATCGCCTTGTCCTGCACCGTGGCGTCGGTCGAGGCCAGGTCGACCTCGGCCTTGCGCATCCGGCGGATCGCCTCGTCCAGGCCGCGGGCCGACAGGATCCGGTCGCGGACCAGCACCTCGGGGTCGCCCACCCGCGGGTCCTGCGGCAGGTAGCCGATCTCCCCGACCTGGTTGACCGAGCCACTGGCGGGCTCGAGGTCACCGGCGAGGACCTTGGTCAGGGTGGTCTTTCCGGCTCCATTGCGACCGACGAGACCCACCTTGTCCCCCGGGCCGACCCGGAAGTTCACGTTCTCCATCAGGAGGCGGGCACCGACGCGGACTTCGAGGTTATGAGCGGTGATCATGGCAGTTCACTAGTCTATGGGGCGGGGGCGCGGCCTCCGCATTTCACGACGACCCCGGGCGACCGGGTGAGGGGGCAGCTCGGATGCGGTTCAACCCGAAGGCACGTCTCGACAACAGCCGGGTCCAGGACGTCGGTGGCAGCGGCGGGAGCAGTGGCGGCGGCGGTGGCTTCGGCAGCGGCGGCGGACTGCCGATCCCGACCGGCAAGATGGGCGGCGGTATCGGCGGCCTGATCCTGGTCGTTGCGATCCTCATCATCGCCCAGTGCAGCGGGGCCAACCTGGGTGGTGTCCTGGGCGGCTCGTCCTCGTCCTCCCTGGACGCCAGCCGGATCTCGGGAGTCTCCGTGACCGGGTCGGGCACCGGCACCCACGACTTCGCCAGCTGCCAGACCGGCGAGGACGCCAACAACTCCGAGGACTGCGCCCTGGTCGCGGTGGAGAACTCGCTGGTCGACTACTGGAGCAAGGAGCTCGGCAGCACGTTCCAGAAGGAGGCCGCTGTCGACGTCTTCGAGGGCCGGGTCACCACCAACGGCTGCGGCAGCGCCACCTCCGACGTCGGTCCGTTCTACTGCCCCACCGACCGCACCATCTACCTGGACACGTCCTTCTACCAGGACGTGCTCAAGAACGAACTCGGCGGCCAGGACGCCCCGTTCGTCAGGGCGTACGTGATCGCGCACGAGTTCGGCCACCACATCCAGAACCTGCTCGGCATCATGAACAAGGTCAAGACCCAGCAGGGCGCGAACTCCGACTCGGTCAAGCTCGAGCTCCAGGCCGACTGCTTCGCCGGGATGTGGGCCCAGGCCGCGCAGACCACCCCCGATGCCGACGGCAACGTCCTGATCGAGGGCCTGACCGACACCGACATCTCCGACGCGATCGGCGCCGCCACGGCGGTGGGCGACGACTACATCCAGAACCGGATGCAGGGGAAGTCCAACCCCGAGTCCTGGACGCACGGCTCCTCGGCCCAGCGGGTGAAGTGGTTCAAGACCGGGATGGCCTCCCACAACGACATCCAGGCCTGCAACACCGGCCTCGGCGCCTGAGCGCCGACCCCTCAGGCCTCGTCCCACCCGGCGATGATCCGTCGCCCCTCGGGCACTGCCAGCTCGATCAGGCCCGGGAACCGGTCGTCGATGTCGGCAGCGCGTAGCCGATTGAGGCGCTTGGTGCCTTCGTCCCGCTGACGGATCACACCCGCCTCGCGCAGGGTCTTGAAGTGCCCGCTCTGGGTGGACTTGCTCACCGGCAGGGCGAAGGTGCCACACGGCAGCTCCCCGTCGGGGCCCTCGTCGGCCAGGCGCGCCACGATCGCCAGCCGCACCGGGTCACTCAGCGCCATCAGGACGGTCGGAAGGTCCAGCTCGGCGACGCTCGGATGCCGCAGCACTGTCGATGTTCTGCTTGCCACGGCCCCACCCTAGCAATCATGTTCACACATTCCGAACATGTGTTATGTTCGGCAATCATGAACATAAAGTTCTGGAGCGCCACCTACGCCCTGCTCGTGCTGCTGGTCGGCGCCAACCTGCCAACGCCCCTGTATCGGCACTACCAGGAGCGATTCGCCTTCTCCCCGATCGTCGTCACCCTCATCTTCGCCACCTATGTGGCGACGCTGATCCCGACCCTGATCGTCGCCGGCCCGCTCTCCGACGCGATCGGTCGACGTCGCGTCGTCCTGCCGGCGATCGTGCTGGCCGCCCTCGCCTGCGTCGTCTTCGCCACCGCCGGCTCTCCCGGGTGGCTGTTCGTCGCCCGCGCGCTGCAGGGCGTCGCAGTAGGAGCCGCGTCGGGCTCGCTGACCGCCGCCCTCAGCGAGCTCGAGCCGACCGGCGACCAGCGTCGGGCCGCGCTGGTCGCCACCGCCACCTCGGTCAGCGGCCTCGCACTCGGCCCCCTCGTGACCGGCCTCGTCGCTGAGACGATGCCTGCGCCCCAGGTGACGCCCTTCGTCCTCGAAGGCGTCCTGCTCTGCCTCGCGTTCGTCGCCGCCGGGCGCGCCTTGACCGCGACACCCACCACTGCCTGGCACCCCCGACGCCCCACCATCCCGGCAGGGATGCGTTCGGTCTTCGGCACCACGGGCAGCGCGAACTTCATCGCCTTCGCCGTCACCGGGCTCTTCCTCGCACTCATCCCGACGCTGGTGGCCACCCTGACCGGCAGCACCAACCCGCTGCTCGGCGGAGGCGTCGCCGGACTGATCCTCGCCGCCTCGGCGCTCACCCAGGTGGCCAGCTACCGCAGCACGACACCACGCGGCGAGCTCACGGGTCTGCTGATCCTGGCCAGCGGCCTGGGCATCCTGCTCCTCAGCGTGACGACAGGCTCGCTGCCACCACTGCTCGCAGCCAGCGTCGTCGCCGGGGTCGGACATGGGCTGGTCTTCCTGGGCGGACTCACCACCATCAACCAGCACGCCCCCGCCGCACGTCGCGCCGAGGTGGTCTCGAGCTTCTACGTGATCGTGTACGCCGGCGTCGGCGTGCCCGTCATCGGCGTCGGCCTCCTCGCCGCGACCACCACGCTCACCCACGCCGTCGGCGTCTTCGCGGGACTCTTCGCCGCCCTGGCCCTGCTGACCTTCGGCGCACTACTGAAGCAGACGACACGACGCCCAGGATGAGGCCATCGCCTCACAGCGCCAGCACTGCCTCCACCGCGGCGTGCTGGCGTTGCAGGGCCCGCAGGTGCGGGGCGACCGAGGGGTGCCGGAACTTCCCGGCCAGCGCACCCTCTCCCCCGGCGACCCGGGCCAGCGCCCACTCGGCGCGGGTGAACGCGGTGTAGGCCAACGTCACCTGGGCGGCCACCGCGATCTCGTCGCGACGCCGACTCCGCTCGGGCAGACCCAGCAGGTAGGCGTCCAGCAGCGGCTCGAACCCCTCCCGCGCCCCCAACGCGTAGTAGCCGAGGTCCGCGCCGAGCGGCCCGACCCCGAACGTGCCCCAGTCCACCGCGACGATCTCCTCGCCGTCACGCCCTGCCAGATTGGCAGGCGTCGGATCGCCGTGCTGGAGCACCTGCTCCAGGCTGTCGAGCACGCTGAGCATCCGATCACGCTTGTGCCACAGCGCGTCGGCGATGTCGCTGGCGGTGGTGCGCCCCAGGGTCGGCCAGCCACCGCGACGCCCGACCCGCTCCAACCGGCTGCGCAGCTGGCCGCGAGCCAGCCACCGTGCCTCGGGCACCTCCGTCGCGGCGAAGCGGCCCATCGAGATCGCGGCGAACAGCCCGCTGTTGGCGGCGTCCTCCACCCAGTCCTGGGTCAGCGTGATCCCCTCGGAGTCCTCCTCGACGGCCGCTACCGGGGCACGCAGCCCCGCCGTGGCGTCCAACAGCCCCGCACGCGCGACCTCGGCCTCGCGGCGCCACCAGGCGAAGTGCTGCGGATCCGACAGCTCCGGCGGGTCGTCGGGCCCCGGGGCCCGCAGCCGCTTGATCACCAGCGGTCGCCCGCCGATCTCCGTGCGCCACACGCCGTACGTCGACACCGACGCGCCCCCGGTGAGGGGAAGCCACTCGGGCTCCGGCTGCCACATGGCAGGCACGCTAGCCGATATCACGCTCGCGGAAGCGGAACCACGCGAGAAGGCCGACCAGCGCGGCGCCCACCCACAACCCCAGCACCGGGCTCCACCGCCACGCCTCGACGGGGTACTGCGGCACCACCGAGTACGGCGACACCTTGACCAGCCAGGTCGGGAACCGCAGCAGCTCGCCGAGCAAGGTGTCCAGCAGACACAGCGCCACCACACCCCAGCCCAGCACGCTCCACGCGGCGCGGTGGCTCCAGGCCAGGATCACCACCGCCTGCACCGCGACGACAGCGCCGACCCAGGCACCGGCAGCGACCAGGGCGGTCCAGGGCCGCGCCCCACCCGCGAGGGCGTCCCCGATCATCAGCCCCAGGCCGCCGAGCAGCACCAGCACCGCGGAGCCGATCAGGGCGAACCCGACCACCGCGCCGAACCAGGCACGGCGCGAGACACCGGTGGCCAGCACCAGCTCGGCATGACCACCGGCCTCGTCGGCACCGGCCGCAGCGACGATCGAGACCCCGAAGAAGGTGACCGCCATCGCCAGCACGCTCAGCACCGCGGCGATCATGGCGCCGCCGAGCCTGTCGATCAGCTCCTGACCGCCACCCATCGAGGCGACCAGGCTGTCCAGGCCCGGCGACATCGCACCGAACGCGATCCCGCCGCCGAACAACGCGACCGCCCACAGCAGCGCTCCGGTGCGGTGCACCCGCACCACCAGGCCGAGCGCGGAGCCGAGCCAGGCCGGCGCACTGGTCCGCCCGGGCCGGGCCGCGACGAGTCCTTCGCCCAGGTCCCGGGCGCCGCGGAGCACAGCGGCCACGACCAGCAGGAGCGCGCTGGTGACGGCGTACAGGGCCAGGACCCAGATCCGGGGGTCGCTCCAGGCGCGGAGCTGGGTGTTCCAGCCCAGGGGCGAGCACCAGCTCAGCCAGGTGGCCTGCAAGCCGTCGCCCAGCGCACGCACCACGTAGAAGGCGCCGAGCACCGCCGCGGCGATCGCCGCACAGGTCCGGGCACTGGCGCTGAGCTGGCAGGCGACGGCGGCCACGCCGGTGGCGACCGCGGCAGTGCCGACCCAGGAGAGACCGAACCAGAGCGATCCGGCTACGGGCAGGCCACCGAGCGCGGAGGCGGCGAAGACGACGGCACCGAGCACGACGGCCAGGCCCAGGCACTCCAGCACCGCTCCGGCGAGCGGGGCGTTGCGGCCGATCACGGTCGCGGCGAGGAGCTCGGCGCGTCCGCTCTCCTCCTCGACCCGGGTGTGGCGCCGGAGCACCACCACGAAGAGGATCGCGGCGATCAGCGCGTAGAGCACCGTCATCTTGCTCATCGCGACCTCACCGAGCGCGTCCGGGTCCAAGATCGGGCCGTAGAGGGCCCGCAGCGCCGGTTGGGCGTTGAGCTCGAGTGCGAGCCGGCGCTGGTCGGCGGGTGAGGAGATCAGTGACGGGGTGGCGTAGGCCGACGCGGCGGCCATCGCGGCCATCAGCACCAGCCAGACCGCGGCGATGATCCGGTCGCGGCGCAGGTTCTGCCAGGCCAGGGCGGTGGCGCCGGTGAGACTCGACGTCACGGCTCAGCCCTCGTAGGCACTGAGGAAGAGCTCTTCCAGGCTGGCATCACGGTCGCCGCCCGCCTTGAGCAGGCGCAGCTCGTCGAGGGTGCCCGACTCCGCGGTCCGCCCGGCCCTGATGATCGTCACCCGGTCGGCGAGCCGCTCCACCTCGCTCAGGATGTGGCTGGACAGCAGCACCGTGCCACCGCGGGCGGTGTGCTCAGCGACGCAGGCGGCGAAGAGCTGCTCCATCAGGGGATCGAGTCCGCTGGTCGGCTCGTCGAGGACGAGCAGGTCGCAGTCCACGGCGAACGCGGCGACGAGGGCGACCTTCTGCCGGTTGCCCTTGGAGTACGCCCGGCCCTTCTTGGTCAGGTCGAGCTTGAACCGCTCCACCAGGTCGGCCTTGCGGGACTGGGCCGGATCGGCACCCCGCATCCGCAGCAGCAGGTCGACCGTCTCCCCGCCTGACAGGTTGGGCCACAGACTGACGTCGCCGGGCACGTAGGCCAGTCGGCGGTGCAGCGCCGGCCCCGCCTGCCAGGGGTCCTGTCCGAAGAGGGTGACCGACCCGGCCGAGGCCCGCACCAGGCCGAGCAGGATCCGCAGCGTGGTGGACTTCCCGGCCCCGTTGGGTCCGAGGAAGCCGTGCACCTCCCCTGCCTGCACCGTGAGGTCGAGGCCGTCGAGGGCACGCGCCGTGCCGAACGCCTTGACCAGTCCGCTGATCTCGATCACCGCCGTCACGGGATCAGCGTAGGACCCTCAGCCGCGCCGCATCCGCAGATCGCTCAGGCCGAGCTCGTCGACCACCTCGGAGCCGTCGTAGGCGAAGCCGTGGCGCTGGTAGAACCGCTCAGCCCGCTCGTTGCCGCGCAGCACCCAGACGTGCGCGGGACGCTCGCCCAGCACCGCGTCGAGGAGTCGGTGGCCCAGGCCGGTGGAGTAGTGCGAGGCGGCGAGGTAGATCGAGTAGAGCTCCTCCCCTGCCAGGTCGGCGTCGCGGCTGGGGCCGACCTCGGCCCAGCCGACCACCAGCCCGCCGTCGTCGGCGACCAGGATCTGGTTGCTGCGCACCCGTCCGACCCAGCGCGTCACGCGTGCCAGCTCGGGCTCTGCCTCACGGTGGGCGAGCACCTCGTCGGGCATCAGGCCGGCGTACGCCTCCCGCCAGACCTGGAGATGCAACGCGGCCAGCCTCTCCGCATCGAGCAGACTGGCTGGCCGGATCGCGACGTCCTCGGTCATGCGTCAGACGTTGAAGCCGAGGGCGCGCAGTTGCTCGCGACCGTCGGGGGTGATCTTGTCCGGGCCCCACGGCGGCATCCAGACCCAGTTGATCGTCACGTCGCTGGCCATGCCCTCGAGCGCGCTCTCGGTCTGGTCCTGGATCATGTCGGTCAGCGGGCAGGCCGCCGACGTCAGGGTCATGTCGATGGTGACGTCGTTACCGGCCAGGTGCACGTCGTAGATCAGGCCGAGGTCGACGACGTTGATCCCCAGCTCGGGGTCGACGACGTCCTTCATCGCCTCGGTGACATCGTCGACGCTGAGCGTCTCGATCGGGGTGTCGGTCATTTCGCTGCCTCCAGGGACTGGGCGGTGGCGTCTTTCCAGGCCATCCAACTCAACAGGGCGCACTTCACGCGTGCGGGGAACTTGGCGACGCCGGCGAAGGCGATGCCGTCCTCGAGGACCTCCTCGAGGGAGTCGTCGACCTCGATCTGGCCCTTGCCCTGCATCAGGTGGAGGAACTCCTCCTGGATGGCCAGGGCCTCGTCGACCGGCTTGCCGACGACGAGGTCGTAGAGGACCGAGGCCGAGGCCTGCGAGATCGAGCAGCCGAGGCTGTCGTAGGAGACGTCGGAGACGACGGCGCCGTCCCCGGTCTGCTCCAGATGCACGCGCAGCGTGATCTCGTCCCCGCAGGTCGGGTTGACGTGGTGCACCTCGGCCTCGAACTGCTCACGCAGTCCCTTGCCGTGCGGGTGCTTGTAGTGATCGAGGATGATCTCCTGGTACATGCCGTCCAGGTCGGCTTGGGTGCTCATCTCAGTCCACCTTGAAGTACGAACGGGTGAAGTCGAGCGCCTCGACCAGGGCGTCGATCTCCGCCGGCGTGGTGTAGAGGTACGACGACATCCGGCTCGACGCCTGCACGCCGAAGCGCAGGTGCGCGGGCTTGGCGCAGTGGTGACCGGCCCGGATCGCGACCCCACGGCTGTCGACCAGCTGGGCGATGTCGTGCGGGTGCACGCCGTCGAGCTCGAACGAGATCGCCCCACCGCGCAGGGCGGCGTCAGCCGGCCCCATCACGCGCAGGCCCTTGATCTGGGTGAGCTGGTCCAGGGCGTAGCGGGTGATCGCCTGCTCGTGGGCGTGGACGGCGTCCATGCCCAGGTGCGACAGGTAGGTCAGCGCGGCGCCGAGGCCGACGGCCTCCACGATCGGGGGCGTGCCCGCCTCGAACTTGTGCGGGATGCCGGCGTACGTCGACCGCTCCATCGTGACGGTCTCGATCATCTCGCCGCCGCCCAGGAAGGGCGGAAGCTGCTCGAGCAGGGAGCGTCGTCCCCAGAGCACACCGATGCCGGTCGGGCCCACCGTCTTGTGACCGGTGAACACCAGGGCGTCGGGGCGCTCCGCCTCGGGCATGGCCGCGAGGTCGATCGGCAGCACCGGGGCGGCCTGCGAGGCGTCGACGACGACGATCGCTCCGACCTCGTGGGCGCGCCGGGTCAGCTCGGCGACGGGGTTGACCGTGCCCAGCATGTTGGAGACCCAGGTGAAGGCGACGACCTTGGTCTTCTCGGTGATCAGCTCGTCGATGTTCGACAGGTCGAGCTGGCCGTCGTCGGTCAGGCCGAACCAACGCAGGGTCGCACCCTTGCGCTGGGTGAGGAGCTGCCACGGCACGATGTTGGAGTGGTGCTCCATCTCGGTGGTGACGACGACGTCGCCCTCCCCGATCGCCAGGTCACCGGTGGCCCAGGCCAGGGTGTTGGCGACCAGGTTGAGCGCCTCGGAGGCGTTCTTGGTGAAGATCACCTCGTCGCGCGAGGGGGCCCCCAGGAAGGAGGCCACCTCGTCACGGGCGTTCTCGAACGCCTCGGTGGCCTCCGCCCCGAGCGTGTGCATGGCGCGGGCCACGTTCGCGTTGTGCCGCTCGAGGTGATCGACCATCGTGTCGATCACGATCTGCGGCTTCTGCGACGTGTTGGCGCTGTCGAGGTACACCAGGGGGCGTCCCTCGTGCACGGTGCGCTCGAGGATGGGGAAGTCCTTGCGAATCACGTCGAGGTCAGGAAGAAGACCCTCCATGAGATTCCCTTCGGTGGTGGGAGAAGTGGTGCTGAGCAAGGCGGAGGAGCGAAGGCGACCTTCAAGCGAAGCGGGTCGTCAAGCGACGACAACGCAGCGCAGTGCCGCTTATCGCGCCACCGAGAGGAAGCGGTCGTAGCCGTTGGCTTCTAGCTCTTCGCCGAGCTCGGCGCCACCGGTCTCGGCCACGTGACCGTCGACGAAGACGTGGATGAAGTCGGGCTTCACGTAACGCAGGATGCGGGTGTAGTGCGTGATCAGCAGCAGACCCTTGTCCGAACGCTCACGGAACCGATTGATCCCCTCGGAGACGACCTTGAGCGCGTCGATGTCGAGACCGGAGTCGATCTCGTCGAGGATCGCGACCTTGGGGTCGAGCAGGTCGAGCTGGGCGATCTCGGCACGCTTCTTCTCGCCGCCGGAGAAGCCCTCGTTGACCGAGCGCTGGCTGAACGCGGGGTCCAGGTTCATCTTCTCCAGGGCACCGTTGACGTCCTTGACCCAGGTGCGGAGCTTGGGAGCCTCGCCGTCCAGGGCGGTCTTCGCGGTGCGCAGGAAGTTGGCCATCGAGACACCGGGGACCTCGACCGGGTACTGCATGGCGAGGAAGAGGCCAGCGCGGGCGCGCTCGTCGACGCTCATCTCCAGCAGGTTCTCACCGTCGAGGAGGACCTCGCCGCCGGTGATCGTGTACTTCGGGTGACCGGCGATCGAGTAGGCCGTGGTCGACTTGCCCGAGCCGTTGGGGCCCATGATGGCGTGCGTCTCGCCGGACTTGATCGTCAGCGTGACGCCCTTGAGGATCTCCTTGACACCACCCTCGGTGTTCTCGTCCTCGACGGTGACGTGGAGGTCCTTGATCTCAAGCGTGCTCATGCGTTCTCTCCGGTGGTGATGGCCTCGATGGCGGAAATGTTCTGGGCGAGCTCGGCCTCGACGGTGGCAGCGAGCTGCTCCTCGAGCGCGGGCACGCCGACCTGACGGATCAGGTCGTTGAAGAAGCCGTGCACGACCAGGCGGCGTGCCTCCGACTCCGAGATCCCGCGCGAGCGCAGGTAGAAGAGCTGCTCGTCGTCGAAGCGGCCGATCGCCGACGCGTGACCCGCGCCCTCGATCTCGCCGGTCTCGATCTCGAGGTTCGGCACCGAGTCGGCCTGGGCACCGTCGGTGAGAACCAGGTTGCGGTTCTCCTCGTAGGTCTCGATGCCCTCGGCGATCTTGCGGATCAGGACGTTGCCGATCCACACGGTGTGGGCGCCGTCGCCCTGGAGGGCGCCCTTGTAGACGACGTGCGACTTGGTCCGCGGCGCGGTGTGGTCGACGAAGAGACGGTGCTCGATGTGCTGACCGGCGTCGGCGAAGTAGAGGCCGAGCAGCTCAGCGGAGCCGCCGGGGCCGGAGTACTGCACCGTGGTGTCGTTGCGGACCACGTCGCCACCGAAGGTGACGTCGATGTGCTTGAACTGGGCGTCACGACCCACGGCCACGTGGCGGTGACCGGCGCGGACGGCGTCGTCGGCCCAGTCGTCGATGGAGACGACGGTCAGCTGAGCGCCGTCCTCGACCACGATCTCGACGTTGTCGGCCAGGGTCGTGGTGCCCTCGAAGCGGAAGACGATGGTCGCCTTGGAGTGGCGGCCGGCCTTGACCACGACGTGCTCGGCGACGGCGGTCTCGGAGGCGCCGGTGACGGTGATCACCAGGGCGTCGGCGACCTCGGCCTCGACCGGGACGGTGATCAGGGTCGACTCGGTGGCCTCGGCCAGGGCGCGCGCGGCGATCCGGTCGGTCGGCACGAAGCCGCTGATGCCGCGCAGGCCCTCGGCGGGAACGCGCTCGATGGTGATCTGCTCACCACCGGTGCTGCTGGTCGTCAGGGTGCCACCGAAGGGGGCGGAGTCGTGCAGACCACGGAGGCGACGCAGCGGGGTGAACCGCCAGATCTCCTCGCGGCCGGTGGGCACGACGTGGTCCTCGACAGCGAACGAGCCGGTCGGGTGCAGGTGGGACTCCACCGGCTCCAGCTCGAGTGAGGACAGGACAGAGTCAAGGCTCTGTCCGAGCTGTGTGGCCGTCATCAGCCAACGGCTCCTTCCATCTGCAGTTCGATCAAGCGGTTGAGCTCGAGGGCGTATTCCATCGGGAGCTCCTTGGCGATGGGCTCGACGAAGCCACGGACGATCATGGCCATCGCCTCGTCCTGCTCCATGCCGCGGCTCATCAGGTAGGAGAGCTGGTCGTCGGAGACCTTGGAGACCGAGGCCTCGTGACCCATCGAGACGTCGTCCTCGCGGATGTCGACGTACGGGTAGGTGTCCGAACGGGAGATCTGGTCGACCAGCAGGGCGTCGCAGAGCACGTTCGACTTCGAGCCGTGCGCACCCTCGTTGATCTGGATCAGGCCGCGGTACGACGTCCGGCCACCGCCCCGGGCGACGGACTTGCTCAGGATCGACGACGACGTGTTCGGCGCGGCGTGGACCATCTTGGCCCCGGCGTCCTGGTGCTGGCCCTCGCCGGCGAAGGCGATCGAGAGCGTCTCACCCTTGGCGTGCTCGCCCATCAGGTAGACGGCCGGGTACTTCATGGTGACCTTGGAGCCGATGTTGCCGTCGACCCACTCCATCGTGGCGCCCTCTTCGCACACGGCGCGCTTGGTGACCAGGTTGTAGACGTTGTTCGACCAGTTCTGGATCGTCGTGTAGCGAACGCGGGCGTTCTTCTTCACGATGATCTCGACCACGGCGGAGTGCAGCGAGTCGGTGGAGTAGATCGGCGCGGTGCAGCCCTCGACGTAGTGCACGTAGGAGCCCTCGTCGGCGATGATCAGCGTCCGCTCGAACTGGCCCATGTTCTCGGTGTTGATCCGGAAGTACGCCTGCAGCGGGATGTCGACGTGCACGCCCTGCGGCACGTAGATGAACGATCCGCCCGACCACACCGCGGTGTTCAGTGCGGAGAACTTGTTGTCCCCGGCCGGGATCACGGTGCCGAAGTACTGCTTGAAGATCTCCGGGTGCTCCCGCAGGCCCGAGTCGGTGTCCAGGAAGATGACGCCCTGTGCCTCAAGGTCTTCGCGGATCTGGTGGTACACCACCTCGGACTCGTACTGTGCCGCCACACCGGCGACCAGCCGCTGCTTCTCCGCCTCCGGGATGCCGAGGCGGTCGTAGGTGTTGCGGATGTCCTCGGGCAGTTCCTCCCAGGACGCGGCCTGCTTCTCGGTGGACCGCACGAAGTACTTGATGTTGTCGAAGTCGATGCCCTGCAGGTTGGAGCCCCACTTGGCATCGGCTTGCGACCGAGGATGCGCAACGCCTTCAGCCGGTTCTCCAGCATCCACTCCGGCTC